>NZ_JAXCEI010000010.1:0-348705 GCF_041463655.1 Actinomadura monticuli
CAGCATCTCGTGCCCCTCCCGGAACACCGTCGCCGACACCTCGACCGTCTCACCCACCACGGCCTTCGCCGGCCACCGCCCGCACCCCACCACCGGCGCCACGTCCAGAATCGGAATGCGACCGAGCTCGCTCTCCAGTTTCACCTGCATCCTGCCCGCTCCCGGCTCGTCGGTGGTGGTCCCAGTCATCCATGCCCCGTCCGCAACTCCCGGCCATCCTCGCCACCACAAGATCATGCAAAGAACTGCCGTGCCAGTGGGCGTGTCCGGGGCGGGCGCGCGGCGAGAGCGGAGCCGGCGCCCGCCCGCCCCCGGAAAGACGAGATCCCGGCGGGTCGCACCCGCCGGGATCTCGTCCGCCCCCCAGAGAAGTACAGCTAGCCGGCCGCCCGGATCACCGAGGCGACGCCCGCGCCGGTCGTGACGAGCCGCCGGTACTCCGGCTGCCGCAGCTCCCCGCCCATGAACGGGTACGGGTTGCGGTGGACCGCCGGGCTCGGCTCCTCGCTCAGCGCGGCGAAGTGGATCTCGCGAGCGCCGGTCGCCGCGACGACCCGGGCCACGTTCCGGTCGGTGACGCCGCCGCCCGGCATGACGATGATGCGGTCGCCGGCGTGCTCGACCAGCGCGGCGATCAGCGGCGCGCCCTCCAGGACGCTGACGTCCTGCCCGGACGTGAGGACGCGGTCGACGCCCAGCTCGACGAGTTCGTCCAGCGTGCCGAACGGGTCGGCGGCCATGTCGAAGGCCCGGTGGAAGGTGACGGGCAGGCCGTCCGCCGCCGCGATGAGCCGCTCGGTGACGGGGCGGTCGATCGTCCCCGCCGGGGTCAGCGCGCCGATGACGACGCCGTCCGCGCCGGCCTCGCGGACGAGCGCGACGTCGTGCTCCATCGCCGCGGCCTCGTGCTCGTCGAAGATGAAGTCGCCGCCGCGCGGGCGGATGATGACGTTCACCCTGATGGACGAGACGGCCGCGAGCGCGGCGCGGACCGTGCCCAGGGTCGGGGTGAGCCCTCCCTCGAACAGCGCCGCGCACAGCTCGACGCGGTGGGCGCCCGCCTTCTCGGCGGCGATGGCGCCCGCGACGCTGTCGATGCAGATCTCGTAGGTGAGGCTCACGTACGTCCTTCCTGGGTGGTGCGGATCTCGCCGACCGGGCGCCCGCCGCCGAGGACGGGCACGGCTGCCAGCGGATCGGCCGGGGTCGTGTCGGCGCCGAGCGCGGCGAGCGCGCGCAGCGCGATGGCGGTGGTGGCGCGGGGGCTGCCGTCGACGACCTTCACGGCGACGGCGTGCCCAGCGGCGGTGGCGGCGATGAACACGCCCTCCGCGCCGCCCTTGGCGACCGTGCCGGGCAGCGCCCGCATGAACTCGGTGTTGGCGTGTCCCGTCCCGCCGACGAACTCGGGGTGGGCGCGCATGGCGTCCGCGACCGGGCGGGACCCCTCGGACAGGACGAGGGAGCGTGCGGCCCGCGCGAGGCCGGTCAGCGTGAGGCCGAACAGCGGCGCGCCGCAGCCGTCCACGGCGACGGGCGACGGGGTCTCGCCCGCGCCGTCCGCCAAGACCTGCCGCACGGTGCGCTGGAGCGGGTGCGACGGGTCGAGGTAGGCGTCGAGCGGCCAGCCGTTCGCGACGCACGCGGCGAGCATGGCGGCGTGCTTGCCGGAGCAGTTCATCCGGATCCGCGACTCGCCCTCGCCCGCCCGGATCAGCGCGGCCTTCGCCGGCTCGTCCTCGGGCCAGGACGGCGGGCAGCGCAGCGCGTCCGCGCCGAGGCCGGCGTCCGCGAGGATCGCCTCGACCGTCTTGACGTGGAAGTCCTCACCGGTGTGGCTGCCCGCCGCGATCGCGAGGCTTTCGCCGCTCAGCGGCGCGCCCGCCCGCAGGCACGCGAGCGCCTGGAACGGCTTGGTGGTGGAGCGGGGCAGGACGGTCTCTCCGGGATTGCCGCGCGCGTAGGCGAGCGTGCCGTCCGGGGCGAGCCCCGCGACACTGCCGTAGTGGCGGCTCTCCACGAAGCCGTTCCGGACGACTTCGGCCAGAACCTCGTACATCACTCTCCTCACCTCACGCTCTCCGCGCCTCCAGCGTCCGCGCGAGCTTGGCCAGCGACGCGTTGATGGCCAGGTAGATCAGCGCGATCACCAGGTAGGTCTGGATGAGCAGGTGGTTGTAGTTCGCGAGCACCTTGCCGCTGTAGAGCAGTTCGGCGTAGCTGACGACGTATCCGAGCGAGGTGTCCTTCAGCAGCCCGGCGGACTGGCTGACCAGAGACGGCAGCACGCGCCGCGCCGCCTGCGGAAGCACGATCAGCCGCATCGCCCGGCCGCGCGTCAGGCCGAGTGCGAGGCCCGCCTCCAGCTGGCCGCGCTCCACCGACCGGATCCCGGCCCGGAAGATCTCCGCGAACGCGGCGGCGTTCGACACCGACAGCGGCACGACGAGCTTCCAGAACAGCGGCAGGTCGACGCCGTACCTCGGCAGCGCGAACAGCACGACGTAGACGAGCAGCAGCGCCGGGATCGTCCGGACGATCTCGACATAGGCGGCGGACGGGACGCGCAGCCACCGCGACGGCGACACCCGTCCGAGCGCGAGGGCGACGCCGGCCGCCATCGCCAGCGCGATCGACACGACCGCGGCGTACAGCGTGGAGCGCAGGCCCTCCAGCAGGTACCGCCACATCGGCCACGTTCCGTACGGGCGCCACCGGTCGGCGGCGAGCTGGCCGTTGTCGGCGAACTGCCGCAGCGCGAGGGCGACGAGGACGGCGCCGGCCAGCACGGTCAGCACGGTCGTGATCCGGATGCGCCGCCGGGCGCGCGGCCCCGGCTCGTCGAACAGCAGCCTGGAGGAGCTCATCGCAGGATCGCCAGCTTCCGTTCGAGACCGCCGGTGACCAGCCCGACCACCCCGGACAGGGCCATGTACGCCAGCCCCGCCGTCACGAAGATCCAGATCGGCTGCGCCTCGGCGAGGTTGACCCGGTTCGCGGCGGCGGTCAGCTCCACCACGCCGACCGCCGCCGCGAGCGCGGTGTTCATCAGCGTCATGATCGCGATGTTGCCGAGCGGCTGGACGACCGTCCGCAGCGCCTGCGGGAGGACGACCAGCCGCAGCGACTGGACGAACGTCAGCCCGAGCGCCCGGGCGGCCTCGCCCTGGCCGGCCGGCACCGCGTTGATCCCGGACCGGATCGCCTCGGCCGTGTACGCGCCCTGGTAGAGGGCGATGACGACGGCCGAGGTGGTGAACAGCCCGGCGATCACCCCGATCTCGGGCAGCCCGAACACGGCGATGACGAGCCAGACCAGCAGCGGGATGTTCTGCAGGATCTCGACGTAGGCCATCCCGGCGGCGCGCAGCACGCGCACCGGGCTGACCCGCATCGCGGCGACGAGGACGCCGGCGGCGAGCGCGCCCGCGAGCGCCAGCAGCGTCAGCTCGACGGTGAGCAGCAGCCCGTCGCCGAACTCCCCGAGGTGGTCGGTGATGACGTTCATGGGACGGGGGCTTACTCCGAGCCCGGCGCGGAGCCGATCGCGGGCGGCTGCGGGGCCTCACCCTGGACGACCGTGCCGATCGAGTTCTTCCAGACCTTCGCCCACAGGCCCGACTGCTGGATCTGCTTGAGCCAGTCGTTGACGAACTGCTTCATCTGGGCGTCGCCGTGCTTGAGGCCGATCCCGTAGGGGTCCTCGGTGAACGGCTCGCCCTGGATCTGGATGGACGTGTCCTGCTTGGCGGTGGCGAGCAGGACCGCCTGGTCCTGGACGTAGGCGTCGCCGCGGCCCTGCTTCAGCGCCTGGACGCACTCGGGGTCGCTGCCGAACGTGACGATCTTCGCGTCCGGGGCGGCCTTCTTGATCGCGGGGATCGCCGGGGTGTTGGCGCCCGCGATGACCGTCTTGCCCTTCAGGTCGGCCGGGACCTTGATGCCCGTCTCGTCCTTCTTGGTGGCGATGACCAGGCCCGAGCTGTAGTACGGCCCGGCGAACGCGACCTGCTCGGCACGTTCCGGAGTGATGCTGTACGTCTGGAACACCACGTCCACCGTGCCGTTGGACAGCAGCGCCTCCCGCGTCTCCGACGCCGAGTTGACGATCTTCACCTTGGGCTCGCCGATGATGTACTTGGCGAGCAGCCGGCCGAAGTCGGCGTCCAGGCCCTCGACCTTCTTCGTCGCCGGGTTCTGCTGCGACAGCAGCGGCGCGTCCAGCGAGCCGCCCACGACCAGTTCACCGCGCTGCTTGATCTTCTCCATGGTGGAGCCGGCGGGAATCTCCGCGGCGACCGGCGCCGAGGAGAGCAGGTCGCCGGTCGTGCCGCCGCCGGTGCCGGGCACGGCCGAGTCGGAGTCGCCGCCGGAGCAGGCGGCGAGGCCCGTCAGCGACAGCGCGGCGACCGCGGCGACCGCCGCGCGCCGCAGCCCCGCAGGGGTACGCACCATGATCATCAACCTTTCTCGGGTGGCGCGCCATGGGCGGCGCACCGGGGTGTCACAGGGCTGTCACGAGTCGGGCCCTAGTGGCTGAGGACCTTGGCCAGGAAGTCCCGGGCCCGGTCGCTGGCGGGGGAGTCGAAGAAGGCGGACGGCGTGCCGGACTCGACGACCTCGCCGTCCGCCATGAACACGACGCGGTCGGCGACCTTGCGCGCGAAGCCCATCTCGTGGGTGACGACCACCATCGTCATGCCGTCGCGGGCGAGGCCCGTCATCACGTCCAGCACCTCGCCGACCATCTCGGGGTCGAGCGCGGACGTCGGCTCGTCGAACAGCATCGCCTTCGGGCGCATCGCGAGGGCGCGGGCGATCGCCGCGCGCTGCTGCTGCCCGCCGGACAGCTGGGCGGGGAGCTTGCCCGCCTGCTCGCCGATGCCGACCCGGTCGAGCAACTCGCGTGCGCGCCGCTCCGCCTCCGCGCGCGACAGCCCGCGCACCCGCGTGGGCGCGAGCGTCATGTTCTGCAGGACGGTCTTGTGCTGAAACAGGTTGAACGACTGGAACACCATGCCGACGTCCGCGCGCAGCCGGGCGAGGGCGCGCCCCTCGGCGGGCAGGTCCTCGCCGTCGACGCGGACCGTGCCCGCGTCCGGCGTCTCCAGCCGGTTGAGGCACCGGCAGAGCGTGGACTTGCCCGACCCGGACGGGCCGATCACCACGACGACCTCGCCGCGCGCCACGTCGAGGTCGACGTCGCGCAGCGCGTAGTGGTCGCCGAAGCGCTTGCTGAGGCCGCGCACCTCGATCATTCGGTCACCTGCGATCCAACTTCCTTCGAAATCGAAGCCAAGTAGGACGATAGAACGTCAAATCGACGTAAGTCAACGCGTTGCCGTACCAAGTTCGCGCATGCTATCTATCTGGGGTGCGTAACAGCAGAGACGACGGACCGGCGGCGCTCGTGCGGCTGGTGGCGACCGGCCGGGCGGAGTCGCGGGCCGAGCTCGCCCGGCTGTCCGGGCTCGCCGCCTCCAGCGTCTCGCTGCGCGTCGAGCAGCTCATCGACGCCGGGCTGTTCGCCGAGGAGGGCGCCGGGGCCTCGCGCGGGGGCCGGCGGCCCCGCCGCCTCCGGCTCGCCCGGGAGGCGGGCGTCTTCCTCGTCGCCGACCTCGGCGCGCACCACGCCCGGCTCGCCGCCGCCGACCTCGCCGGCACGCCCCTCGCGGTGGCCGACCTCGACTGCGACATCGCCGTCGGGCCCGAGCGGACGCTGACCGCCGTCGTCGAGAGCCTCCGCGCGCTCGCCCGCGAGCACGGGCTGCACGACGTCCCCGTCCGCGGCGTCGGCATCGGGCTCCCCGGCCCCGTCGACCCCGCCACCGGCCAGGTCGTCTCGCCGTCCCGGATGCCCGGCTGGAACGACTTCCCCGTCCGCGACTTCGTGACCGGGCACACCGGCGTCCCCGCGCTGGTCGAGAACGACGCCAACCTCATGGCCGTCGGCGAGCACCGCGGGTCATGGCCGTCCCTCGACAACGTCATGGTGATCAAACTCGGCAGCGGGATCGGCTGCGGCGTCATCGTGGCCGGACGGCTGCACCGGGGCCGCGGCGCCGCCGGCGACATCAGCCACGTGCGGATCCTGTCCGAGGCGTCGGTGGACTGCTCGTGCGGTCATCCCGACTGCCTGGAGGCCCACGCGAGCGGCGCGGCGCTCGCCGCGTCCCTCGCCGCGCAGGGCGTCGTGGTGGAGCACCCGTCCCAGATCGTCGACCTCGTCGCCGACGGCGTTCCGCAGGCCACCAGCGCCGTGCGCACCGCAGGCCGCCTCATCGGGGACGTGCTGACCGCGCTCGTGAACTTCTTCAACCCCGACGCGCTCGTCATCGGCGGCAGCCTGTCCAACGCCGAGCCGCTCGTCGCGACCATCCGCGGCGTCATCTACGAGCGCTGCCTGCCGCTCGCCACCCGCAACCTGGAGATCGCCACGTCCCGCGCGGGCCGCGACGCCAGCGTGCTCGGCGCGGGCCACCTGCTGCTCGGCATGGCCGACGACTGGATCGAGCGCGTCCTGGAACGCTGAGGGCGGGGCCGCTACGGGAGCGCGGAGTGCGGGCGGGTCAGTGGCGCGCGGCCAGGGCCTGGCGGGCGGTCGTCACGTCCGGCGCGATCGCGACCCGGCGCTGCAGCCCGGCCACGTCCGACACCCGGCGGACGATGCCGCGCTGCGGCAGCACCACCCACATCGGGACGCCCAGCTCGCTGGCCCGCATCTGGGAGCGCGTGATCACGTTCAGGCCGTTGGAGTCGCAGAACGTGCAGCCGGCCAGGTCGAGGATGAGCGCGGGCGTCCCGGAGTCGAGGAGCCGCATGGCCTGCTCGAGGATCGCCTCGCCGTTGCTGAGATCGACCTCGTCCGGGAACGTGAGCGTCCCGCAGGTGTCCGTGCTCTCCACGCGCGCTACTCCGAGATCCATGGTTCGCCCCAAAGCCGGTTTCCTCACCTGGATGACAACGGGGGGTACTTCACTGCGACTGTAAGCCCCGATCCTGGACGGAACCTGAAAGAAAGGTTCAAGTCTAGGACGTTGCTCCGCCAAATCGCGCACGATCCCGTTCCCTCGCGTTTCATCCCCTTCTGTCGCATTTGACGATTCGCGAGGGTGTTGCCGCGACAAACCCCTATATTTCACCTGGTGGCCTGCGAGAACCGGGGGTGAGGGAATGAGCGCGGACCCAGTGGTCGTCGACGGCGGCGACCGCTCCTGCGTGCGCCTGCTGCTGGAACTGCGCGGCCGCCTCGCCGGGCTCGCGCCGGGCACCGTCGTGCACCTGATCGCCAGCGATCCGGCCGCCCCGATCGACCTGCCCGCCTGGTGCCATCTGACCGGCCACGCCTACCTGGGGCCCGTCGAGCCGGCGCCGTCCCCCACCTACGCGCTGCGGGTCTCCGCCGACGCGCGTCCCACGTCCCGGGAATCGCCCTGGCGCGCCCGCTGACCTCGGCGCCCGCACCGGCGCCGGGACTATTGGCGGAGTGCCAATGGGGGGTTAGTGTGGCGTGGGCGATGAAGGGACGTTGGCATGGGCGGGCCGTCTGTCGCGATCGTTGGGAGCGGATTCAGCGGACTGGGGCTGGCCATCGCGCTGCGGCGCGCCGGCTTCACGGATCTGACGGTGTTCGAGCGCGCGGACGGCGTGGGCGGGGTGTGGCGGGAGAACACCTACCCCGGCGCCGCGTGCGACGCCCCCTCGCACCTGTACTCCTACTCGTTCGAGCCGAAGCACGACTGGTCGCGCAGGTTCGCACCGCAGCCGGAGATCCTCGGCTACTTGCGGGAGTGCGCGCGCAAGTACGGCGTGACCGAGCACATGAGGTTCGGGACGGAGATCACGGCCGCCGAGTTCGACGCCGCGGCGGGCCGCTGGAACCTGCGGACGGCCGGCGGCGAGACCTGCGCCGCGGACGTCCTCGTCTCGGCGTGCGGGCAGCTCAGCCGCCCCTCCGTGCCCGCCATCCCGGGCCTGGAGGCCTTCGGCGGCACCCTCTTCCACTCGGCGCGCTGGGACCACGGCCATGACCTCGCCGGGCGCCGCGTCGCCGTCGTCGGCAACGGGGCCAGCGCCGTCCAGTTCGTCCCGCGGATCGCGCCGGAGGCGGCGAAGCTGACCGTGTTCCAGCGCGAGCCGCAGTGGGTCGGCTGGAAGTGGGACCGCCGCTACCCCCGCCTCCGCTCCCGGCTCAACCGCCGGTTCCCGGTGCTGCAGCGGCTGTCCAGGCTCGGGGTGTTCCTCTGGTTCGAGGCGCTGCTGAACCCGATGCTGATCTCGCCGCGCGGCCGCAAGGTGCTGTCGGCCCACGTCCGCGCGCTATGCCGCACCACGCGCTGGTCCGTCCGCGACAAGCAGACCCGCCGGATCCTCACGCCCGGGTACGAACTGGGCTGCAAGCGCGTCCTGGTCTCCAGCGACTACTACCGGTCCCTCAACCTGCCGCACGTGGACGTCGTCACCAGCCCGATCACCAGGGTCACGTCCGACGCGGTCGTCACCGCCGACGGCACGGCCCACGAGGTCGACACCATCATCATGGGCACCGGGTTCCGGTCGCACGACTTCGTCGCCCCGCTGCGCGTCACCGGGCTGGACGGCCGCACGCTGGACGACGCCTGGCGGGACGGGCCGCGCGCCTACCTCGGCCTGACCGTCGCGGGCTTCCCGAATTTCTTCATGATGTACGGACCCAACACCAACGTCGGCTCCGGGTCGGTGGTACACATGCTGGAGAGCCAGATCGCCTACATCGTGCAGGCCATTCGTGCGCTGCGCGACCCGGAGGTGCTGTACATGGACGTCCGCGAGGGCGTGCTCTCCGCATTCGACGACCGCCTCCAGCAGCGCCTCGGCGGGACGGTCTGGAACGCCGGCGGCTGCACCAGCTGGTATCTGCGCGACGGCCGCCGCAACGCCAGCAACTGGCCCGGATCGATGCTCGCCTACCGGCGCCGGACGCGCAGCCTCGACCCCGCCGACTACCGGTTCGTGAAGCGCTGACATGGCCCGTGCCGCCGCGCACCCGCTGCTGCGCACGCTCGACGGGCTCCTCGTCATCCCGCCCGAGCACCACCGGCCGGACACCCCGAGGGCCGACGCCGCCGTGATGCTCGCCTGCGACCAGGCCGCGCTGTCCGACCTCGTCCGGCACGGGCTGCCGGCCACGGGGGAGCGCGGCCGGGAGCGGTTCGACTCCAGGGACATCTTCAACCTCGCCCTGTACTCCGGTTCCGGGCGTACCGGGATCGAGCGGACCGTCGCGTCCGCCCTGCGCTGGACCCGCTCGTCCTGCGAGGACCTCATCGCGCCCCGCATGTCCCGGTTCGAGCTGCGGGTCTCCTGCGGGGCCCCGGACGGCTGCCGGCCCGGTGCCCGCAACACGCTCGCCCGGCCGCGGACCGGCGCCTACGGCGGGCGGGTCCGCCACGTCCGCGCCCATCCGGCCGGCGCGGCGCGCAACGTCCCGGCGGGGACGGCGGCGACCGCCCGCGCGTCGGGCCCCGCGCTCACCCTGTCCGCCGTCCTGCGGACGGTCGGCGACTGCCCGGTGCTGCGCTCGCCCGCGCTCCGCGCGATCCTGCGCGAGTTCATGGGAGCGGAGCTGCGCTGGCTGCGCCTCCCCGAGGCCATGCGGGACGACGAGTCCCTCGTCCCCCGCGGGTTCGCGAGCTGCGGCTCGGCCAGCCGCTACATCGCCCGGCTGTGCCGCGAGGAGGGCATCCCCGCGCGGACGCGGATCGGCTGGGTCGTCGGCCTGCCCGACCTGGTCCACGCGTGGGTGGAGGTCGAGGACGACGACGGCGTCACCAAGGTCATCGACCCGACGTTCGTGCTGCTCGCGGAGGTGATCCCGGGCGCGAACCCGATGCTCCGCGACCCCGGCCTCGGCTTCCGCACGAACCGTCTCGTCCCCACCGCGCTGGAGGTGGGCGCCGCCATCGCGTCCCACACGTGCGCCGCCGGGCACGTGCCCCGCGTCAGCACGACCCTGGTCCCCCTCCGCTGACGGCGCGGTCAGGAGTCGCGGACGGCCTCGGCCATCGCGGTGTCGCCCTCGGCCAGGTAGCCCTCGACGACGCCCGCGCGGTCGGCCTCCGGACGGTTCTGGCTCATCTTCGCCTTCGCCTCGACCCGGGTGATGACGAGTTCGAGGCCGACGATGGCGCGCAGCTGCCCGGCGATGAACCCGGCCGGTGCGTCGTCCACCGCCCAGGGGGGCGTGCGCCCGCTCTCGTGACGTTCGGTGAGGCGGCGCACCATCGACTCGACCCACGCGGCGTCGTCGTGCACGACGAGACGGCCGTAGACGTGCGCGGTGAGGTAGTTCCAGGTCGGCACGGTGCGCCCGTGCTCGCGCTTGGACGGGTACCAGGACGGCGACACGTAGGCGTCCGGGCCGTGCACGATGAACAGCGACTCCCCGGCGGCGGGCTCGCGCCATTGGTCGTTGTTGCGCGCGACATGCGCGAGCATCGCGCCGTGCTCGCCCACCGACGGGTCGTACAGGACGGGCAGGAACGTCGCGAGGAGACCAGTGGGCGTGCTCGTCACGAGGTCGGCCGCGTCGCACCCGGTCAGCAGCTCCCTGACCTCGGCGTCGCCCGCGGAGAAATGCGCCGGAACGTACATGAGGCCGACGCTACCCGAGCGGGGCTGTCGGACGCGCGTGCGAAGGTGGTGGGGTGAGCGCCGATGAGGAGCGTGACGGGGTCCGGCTGACGAACCTGGACCAGCCCCTGTTCGACGGGGCCGACGCGACGAAACGTGACCTGGTCGACTACCTGGACGCCGTCGCCGGGCGCATCGTGCCGCAGCTCGCGGGCCGCCCGCTGTCGGTCATCCGCGTGCTGCGCGGCCAGAAGCCGTTCATGCAGAAGAACGTCCCGAAGTACACGCCGGAGTGGGTGCGGACGGTGCGGGTGTGGGCGGAGACGTCCCGCCGCGAGGTGTCGTACGCGCTGTGCGACGACCGGCGCACCCTGCTGTGGTTCGCCAACCAGCGCGCCGTCGAGTACCACCCGCCGCTCTTCCGCGCGGACGCGCCGTCCCGGCCCACCCACCTGGTGATCGACATCGACCCGCCGGGCGCGGACGCGTTCGGCGCCGCCGTCCGCGCCGCGCACCTCGTCCGGCGGGCGCTGCGCGATTGCGGGCTGGAGGGCGCGGTCAAGACCAGCGGCGCCAAGGGCGTGCACGTGTTCGTGCCGCTCGACGGCGGCACGACCGCCGAGGACGTGGCCGCCGCGACGCGCGCGCTGGGCGCCCGCGCCGAGCGCCTCGACCCCGGCCTCGCGACGACGGCGTTCATCCGCGAGGACCGGGGCGGCAAGGTGTTCCTCGACTCGACCCGCGCCGGCGGCGCGACCGTGGCCGCCGCCTACAGCCCGCGCATCCGCCCGGGGACGCCGGTCTCGTTCCCCGTCCCGTGGGACGATCTCGACGGCGTCGCCCCGGCCGACTTCACGATCCGCACGGCCGCGGGCCTGCTCGCCGACCGCGACCCGTGGTCGGACCTCATGCCGGAACCGCAGGCCCTCCCCGCCGACCTGGTCGAGGAGGGGCACACGATCCCGATCGCGCGCGTCCAGGCGATGCACGAGGGAAAGCGCAGGGCCAGGGCGCGCCGCGACGGCGGCTGACGAATCACCGGCGAAAGGTCAGGAATTCAGCTCGACCGGCAAAGACCGGTGTCCATTGGAGATGAACGACTCGACCGGGCGCAGTTCGCCCGGATCGATGGCGAGCTCCATATCCGGGAAGCGCTGGAAAAGCGCGGGCAGCGAGATCTCGGCCTCCATTCGCGCGAGATGCGAACCCACGCAGAAGTGCACGCCGTGGCCGAAGGAGATGTGCTCCTTGCCCGCCCGCCTGATGTCGAACAGGTCGGCGTCGTCGCCGTGCAGGGAGAGGTCGCGCCCGGCCGCGGCATAGGCGGCGAGGATCGGCTCCCCCCTGCCGATCGTGACGCCGTCGACCTCGATGTCCTCCACCGCGTAGCGCAGCGGCAGGTTCGCGACGGGCGCCTGCCAGCGCAGCGCCTCCTCGATCACCTCCGTCCACGGCACCTCGCCGGACCGGACGAGCGCGCGCTGCTCCGGGTGCGTCAGCAGCGCGGTGATGGCCTGGTCCAGCAGGTTCACCGTGGTCTCGTGCCCGGCGGAGATCATCAGGATCAGGGTGTCGACGAGCTCCGCCTCGCTCAGCCGCGAGCCGTCCTCGTCACGGGAGGAGATGAGCACGCCGGCCAGGTCGTCGGCGGGCTCGCGGCGCCGGAACGCGACGAACTCCTGCAGGATGCCGTACATCTCGACCTGGTTGGCGATGGTCTCCTCCGGCGTCAGCGCCGTGTTGAAGATGCCGTCCACGCAGCGCCGCAGGCTCGGCCGGGTCTCGCCGGGAATGCCGAACAGCCGGCAGATCACCTCGATCGGCAGCGGGTAGGCGAACGCCTCGCGCAGGTCGGCGCGCCCGCCGGGAGCGGCGGCGAGCTCGTCCACGAGCCCGGCGGTGATCGCCTCGACCTCGGGGCGCAGCGCCTCGGTGCGGCGCGGGGTGAACGCGCGCGAGATGATCGCGCGGAGCCGCCGGTGGTCGTCGCCGTAGGCGGTGAACATGTTCTGCACCGAGACCCACAGGCGCAGCGGCCAGTCCTCCGGTATCTCGCCGTTGACGTACGCGGTCCAGTGCAGATTCGGGTCCTTCGACACCCGGGGATCGGCGAGCAGCCGTTTGAGCTGCTCCTGGCCGGTCACCGCCCACGCGACGACGCCGCCGGGCAGTTCCACCGGCGTCACCGGGCCTCGCGACCGCAGTTTCGCGGCCTCTCCCTGGACGTCGCCGCCGGACGGGTCGATGACGAGCGGATTCTCCATGGGGCCCTTCCCGTGGACGCGTCGGAGCGAACCCGGAAAGGGACGGCTCCCGAACGGACAATGGAGCCAACGTAGGGCCCGCCGCGCCCGCCCGCCAGATCATCTCACCGACATGTTCGGCACTCCGCTTTTCGGCCTTTCCTTAAATGGCGGCGCGGGACGTAGCCGCCGTCGGGGTTGTTGGGGTTGCAGAAGAGGCCCGTATCTATCGGGTCCGATGGCACGACAGGGGATACGGGTTCGCCCCGGAGCCGGTTCAGCGGCGCCCGGCGTCGTCGGCGAGGAGCGTGCGGAGCCGTTCGGCCGCGTCCGGCTCCAGCGCGGCGAACCGCTCCCGGTACAGGGCGGCGGACGCGGACGCGGGCCAGCCGTCCGGGAGGTGCTCGGCGGGCAGGCCGGGGTCGGTGCGCAGGAGCTGCAGCCAGTCGGCGCCGAGCAGGGTCAGCCGGGTCAGCGGGCGCCCGTGCCGCTCGCGGTCCGGCGTCCAGGTGGCGAGGAACGCCTCGTGCTCGGCGCGGATCGCCGGGACGTCCCACGCGCGCCGCAGCAGCCGCGGCACGTCGGTGCCCTCCACGGGGACGGAGTAGAACGCGTCGGCGAGCTCGGCCAGCCCGGCGAACGCGGGCCCGGCGAAGATCGCGCCGATGTCGACCCGGCCGGGCGCGATCCACAGCCCGTCCCGCAGCCCGCCGAAGCCGGCCCAGATCAGCCGGGCGCGGATCTGGTGCCGCAGGTCGCGGCGGCTCTCCGGCATCGAGTAGCTGAGCAGCGTCCACTCGCCGCCCGGGTGGGTGAACGGCCGCGCGGACCGGACCCGCGGGGTCGCCTCGCGGAGCAGCTCCTCCGCCCACGGGGTGAGCGAGAACCGCGCGGTGCGGCCCTCCCGGGTGCGGGCCAGCAGCCCCTTGCGGGTCATCCGCGCGAGGGTGGCGCGGCCCGCCGCCTCGGCGACGCCGAGGTCCTCCAGCAGGTGCAGGAAGACCCGCGAGCTGATCGGCGGGAGGCCGCGGTCGAGGACGAGCGATCCGAGGAAGCTGAACAGCAGCTGCTGCGGAGCCCGCCGGCGGGGCCGTGCGCTCGCGGACGCGTCCTGCTCGGCGGTCATGCCCGTCCTCCCCGTGGTCCCTGCCGTCGTCGGTGCACATCACACCATGCCCTGCCGCCCTTCCGCTGCTGTGACCGAGGTTATTCGATGAAATCTTGACGCACGACAATAGCGAATCTAGCTTCTAGGGACAGGACGGACCAGGAAGGTGGCAATGGAGCTGAACGGGAAGGTGGCGGTGGTCACCGGCGCGGGGCGCGGCCTCGGTCTCGCCTACGCCGGGGAGCTCGCCCGCGCGGGCGCGGCCGTCGTGGTCAACGACGCGGACGCGGCCACCGCCGAGGCCGCGGCAAAGCAGATCACCGACGCGGGCGGGCGGGCCGTGCCGCACCCCGCCGAGGTCGGCCCCGCCGAGACCGCCGAGGCCCTGGTCGGACGGGCGGTGGCGGAGTTCGGCCGGCTGGACGTGATGGTGACCAACGCCGGCGTCCTGCGCGACAGGGTGCTGTGGAAGATGACCGACGACGACTTCGACACCGTCGTCCGGGTGCACCTCAAGGGTACCTTCACCTGCGCCCGCGCCGCGGCGGTGCGGTTCCGCGAGCAGGGCGGGGGCGGCCGGCTCATCCTGGTCGGCTCCCCGGCCGGGCAGCGGGGGAACTTCGGGCAGACGAACTACTCGGCGGCCAAGGCCGGGATCGTCGGGTTCGTCCGCACCTGGGCGATGGAACTGGCCCGCGCGGACGTCACCGTGAACGCGGTCGTCCCGGTCGCGGCGACCGCGATGACCGAGACGGTCCCCGCGCTCGCCCCGTACGCGGAGGCGCTGCGGGAGGGCCGCGCGATGCCGCCGTTCGCGCGCCGCGCCCTCGCCTTCGGCGCCCCCGAGGACGCCGCCGGGCTGGTCGCGTTCCTCGCCTCGGACGCCGCGTCCGGCATCACGGGCCAGGCCATCGGCGTCGGCGGCGACCGGCTCTCGCTGTGGACGCACCCGACCCAGGCCGTCGCCGCCTACCGGGACGGCGGCTGGGCCGCCGCCGACATCGCCGCCGCCTGGCCCACGGTCTTCGCCGAGCACGAGCAGAGCGTGGGGGAGAACCTGCCCGAGGAGCCGCGGCCATGAGCGGGCTCGACCTGGACGCCCTGGAGGCCATCGACGTCCACGTCCACGTGGAGGCCGACAAGCACGGCCACCTCTCGCTCCCGGACGAGTTCATGGAGGCGTCCGCGAAGTACTTCGGCGCGGACGCCAACCGCACGCCCACGATCGACGACATCGCCGCCCACTACCGGGAGCGCCGCCTCGCCGCGGTCGTGTTCACCGTCGACATCGAGAACGCCACGGGGCACCCGGCCATCTCCAACGAGGAGATCGCCGACCGGGCCGCCGAGTACCCCGACGTCCTCATCCCGTTCGCGAGCATCGACCCCGCCAAGGGGCGCGCCGGCGCCCGCGCGTTCCGCAGGCTGATCGAGGAACGCGGCGTGCGCGGCATCAAGTTCCACCCGTCCCTGCAGGGCTTCGCGCCCAACGACCGCACCGCGTACCCGCTGCTCGAGGTCGCCGCCGAGCACGGCGTCCCCGCCCTGTTCCACACCGGGCAGACGGGGATCGGCGCGGGCATGCCGGGCGGCGGCGGCATCCGGCTCGGGCTGTCGAACCCGATGCTGCTGGACGACGTCGCCGTCGACCTCCCCGACCTGACGATCATCATGGCGCACCCGTCCTTCCCCTGGCAGGACGAGGCGCTCGCCGTCGCCACGCACAAGCCGAACGTCTACATCGACCTGTCCGGCTGGTCGCCGAAGTACTTCCCGCCGCAGCTCGTCCGGTACGCCAACGGGCTCCTGCAGGACAAGGTGCTGTTCGGCTCCGACTACCCGGTCATCACCCCGGACCGCTGGCGGAGCGACTTCGACGAGCTGGAGATCAAGCCGCACGTCCGACCGAAGATCCTCAAGGGCAACGCCGTCCGGGCTCTCGGCCTGGACGGGGCGAGCAAGGAGAAGGCATGAGCACGACCGTCGCGTTCGAGGACCTGAAGAGCCTGGCGGGCGGCTCGCTCGGCACCAGCCGCTGGCTGGAGGTGGACCAGGCCCGCATCGACACGTTCGCCGACGCCACGGACGACCACCAGTGGATCCACGTCGACCCCGAGCGGGCGAAGGACGGCCCGTTCGGCGGCCCCATCGCGCACGGCCACCTGACGCTGTCGCTGGTCATCCCGCTGTGGACGGAACTGCTCGACGTCACCGGCGTCACGACCAAGGTCAACTACGGGTTGAACAAGGTGCGGTTCCCGGCGCCCGTCCCGGCCGGCTCCCGCATCCGCCTGTCCGGCGCGATCGCCGACGTCGCCGACGTGGCCGGCGGCCTCCAGGTCACCGCGGACCTCACCGTCGAGATCGAGAACCACGCCAAGCCCGCCTGCGTCCTCCAGGGCATCTTCCGCTTCCTGCCCTGACCCGGGGGCCCGCGCCGTGTCCGCTGTGCGTTCGCTCCTCCCCACCCGCCCCCGTCTCCGGCCACGAGGGTCCGCGGCGTGCCCGGCGGGGGCGGGTCGCGGGATACCGGTCACATGTCCGTATGATGGACAGCCACTGACGCGGGACGGCCGGCGAGGGGATGATCGATGCCACGGGAAGGCACCGGACCGGATTTCATCGAGGCGCTGGCCCGGGGCCTGGACGTCATCACCTCCTTCGAGGCTCGGCGCCCGGTCATGTCGCTCGCGCAGGTCGCCGAGGCGGCCGGGCTGGCCCGGCCGACCGCCCGCCGCATCCTGCTCACCCTGCAGGAGCTCGGCTACGTGCGGGCCGCCGAGGGCGGCTACGCCCTCACGCCGCGCGTGCTCGACCTCGGCGTCTCCTACGTCCGGTCCATGGGGCTGTGGGACGTGGCGCGCCCGCACATGGAGCGGCTCGTCGCCCGGACGAACGAGTCGTGCTCGATCGCGCAGCTCGACGGGTCCGACATCGTCTACGTCGCGCGCGTCGCCGTCCCCAAGATCGTCGCGCTGGCGGTGCAGATCGGCACCCGGTTCCCGGCGCTGCAGACCTCGCTCGGCAAGGTGCAGCTCGCGGCGCTCGACCCGGCCGAGGTCGACCGGATCGTCGCCGAGCCGACCCGCTCCGGCCTGGAGCCGCGCGTCCGCCTGACGAAACAGGAGCGCGACGCCGAGCTGCGCGAGGTCCGGGCGCGCGGCTGGGCGCTGACGGACGAGCAGCTCGCGCGCGGCATCCGCTCGGTCGCGGCCCCGCTGCGGGACGGCTCCGGCAAGGTCATCGCGGGCATCAACGTCAACACCCACGCCGCCGAGACCCCGCTCGAGCAGCTCGTGGAGGAGCACCTGCCGCTGCTGCTGCACGCGGCGGGCGAGATCAGCGCCGACTTCGCGCGGCTGGAGACCGTCCCGCAGGTCACCGCGGGGTGAGCACGATCCGTCCCGCCGCTCGCCCTTCGCCCTGACGCCGCCATGCCGCCGCGGCGTCCGCCAGCGGCACGGTCTCGTGGGCGACGTCCATTTTCCCGGACGCGGCCTGCTCCGCGACGAACCCGATCGACGCCACCCGCTGCTCGGCCGACAGCTCGTTGTTCGTGTAGCCGAGCAGCCGCAGCGACTTGCCGCGGATGACCGACGACTCGATCGGGCACGTCTCGCCCGCCGAACTCCCGAGGTTGACGAGCCGCCCGCCGGGCCGCAGCGTCCGGGCCGCTGCCGCCGCCGGGGCGCCGAACAGCGGATCGAGCACCAGGTCCGCGGGCCCGTCCGCGGCGCCGGCGAACCGCCGTGCCAGCTCGGCGACGTCGGACGTGTCGAGCGCGACGACCGTGTCCGCCCCGGCCCGCGCGGCTCGCGCCCGCGCCTCCGGCGACCGGGCACCGGCGATGACGCGCCGGGCGCCCGCCGCCCGGGCGAGCCGCACGGCGGCCTGACCGACGACCCCGCCCGCGCCGAGGACGATGACCTGCTCACCGGCGGCCAGCTCCCCGCGCCAGGTCAGCGCCATGTGCGCGGCGACGGCCGACAGCCCGAGCGCCGCCAGCGACACCGGGTCGACGCCGTCCGGCAGTTCGACGACCGAGGCCGCCGGGACGGCCGCGACCTCGGCCATGCTCCCGTCGCCCGGCGCCATCCCGGCCGGGGACGGGAACCAGACCGTCCGGCCCTCGAACGTCCCGACGCCCTGGACGCCCGGCACGTACGGCGTCGCGGGGGTCCCGAAGTACGACGTTCCGCTCGCGCACAGCAGGTCGAGCGGGGTGATCGGCGCGGCGAGCACGTCCACCAGGACCTCGCCGTCGCCCGGCGTGGGCGGCTCGCGTTCCGCCACCACGGGCGGACGCCCGCATTCCCTGATCTCCGCGGCGCGCATCGGCTCAGGTCGCGATGTCGGGGTAGGGGAGCGAGAAGTGCCCGAGCCGCCGCGCGTATTCGAGCTGGAACCCGAGCGGCTCGTCGTGGTCGCGTTCGAACATCGCGATGAACAGCGTCAGCGTCAGGAACGGGTGCGCGCCCAGCTCGAACAGCTTCGGGTAGTCGTGCCCGGCGAGCGCCGCCCGCTCCTCGTCCTCGAACGCGAGCCAGGTGGACGACTCGCCGCCGTGGCAGTTGATGATCCGGTTGGCCTGTTCCCCCTCCCACCACGCCACGGTCGCCTCCGGCTCGTCCCGGTAGCGTTCGACGAGTCCGGGGTCGCGGTCGACGGTGTAGAGGAACTTGTTCAGCAGGTACTTGCTCACTGGCCGCCTCCGTTCGGGTACCAGGTGAAGTACGCCTCCATGGTGTGGAACAGGTCGTAGGTGTCGACGTAGTCGGCCTTCGCGCCCTCGCCCGCCACGCCCATCATCAGCATGAAGTCCATGAAGCCGTGGGTGGCGTTGCCGGGCGCGTGCAGGCTGTCGAGGGTGACTTCCGCGAGGCAGCCCTCGATGTCGCCGGACGAGATCCACTCGACGGCCTTCGCGTCGAACTCGGGGTCGGGGCCGTGCGGGCCGAACTGGCGCGGGCCGCCCAGCTCCAGGGACAGGTGCCCGGTGCCGATGACCGCGACGCGCTGGTTCCCCGGCCACGACTCGACCAGTTCCCGGATCGTCCTCCCGAGCTGGACGAACCGCTTCGGCCGCGGCAGCGGCGGCGCGAAGATGTTGGTGTAGACGGGGACGATCGGCAGGTCGTTCTGCGGGCGGAGCGTGATGATCGGGCACGTGATCGAGTGGTCGATGCGCAGCTCGTTGGAGAACGCCAGGTCGAAGCCCGCGTCCAGGCCCTCGCGCAGGAGGTGGGACGACAGGTCCTCCTGCCCCTTCATCAGCATGCGCGGCAGCCCGAACTCGCGTTCCTCGTTGTACCAGTTCGCGTCGTAGAACGGCGCCTTGCCGATGAGGAACTGCGGCATGTTGTCCAGCCACAGCTGGTGGAAGTGGTCGGAGCCGACCATGACCAGGACGTCCGGCCGGGCCTTCGTCAGCGTCTCGCGGAACGCCTCGACCTTGCGGACCCACTCGTCCGCGAAGTCGGGGCGGTCCTCTCCCGTCGCCGTGCTCGCTCGGTGGTAGAAGGGGTGGTGGGTCGAAGCGATCACAGCGACCAGTTCAGCCATGACGGTCTCCGGGGGTGTAGGGGTCGGGGGCGACGGACCGGTTGTTGAGGTCCACCGACAGGAAGATCTCGTTGCCGACGGGGGTGCGCAGCTCCTCGGCGAGCTGGCCGATCAGCCCGGCGGTACGGGCGAGCAGCGCGAACCCGCGCAGCAGCTCCAGCGGGAGGCCGAGGTCGGCGAGCGCCGCGCCGCACACGCCGGCGCCGTTCAGCGGCAGCGTCCTGCCGAGCACCTCCGGGTGGACGCGGCCGATCGCGGCGAACAGCGACAGGTGCGGGCCGAACAGGCCCTCCTCGGTGGCTATCCGCATGAGGCGGGGCGTGCGCGGGTCGCCGTCCTTGTGCACGTGGTGGCCGAGGCCGGGCACGAACCGCTTCGCCTCCCGCTCCCGCTGGACGGTCCGCAGCGCCAGCGCGTCCCAGCCCGCGCCGGTGGACGGCAGGTCTCCGTCCACCGAGGTCAGGACGTCGTGGAGGAACCGGCCCGTGTCCTCGGTGACGCCCAGGAACCGGGACCCGCCGCCCAGCAGCCCGGCGGCGAGCGCGCCCTGCACCGAGTCGGGCGCCGACAGGTACGTCAGCCGGGTGACGATCGCGGTCGGGGTGAAGCCGTGGTCGGCGAGCGCCGCGAGGACGGCCTCGAAGACCCGCGTCTCCCCGGCCGCGGGCCGCCGCTGCGTCGCGAGCCAGAACGCCAGCTCGCCGAAGCCGACCTCGCCCATCACGTCCCTGGCGAGGTCGTGGCCCAGCAGCGTGATCGTCTCCCGGCTGGACGCGCCCAGCGCGGTCGGGTACTCCGGAGTCTCAGCCACGGTCGTCCTCCTGCGGCTCGGACAGCCATTGACGCAGTTCGGCGCCGTGCTCGTCCAGGCCGGGCGGCGGCAGCCGGTACGTCGCGGGCGTCTCGGAGAAGCGGATGGGGTGCCGGGTCGTCGGGACCGCGTGGTCCCCCTCGCCGACGACCACGACCGGGTCCAGCTCGAAGCGCTCCGCCATCGCGAAGCCTCCGTCGATCGTGTTGATCGGGCCGCTCGGCACGCCCGCCTCGACCAGCAGCTCGAACCATTCGACGGCGCCGCGCAGCCGCAGCCGCTCGACCAGGATCGGACGCAGCTCCGCCCGGTTGGCGGTGCGGTCGGCGTTGGTCGCGAAGCGCGGGTCGTCCGGGACGTCCGGGACGCCGAGCACCTCGCACAGCCTGCGGAACTGGCCGTCGTTCGCCGCCGTGACGATCAGGTCGTTGTCGGCGGTCGGCAGCGGTTCGTAGGGGAACACGCTCGGGTGCGCGTTGCCCATCCGGTAGGGGACGGTCCCGCCGGCGACGTAGGCGGAGCTGTGGTTGACGAGGCCGGTCAGCGCCGACGACAGCAGGTTCACCTCGACGAGCTGGCCCCGGCCGGTCGCGTCCCGGTGCCGCAGCGCCGCCAGGATGCCGATCGCGGCGTGGTTGCCCGCCATCACGTCGAAGACGGAGATGCCGGCCCGGTACGGCGGGCCGTCCGGGTCGCCGGTCAGGCTCATCAGCCCGGAGATCGCCTGCACCATCAGGTCGTAGCCGGGGACGTGCCGTCCCGCGCCGGACCCGAACCCGGTGATCGAGCCGTACACGACGCCCGGGTTCGCGGCGCGCACCGAGTCGTAGTCGAGCCCGAAGCGGGCGAGGCCGCCGGGCTTGAAGTTCTCGATCAGCACGTCGGCGCGGCGGGCCAGCTCGCGGGCGGCGGCGGCGTCCCTCTCGTCCCGCAGGTCGAGAGCGATGGAGCGCTTGCCCCGGTTGACGCCGAGGTAGTAGGTCGCGGCGTCGCCGCGGGCGGGCGGCGTCCACGTGCGGGTGTCGTCGCCGTCCGGCCCCTCGACCTTGACCACGTCGGCGCCGAGGTCGGCCAGCAGCATCGTCGCGTAGGGGCCGGCCAGGATCCGGGAGAAGTCCGCCACCAGCACCCCCGAGAGCGGCCCGCCGCCCGCGGTGTCGTCAGTCATCCGGCTCCCTTGTTCGTCCGTTGGACGGACATTCGTCCGTCACTTCGATTCTGGCATGCCAGTATCCGCGCCGGTCAAGTGGTTGACACTGTGACTACCGGTCACGAGAGTGGCTCCATGCAGGTTTGACCGTAGAGCGGACATCGGTCCGTGATTGCTCCCGGCGGTCGGGTCCCGAGGACGAGGAGTGCGAAGATGAGCGAGTTCGAGCCGGGCCGCCCCCTGGTGCTGCGCGGCGGCACGGTGCTGCCGATGACCGCCGGGCGCGAGGTCCTGGACGGCGCCGACGTCCTCATCGAGGGCGACCGGATCGCCGCGGTCGGGCCCGGCCTGCCGGTGCCGGACGGCACCGCCGAGATCGACGCGTCCGGCGGCATCGTCATGCCCGGGATGATCGACACCCACCGGCACATGTGGCAGACCGCGATGCGCGGCTACGGCGCCGACTGGACGCTGACGCAGTACTTCGTCTGGTACTACCTGGAGCACGGCAAGCGGTTCCGGCCCGAGGACGTCCACGCCGGGAACCTGCTCGCCGCGATCGAGGCCGTCGACGCCGGCGTGACCACGGTCGTCGACTGGTCGCACGGGCTGCAGACCCCCGCCCACGCGGACGCCGCCGTGGACGCGCTGCGCTCGGTGCCCGGACGGTTCGTCCTCGCCTACGGCAACATCCAGGCGCCGCCCGCCGAATGGACCGGGACGCCCGAGTTCCGCGACCTCGCGGGCCGGCTCGCCGGCGGCGACATGCTCGGCTTCCAGATCGCGTTCGACGTGCTCGGCGACCCGTCCTTCCCGGAGAAGGCCGCCTTCGAGACCGCCCGCGACCTCGGCGTGCCCGTCACCACCCACGCCGGGGTCTGGGGCGCGACCAGCGACGAGGGCATCAAGCAGATGCACGACAACGGGTTCATGACGCCCGAGACGGTCTACGTGCACGCCGCGTCGCTGTCCGCGGACTCCTACCACCGCATCGCCGCCACCGGCGGGTCCATCTCGGTGTCGACCGAGAGCGAGCAGAGCGCCGGGCAGGGCTACCCGCCCACGTGGGTGCTGCGCGACCACGGCATCCCGGTGTCGCTGTCCATGGACACGAGCGTCTGGTGGAGCGGCGACCTGTTCTCGGCGATGCGCACCACGCTGGGCGCCGACCGCTGCCGCATGCACCTGGAGGCGCACGGAAGGGGCGACACCGTCACGCACTGCAGCCTGCGCGCCGACCAGGTCGTCGACTGGGCCACCCGCGGCGGCGCCCGGACGCTCGGCCGCGACGACCTCGGCAGCCTCGAGGCCGGGAAGAAGGCCGACGTCGTCCTGATCAAGAACGACCACTCGCCGGTGTCGTTCCCCGTCCTCAACCCGTACGGGCACGTCGCCTTCCAGGCGCAGCGCGGGGACGTCCACACCGTCGTCGTGAACGGGCGCGTGGTCAAGCACGACCACCGCCTCGTCGGCGTCGACCTGTCCGCCGCGCGCCGCGAGGTCGAGGCCACGGTCGAGTACCTGCGCTCGTCGATGGGGGAGGAGGCGTGGGCGGCGGGCATGAACCCCGACATCCCCGGGACGAAGATCCTCGACAACCCCTACACCTACACCGACTACCGCAGCGACGCCACGCGCGCCCGCTAAAAGTCGACGTCCTATCGGAGCTACTCCACAAAACTGTAGAGCTTCACGGCGGGACGGCTCCGGGCCGTCCGCGCACGCCACGCCGACGCGGGCCGAGGCGGGTGATGGACCTGGTGGCGGGCATGCGGTTTCGCCGCACCGAGGACGCTCGCCGGCCGGTGCGCGGACGGCTCGACGTCCCGGACGACCCGGCGTCAGGCCGCGCCGCGGCCGGACGCGAGGCCGGGCGGGGCGGCGGCGAGCGCCTTCTGGATGGCCTCGACCAGCGCCAGCGCCGACTCCTCGGTCAGCTCTACCGCGACCCGCGCCGACGGGCCGTCGCCCTGGTTGGTGAAGTCGATGTTCACGGTGTGCTCATGGCATGCGTGGTACGGGTGGTCGACGTAGACGGCACCCCCGGTCAGCGTGAACCAGCCGGCCGCGCCCTTCGCCGCGCCGTCCAGCTCGACCTTCACGGTCTGGTAGGTGCACATGCGAATCCCCTCTCAGGCGGTCAGGTGGCGGCCGAAGAACGCGAAGATCCTCTCCCAGCCGTCCTTGGCGGCGGCGGGCCGGAACGCGGGCCGCTCGACGGCGAAGAACGCGTGCCCGGCGTCCGGGTAGCTGTGGAACTCGTGCTCCTTGCCCAGCCTGGTCAGCTCCGCGTCGAGCGCGGCGACCTCGCCGGGGGCCGGGAACCCGTCCTCCTCGCCGAACAGGCCGAGCAGCGGGCACGACAGGTTCGCCGCCTTGGCGAGGATCGACCGGGCGCTGGTCGGATACTCCTCGGGCGGGTCGTCGACCACGAACGCGCCGTAGCAGTCGACGGCGGCGTCGAGGTCCAGGTCGCAGGCGGCGAGGAACGCGTGCCGGCCGCCCGAGCAGTGCCCGATCACGCCGATCCTCCCGTTGGCGTGCTCCAGCGAGTTCAGGTGGGCGGCCGCTCCGGCGACGTCGCCGACGAGCTGCTCGTCCGGGACGCCGCCCTTCGCGCGGGCGGCGGCGGCCTGGTCGTCCGGGCTGACCCCGGCGCCCTCCCGCGAGTACAGGTTCGGGGCGATCGCGGCGTACCCGTGCGCGGCGAACGTCCGGACGAACTCCTTCGTGCCGGGGTCGTATCCGGGCATGTGGTGGATCACCACCACGCCGCCGCGCGGGGCGTCGCCGAGCGGTCTGGCGAGGTAGGCCTCCAGCTCGGCGCCGCCGTGCCCGCCGATGGTGACGGTCCCGGCCCACATCGCATCGTTCATCGCTGTCAGCGCTCCACTCTCCGTCGGACTTGCGGACCGTGACAGTCTTGCCCATCCCGGACGTGCTCAGGCGTTGAGCGTCCCCGCGCCGAGCAGCCCGAACAGGAGCAGGCCGACGGCGATCCGGTAGACCACGAAGGACGTGAAGCTGTGCCGCGCGACGAACCGGAGCAGCCAGGCGATGGACGCGTAGGCGACGCCGAACGACACGGCGGTGCCGACGGCGAGCGGCAGCGCGTCCACCCCGGCGCCGAGCGCGGTGGGCAGCTCGTAGAGGCCGGCGCCGGTCAGCGCGGGGATGCCGAGGAAGAACGACAGCCGGGTCGCGGCGACCCGGTCGAGGCCCAGCATCAGCCCGACCGACATCGTCGCCCCGGACCGGGAGAAGCCCGGGAACAGCATCGCGAGGATCTGCGACGACCCGATCAGCATCGCGTCGGTGAGGGACGTGTCGTCCTCGCCGCGCTTGTGCCGCCCGAGCCGGTCCGCGAGCCACATCACGACGCTGCCGCCGATCAGCGACCCGGCGACCACCCACAGCGAGGCGAGCGGGCCCTCGATGAGGTCCTTGGCGGCGACCCCGACGACCACCACCGGGACGGTCGCGAAGATGACCCACCAGCCGAACTTGTAGTCGTGGTGGTACCGCTCGGACGGGTCGACGATCCCGCGCCCCCACGCCGAGACGATCCGGACGATGTCGGCGAAGAAGTACACCAGCACGGCCGCGATGGCGCCGACCTGGATCACGGCGGTGAACCCGACGACGGCCTCGTCGTCCACCGGGATGCCCATCAGCCCCTCGGTGATCTTGAGGTGCCCGGTCGAGGACACCGGGAGGAACTCGGTCAGCCCCTCCACGATGCCGAGGACGACGGCCTGCCCGACATTGATCACGCTCAACGGTCCGGTTCCTCTCCAGCCCCGTCCCCGCGCCCGCACCGCCGCGAGGTCCGCCGCGAGCCTATGCCGGGTCCCGGCCGCGACCCCCGATGAGGGCGATTACTTCACCCATCATTAACCGAAACGTCAGCCTCCGGCCCCATGGCCGTCCCGGCCCGTTCAGGCCACCTTCGGAGTGGCGCGGACGCCGAAGTGCAGGTAGCGCTCGCCGGTCGGGAGGGAGTAGAAGGTGACGGCCATCCAGTGGCCGGTGCCCGGGTCCCGGGCGACGAACAGGTCCTCCTCGACGGGCGCCAGCGGGTACTCCGTGACCGTGTCGGGCACCATAGAGGCCAGCGGGCCGGTCACGGTCGTGCGCAGCACGGGCCCGTCCGCGCCGCGGACCACCTCCAGCAGCGAGCTGGCCCGCTCGTAGACGCCCAGGTGCCGCTCGGCGTCCACCGCGACGGGCTCGTCCGGCGGCCGGAGCGGCGGCGGCGTCGCGACGCCGGCCAGCTCGGCGAAGACCTCCCGGTACAGGTCCTCGTAGAGCCCGTCGGTGTCGCCGCCGTTGGTGAGCAGCACGACGGCGAGGCCCTCGTCCGGCAGCAGCCGCAGGTAGGCGTTCTGCCCGATCGTCGAGCCGTCGTGCCCGATGAGCCGCCGCCCGTCCCAGGTGAGCCGGAACCAGCCGAGGCCCCACGAGTCGCCGAGCGTCCGCGTGTCCGGCAGCTGCGCCTGCTCGGCGGCCATGGCGGCGGCGGACGTCCCGCTCAGCAGCCGCTCCCCGCCGGGCGTCCGGCCGCCGGTCAGGTGCAGCCGCGCGAAGGCGAGCACGTCCGCGGCGGACGAGCCGATCAGCCCGGCCGGGCCGACCGAGCGGGGCAGCTGCCACACCGCGGCCCGCGCCGGCTCGGCCCCCGCGGCGCTCACGTGCCCGACGGCGGCGCGGTGCAGCAGCGCCTCCTCGGGCAGCGTGATCGTGCGCCGCAGGCCGAGCGGCGCGAAGAGCCGCTCGCGCATCGCCGCGTCCCACGTCCGCCCGGTCAGCCTCTCGATCACCCGCCCGGCCAGCGAGAACCCGGAGTTGCAGTACGACCAGGTGGCGCCCAGCGGATGGTTCTGCGCCACGTCCGCCAGGACCGCCGTGTACTTCTCCAGGCAGTCGTCGCCGCGGCCGGTGTCGGTGAACACGTCCCCGTCGATGCCGCTGGTGTGCGTCAGCAGATGCCGCATCGTCACGCGCTTGGCCGTGTCGGGGTCGGTCAGCCGCAGCTCGGGGAGCACCTCGGCGACCGGGGCGTCGAGGGAGAGCAGGCCCTCGTCCACGAGCTGCATCACGACGGTCGTCGTCCACACCTTGGTGATCGACCCGATCTGGAACACCGAGTCGGTCGTCGTCTCCACGCCGGTGTCCCTGTTCAGGACGCCGCAGGCGGCCTCGGCCAGCTCGTCCTCGCCGCCGGGCCGCAGCCGCAGGATGCCGAGCGAGGCGCCGGGCACCCGGCGGCCCGCGGCCAGCGCGGCGAGCCGCCGCCCCCAGTGCGCCGCGTCGATGGGAGGCCGCGTCACCCCCAGATCTCCTCGGCGGTCTCGGCGATGAGGCGCAGCTTCGCCGCCTGCTGCTCGGCGGTCAGCACGTTGCCCTCGACCGTGGAGGAGAACCCGCACTGCGGCGACAGGCAGATCTGCTCCAGCGGCACGAACCGGGACGCCTCGTCGATGCGGCGCTTGAGGTCGTCCTTCGACTCCAGCTCGCCCCGCTTGGTCGTGACCAGCCCGAGCACGACCATCTTGCCCGGCGGGACGAACCGGAGCGGCTCGAACCCACCGGACCTCGCGTCGTCGTACTCCAGGAAGAACCCGTCGACGTCCAGCTCGCCGAACAGCGCCTCGGCGACGAAGTCGTAGCCGCCCTCCGCCGTCCAGGACGAGCGGAAGTTGCCCCGGCACATGTGCGTGGTGACGTTCATGCCCTCGGGACGCTCCGCGATCGCGGCGTTGATCTGCTTGATGTAGCGCAGGTGCAGGTGCTCGGCGTCGTCGCCCCGCTCGCTGATCATGGCGCGCTGCGCGGGGTCGTTGAGGTAGGCGAGGCTGGTGTCGTCCAGCTGCAGGTACCGGCACCCCAGCTCGCCGAGCCGGCGCACCTGCTCGGCGTACGCGGCGGCGAGGTCGGACCAGAACTCCTCGACGTCGGGGTAGACCTCCGGGTCGATGGAGGCGGGCCCGCCCCGGTAGTGCACCATGTTCGGCGACGGGATCGTCAGCTTCGGCGTCACCCCGTTCCCGGCCGTGTCGCGCAGGAACGCGAAGTGGTCGGCGAAGATCGTCTCGTCCAGCCGGACCTTCCCGTGCACCCGCAGCGCCGCCGTGCTGAACTCGATGTCCCCGGCCTCGTTGTGGAACCGCACCTTGATCTTGTCGTCCGCCGGGCTGATCCCGCCGAGCCGGTAGATGAAGTCCATGTGCCAGGACGTGCGGCGGAACTCCCCGTCGGTCGCGGACCGCAGCCCCGCCTCGCGCTGCATGGCGACCACGTCGCGGATGGCGGCGTCCTCCGCCGCGGCGAGCGCCGCGCCGTCGATGCGGCCCTGGGCGTGGTCGTCCCGCGCCGCCAGCAACCCCGGTGGACGCAGGAGGCTGCCGACGTGGTCGGCCCGGAACGGCGGCTCGGTGCGCAGAGACAAGACGTGCTCCTTCCGCGGGAAGAGACCCGGTCCTGCCAATCTATGCACGTCCATAACGACGATCAACGATCTGCCCATAAAGTCATCGGCGCCGCAATCGCCCGGACGGCACGAATCCGTCATTCTCCGTCACGCCCTCCCGACGGTCGTCAGACGCGGGGCGTCGCCGGAGCCGCCGCCCTGATAGAACACGTTCTACTATCGGACGCATGCGCCATGGCATCGTGCTCTTCACCAGTGACCGGGGCATCACGCCCGCAGCCGCGGCGAGGGCCGCCGAGGAGAACGGGTTCCACTCCTTCTACGTGCCCGAGCACACGCACATCCCCATCAAGCGGGAGGCCGCCCACCCCGGCACGGGCGGCGAGGCCCTCCCCGACGACCGCTACATGCGCACGCTCGACCCGTGGGTCTCGCTCGCGTCCGCGGTCACCGTCACGTCCACGATCCGGCTCGCGACGGCCGTGGCGCTGCCGGTGGAGTCCGACCCGATCACGCTGGCCAAGACCATCGCGTCGCTCGACCACCTGTCCGGCGGCCGCGTCACGATCGGCGCCGGCTTCGGCTGGAACACCGACGAGCTCGCCGACCACCACGTCCCCGCCGGCAAGCGCCGGACCGTGCTGCGCGAGTACGTGGAGGCGATGCGCGCGCTGTGGACCGAGGAGCAGGCGTCCTACTCCGGGGAGTTCGTCTCGTTCGGGCCGTCCTGGGCGTGGCCGAAGCCCGTCCAGGCCCGCATCCCGCTGCTGATCGGCGCCGGCGGCGGGCCGAAGACGCTCGCCTGGATCGCCGCGCACGCCGACGGCTGGATGACCACCCCCACCGAGCGGGACATCCTCGACAAGGTCGCCGCCCTCCACACGGCCTGGTCGGACGCGGGTCGCGCCGGCAGTCCGGAGATCTCCGTGCTGGCCTCCATGCGCCCCTCGCCCGAGGACATCGCCGCCTGGGACGAGGCCGGCGTCACCGAGATCATGTGGGGGCTCCCGGACAAGCCCGAGGACGAGGTGCTCGCCTTCCTTTCCCGCCACGCCCGGCGCCTCGGGCTGTAACGCCGTCCGAACGCCGGATCCGTGCGGGAGCGGCCCGCGAGCCGCTCCCGCACGGGACGGTCGGTCAGCCGACCGCGCAGGGGCCCCACCAGCACGGACACGGTGGTGACCAACGCCGCCACCAGCACACCCAAGGCCCTCACACGACCACCGCCTCCCGTTCGCGAGCCGCCCGGCGAAGGTCACCGTGTGTCCGGCCGTGCGCGGCGGACGAAAAACCTTCCATTCGTTTCACCGGCCGCCGGCGGGCGCGGCCGGCCGTCCGCAGTCCGGGAACGAGGTGACAACAGGGCGGGCGGGCTGCAAGGCTTTGCTCGCACCTGGCGGAATCCGCAGCGGGCGGGGTGCGTTCGGGCCGACACGCCCTCGGGGTCGGCGCGGCACTGGGACGGCGAGGAGGCGACGGCTGTGACGGTCTCGATGGTGAAGGGTCAGC
This sequence comes from Actinomadura monticuli, assembly GCF_041463655.1. Lineage (NCBI taxonomy): Bacteria > Bacillati > Actinomycetota > Actinomycetes > Streptosporangiales > Thermomonosporaceae > Actinomadura > Actinomadura monticuli. The sequence continues at coordinate 29,425 of NZ_JAXCEI010000010.1, forward strand.
GGATCTCGCTGGAGAAGCCCGGCGACGCGCTGAGCATGGTCCGGATGGGCCTCGGCTGGGACGCGGTGAAGAAGAAGGGCTTCTTCGGCTCCCGCGAGCGCGACATCGACCTCGACGCGTCCTGCGTCCTGTTCGCCGACGCGAACCTCGCCGACGTCGTGTACTTCGGCAAGCTCGTCAGCGACGACGGGTCCGTCCGGCACACCGGCGACAACCTGACCGGCGCGGGCGACGGCGACGACGAGTCGGTCATCGTCGACCTGAACCGCCTCCCGGTGCACGTCACCTCACTGGTGTTCACCGTCAGCTCGTTCAACGGCCAGACCTTCAACGAGGTGGAGAACGCGTTCTGCCGGCTGGTCAACGAGAGGGACGGCGGCGAGCTCGCCCGGTACACGCTGACCGGCGGCGGCGCCCACACCGCCATGGTGATGGCCCGGATCTACCGGCACAGCGGCGGCTGGAAGATGAACGCGATCGGCGAGCCCTGCCATGGCCGCACGTTCCAGGACATGCTGCCGACGATCGCCGCCCACGCCTGACCGCCGATGACCGAACTCACCCGCGGCGCCAACGCGGCGCTGCCCGCCCTGCGGGTGACCGCGACCGCGGCCTGCGCCGCGCCCGTGGACGTCAGCGCCCTGCTCGTCGGGCCCGACATGCGCGTCCGCTCCGACGCCGACCTGGTGTTCTTCAACGCCCCCGAGGCGCCGGGCGTCCGCTGGGCGGACGGTGGCGGCCAGCGCGTCGAGCTCGACCTCGCCGCGGTCCCCGCCGGCGTCACCGCGGTCCTGATCGCGGTGAGCCTCACCGGCGCGGTTCCGTTCGGGACGATGCCGCCGCCGCAGGTCCGGCTGGCCGCCGGCGACGGCGGCCCGATCGTCGAATTCACCGTCGCGGGCCTGGGCGAGGAGAAGGCGATCATCGGGCTGGAGGTCTACCGCCGCGCCGGCCGCTGGAAGGTGCGCGCCGTGGGCCAGGGCTACGCGGGCGGCCTGGCCGAACTCGTCGCCGCGCACGGCATAGCGGTCGACGACCCGGGGGATCCGGAGCCGGCGGCGGCCACTCCGCCGCCACCGGCGACTCCGCAGCCCGCCCCGGCGCAGCCCGCCCCGGCGCCGCCGGTTCCGCGCACGGTCCCGCCGCCGCAGCCCCCGCCCGCCAACGAGGTCGACTACCTCGAACGCTGCTGGCTCGTCTGGGAGGACGCGAGCCGCTCCCTGGCCGCCTTCCGCGCCGCCACCGAGCACGCGCTGACCGTCCGCAACGAGGAGATCGCCGGACGCCGCCCCCGCGGGCGCTTCGACGAGCTCATGGCCGCCGCCGACGAGCGCCTCCGCGCCGACGCCAGCCAGCTCCGCGACGAGCTGGCCCGGGTCGAGCCGCACGTCGCCGCGGAGGTCGCGCCGTTCGACGCGCCGTCCTGGCTGACCTGGCGGCCCCGCACCGACCTGGCCGACGGCGTGCTGCTCGGCCGGCTGTCCACCGCCGAGCTGCCCGACCTGCGGATACCGCTCGTCCTGCGGCTGCCGTGGCGGCGCGCCGTGTGGATTTCGCGGGGCACGATGCCGGGCGACTCCACCGCCTACGCCTGGTCCCTCGCCACCCGGTTCCTGGCCGCCGCCCCGCCCGGGCTCGTCGGCCTCGAGGTGATCGACGCGGCGGGCCTGTCCGGCGCGGGCTGGCTGCAGGGCTTCGACCCGGCGACGTCCGCCCGCCTCCTCGGCGGCGGCGTGGCCGTCGGCTCCGGCGCGGCCGAGCGGCTCCGGCGCCTCCTCGACCTGGTCGACCTGCGCCGCATCGGCGGCGGCCAGGACATGCCCGGCGACGGCCCGCCCGTCCGCCTGGCGATCGTCCTCGACGCCGGCGCGGCGCTCGACGGCGAGCACGCGCACCAGCTCCTGCGCCTGGCGGAGGACGGCCCGGCGGCCGGCGTCCCGGTGCTGCTGGTGGAGACCGACACCCCGGCCGCCGAGTCCGTGCGCGCCGTCCGGCTCCGGCAGACGTGCAACAACCTTCCGTCCAGCGAGGACGCCATCGCCGACTCCTGGGTCGGCACCGACTGGACCCTCACCCCGGACGTCCTCGCGGACGCCGCCGCCTCGACCGCCCCGGCCCTGTTCAGCCACGTCCTGGGCCTCCACGCCCGCACCCTCGCCTCGTACGACTAAACGCGATTTGCCGGGATTTGACCCCTTCGTTGCGGAAGGCGGGCTTCGGCTTGCGTACGGTGACGGGATGGCGAGTGCCCTTTCCCGCCGGCAGGTCGTCGAGGTGGCGACCCGGCTGTTCAGCGAACTCGGCTATGACGGAACGTCCCTGCGGCTCATCGCGGACGCCACCGGAACCGCTCCCGCGGCGATCATCGAGGTCGCCGGGGACAAACGCGCGCTCTACCTGGAGGTGGTGCACCTCGCGTTCGACGCCGAGCGCACCATGCTCGAAGACGTCGTGTCCGGCCTCGAACCCGGCCGCGCCGCCCTCCACCGGATCGTCGACGCCTACCTCGACTTCCACGTGGAGAACCCGAACAACCGCTCCCTGTGGGCGCACCGCTGGGTCGACGACGCCGCCGACATCTCCGAACTGGAGGACCGCTACGCCCGCCCGATGCTGACCCTGGCCGCGCGCACGATCCGCGACGCGGTACCCCCGGACGTCGACCCCTACTACCTGCTCGGAACCATGGTCTGGTGCGTGCACGGCTTCCTGGGCTCGGGCATCCTGGAACGCTCCCACGGCATGCGCCGCGCCGACGACCCCAAGGCCGTGGCCTCCTTCCGCCACCACCTCCACGTCCTGATGGACAGACTCCTGGCCCCGCTGCCCGATGCGGGCTACTGACGGGTGCGCATCCGGCGGAGGGCCACGACCGTCCCGCCGATCGCGAGGATCAGCGCCAGCCCGCCGGCGCCGCCCGCTGCCATGAGCAGATCGTCATGCTGGGCGGGCTTCGTAGGGGACGTCCCGGCGACCGGGGTGATCGAGGCGTCCGGTGTCTTCGCGGGCGCGCCCTCGTCCCCGGTCTGCGCGGGCGCGGGCGCGCGGGCCGCCGGCTCCTTGCGGGCGGCGGTGAGGATGACGTCGGAGCAGGAGTAATAGGTGTCGGGCGTGTCCGAGGTCTGCCAGATCGCGTAGATCACATGCCGTCCCACCTTGCCGGGCGGCAGGCGCCCGGCGAAGACGTACGCCCCGTCCCGTCGCGGCGGGTCCTTCACGTCGAGGAACGGCTTCGCTTCCAGCGCCGACCAGGTCAGCGGCCGGGTGGGGCGGTAGCCGTCGCGGGTGACGTACAGCCGGAAGCCGCCGCGATGGGGGATCGACACCCGGTAGCGGAAGGTGTGGCGGGCGGCGGACCTCAGCCTGGTCGCGGGCCAGTCCGCGCGCGGCAGGTCCAGCCCGTGGAACCGCTCGATGCCCGCGCTGCACAGTCGGCCGTCCGGGATCATGCCGCGGTCGCGGCCGCGCACGTCCGGCACCCGCAGCTCGTCCCATTCGGCGAGCGCCGCGCCGCTCACCCGCGCCGCGGCCCGGCAGGCGGCGCTCGCCCGTGCCGCCCCGCGCCCCGGTTCGCAGCCGGTGGCACGGCTCCCCGGATCCTCCAGCGCCCCATGCGCCCTGGCCGGGACGGCCGGAACGACCGTCCCGAGAAGAATTCCGAGCACGGTCACGGCGGCCGGTACGCGTGCGCCCACTCCACTGCCCCTCTGCTAGGAAACGCCCAGCAGTACGCACCCACGAACGCAGGGGTTCACCCCCCGCTCCCGGCCCATCTGATCACCAGTCACATGAACCGGGAGCGGGCGAAGCCGTGGCACTTCGTGCGAGCACCTGTAGATGGGCTGGCTGAACTGGGAGGGGTGAGGCTCAGCGACCCCGTCACGGCGCGGGCCTGCGGGCGGTCGCCTTGGGCGGGAGGGGTGTGGGGGCGAAGCCCTCACAGCGAGGGCCGAGGATTGTCGCCCGGGAAAACACTGCGGGCCCTGGTGAGGCCGCGGGAAGCGGCGAGCACCAGAGCCCGGCTCGTGGGCGATACTGGGATTGAACCAGTGGCCTCTACCGTGTCAAGGTAGCGCTCTCCCACTGAGCTAATCGCCCTTGTGCGTGTGCGAGGTGGAGACGGGATTTGAACCCGTGTACACGGCTTTGCAGGCCGTTGCCTCGCCTCTCGGCCACTCCACCAGAGCGAGGCCTGATGGGGCCTCTCAGAGCGGACGACGGGATTCGAACCCGCGACCCTCACCTTGGCAAGGTGATGCTCTACCAACTGAGCCACGTCCGCGTGCCGGTCCGGGGGTCGCCCCCCGGGCTCGTATGGACAACTCTAGCGGAATCCGGGAGTGCTTGCGTACCGGGCGGCCTCGGAGTCCTCGCTGAGCTCGGCGTGGAGGGTGTTCCAGAAGTCGAGTTCCTTGTCCTCTTCGAGGTGGGCGATGCGGCCCCAGAATTCGCGGTCCTCGGCCTCGTGGGCGGCGGCGAGGGAGAGTGCGGGCATGAGGGTGGTGCCGGCGTCGGCGGCGTCGAGGTCGGCGGGGGTGACGTCGGCGGGGAGGGCGACGGGGGTGGAGGGGCGGTGGTGCTTGCCGCGCTTGCGGACGCGGATGGGCGGCGCGGTGGGGGCCTTGGCGGCGGCGGCGCGGCCGGCGGCGAGGGCGACGGTGCCGCAGAGGATGAAGGCGAGGATGCCGCCGAGGACGACGTCCTGGGCGGGGAGCTGCTCGGCGGCGCCGTTGTGCTCGGCCTCGTGGGTGCTGGTGGAGGTGACCGGGGCGCCGACCTTGTCGACGGTGGGGGCGGGGGCGGCGTGCCGGGGGGTGTACGTGGCCTCGGCCTTGATCTTGGACGGGTAGCCGAAGCCGACGACGGCGTCCATGTCGCGGGTCTTGCGCATGAGCTTGTAGCCGTCGGCGTTGCCTTCGATGGTGTGGAGGGTGCGGCCGTCGACCTTCTCGACGATGCCGACGTGGTCGACCTGGTCGATGTCGCCGGAGCCGCTCCAGTCGTAGAAGACGATGGCGCCGGGCTGGGGGTCGTGGCCCCAGGCGTCGTGTTTCTTGAACCACTTGGCGTGCTCGACGGTGGAGGCGAACTGCCCGGCCTGGTCGATGACGTCGGCCTTGTCGGCGGCCCAGGCGAGGAACATGTCGCACCAGGGGGCGGTGGAGAAGTACTCGTCGTGGTCGCCGTCGACGTTCTTGCGGTACCACTCGCCGAACTTGGTGTAGCCGTCGCCCTTCTCGGTGTAGCCGAGTTCCTTCTTGGCGATGTCGAGCAGCTTCTTGCCGACCGGGTCCATCTCGCTCCCTGCACATGGCTCGTTCGGGCAGGGTGCGCCCGACCGGGGGGACGGAACGCGCCTCGTTCCAATGGTCACGTTCCGATCTCGACGGAATGTAGCCGAGGTAAACGGCGAGCGGCAAGCGGTTCGAGATAAACGGTCAAAACGGACTACTCAGTAGTAGCCACGCGGGAGGACCGTGACCGGACACGGGGCGGCCCGCAGCACTTTGAGGGCGACCTCGCCCAGGAAGACGCGGTGGGCGGCGGCGTCCTCGCTGGACGCGCAGACGAGCAGCTCGCCCTCGGGCCAGTCGACGTCGTCCAGGGCGTCGGCGACGTCGTCGCCCTCGGCGAGCTCGGCGGACACCTCCTCGGGGAGCAGATCGGCGGAGTCCAGGGCGAGGCGGATGGCGAGCGCCAGGTCGTCGCGGAGCGGGTCGGCGGGCACGTCGCCGATGGCGAGGGTGACCAGCCGGAGCGGCACCTCCAGCCGCTCGGCGGCCTGCGAGGCGCGGATGACGGCCTCGTCGCACTGCGGCCGCCGGACGTACATGACGGTGATCCGCCCCAGCTCGTCCGGCGGCGTGTAGCCGGACGGGGTGAGCATCACGGCCTCGGTCGCCGAGTGCAGCAGGTGGTCGGCGGCGGCGCCGACGCCGATGCGGCCACGCGCGCCGCCCTCGGGGGAGCCGACGACGATCAGGTCGGCGCCGATGCGGCTGGCGAGCACGGTGAGCCCGCGCCCGACGCTGCGCCCTTCCTGGACGATCAGGTCGGCGGGCCGGTCGTTCAGGAGGTCGGACAGCTGGTCGAGCACCGCGCGGGCCTCGCCGGCGGCGGCCGGGAGGTCCGGCGGGTGGACGGTCGCCACGCTCAGCCGGCCGCCGGTCAGCGCGACGATGCCGCGGGCGAGGTCGAGCGCCTCCCTGCCGCCCGCGTCGTGGACGTATCCGGCGAGGACGTGTTCACCGATCATGTCCCCGAGCATTCCCCCGCGGCGGCCCGTCAGACCAGGCGGGATTTGAGGTAGTTTCTCCTGATTATCGCTCTTTGGGGGTTCTTATGGGTGCCGAGGTGTCCGACCTCGCAGCCGGCCGCTGGACCATCGATCCGGTCCACTCCGAGATCGCCTTCACGATCCGGCACCTGATGACCACGGTGCGCGGGTCCTTCCCGGACTTCGGCGGCGAGGTCGTGATCGGGGACGACCCGCTCGACTCCACCGCCCGCGCGGAGATCCGGATGGGCTCGATCGACACCCGCAGCCCCGAGCGGGACGAGCACGTCCGCTCCGCCGGCTTCCTGGACGTCCGGCGGCACCCGGTCATGACGTTCACCGGCAGAGGCGTCGGGCGCGCCGCCGCCGGCCGGCGCGCCCGCACGCCCCGCTACCACCTCGACGGCGAGCTGACGATCAGGGGCGTGACCCGCCCGGTCCGGCTGCTCACCGAGTTCCACGGCGTCGGGTCCGACCCCGGGGGCGGGGTTCGGGCGGGCTTCACCGCGACGACCGCCCTCTCCCGCCGCGACTTCGGCATCGCGTTCAACGTCCCGCTGCGGGGAGACCGCGTCATGCTGGGCGACGAGATCACGGTCCGGCTGGAGATCCAGGCCGTCCTCGCCGCGGTGGACGCCCGCGCCTGATCCGCGCGGCGGCCCCGGTCAGACCGCCGTATGGGCCAGCCAGTGGTCCAGAAGCGCCGCGTCACCGGCCACCTTCACGTCCGGGGCGTCGTCCGGGGCGAGCCGCCGGGCGAACACCAGCAGCAGGTCCCGGACGGGCCCGGTGACGGTCATGTCCGCCTCCGCCGCGCGGTCCTCCCAGACCGGCCCGTCCGGCGTGCGGGTGATCAGCCATCCCGGCAGGGACGGCTCGGCCGGACGCAGGCACAGCGTCTCGCCCGTCCCGCGCAGTTCGGCCAGCTCCGGTTTGTGCTCCGCCGCCGTCACCGTCGTCAGCAGCCCGAGGAACTCGGTGATCGCGTCGGCGGCGAGATCGGGCGCCACCGCGAACGGCGTCCCCGCCGCGAGCGCGGCGTCGGCGTGGTGGACGGCGGTCTCGTGCGCCATCCGGCGCAGCCACAGGATCGTCGGCCACGTCCCGAGAAGGGGATGGTCGACCGTCCCGTCCGGGTTCGCGTCGAACGCCCCGATCAGCTCCTCCGCGCCGTCGCGCAGCCAGCCCGGCCAGTCCGCGGGGTCGTCCGGCGCGGTCGCGGGCAGCGTGTTCAGGACGTCCGTCGCACCGGTCCGGACCAGGTGGGTCGCCCACCGGTGGGCCTGGCCGACGTGCCCGACCAGATCGCGCAGCGTCCATTCCGGGCAGGTCGGCACGCGCGCGGACGGGTCGGGGCCCGCGGCGGCCTCGCCGAGCCCGCGGGCCTGCGTGCGCAGCCCCTCCTTCAAGCGTCCCGCGTCCAGCACGGTCGTCTCCTCTCCGCGGTTCCTGTGTGGCACTCGTAAGGTAGGACCTCCAGCCTGCTGGAGGTTCAACTGGATGTGACCGACGACACTTCGCTGGGGATCGGCGACCTGGCGGCGCTGACCGGCGTGTCCGTGCGCACGATCCGCTTCTACTGCGACGAGGGCGTCCTCGAGCCGGGGCGGAGCGCGGGCGGGCACCGCCGGTTCGACCGCTCGGCGGTGGACCGGCTCGGGCTCGTCCGGCGGCTGCGCGCCCTCGGGCTCGGGCTGCCCGCCATCGCCGGCGTCCTCGCCGGGGACCGCTCGCTGGAGGAGGCCGTCGCCGCGGCGCGGCGCGCGGCCGACGCCGAACTGGCCGCGCTCGCCTGGCGCCGCGCCTCGCTCCGCGCCGTCGAGGACGCGGACCCGGCGCAGCGGGCGGCGCGCCTCGACCTGCTCGCCGCCGTCCAGGACGGCCCGGCCGCGCGGGACGTCCTGCTGGAGTTCTGGCGCCGCCGCATCCTCGTCCCGCTGCCGGACGCGGCGGTCCGGGCGTTTCTGGAGGCGAGCGTCCCGGAGCCGCCCGCCGACCCGGCGCCCGAGCAGGTCGTCGCCTATGCCGGGATGGTCGCGGTGGCGAGCGACCGGCCGCTGCTGCGCGGCCTGCGCGCGCTGGGCCGGGTGAACGCCGAGCGGGTGCGGGACGAGCCGACGCTGATCGCCGGCCTCGGCGAGGCGGTCGCGCTGGCCGCTCCGCTGGTGGCCGCGGGCCGCGCGCCGGGCCCCGGCCCCGCCCTCGACCTCTTCGTCGCGGCCCACGCCGCCGGCCGGCGCGCACGCGACACACCGGGCTTCCGGCGTGCTCTGCTGCCCGCCGTCGCGATGGAGCAGGACCCGCGGCTCCGCCGGTACTGGGCGCTGTTCGGCGAGGTCGCCGGCGTGCCCGCCACCGCCGGGACGGTCAATGCCTGGCTGGTCGACGCGCTCGAACGCGACGTCGCCCGAGGGGTCAGGAATACGGTCCCGGCCCGCGCGGTTCCGGTAGAATGATTGAAAGTTCTACTATCTCGGAGGCCGGCATGCAGTTCGGGATCTTCACGGTCGGCGACGTCACGCCCGACCCGACCAGCGGCGCCGTCCCGACCGAGGCCGAGCGGATCAAGGCGATGGTGGCGATCGCGCTCAAGGCCGAGGAGGCCGGGCTGGACGTCTTCGCGACCGGCGAGCACCACAACCCGCCCTTCGTCCCGTCGTCCCCCACGACGATGCTCGGCTACATCGCGGCACGCACCGAGCGGCTCATCCTGTCCACCGCGACCACGCTGATCACCACGAACGACCCGGTGAAGATCGCCGAGGACTTCGCGATGCTCCAGCACCTGGCCGACGGCCGGGTCGACCTCATGATGGGACGCGGCAACACCGGCCCCGTCTACCCGTGGTTCGGCAAGGACATCCGCGACGGCATCCCGCTCGCGATCGAGAACTACCACCTCCTGCACCGGCTCTGGCGCGAGGACGTGGTCGACTGGGAGGGCAGGTTCCGCACCCCGCTGCAGTCGTTCACCTCGACGCCGCGCCCGCTGGACGGGGTCCCGCCGTTCGTCTGGCACGGCTCGATCCGCAGCCCCGAGATCGCCGAGCAGGCCGCCCACTACGGCGACGGCTTCTTCGCCAACCACATCTTCTGGCCCAAGGAGCACTTCCAGCGCCTCATCGGCCTGTACCGGCAGCGTTTCGAGCACTACGGGCACGGCTCCGCCGACCAGGCGATCGTCGGCCTGGGCGGGCAGGTGTTCATGCGGAAGAACTCCCAGGACGCCGTCCGCGAGTTCCGCCCGTACTTCGACAACGCGCCCGTCTACGGGCACGGGCCGTCCCTGGAGGAGTTCACCGCCGAGACGCCGCTCACGGTCGGCAGCCCGCAGCAGGTCATCGAGAAGACCCTCTCGTTCCGCGACCACTTCGGCGACTACCAGCGCCAGCTGTTCCTGATGGACCACGCGGGGCTGCCGCTGAAGACCGTCCTGGAGCAGATCGACATGCTGGGCGAGGAGGTCGTCCCGGTGCTGCGCGAGGAGTTCGAGGCGCTGCGCCCGGCGCACGTCCCGGCCGGCCCGCCGACCCACGCGTCCCGCCTCACCGAGGAGGTCCGATGAGCACCCTCGCGGTGATCTCCGCCGGTCTCGGGCAGCCGTCGTCCACGCGGCTGCTCGCCGACCGGCTCGCCGCCGCGACGGCCGGCGCCCTCGCCGAGGGCGCCGCCGTCGAGACCGTCGAGCTGCGCGACCACGCGCACGCCATCGTGGACGCGACCTTGACCGGCTTCCCCTCCGGGGCGTTCCGCGCCGCCGTCGAGACGGTGACGGGCGCCGACGGCCTCATCGCCGTGACGCCCGTCTTCAACGCCTCCTACAGCGGCCTGTTCAAGACGTTCTTCGACGTCCTGGACCGGGACTCCATGGAGGGCAAGCCGGTGCTGCTGGGCGCCACCGGCGGCACCGAGCGGCATTCGCTGGCCATCGACTACGCCATGCGCCCGCTGCTGGCCTACCTGCGCACGAACGTCGTCCCGACCGGCGTCTACGCGGCGTCCGAGGACTGGGGAAGCGCGGAGACGGGGCTGCCCGACCGCATCGCGCGGGCCGGCGCCGAGCTGGCCGCGCTCATGGAGGCGCGCCCGGCCCCGGCCAAGGACGACCCGTACGAGAACCCCGTCCCCTTCGAGCGGCTCCTCGCCGGACGCTGACGCTTCTTAAGGGTTGGCTTATATAAGCCGAGCCTGTACCTTGGGACGCGTGCACGCGTTCGATGTTCTGGGCGACCCTGTGCGGCGCCGGATTCTGGAGCTGCTCGCCGAGGGCGAGCGGTCGTCCGGCGAGGTGACGGCCGTCGTCCGGGAGGAGTTCGGGATCTCGCAGCCCGCCGTGTCGCAGCATCTGAAGGTGCTGCGCGACAACGGGTTCGCGGTCGTGCGGGCGGTGGGGACGCGCCGGCTCTACGCCGTCGACTCCGCGCCGCTGCGGGAGGTCGACGCCTGGCTCGACCGTTTCCGCCGGTTCTGGACGCCGCATCTGGACGCCCTGGCGACCGAGATCGCCCGCGGCAAGCGCGCACGCCGGAACCATCCAGGGAGCGAGACATGATCGAAGTGAGCGGGCAGATCAACGCGGTACGGCGCAAGGTCGGCGAGCGGGTGCTGGAGGCCGGCACCGCGCGGACGTCGACGATCAGCCAGGTCTACGACACCGGCGTCGACGACCTGTGGGACGCCGTCACCAACCCCGAGCGGATCCCGCGCTGGTTCCTGCCGGTCTCCGGCGACCTCCGGCTCGGCGGCCGCTACCAGTTCGAAGGCAACGCGGGCGGGACGATCGAGACCTGCGACCCGCCCAAGAGCTTCTCCGCCACCTGGGAGTACGGCGGGCAGACGTCCTGGGTCGAGGTCCGGCTGACCCCGGAGCCCGACGGCCGGGCGCGCTTCGAACTGGAGCACATCGCCCACGTCGACGACGGCATGTGGGGCCAGTTCGGCCCGGGCGCCGTCGGCATCGGCTGGGACATGGCGCTCCTCGGCCTGTCCATCCACCTGGCGACCGGCGAGAGCGCCCCCGAGCAGGTCGGCCCCGACTGGGCCGCCACCGACGAGGGCAAGGAGTTCTCCCGGCAGAGCGGCGAGGCCTGGTGCGCGGCGCACGTCGCGTCCGGCGCCGACGAGGCCACCGCCCGCGCCTGCGCCGACCGCACCATCGCCGCCTACACCGGAGCCGAGCAATGACCTCCGGATGGCGGCTGCGCTCCCTCGCATCCCATCTCGCGAGCGCGTAACGCATTCGACTGATCACGCATCGTGACAGAATGGGCGGGTGGACGTCAGGGTCGGCGTCCGCGTCGAGGGTATCGTGCAGGGCGTCGGTTTCCGCCCCTTCGTGCACGGGCTCGCGACCGGCCTCGGGCTGTCAGGGCTGGTCGGCAACGACGCGGGCGGCGTGTTCATCGAGGTCGAGGGCGCACCCGACGCGGTCGGGCGGTTCCTGGACGGGCTGCGCGCGCGCCCGCCGCGGCTCGCCGTCGTCGAGCGCGTCACCACCCGCGAACTCGCGGCGGCGGGCCGCGACGGGTTCGCGATCGTGCGGAGCGAGGCGTCGGGGGAGCGCCGCGCGCTCGTCTCCTGGGACTCCGCGACCTGCGACGACTGCCTGCGGGAAATCGCCGACCCCGCCGACCGCCGCTACCGGTACCCGTTCATCAACTGCACGAACTGCGGGCCGCGCTTCACGATCGTGAAGGACGTCCCGTATGACCGTCCGTCCACGACCATGGCGGGCTTCCCGATGTGCGGGCCGTGCGCGGCGGAGTACGCGGACCCGGCCGACCGGCGGTTCCACGCGCAGCCGGTGTGCTGCCCGTCCTGCGGCCCGTCCCTCACCCTGCTGCCGGACGCCCCGCCCCCCGGCGACCCGCTCACCGCGGCGCGCGACCTGCTCGCCGCCGGGGCCGTGCTCGCGGTGAAGGGCCTCGGCGGCTACCACCTGGCGGCGCGGGCCGCGGCGGAGGACGCGGTCGCCGCGCTCCGCTCGCGCAAGCACCGCGAGGACAAGCCGTTCGCCGTCATGGTCCCCGGCCTGGCCGCCGCACGCGCGCTGTGCGAACTCTCCGAAGCCGAGGAGGCGCTGCTCACCGGTCCGCGCCGCCCGATCGTGCTGGCCCGCCGCCGCCCGGACGCGGCGCTCGCCGCCGCCATCGCACCCGGCAACCGAAACCTCGGCCTCCTGCTGCCCTACACCCCGCTGCATCACCTGCTCGTCACCGAACCGATCGTGCTGACCAGCGGGAACGTCTCGGACGAGCCGATCGCGTACCGGGACGGCGACGCCATGGAACGCCTCCGCGGCATCGCCGACGCCTTCCTGCTCCACGACCGTCCCATCCACGTCAGGACCGACGACTCGGTGGTGCGGGTCTTCCGGGGGCGGACGCTGCCGGTGCGGCGGTCCCGCGGCTACGCGCCGGAGCCCGTGCCGATCCCGAAGGGACCCTCGGTCCTGGCATGCGGAGCCGAGTTGAAGAACACGTTCTGCCTGGCCCGCGACGGCCGCGCCTTCGTCTCCCACCACATAGGCGACCTGGAGAACTACGAGACCTTCCGCGCCTTCGAGGAGGGCATCGAGCACTTCAAGCGGCTCTTCGACACGATCCCGGAACTCGTCGCCCACGACCTGCATCCCGAGTACCTGTCGACCAAATACGCGCTCGTCCAGGATCTGCCGTCGATCGGCGTTCAGCACCACCACGCGCACATCGCGTCCTGCCTGGCCGACAACGGCGCGGACGCGCCGGTGATCGGCGTCGCGTTCGACGGCACCGGATACGGAACGGACGGCACGCTCTGGGGCGGCGAATTCCTCGTCGCCGATCTGCGCGGCTTCGAAAGGGCCGGGCATCTGGAACCCGTCCCGATGCCCGGGGGAGCCGCCGCGATCCGCGAGCCATGGCGGATGGCCGCCGCATACGGCGTACCGGAGGACCTCGCGGTGGCCCGCCGCCCCGATTGGGCCGCCGTTGCGGAATTGGCCGGACGAGGCGTCAACGCGCCACTCACCTCCAGCATGGGCCGCCTATTCGACGCGGTCGCCGCCGTCCTCGGCGTCCGCGACCGCGTCAACTACGAAGGCCAGGCCGCCGTGGAGCTGGAACAACTCGCCGACCCGTCCGACCTCGCCGCATACCCGGTGACCATCACCGGCGAATTCACCGTCATGGGCCGTGACCTCCTGGACGCGGCGGTGGACGACCTCAGGACGGGCGTCCCCGGCCCGACGATCGCGGCCCGATTCCACAACGGCGTCGCGGCCCTCATCGTGGCGGCGGCATCGCGCCTGCGGGAGGAAAGGAACCTCGGCACGGTCGCCCTCTCCGGCGGCGTGTTCCAGAACATGCTCCTCCTGGAACGCGCGGTACAGCGGCTCACCGAGGCGGGTTTCGACGTGCTGACCCACCACCGCGTCCCGCCCAACGACGGCGGCATCAGCCTCGGCCAGGCAGCCATCGCCACGGCCTGGGAGCGGGCCGGATAACTGCCGTGCTCGAGTTGACGCGAGCGAGTTGACGCCGTCTTTCCCGAATGGCCGCCCACCTGCCCGCACGGACGGCATGATCATCAGATGGCGGACGAGGGGGACTGCTCACAAGGACGCGAGCCGCTGTCATGGCGGATACGGCGCTGGGCGGCGCCGCTCGCGATGGCCGTATCGGTCGCGGCGTCCATTGCCGCGGTGCACGTCCTGGCAGATGAAAGGGCTCCGGAAACAGATGCTCACGCGTATGGCCGGCACCCGCGCTTCATTCTCACGGTCGGGCGGCTGGGGAATCACCCGACGGACGGCGGGCCCGAACCGTGGTTGCAGGTGAGCGCTTTGGAGCCGGCCGGACGGCCACGGCCGGTGGACGCGGTCGAACCGCCGTCGCCGTCCGCCGGTGAAGCACGGGAAATCCTCGCGGGCCCCAAGGGAACGTTCGTCGTGGTCGCCTTCCGGAAAGGGCCGTGCGAATCACGGTTCTACCGCTTCCGGCTCACCGGGGACGGCCGTGTGGAAGGCATGGAGCCGCTCCGCCGGGAACCCGTTCCCGCCCCCGTCGCCGGTCTGGCCATCAGCCCGGACGGCGACCGGCTCGCCTACACGACGGCCCCCTGCGCGAGCGGCGCCCGGCGGGCCGCCGAGCCGCGCGCCACCGTGACCGTCTCCGACCTCGGTTCCGGCCGCCGCCGGACCTGGAGCACCGCCGCCCCGTCCGTCATCGGCGAGATCGCCTGGGCGGGCGACGGCCGCACGCTCGGCTACGCCGTCAGCGACGTCCGTCCGGACGACTCTTCCGGTTCCGGCGTCCCGCCAGGGCAGATGTACGCGCCCATCGGACGCGGGCTCGGCAGCGTCACCGTTCACGCGCTCGACACGCGTGCGCGGGGGACCGACCTGCGCGCGGGCCGTGTGCTGTTCCGCGGGCCGGCCGATTCCGGGTCGGTCACCACCGCCGTGATGAATCCGGACGGCCGGACCGGCTACGGCGTGATGAGGACGACGCGGCCGCCGAGCACCGTCCTCTTCTCCTTTTCGGAGGGCGAGCCGATGCGCGTCACCACGACCATTCCGCAAAAGCCGAACACCCTGATGGCCATCGCGTTCATGAATGACGACGGGCCGCGCCACGCATGCTTGAACGGTCTCGACGCCTTCGGCCGGGTGATCGATGGCGGCTTCCTGGGGAACAGCGACGGCGCCGCCTCCTGCGGCCCCGCCTACGCCTACTGAACCGGAGAAGGGCGAGATCCGGTCGCGGGCGGCGGCGCTCAGAGGTTCCCGAGGGCGCGGGTCGCGGTGATCTCGATGACGACCCGGTTCGGGTTGGGGCGCGGGGGCTTGTAGCGCGCGGTGTAGCGGTGTTCGGCGTCGGCCACGGAGGCCGGGTCCGTCCGCACGACCGCGCGGCCTTCGACGGTGGCCCAGCGGCGGCCGTCGACCTGCGTGACGGCGACGGGGAGGCCCGCCTCGCCGGCGGCGCGGACGTGCCGCGCCTTCGCCGAGCCCGACGAGGTGATCACGCGGACGGTGCCGCCGTCCAGGGTGGCGCCGACCGGGACGGAGTGCGGGGTGCCGTCGGCGCGGACGGTCACAAGGGTGCAGATGTGGCGCTCGCGAAAGAACGCGACGAGGCGCTCGTCGTCCAGGTCCAGCCTGTGTTTGCCGTTCACCGGCCGGATCCTAGAGGGCGGCGGGCTCGGCGCCGAGCGCGGGGGACGGCACGGGCGCGGGGTGACCCGTACGACCCCTTTTC
This sequence comes from Actinomadura monticuli, assembly GCF_041463655.1. Lineage (NCBI taxonomy): Bacteria > Bacillati > Actinomycetota > Actinomycetes > Streptosporangiales > Thermomonosporaceae > Actinomadura > Actinomadura monticuli. The sequence goes on from NZ_JAXCEI010000010.1 coordinate 44,941, forward strand.
CGGGCTGGCGAAGGAAGCCGGGCCTATGATTAGTTAGCGGAAGAAACTATCTGCCGGGGGTGGGGTGGCATGCCGTCCAAGCACTATCCGTGGGTCGCGCTGAGCAATACGACGCTCGGCATGCTGCTGGCCACGGTCAACTCCTCGATCGTGATCATTTCGCTGCCGGCGATCTTCCGCGGCATCCGGCTGAATCCGCTCGAACCGGGCAATGTGAGCTACCTGCTGTGGATCCTGATGGGCTACATGCTCGTCTCGGCGGTGCTGGTGGTGACGCTCGGCCGGCTCGGGGACATGTTCGGGCGCGTCCGCATGTACAACGCCGGGTTCGCGGTGTTCACGGTCGGGACGCTCGTCCTGGCGCTCGATCCGCTGCAGGGGAGCGCCGGGGCGATCTGGCTCATCGGCTGGCGGGTCTTCCAAGGGATCGGCGGCGCCATGCTGATGGCGAACTCGGCCGCGATCCTCACCGACGCGTTCCCGGCGCACCGGCGCGGCATGGCGATGGGCGTCAACCAGGTCGCCGGGATCGCCGGGACGTTCATCGGCCTGGTCGCGGGCGGGCTGCTCAGCGAGATCAACTGGCGGCTGGTGTTCTTCGCGTCCGCGCCCATCGGGATCGCCGGGACGATCTGGGCCTACCGCAGCCTGGTCGAGACCGCGACGAGGGCGGTCGGCGCGAGGATCGACTGGCTGGGCAACGTCACGTTCGCGGTCGGGCTGACCGCGCTGCTCGCCGCGACCACCTACGGCATCCAGCCGTACGGCGGCCACGACATGGGCTGGACGAACCCCTGGGTGCTCGGCGGGATGATCGGCGGCATCGCCGTGCTGGGGCTGTTCTGCTGGATCGAGACCAGGGTGGAGCAGCCGATGTTCCATCTCGGGCTGTTCCGCATCCGGGCGTTCACGGCCGGCAACGCGGCCGGGCTGCTCGCCGCGATCTCGCGCGGCGGGATGCAGTTCATGCTGATCATCTGGCTGCAGGGCATCTGGCTGCCGCTGCACGGCTACGACTACGAGGACACGCCGCTGTGGGCGGGCATCTACCTGCTCCCGCTCACCGCCGGCTTCCTGGTCGCGGGGCCGGTCTCCGGGCACTTGTCCGACCGGCACGGCGCCCGCGCGTTCGCCTCCGGCGGGCTGGTGCTGTCGGCGCTGGCGTTCGCCGGGCTGCTGCTCATCCCGACCGACTTCGGCTACACCACGTTCGCGCTGCTGATCTTCCTCAACGGCGTCGGCTCCGGGCTGTTCGCGGCGCCCAACACCACCGCGATCATGAACTCCGTCCCGGCGGACCGGCGCGGCGTCGCGTCCGGCATGCGCTCCACCTTCATGAACGCCGGCATGGTGCTGTCGATCGGGGTGTTCTTCTCGCTGATGATCGCGGGCCTGTCCGACACGCTGCCGAAGACCCTGACGCAGGGGCTGACGCAGCACGGCGTCCCGGCGGGGCCGGCGACGCGGGTCGGCGAACTGCCGCCGGTCGGCACGCTGTTCGCCGCGTTCCTCGGCTACAACCCGATCCAGAACCTGCTCGCGCCGTTCCACGTGCTCGGCGGGCTCGCGCCGGACGACGTGGCGACCCTCACCGGCCGGTCGTACTTCCCGCACCTGATCTCCGAGCCGTTCCACCACGGCCTGGTCATCGTGTTCAGCATGGCGATCGCGATGTCGCTGGTCGCGGCACTGGTGTCGCTGATGCGCGGCCGCCGGTACGTGCACGACGACGAGGTCCCCCACGAGCCCGCGCCGCGGCGGGCCGCACGGGACGCCGCCTAGACCCGCCCGGAGCCCCCGCCCGCGCCGCCGTCCCGCCGATCACCTACGGGATCCCCCTCGCGACCGTCCTGTACAAGGTGCACCTGGCGGGAACGATGACGGGCGTCGTGGCGGCGAACCTCGTCCCGGCGCTGCCGTTCGTCGTCCTCGTGATGACGCCGTTCGTGGAGCAGATCGACGCGAACGTGGAGTCGGCGGCGCGGATGTGCGGCGCCCGGACCCGGCAGGTGTTCACCCGGGTGCTGGTCCCGCTGCTGCTGCCCGGCATCCTCGCCGCCGGCATCCTGGTGCTGGTCCGCACCGTCGCCATGTTCGAACTGACGTTCCTGGTGGCGGACGCCGACAGCCAGACCCTGATCGTCGCGCTGTACAGCGCCGCGTTCACGCCGGGCATCCGCGCGGCGCAGGCCATCGGCGCGATGGCCGTGATCTACATGGCGCTGTCGGCGGTCCTGCTGGTCGTCGCGCTGATGTTCGTCAACCCGAGGCAGATCGTCGCCCAGGTGAGGGAGGCTCCGGCCGAATGAGCGCTGTCACGTTCGACTACACGGGGGAGCGGGTGCTGGTGACCGGCGCCGCGGGGCTGATCGGCCGCGCGCTGGTGCACCGGTTCGCCGGCGCGGGCGCCGACGTGCTCGCCGTGGACGTGGACGCCGACGGCCTCAAGGTCTTCGACGCCGTCCCGCGGGTGGCGCCGATGCGCGGCGACCTCGCCCGGGAGGAGGTGGCCGACGCCGTCTTCGCCAGGATCCGCGGGGACGGCGGCCTGGACGTGCTCGTCAACAACGCCGCGATGACCGACGTGCGCACCCCGCTCATCGACATCGGCGCCCGCCTGTGGGACGCGGTCATCCCCGCCAACCTGCGTTCGGCGTACCTGCTGTCGGTGCGCGCCGCCCGGCTCTGGCGGGACGCCGGGCGGGGCGGCGCGATCGTCAGCCTGTCGTCGCCGGGCGGCTCCCGCGCCCACGAGGACCAGAGCGCCTACGACGTGACGAAGGCGGGCATCGAGGCGCTCAGCCGGGCGATCGCCGTGGAGCTCGGCGGCCTCGGCATCCGCGCGAACTGCATCGCCCCCGCCAGCGTCGTCGGTGAGGTGCGGCCCGCCACCGACATCCCGGCGGGCCGCACCACCGCGCCGGAGGAGGTCGCGGACGCGGCGCTCTACCTGGCGTCCCCGACGGCGCGGCTCAACGGGCACGTCCTGCATGTGGACGGCGGCCTGCACGCCCGCCTGCGGACCGACCCGTCCCAGGAGCGGCAGCCCGACCCGTAGGGCCGGTCTAGGACGGGCACGGCTCCGCCGACGCGGGCGGTTCCCCGGGCGCCGCCGGCGTCGGCGTGCGCCGGCTCGGGGCGCGCGTGGGCAGGCCCGGTCCCGCGCGGCGGGTGTTGTGCGCCTTCATCACCGACTGGAGATCCGGGAGGCCGCCCCCGCCGTCGGCGTCGGACAGCGCCGGGCACGCCCAGGCGTCCTGCCGTCCCCACGAGTAGCTGATGTCGAACGCGGGCCGCGGGACGAGCCGGTCCCACCGGCCGAGGATGGACCGGAGCTGCCGCTCGCCCGGCAGCCGCCAGTTCCGCTCGCCGTCGTTGCAGGACTGCCCGAACGTCTGGAACACCGGGACGATCATCCGTCGGGGGAACCCGGCGCGGGCGGCCTGCCCGACCATCGAGTCGATCGCCTTCAGGTCGCAGGTCTCGCGGTCCGTCCGGCACGGGTACGGGTCGAGGCCGATGAGGTCGAGATGGGTCTCGGACGGCTTGAGCGGGCGCATCGGCCAGTCGGTCAGCGACGCGAACGCCTTCTGCCCGGGCGCGTACCGGTGGACGATGTCGGCCCGTTTCCGGATCTTGGCGGCGATGTCGGGGCATTCGTCCGGGTTCGGTTCGTCGGACAGGTACCAGCCGTACACGCGGTCGTTCCCCGCGAACCGCCGCACCGTGTCGGCGAACGCGGAGGTGCTCTCCTGCTGGAAGCCGCCGCAGGTGGTGTTCCCGACCCACAGCAGGGCCCGGCCGCCCGCGGGCAGGGAGGCGATCTCGTCCGCGTCCGGGTCGACGTCGAACAGGTCGTAGCCGAGTGCGGCGGCCTGGGCGCGGTCGCCGGCCGGCATGTTCAGGGCGAGGTGGAGCGTTCCGCTCGCGAGGGCCGCCGCCGGCCCGGCGGAGGCGTCGCCCGCCGACGGGGCGACCAGGTATCCGGTGAGGGCTCCGCCGAGGGCGGCCACGGCGGCCACGGCGGCGAGATGGGTTCGCATCGAGGGCATCGGCTCTCCCGGCGTCGCTGGTGCGCCCAGCGTCGCACGAACGGAGCGTGATCGCGTCGATACGGCGAAGACCGGCCGCCCGCAATGGCGCGGGCGGCCGGTCCGGAAAATCGGGTGCCTGGCGGGTCAGACCCGCCAGGACTGGACGAGCGCGTCCAGCGTGACCTGGTCGTAGACGATGCCCTGCGAGGTCAGCTCCCGGGCCACCAGCTCGCCGTCACCGTGGTGCTTGGCCAGCAGCCGGTACACCGCGTACGGGAACCAGTGGTTGTCGCTGATCCGCTGGATCTCGGCCTCGTCGCAGGTGTAGCCCTGGGCCCGGACCTCGGCGTACGTCGCGGCGACGTCGCCGTGCCGCCGTTCGAGGATGTCGATGACGAGGCTGCGCAGGTTCTCCGGGGACGGCGCGTTCGGCGCGGGCGCCTCGGCGGCGCGGCCGTAGGAGCTGCGGCCGTTGAGGCTTCCGGCGGAGGCGGCGGCGCTGACGACGGCCAGTTCCGGCTCGGGCTCGGGCGCCGGGGCCGGGGCCGGGGCGGGCGCGGCGGCCTGGGCGGACGCGCCCGCGGCCGCCTTCGGGGCCGCTCCGGCGTCGGCCTTGCCCTCGGCCGCGGCCTGCCCCGCCGGCTGCTCCGCCGACGTGCCGGACTCGATCGCCTTGCCTGAGTGGCCGGGGACCTGGATCTGCGGGAACGGCCCGGTGTTCCGCAGCGGCATCAGCGTGATCTGGTTCAGCGTGACGGGCCCGGCGATGGCGCGCGTCTGCGGCTCCGGCGCCTTCGCCTCCTCTTCCTCGGCCTTCTGCGACACGTACCGGTGCAGGGTGCGCAGCAGGACGAACAGGCCGAGCATCGACACGATCGGCGGGACGGCTGCGGTCGCCTGGTAGGAGAACGTCTTGTGGCCGACGTGGCCGACGTTGAAGATGAGGCTGGCCGTCCACCCGGCGAGCGCGATGGTCAGCGGCAGGCAGAAGTCGAGCCAGCTCATCAGGGCCCGGCGCTTGATGACGAAGGCGTCGATGGCCAGCAGGAAGAGGCCGAGTTCCCCGACGATGATGAACAGGTCGACCAGCAGGGGGAACGATTCGGCCTTCCAGCCCCGCAGGCCGTGCTCCAGCGCCCAGTGGTAGAGACCGGCATAGGATTGGGCGAAGCCGCCGGCGGTGGCGGTCAGGACCGCGGCCGCCATGAAGGCGATGGCCCCCCACCGTGTGATGACCTGTGCCCGGTTGGCAGCGCTCATGCGGCGTGTGCTCCCAGATTTCTTTACTCGACCAAGAGTGATCGGTGGGAGACTATCCATTCCCTTGGCGTTTCGTGGCCGATTCGCATTACGTCTCGGTCGCATTTCAGGAGGATGTCGGGCGACCCAGGCATATGGGAGCGACGTGCGCGTGTCCCCGCCGGCGCCCCTGCCGCGGGCTTCGGCCTTGGCGTCGATCTGTCCGGGTGTATGCCGGACAGCGACCGTGCGCGATTGTCCGACTGAATCGTCCCATTGCAGCCTTGTCGTGAGGTCCACGTAACGTATATCCGTAATTGTCTTAATTGTCGCGAGAGTCGAAGTTCGGGCCCCGCCGGCACCGTGGTCGGGTCTTCGTCACCGCCGTCGCGCTTCGGTGCCGGAGCGAGCCGCCGGTGGACGGTGGTCCTGTGGTGGCCGCCGCGCCGCCGCTCTCGTGCGGCATGGGCGGTTCCGTCTTCGGCGGCGAGTGCCAAAGCGCGCCGGATGCCTCGTGCCGACTCGCTCATTGACCTTCCCGACGGCCCGTAGAAGCCTGGCGAGTGGCGTCCGAGAGCCCCGCCCCGCCGACCGGAGGAGCGTCATGCCCACGCTCGTTGAGACCTCGGACCACCCTGCCCCCGACCAGGCCGGCCGTCGGCGGTCCCTGATCACCCCGGCGTCCGGGCCGTGCCACGTCCGGCCGCGGCGGCCCGCAGGCTCCGGCACCCGGCCGTCCGGCCGGGCCCTCCGCCCGGTCGACGACCCGTCCGACGCCCGTGTCGGCGGCGCGGAGACGCTGCGCGCGATCCAGGAGTGGATCGAGGCGCGGCTGCACGATCCGGCGCTGTGCCCGGCCGCGATCGCCGCGGCGCACCACATCTCCGTCCGGCAGTTGTACCGGGTGTTCCGGCCGGCCGGGACGACGGTCGCCCGCTACGTCCGCGCGCGGCGCCTGGAGAACTGCCGCCGCGAGCTGGCCGACCCGTTCCTCGGCGCGCAGCGGATCGGCGCGATCGCCGGCCGCTGGGGCCTCCCGGACGCCGCCGCGTTCAGCCGGGCGTTCCGGGCCGCGTACGGCCAGACTCCGACGGCCTACCGCGCCCGCGCCGCCGGCCTCGGCCGCCCCGCCTGACCGGGCCGCGAATAGTGCCGGGAAATGCCTGGTTCGTCTGCATCGATCCCCGGATCGGGGGAACGCGGGGAGGACGACGGAAAAGGGGGGACGTCGTCATGCCACGACCGGGAGACCACGGGTACGGCGCCGGCCAGGAGGGCGGCGAGCACGCCGGCGCGGAGCGGAGGGGGACGCGGTGAGCCCCGTGGCGCGCCACGGCGGGCCCGACGCCGAGGACGTGCTCGGCGCGGCGCTGCCGCTGGAGTACGAGGACGACCTGAACCCGCTCATGGACCGGATCGGGGACGCCCGCTGCGTGCTGATCGGCGAGGCCAGCCACGGCACGCACGAGTACTACGCGTGGCGGGCCGCGCTGACCCGCCGGCTGATCGCCGAGCGCGGGTTCTCGTTCGTCGCGGTCGAGGGCGACTGGCCGGACTGCCGGCGGGTCGGCCGCTCCGTGACGCTCGCGCCCGGCGCGCCGGCGGACCCGCGGGACGCCCTGGAGGGCTACGACCGCTGGCCGACGTGGATGTGGGCCAACGAGGAGACCGCCGGGTTCTGCCGCTGGCTGCGCGCCCGCAACGCGGAAGTGCCGTCCCGCGAGCGCGTCGGCTTCTACGGCCTGGACGTCTACAGCCTGTGGGAGTCGCTCCGCGCGGTCGTCGACCATCTGGCCGAGCACCGCCCGGAGTACCTGGACACGGCGCTGGAGGCCTACCGCTGCTTCGAGCCGTACGGCGAGGACCCGCAGTCGTACGGCCGGAACGCCTCGCTGGTCCCGGACGGGTGCGCCGAGGAGGTCCTCGCGCTGCTGGCCGGGCTGCGCCGGCAGGAGCCGCGCACCGTCCACGACCCGGTGGAGGAGTTCGAGGCGCGGCAGAACGCCGAGGTGGCGGTGGGCGCCGAACGGTACTACCGCGCCATGATCGGCGGCGGGCCGGACTCGTGGAACATCCGCGACGTCCACATGGCCGACACGCTCGACCGGCTCATGGACTTCCACGAGTCGGAGCGGGGACGGGCCAAGGCGGTCGTGTGGGCGCACAACACGCATGTCGGCGACGCGCGGGCGACCGACATGGCCGACGCCGGCATGGTCAACCTCGGCCAGCTCGCCCGCGAGCGGCGGGGCCGGGACGGCGTCGTCCTGGTCGGGTTCGCGGGCGGTCCGGGCGAGGTGGTCGCGGCGCCGCGCTGGGGCGACCCGATGGAGGTCATGCAGGTCCCGCCGCCGGTCCGGGGGTCGCTGGAGGAGGTGCTGGCCGAGTCCGACCTGCACCGGGGGATGTTCATCGTGCCGCCGGAGCCGGACATGCCGTCCTTCCTGACCCGGATGCTCGGGCACCGCGCGATCGGCGTCGTGTACGACCCCGACCGCGACCGGCGCCAGTACGTGCCGACCCGGCTCGCCGACCGCTATGACGCGCTGTGCTGGTTCCGGATCACGTCCGCGCTCGCTCCGCTTCACCTGGAGGCGGCGCGCCGTGGTGAACTGGAGACGATGCCGACCGGCGTGTGACGACCGGAGTGTAAGGAGACGCCCATGTCCTTGACCATGCGGCCGGGGCCGCTCGCGGGCTCGCCAGGTGACGAGGTCAACTTCACCATCGACGGGCCGAAGCACCGGCTGTTCATGCACCGGTTCCCGCGCCGCGTCCACGCGTGGTTCGCGGGCGAGGTCGTCCTGGACACCGAGCGCGGGCAGTTCCTGCATGAGACCGGCCTGCTGCCCGTCCTGTACGTCCCGGAGGAGGACGTGCGGACCGACCTGCTGGTGAGGACCGACCACACGACGCACTGCCCGTTCAAGGGAGACGCCGCGTACTGGACGATCCAGGCCGGCGGGCGCGAGGCGGAGAACGCGGTGTGGGCGTACCCGGAGCCGAAGCCCGAGGCGGCGTGGCTGCGCGGGCTGATGGCCTTCTACTGGAAGCCGATGGACGCCTGGTACGACGAGGACGAGGAGGTCCACGGCCATCTGCGCGACCCGTTCCACCGCGTCGACGTGCGGCGCGCGCGCCGGCACGTCCGGGTGCTGCGGGACGGGGAGGTCGTCGCGGAGACCGAGCATCCGCTCGTGCTCTCGGAGACCGGGCTGCCCAACCGGTACTACATCCCGGCCGAGGACGTCCGGCACGACCTGCTGACGAGGAGCCGGACGCACACCGTCTGCCCCTACAAGGGCGAGGCGACCTACTGGTCGCTGGAGGGGGCCGACGACGTCGGCTGGTCCTACGAGGAGCCGTTGGAGGACGCGACCAAGATCGCCCGCTATCTGAGCTTCGACCATGAGGCCCTGACCGTCGAGTCGCAGCCGCCGCCCGGCGCCTGACCGACGCCTTTTCCGGGGCCGGGCCGAGCGCGGCCCGACCCCGTGTTCTCGCGGTGCCCAAGAGGCGGTGTTCCGGTTTACAGTTCGGATGACCGTGGGCAGTGAAAAGGGCAAGAGCGACGGCGGGCGAAGGAGACGGGCTGTTGGCAGCGTACGCGGCGTCCTTCCCGCAGCCGAGGTTCTGGACCGCGCTCGACCCCGCGCAGCAGTCCGCGCTGCGCGACGCGGCGCGCCCCCGGCAGTTCCCGGTGAAGGCGCCCCTCGTGTACCAGGGCGACGAGTCCGACCACGTCATCATCATCGAGCGCGGCTGGGCGAAGGTCACCTCGTCCACGGCGGACGGCCACGACGTGGTGCTGGCCGTCCGCGGCCCCGGCGACCTGATCGCCGAGAGCGCGGTGCTCGGCGGCCGGCCGCGGGCCGCGACCGTGACCGCGCTGTCGCCGATCCGCGCGCTGGTCGTGCCCGCCGCCCGCTTCACCGGGTTCCTGGACGAGCACCCGGACGTGTGGATGCTCGTCACCGGGACCTTCGTCCAGCGCATGGACGACTCCGACCGGCGGCTCACCGCGCACGTCACGAGCCGCGGCCCGCAGCGCCTCGCCGCGCTGCTGACCGACCTCGCCGAGATGTCGGCCCACCACGTCCCGCCCGCGCCGGACGGGTCGATCGAGATCGGCCCGCCGCTGTCGCAGGAGGAGCTGGGCAGCTGGATGGACGCGTCCCGGGAGACCGTCGCGCGCGCCCTCAACGGCCTGCGCCGCGAGGGGCTGATCCGCACCGGCTGGCGCCGGATCACCGTGGTCGACCTGCCCCGCCTCCGCGAGTTCGGCAAGGAGAACGACTGACGCGCGGACGACCGGCGCCCGGACGACCGGCGCGCGGACGGCGGGCCGGGCGGCCCCCGCACTAGGATTCGCGGGATGAGCGGCGACGGCTACCACCACGGTGACCTCCGGCGGACGATCATGGAGGCGGCCGTCGCGGCGACCGCCGAGTCGGGCCCGGCCGGGTGGAGCCTGCGCGAACTGGCCCGGCGCGCCGGGGTGTCGCACGCCGCGCCCGCCCACCACTTCGGCGACAAGACGGGCCTGCTGACCGCCGTCGCCGCCGAAGGGTACGCCCTGTTCGCGGACGCCCTGGAGGCGGCCGGCGGCGGCCTGCACGCGGTGGGCCTCGCCTATGTCCGGTTCGCCGTCACCCACCGGGCGCACTTCGAGGTGATGTTCAGCCCCGGCCTCTACCGCGCGGACGACCCCGACCTCGCCGCGGCCCGCGCCCGCGCGGGCCGGGTGCTCGCCGAGGGCGTCCGGGACGCCGCGCCGGGCGGCCCCGAGCACGACCGGACGCGCGGCATCGCCGCCTGGTCGATCGTGCACGGGTTCGCGCACCTGTGGCTCAGCGGCGCGCTGCCGCCCGACCTGGGCGACGACCCCGTGGCGGTCGCCGCCCCGGTGATCGGGCACCTCTTCAAGGGCTGACCGCCCGCCCGGCGTCAGGTGGGGGCCTTCTCGTCGATCGCGGGGCGGTCGCCGCCGGAGTCGGGACGGGGGCGTTCGGGGACGACGGCCAGGTCCGCCCGGAACCGGCGGTTGAGCGCGGCGCGGAGCCGGCCCGCGGCGGTGCGGCCGCGCGGGCTGTCGATCCCGTCGACGGGCGGCGGGACGTCCAGGTCGACGGCGACGGCCGGGCGCGGGTCGGTGATCGCGGCGATCGCCTCGTCCGGCAGGTGCCGCTCGACCTCGCCGAACCCGCCGTCCGGCGACCGGCGGATGATCCCCGTCTCCAGCCCGTGCCGGACCAGGCCGAGGTCGCGGCGCTGCAGGCCGACGCAGATCCGGTAGGCAACGATGTAGCCGAGCACCGGCCCGAGGACGATCAGGAACCGGAAGAACCAGGTCGTCCAGAACAGCGGGACGTCGAACCGGTGCGCGAGGACGTCGTTGCCGCCCGCGAGCCACAGCGTCCCGTAGAAGACCATGCCGCCGACGCCGATGCCCGTCCGGGCGGGGACGTCGCGGGGCCGGTCCAGCAGGTGGTGGATGCGGTGGTCGCCGGTCACCCAGCGTTCCAGGAACGGGTAGGCGGCGAGGCCGGTGAACAGCACCCCGGGGACGACGAGCGCCGGGACGAGCACGCTCAGCGGCACCGAGTGGCCCCACGCGGTGACCTCCCAGGCCGGCATGATCCGCAGCGCGCCCTCCAGCCAGCCCATGTACCAGTCGGGCTGCGAGCCGGAGCTGATCGCGCCCGGGTCGTACGGGCCGAACAGCCAGACCGGGTTGATCTGGACGAACGCCGCCAGCAGCGTCGTCACGCCCAGCACCCACAGGAACAGGGACGTGGTCTTGGCGATGAACACCGGGAAGAACGGGTAGCCGCGGACGGTCGTGTTCGTGCTGCCCTTGCCGGGGAACTGCGTGTGCGTCTGCCGCCAGGTCAGCACGATGGCGTGCAGCGGGATGAGCGCCGCCAGCAGGCCGGGGATCAGCAGCACGTGGATGATGTACAGGCGCGGGATGATGGCGGTCCCCGGGTACTCCCCGCCGAACAGGAACATCACCAGGTAGGAGCCGACGAGCGGGATGCCCGCGGTGACGCCCTCCAGGATGCGCAGGCCCGTGCCGGACAGCAGGTCGTCCGGCAGCGAGTACCCGAACAGCCCGTTGAACATGACGAGGACGAACATGGCGACGCCGATCAGCCAGTTCAGCTCGCGGGGCTTGCGGAACGCGCCGCTGAAGAAGTTCCGCAGCAGGTGGACGAGGATCGCGCCCATGAAGATGAGCGTCGACCAGTGGTGGATCTGCCGGACGAGCAGCCCGCCCCGCACGTCGAAGCTGATCTTGAGTGTGGAGGCGTACGCCTCGCTCATCTCGACGCCCTTCAGCTTCGTGTAGGAGCCGTCGTAGACGACCTCGTGCATGCTCGGCGAGAAGAACAGCGTGAGGTACACCCCGGTCAGCAGGATGATCACGAAGGAGTACATCGCGATCTCGCCGACCAGGAAGCTCCACTGGTCCGGGAACGCCTTGCGCAGCGCCCTGCGGGCGAACCCGGTGGTGCCGAGCCGCTCGTCCAGCGCCCGCGCCGAGGCGTCCGTGAGTCCGGCCATCGTCTGCATCCCTTCGTCGCGAGAATCCGGCATGTCGCGCTTCTGTGGATGAGACTGAACGAGACGGGCAAATGTGACATCGCCTGCTGTGCATCGCGTCACAGCGGCGGGGGCGGCGGACACCTCAGCGGGGGTCGGCCCAGGGGCGGGCGCCTCAGCGGGCGGGCCCTTCAATGGGCGGGCCGTTCGGCAGGCGGGCCCTTCAGCAGGCGGGCCCTTCAGTAGGCGGGCACGGCCAGGTGGCTGCGGCGCCGGTAGCGCGGGCGCCAGGTGAACCGGTAGCACAGCCGGATCGGCGGCGGCAGCAGCCGCAGCACGGCGCGGCGGGTGGGCTCCGGGGCGTCGTCCAGCAGCCACGGCAGGAAGACCCCGAGCCCCCGGACGCCCAGCTCGCGGCGGAACTCCACGTCGAAGGTGCCCCACTCGTAGGGCGTCAGCGTCTCCTGGATCAGCGGCAGGACGTTCGACTCCTTGAAGTCCAGGACGGCGTCCAGGGAGGCGCGCAGCTCCCGCGCGTAGTGGGCGAACATGAGGCGGTCATGGAGCTCCAGGGCCGTGTCCACGCCGTCGATCAGCGGGACGACGCGGAGCGTCCGCACCGCGAGGGAGTCGAGGACGGCGCCGACCCGGCCCGGCGCGTCGGCGTCCTTGGCGTACATGACCGTCCACAGGGCCCGCTTCTCGGCGTTGTCCTGGAGCCGCCAGTGCGAGGTGAACAGGGACCAGCTGTTGGCGAGGGCCGCTCCCGCGGGCAGGGGCGCGGCCTCCAGCCGGGCCGCGTCGCGGCGGAACGCGTCGTACGCGGCGTAGAGCATCGTCAGGTCGTGCTTTCTGGCCACGCTTTCCATGCCGCCTCCCCGCCCTCCGCGCCGGTGCCGCCACAGAGGTAGACGCGCCGGGCACCTCTGAACGTGACGCGATCTGGAGTCTGACTTCTGTGACCTGCCCCACGTCGGTGGAAATATGCGGTGGGGTATGCGGTGGGGGAGGACGGGCGCGGAGGGCCGGCCTCCGCACACGAGGAGGCCGGCCCTGGGGGAGCGGGCTATCTCCAGGTGTCGTTGGCGGTGTGGGTGGACGTTCCGGTCGTGTAACCGCGGTTCGCGCTGTTCTCCCAGGTGACGGCGCCCGCGTCGGTCTTCTTGATGTACTTGTACTCGATCCTGGTGTTGGCGGGCAGGGTGACCGTGCCGCTCCAGGTCGGGTAGCCGGCCGAGGAGAGCTGGACGGCCTTGGACGTGTCCCACGAGCCGAGCGCCGGGATGTCGCCGACGACGTAGACGCTCGTCCCCCAGGTCGTGGCGGCGTGGACGTTGAACGCGTCCGAGACGCTCGCGGGCCTCGTGGGGGTGGTGGTGGAGGTCGGCGTCGCGCCCGCCCTGGCGTTCACGTGGATCGCGACCGCGCCGTGCGCGGGGATGGTCACGGTCGCGCTGCCGCCGGACACCGAGACCGCCGTCCCCGCGCACCCGTTCTCGCCGAGGCCGCCGGTGATGACGTCGCAGTAGACGCCGTCCGCGAGCCCGGTCCGGTAGGACGCCGTGGACGGGCCGGACGAGTCGTTCAGCCCGATCCAGCCCTTCGAGCCGCGGCTGAACCCGATGACGTCGCCGGCGGTGGCGGTGAAGTCGGACACCGTCGTGGCGGACGCGGTCGCGTTGCGCCAGCCGACCATGCCCTTCATCCCGGTCGACCGCGTGAGGCACTGCCAGCCGCTCGCGCAGTCGGCGTCCGTCACGAAGCCGCCTGCGTTCGCGGGCGGCGACTGCCCGGCGGACGACCAGGCGAACCCGTCGTAGACCGCCGGCCTCCCGTACGGGTAGGCCAGCAGGAAGTAGTTGGCCAGCACGTAGTCGGAGCCGTTCTTGTAGGTGAGCGTCGACCCGTCCCGCTCGGTGTCGTGGTTGGTGACCATCGCGTACGTCTGGCCGCTGCCCGCGTCCAGCGACCACGACGGGATGCCCGACAGGTTCGCCAGCGTCCCGTTCTGGAACTGCGCCTTCAGGCCCTGCGCGTAGGCGAAGCCGAGCACGTCGCCGTTCGCCGTGAACGCGGCCGGCCTCAACTCGGAGTTGCTCGCGCCCGGAAAGACCTCCTGCGCGATGTAGGGCGCCTTGCCCTCGGCGGTCGTGGTGCGGAGCATCCCCTTGATGGCGGCGAAGTCGCTCTGCGCGATGTGCTTGGCGGCGTCGATCCGGAACCCGTCCACGCCGAGGCCGATGAGGTCGTTGAGGTAGCCGGCGATCTTCTCGCGGACGTCGCCCGCCTGGGTCTTGAGGTCCGACAGCGCCACCAGCTCGCAGTTCTGCACCTCCGAGGTGTTGTTCCAGTCGTCGATGCCCGCGTCGTCGTCGTTGCAGTAGCCGTCATTGGCGTGGTGGAAGTCGCCGTAGGCGTACGGGACGGCCGGGTAGGAGAACCCGGGGGGATCGAACGTCGAGCCGCCGTAGGTGGTGTCGACCGTGTTGTTGCGGCCCGCCATGTGGTTGATGACGGCGTCGACGTAGACGCGGACGCCCGCGCCATGGCAGGCAGTGACCATGGCGGCGAACTGGGCGCGGGTGCCGAGCCGGCTGGTGAGGCCGTAGGAGACGGGCTGGTAGACCTCCCACCACGGGTGCGCGCCTTCGCTCGTACTGGCGAGGCTGACCGACTCGGCGGGCGGTGCGACCTGGACGGCGCCGTACCCGGCGGGCCCGAGGTGGCCGGTGCAGGCCGCCGCGACCGACGGCCAGTTCCATTCCCAGAGGTTGGCGGTGACGTCGCCGCCGTTGAGGGAGGCGGCGGCGCGGGCGGGGGAGCCGGGGAGCAGTGCGGCGGCGGGCGCCGGCCCGCCGAGCACGAGCGCGCCGGCGGCGAGCAGCGCCCGGCGGCGCGGGGGTCGTGTGCGGGGGGCGGGTGCGCGTTGCGCGTCGTTGGCTGGCATTGCGGCGAACTCCTGTCACGGGGCGCCTGGCGGGCGTCTGGAGGGGGTGGGGACGGCCGTCCGCGAGCACCGTGAGAATGCTCTCTTCTTGCAGCCTCGTCAAGAGTTTGCGCAAGATTTCAACTAACTTGCAGAAAGGCGACAGGTGTCAGGCGGTCGCCTCCGTGCCGCGCGCGTCGACGCGTTCCCGCTGGGGAACGACGGTGTACTTGGGGTCCTCGGCGGACTGGATCCCGGCGTGGAAGATGCCGAAACGCGTGCAGGCCGAGCCCGCCAGGAGCGCCGCCCCGCTGAGCGCCGCCGCCGCGCGGCCGCGCCCGGCCGGCAGCACGCTCCCGGCGGTGCCCGCGGCCGACAGGATCTCGCCCGCGCGCATGAACCGGCCGGCCTTGCCCCTCTTGTACGGCTCGGCGGCCAGTCCGGCTCGGCGCTCCAGCAGTTTGGCCGCGGCCAGCTCCAGGAGCGCCCCGGCCACGGCTGCGGTGCGCATCGGTCCCGTCTCCCGGACGGGCGCCGCGACCAGCGCCATCCCGGCCGCGGCGGTCGTGGCCGAGCCGGCGAAGACGAACGGCAGCTCGCGCCTTCCCTCGTGCCACGCGGGGACCGCGGTGTCGGCGATCAGCACGGCGGTGTAGACCGTCACGACGGGACCGAGCGCGGCGGCCGCGGCGGTGGCGGCGCCGCCGAGCCGCGGGAGGATCCCCGCCGCGTCCAGGACGGCCGCGCCGCCCGCCGCGGGCCCGTAGGCGGCCAGCACCCAGGAGCCCACGCTCATCGGCGAGGTCGGCTTCATCACCCGCAGCATGTTGGAGAACCGCTCCGGGCGCCCGAGGTCGTGGATCAGCGCGGCCGTGGAGCCCGCGATGGCGGCCAGCGAGGAGATCTTCAGCGCCCGCGCGGCGGCGGGCCGCCCGGTGAGCTGCGCGGCCGCGGCCATCGTCGAGCCGGCGCCGGCCAGCCCGCCGAGGAAGAGGTACGCCGCGACGTCGGCCGCCTTCCAGACCGGCGGCTTCAGGACGGGCAGGCCGTAGTAGGAGGTGAACTCGGCCTCCGGCACCATCGCCTTCTCGCCGCGCCCGCCGCGCCCGCCGCGCCCGCCGCGCCCGCCGCGCCCGCCGCGCCCGCCGCGCCCGCCGCGCCCGCCGCCCCGCCTGCGGCCGTCCCGTCCCCGCAGCCCCCTGCCGACCTGCGCCTCCCGGCCGGGCCGCGCGCCGCGCATGCCGTCCCTGCCCACCTCCGCCTCGCTCACCGGGCACCTCCGCCGCGGCCGTGGGCGGCGAAGACCGCGGCGAGACCGCCGGCCAGCGCGACCGCCGCCAGGCCCGCGTTCCGCCACATGGCCGGCAGGTCGCGCGTGGTGACGACCGGGTCCGGCGGGAGCCCGTACACCTCCGGCTCGTCGAGCAGCAGGAAGAACGCGCCGTCTCCGCCGACGCCGTCGTCCGGGTCGTGCCCGTAGAGGCGGGCGTCCTCGACGCCCAGCCCGTGGAGCTGCTCGACGCGCATCGCGGCCCGCTCGCGCAGCTCCTCCAGCGGCCCGAACTGGATGGAGTCGGTCGGGCACGCCTTCGCGCAGGCCGGCTCCTGCCCCGCGCCGAGCCGGTCGTAGCACAGCGTGCACTTCCAGACCCGCCCGTCGTCCTTGCGCTGGTCGATGACCCCGTACGGGCAGGCGGACACGCAGTAGCCGCAGCCGTTGCAGATGTCCTCCTGGACGACGACCGTGCCGAACTCGGTGCGAAACAGCGACCCGGTGGGGCACACGTCCAGGCAGGCGGCGTGCGTGCAGTGCTTGCACACGTCCGACGCCATCAACCAGCGGAGGTCGGTCCCGCCCCCGCCCGCCACCCCCGGTGCCTCGCCGTGGTCGACGCCGGCCTCGGCGTGCCCCATCGGCTTGCCCTGCTCGATGAAGGCGACGTGCCGCCAGGTGTCGGCGCCGAGCCCCTGCGTGTTGTCGTAGGACATGCCGGTGAACTCCAGGCCGTCCTCGGGAATGGCGTTCCACTCCTTGCAGGCCACTTCGCACGCCTTGCAGCCGATGCAGACCGACGTGTCGGTGAAGAAGCCCATCCGCGGAGGGGCGTCGGTGTGGCCGGCGTTGGCGGCGACGTCGGGCTCGGCTCCCGCGAGCAGGTTCCGTCCGACCAAGCTGCTCATCGATGGGACCTCCCGTCCGCGCTGACGAACCTTCTCCCGACTTCCCGGCGGGGCGCCTCCTACACCCGCGTTGACGGGGATTTCGGCGCCTGGATAGCTTCTGGGGCATGACCGCAGAGCGCATCGATTACGCGGGCCCGCTCGACCAGACGCTCGGACTCGTCGTGACCGAGGCGTCCGAGCGGGAGGTCGTGGCCGAACTCGAGGTCACCGACAAGCTCATGCAGGCGTACGGGATCGTCCACGGCGGCGTGTACTGCGCCATCACCGAGACGGTGTGCAGCATGGGCGCCGCCATCACCGTCGGCCTCGACAGCCAGGTCGTCGGGATCAGCAACCACACGCGGTTCATCCGCGCCGTGCGCGCCGGGCGGCTGGTGGCCCGCGCCCACCCGGTCGACCGGGTGGGCGACCATGTCACCTGGCAGTCGACGATCACCGACGACAAGGACCGCGTCGTCGCCGAGGGCACCGTCAACCTGCTGAGACTCACCCCGCCGGCCTAGGCGCGCCGACCCGGGGACGTCTCCGGCCCCGGAGGCGCCGGTCAGGCGCTCATCGCCTTCCACTGCCGGTCGGCGACGGGGCGCCAGGCGTCGTGGCGCTCGTGGAAGAGCGCGAACGCCTGCGAGCCGCTCCAGTCGTCCGGGAGCAGCTCCGCCGGGAGGCCCGGGTCGAGGAACGGGAACCGGCGCCACTCCTGGACGAGCCTCGCGTGCGCGGCGAACGTGCCGGGGTCGTCGGCGGGACGCAGCGCGCCGACGGCGTCGAGGAAGTCCTCGTAGGCGAGTTCGATCTCGTCGAGGTCCCACGCCTGCCGGGCCACGCGCCGTGCCTCGGCCAGGTCGCCGAGGCGACCGGTGAACAGGGTGGAGGTCTCGGCGACGCCGATCTCGGCGAGCACCCCGCGGACCTCCGGCTCTCGCTCGGGGTGCGGGCTGACCCACACGCCGGGGGAGAGGTTGCCGAGCCCGTTCCAGGCGAGCCGCGTCCGCAGCAGGTGGCGGAGCTTGCGGTTGGTCTCCGGGACGGTC
The DNA here is from genome assembly GCF_041463655.1 of Actinomadura monticuli. Classification (NCBI taxonomy): domain Bacteria; kingdom Bacillati; phylum Actinomycetota; class Actinomycetes; order Streptosporangiales; family Thermomonosporaceae; genus Actinomadura; species Actinomadura monticuli. Next base: position 62,901 of record NZ_JAXCEI010000010.1, read on the forward strand.
GCGAGGACCAGCAGCCACCGCCCGTCCCAGTCGCCGACCGGGCCGCCGAAGCCGTAGATGCGGTCGGTGCCGTCGGTGAGTAGCCGCTCTCCGGCCGGGGTGAGCCGCCAGGCGGTGCGGCGGCCGTGCCGCTCCCCGGCGAGCCAGCCCTCGGCGGCGCTGCGCGCGAGCGCCTGCCGGACGGCCTTCTCCTCCACGCCGAGCAGCCCGAGCGCCCGCAGGAACGCCGCCGTCCAGACCGGCTCGCCGCCGGGCAGGACGAACTCGCCCAGCACGGTCAGCAGCAGCGACCGCGCGCTCGCCGCGCCCAGCTCGCGCCGCCGCCGGAACTGGGGCCGCGGATGCGCCGCGTCCTCGCCGGATCGGGCCATGTGCCCCTCCTCCCGAGCCCTTCTGGGGCGCGGCCGTCCATGGAACGCTGTCCAGTATCGCGCGCGGGGGCGCGCGACCGGCCATCATTCCACAGAACTATTGACTAGCGTTTTGACCATGTAGAGCATGAGTGCCTCGGTTCCCGGCGACTGGAGACCCCGATGACCGCTGAGACGGCGACCGCACCGGCCGTGCCCGACGCCTTCAACGCCTCCGCGTACCTGCTCCAGGCCGCGTCCCGGGCGGATACCGGCGGCCGGCCGGCCGTCACCGGGCCGGGGGGCGATCTCGGCTACGCCGAGCTGGCCGAGCTCTCCGAGCAGATCGCGGCAGGGCTGGAGGCGCGGGGGCTGCGCGGCGAGGAGCGGGTCGTGCTGTTCATGGCGGACGGCCCGTCCATGGCCGCCGCGATCCTGGGCGCGATGCGGCTAGGGGCCGTCCCGGTGCCGGTCTCCACGATGCTGACGGGCGCCGAGCTGGCCGCGCTGCTGAACGACGCGCGGGCCAGGGTGCTGCTGGTCAGCGACCGGTTCGCGGTGGCGGCGGAGGCCGCGCTCGCGCAGGCGCCCGGTGTCCGGCACGTGGCGGTGGAGGGGGGCGCCGTTCTGCAGGCGCCGCCCGGCGTGCGGGTGGGGCCCTTCGAGGACCTGGTCCGGGAGGGGCGGGAGCGCGGCGGCAAGCCCGTCGACCCGTACCTGACCTCGGACGACTCCAGTGCTCTGTGGCTCTACACGTCCGGGACGACCGGCAAGCCGAAGGGCGCGATGCACCGGCACGCCAACATCCGGCACGTCGTGGAGACCTACGGCCGCCAGGTCCTCGGCATCACCCCGGAGGACCGCTGCTACTCGGTCGCCAAGCTCTTCTTCGCCTACGGCATCGGCAACTCGCTGTTCTTCCCGCTCGCCGCCGGCGCCACCACGATCCTGGACCCGGACCGGCCGACGCCCGCGTCGGTGGCCGGGCGGCTGGCCGAGTACCGCCCGACGCTGTTCTTCGCGGTGCCCACCTTCTTCGCCGCGCTCCTGAACGCGGACGTGCCGGCGGAGGCATTCGCGTCCGTCCGGCTGGCGGTGTCGGCGGGCGAGCCGCTGCCGGCCGAGCTGTGCCGCCGCTTCACCGCCAGGTACGGCGTGGAGATCATCGACGGGATCGGGTCGACGGAGTGCCTGCACATCTTCCTGTCGAACCGTCCGGGCCGGGTCCGCCCCGGGACCACGGGCACCGCCGTCCCCGGCTACGAGCTGCGGATCGTGGACGGCGACGGCGCCGACGTCGAGCCCGGCACGCCGGGCTCGCTGCTGGTGAAGGGCGAGTCGATCGCGACCGGGTACTGGTGCCGCACGGACACCACCCGCAAGGTCTTCCAGGGCGAGTGGCTGCGGACCGGCGACACCTACGTGGTGGACGAGGACGGCTACTACACCTGCCTCGGCCGGACGGGCGACATGCTCAAGGCCGGCGGGATCTGGGTGTCGCCCGCCGAGGTGGAGGGGCGGCTCCTGGAGCATCCGGCGGTGTCGATGGCCGCGGTCGTCGGGCTGCCGGACGCCGACGGCCTGGACAAGCCGGTCGCCGCCGTCGTCCTCAAGGAGGGCGCGTCGGCCGCGCCGGCGGAGCTGATCGAGTTCTGCCGGGCGGGGCTCGCGTCGTTCAAGCGTCCGCGCGAGGTGCTGATCCTGGACAAGCTGCCCACGACGCCGACCGGGAAGCTGCGCCGCTTCGCCGTCCGGGAGCTGGCCGCGACGATGCTCGGCACGCCCTGACCCCGCGGAGCCGCCCTCGTCCCGGGCGGCCGCACGGACCAATATGCTACAAACTATTGACGAGTAAAACACAATCTGTGGAGCATGGTGGAGACGACCCCGGCGGAAGGACATCTCATGGGCACCGGCCCGCACGTGGAGTTCCGGGTGGAGCCGTCCGGCTACCGGCACTGGAGCCTGGACGTCGACGGCCCGGTCGCCACCCTCACAATGGCGGTGGACGAGCAGGGCGGCCTGGTCCCCGGCTACGAGCTGAAGCTCAACTCCTACGACCTGGGCGTGGACATCGAGCTGTACGACGCCGTCCAGCGGCTGCGGTTCGAGCATCCGGGGGTGCGGACCGTGGTGATCACCAGCGGCAAGGAGAAGATCTTCTGCGCGGGCGCCAACATCCGGATGCTGGCCGCGTCCCCGCACTCCTGGAAGGTCAACTTCTGCAAGTTCACCAACGAGACGCGCAACGGCATCGAGGACGCGACGGCGAACTCCGGCCAGACCTACCTGGCGGCCGTGAACGGCACCGCGTCCGGCGGCGGGTACGAGCTGGCCCTCGCCTGCGAGCACATCATGCTCGTGGACGACAGGTCCACCGCCGTGTCGCTGCCGGAGCTGCCGCTGCTCGGCGTCCTGCCCGGGACGGGCGGGCTGACCCGGGTGTCGGACAAGCGGCGCGTGCGCCGCGACCGCGCCGACTACTTCTCCACCAAGGCCGAGGGGCTCGGCGGCAGGAAGGCCGTCGCGTGGCGGCTGGTCGACGAGGCCGTCCCCCGCACGTCCTGGGACGCGACGGTCGCGGAACGCGCCGGGGAGCTGGCGGCGCGCTCGTCCCGCCCGGCCGGCGCCGAGGGCGTCGCGCTGACCCCGCTGGAGAAGGAGCGGACCGCCACGTCCGTCTCCTACCGGCACGTGTCGGCGACCCTGGACCGCGGCGCGGGCGCCGTCGAGATCACGATCGCCGGCCCGGACGCGCCCCCGGCGGACTTCCACCGCGCGGACTTCTGGACGCTCGCCATGACCCGCGAGCTCGACGACCTGATCCTCGACCTGCGCACCAACGAGCTCGAACTCGGCACCTGGGTGTTCCGCACGACCGGCGAGGCCGAGCACGTCCTCGCCCATGACCGGCTCCTGCTGGACAACGCCGGCGACTGGCTCGCCAACGAGATCGTCCACTACCTCAAGCGGACCCTGAAGCGGCTGGACGTCACCAGCCGCAGCCTCATCGCCCTGATCGAGCCGGGCGGCTGCTTCGCCGGCTCGCTGCTGGAGGTCGCGCTCGCCGCCGACCGCACCTACCAGCTCGACGGCGTCTTCGAGGACGTCGACCCGGACGCCGACCCGGCCGCGCTCACCGTGGCCGCGATGAACCTCGGCCCGCTCCCGATGGGCAACGGCCTCACCCGCCTGGAGACCCGCTTCCTCGGCGACGGCGAGGCCCTCGGCGCCGTCCGCGACGCGGCCGGCAAGCCCCTGGAGGCCGCCGACGCCGAGCGCCTCGGCCTGGTCACGTTCGCGCCCGACGACATCGACTGGGACGAGGAGGTCCGCATCGCGGTCGAGGAGCGGGGGAGCTTCAGCCCCGACGCGCTGACCGGGCTGGAGGCCAACTACCGCTTCCCCGGCCCGGAGACCCTGGAGACCAAGATCTTCGGCCGGCTCACCGCCTGGCAGAACTGGATCTTCACCCGTCCGAACGCGTCCGGCCCCGACGGCGCCCTGCGGCGCTACGGCACCGGGCGGCGCGCCGACTTCGACCGAAAGCGAGTGTGACCCGTGGGGACCGGCAGGGCGGGCGCCGCCGACTACACCGAGAAGATCCCGAACAACGTCGGCCTGCACGAGGACCGGCGCCTGCGGCGGGCGCTGGAGTCGTGGCAGCCGAACTTCCTGCACTGGTGGGAGTCGATGGGGCCGACCCTGCCGGCGCGGGACGTCTACCTGCGCACGGCCGTCAACGTCGGCCGCGAGGGCTGGGCGCACTTCGGGCACGTCGCCATGAAGGACTACCGGTGGGGCATCTTCCTCGCCGAGCGCGACGGCGACCGGCGCATCGGCTTCGGCGCGCACAAGGACGAGCCCGCCTGGCAGAAGGTGCCGGGGGAGTACCGCGCCGACCTCCAGCGGCTGATCGTGATCCAGGGCGACACCGAGCCGGCGTCCGTCGAGCAGCAGCGCAACCTCGGCGCCACCGCGCCCAGCCTGTACGACCTGCGCAACCTGTTCCAGGTGAACGTCGAAGAGGGCCGCCACCTGTGGGCGATGGTGTACCTCCTGCACGCCTACTTCGGACGCGAGGGGCGCGAGGAGGCCGAGGAGCTCCTGCACCGCAACTCCGGCAGCGAGGAGTCGCCCCGCATCCTGGGCGCGTTCAACGAGGAGACGCCCGACTGGCTCTCCTTCTTCATGTTCACCTACTTCACCGACCGGGACGGCAAGTACCAGCTCGGCACGCTGAAGGAGTCCGGCTTCGACCCCCTGTCGCGGACCTGCGAGTTCATGCTCAAGGAAGAGGCCCACCACATGATGGTCGGCACCACGGGCATCGACCGCGTGGTGGAGCGGACCGTCCAGCTCATGAAGGAGCACGACACCGACGACGTCACCCCGCACGGCGCGATCTCGCTCGACGTCATCCAGAAGTACCTGAACTTCCACTACTCGGTGTCGCTCGACCTGTTCGGCTCCGAGACGTCCAGCAACGTCGCCAACTACTACACGGCCGGGCTCAAGGGCCGGTGGATGGAGGACCGGCGCAAGGACGACCACCGCCTCACCGACGACGCCGTCATGGTGGACGCCCTGGTCGACGGCGCCATCGCCCAGCGGGAGGTCGCCGCGCTGACCGGCCTGAACACCGACCTGCGCCGCGAGTACATCTCCGACTGCCAGAGCGGCGTCAACCGGTGGAACCGCATCCTGGAGGGCGCGGGCCTGCCGCAGCGCCTCTACCTGCCGCACGTCGCCTTCAACCGGAAGGTCGGCGCGTTCGCCGGCATCGAGGCGACCCCGCGGGGCGAGATCCTGTCCGCCGGCGAGTGGGAGAGGCGCGTGGGCGCCTGGCTTCCGACGGAGGTCGACAAGACCCACGTCCGGTCGCTGATGCGGCCCGTCCACGAGCGCGGCAAGATCGCCGCGTGGATCGCCCCGCCCCGCAACGGCATCAACGGCCGCCCGTTCGACTACGAGTACGTCCGGCTCTAGCCCGGACGCCTCCGGGATCGGCATGGCCCGCGTGAGACACGGCCTCGCGGGTCATGCCCCCGTTCCCGGGCGGGGCGCCGGGTAGAGCCGGAGCCAGGCGGTGCCGGACGCGGCGTCGTCCACCTCGACGCGCTCGAACCCCTGCCCGGTGGCGCCGACCGTCCGGTGCACGGCCGAGGAGACGATCAGCCCGAGGACCGCGGAGCCGGACGCCAGCCGCCGCCGCAGCACGTCCGCGCCCAGCAGCCGGGCGGCGCGGGCGAGCGCCGCCCCGGTGACCCCGTCCGGGGCGGCGAGCACCGGGCCCGTGTCGACCGCGACTCGCACCTGGAACCGGCGGGCCTCCGCCGCGCCTCCGTCGTGCCGGCCGATGCGCTCGGCGAACGCCCGCACCAGCGGGTCCGCCGGCGCGCTCGCCGGGACCCCGGGCGGGACGACGAGCAGCACGCCGTCGCCGCGGTCCTCGTGGTGGCACGCGGCCCAGGAGACCCCGGCGACGTCGAACGACTCCTCCAGCGACCGGTACAGGATCCGCCGGATGGCGGCGCGGTCCGCCTCGGTGCGGGCCGCCGGGCCCGTCCCTCGGCCTTACCGCGCGAGGTGGCGGGAGATGACGAGGCGCTGGATCTGGTTGGTGCCCTCGAAGATCTGCATGACCTTGGCCTCGCGCATGAAGCGCTCCACCGGGAAGTCGCGGGTGTAGCCGGCGCCGCCGAGGACCTGGACGGCGTCGGTGGTGACCTTCATGGCGTTGTCGGTGGCGACCAGCTTGGCGATCGACGCCTCGCGGCCGTAGGGGCGGCCGGCGTCCTTCAGGCGGGCGGCGGACAGGTAGGTGGCGCGGGCCGACTCGATGGCGGCGGCCATGTCGGCGAGGACGAACGCGAGGCCCTGGTGGTCGATGATCGCCTTGCCGAACGCCTCGCGCTCCTTGGCGTAGGCGACCGCCGTGTCGAGGGCGCCCTGGGAGAGGCCGGTGGCGACGGCGGCGATGCCGAGGCGGCCCGCGTCCAGGCCGGCGAGGGCGATGGACAGCCCCTGGCCCTCGTCGCCGAGGAGGTTGCCGGCGGGGACGCGGGCGTCCACCAGGCGGACCGTCGCGGTGGTGGAGCCCATCAGGCCCATCTTGTCCTCGGGCTCGTCGAACTCCAGGCCCGGGGTGCCGGCGGGGACGTGGAAGCAGGAGATGCCGCGCGCCTTCTCGTCGGAGGTGCGGGCCATGACGGTGTAGAAGTCGGCCTTGCCGCCGTGGGTGGTCCACGCCTTGGCGCCGTTGAGGACGTAGGAGTCACCATCGCGGCGGGCCCTGGCACGCATCGCGGCCGGGTCGGAACCGGCGTGCGCCTCGGAGAGGCAGTACGCCCCGAGCCGCTCGCCGGAGAGCATGCCGGGGAGCCACCGCGCGCGCTGCTCGTCGGTGCCGTAGGCGAAGAGGGGGAAGCAGGAGAGGGCGTGCACGCTGACGCCGACGCCCACGCTCGCCCAGGCCGCGCCGATCTCCTCCAGGACCTGGAGGTAGACCTCGTACGGCTGGCCGCCCCCGCCGAACTCCTCCGGGTAGGGCAGCGTCAGCAGACCGGCCCGGCCCAGCGTCGTGAAGACCTCGCGGGGGAACGTCCCGGTGCGCTCGGCGTCCGCGGCGCGCGGCGCCAGCTCCTTCGCCGCGATGTCGCGGGTGAGCTCGATCAGGTCCTCGGACTCGGGGGTCGGCAGCTGCCGGGTGGCGGGCATGGGCGGTCTCCTTTCGGCCCGCCAACAGTACCAAAGGCGGTACTGGCGAACCTGTTTTGGTACTGTCCAGGTCATGACCTCGGTGGACGAGCGGGCGACGCGGGCCTCGCGGCGGCGGGACGCCCTGGTCGAGCGGCTGATGGAGGTGTTCCTCGAACGCGGGTTCGCCGACCTGGGCGTCGCCGACCTGGCCGCCGTCCTGCACTGCTCGAAGAGCACCCTCTACGCGGTGGCGGCGAGCCGCGAGCAGATCATCGCGGCCGTGGTGCGCGCGTTCTTCCGCCGCGCGACCGAGCGGGTGGAGGCCGCGCTCGACCCGGACGCCGAGCCCCGCGAGCGGGTCGGCGCCTACCTGCGGGCGATCTCCGCGGAGCTGGCCCCCGCGTCGCCCGCGTTCTTCGCCGACCTGGACGCCTTCGCCCCCGCCCGCGAGATCTACAAGCAGAACACGCGGTTCGCGGTCCGGCGCGTGCGGGGGCTCGTCCGGGAGGCCGCCGGGGACGCCGACGCGGCGTTCGTCGGCGCCGTCGCGGGCCGGGTGATGGAGTCCATCCACCGCGGCGAGATCAAGGCCGAGACCGGGATGGACGACGCCGCCGCCTACGCCGCGCTGGCGTCCCTCATCGTCGCCCGGATGGCGGCGGGCCGGCCCGCCGGCTAGGCCCGCGCTAGGTCTGCGCTAGGTCTGCGCCGCGTGGAGGGCGTGCTCGACCAGCGCGATCAGCACGCCCCTCGCCACCTCGCGGCTCCGCACGTCGCACATCAGGACGGGCACGTCCGGGTCGACGTCGAGGGCGGCGCGGATCTCGTCCACGCTGTAGCGGCGGGCGCCGTCGAACTGGTTCGCGGCCACGATGAACGGGATCTCCCGCTGCTCGAAGAAGTCGATGGACGCGAAGCTCGTGCTGAGCCTCCGGGTGTCGACCAGCACGATCGCGCCGACCGCCCCGTAGGCGATCTGGTCCCACATGAACCAGAACCGCTCCTGGCCGGGCGTCCCGAACAGGTACAGCCGGACGCCGCCGGAGAACGTCAGCCGGCCGAAGTCCATCGCCACGGTCGTGGTCGTCTTGCCCTCCACGCCGCCGAGGTCGTCCACCCCGACGGACGCGTCGGTGAGGGTCTCCTCGGTGCGCAGCGGCCGGATCTCGCTCACCGCGCCGACGAGCGTCGTCTTGCCGACGCCGAAACCGCCGGCCACCAGCACCTTCAGCGTGTGCGTGGGGATGTCGTCGTGCGGCGCGTACGGCGTCGCGGACGGGTTAGAGACGGCGAAGTTCATCGAGCACTCTCATCAGGATGCGGGGGTCGGGGCGGTCGGACGGCTCCGCCGCCTGCGGGACCTCTTCGATCAGGCCGTACTGGTGCAGGTCCTCCAGCAGGATCTGCACGACCCGGTACGGGAGGTCGGTCTCCGAGGCCAGGTCGGCGGGCGTGGACGGCTGGCGGCACAGCTCGAGCAGCCGCCGCTGCTCGCGGGACAGCCACACCCGGTCGCCCGGGGTGCGGCCGGTCGAGACCAGGATCGTCACCAGGTCGACGACGAGCCCGCGGGGGCGGGTGCGCCCGCGGGTCACCGCGTACGGCCGCACGACCGGGCCGGCGTCCCGCCCGATCCAGCGCTCTCTCGGAGTCTCCACGACCGGTCAGCCCGAGGCACCCGGCCGCAGCGACGCGTCCTCGGGCGCCGGGGTGCGCGGCGACGCCGCCAGCGCCCGCCGCACCCGCTTGATCAGCATGGTGGTCTCGTAGGCGACGAGCCCGGCGTTGCCGTCGGCGTCGCTGAGCACCGCCAGGCAGCTCCCGTTGCCCGCCGGCATGACGAAGAACAGCCGGTCGTCCAGCTCCACCACGGTCTGCCGCACCTGCTTGGCCTGGAAGTGCTCGCGGGCGCCGTTGGCGAGGCTGTGGAAGCCCGACGACAGCGCCGCGAGGAACTCGGCGTCCTTGCGGGTGACGTTCCCCGAGGCGCCCATGACCAGCCCGTCCCGGGATAGCAGGACGGCCTGGCGGACCTCGCCGACCCGTTGCACCAGATCCTCGAGCAGCCAGTCGAGCTCGCCGGTGGCGTGGCCCTGCCGGGTCATGATTCCCCCCATTCGTCGCGTGGATCGAGATCGCCCGGTTCGTCGTCGGCGACCCTGCCCCGCAGCCATCCCGACTGTAGCGAGGCCATCAGGTCGCGGCTGAGCTCCGGACTCGGCTCCTCGAAGTCGTCGTCCGGCCGCTCGGCCGGTTCCGAGTGCCGGGTCACCGAACGTTTGCGCAGCTGAGGTGCGAGGTTGCGCTGCCGCACCCGGCGCGGCAGCCGGCCGGTGACCTCGCTGTCCTCTGCCTGCCCCGGTTCCGGCTCCTGCTCCGGCGGCCGGGACCGGCCATCGGTGCGACCGGGCGCCTCGGCGGGCGCCGCCGGATCGAAGGCGGCGGTCGCGTCGAACACGGCGGGCGCGTCGAACGCCCGGGCGTCGAAGGAGCCCCGCGTCTCGAAGGAGCCGGGTTCCTCGAAGGCGCCTGGAGCGTCGAAGGAGTCCGGCTGGTCGAAGGAGCCCGCTGCGTTGAAGGAGACGGGCGGCGGCTCCGCCGGCGGGGCGCCCGGCTGCCGCGGCGGGCCGGCCGGGCCGGGCAGCGCGGGGCGGATCGGGCGGCCGAGCCGGGGCGCGTCCGCGCCGGACAAGCCGGGCTGCGTCACCGCGGGATCGCCGATCGCCTGCTGCCAGTGCTCGTCCAGCCTCACCAGGGCGTGCGGGACCAGGACGATCGCGGTCGTGCCCCCGTACGCCGACGGCTGCAGCGAGACCTTGATGTCGTGCCGGGCGGCCAGCCGGGCGACGACGAACAGGCCGAGCCGCTCGGTGTCGACGAGGTCGAACTCGACGGCGCTGGCGAGCCGCCGGTTGAGCTCGTCCAGCTCGTCGGGGTGCAGGCCGATGCCGCGGTCGACGACCTCCACCGCGAGCCCGTTGGCGACCGTCTCGACCTTGACGGTGACCTCGGTGGTCGGCGGGGAGTAGGCGGTGGCGTTCTCGATCAGCTCGGCGAGCAGGTGGATGACGTCGGCGACCACGTCGCCGGTGACGGCGGCCGACGACGCGCCGGTCACCTCGATGCGGGTGTAGTCCTCCACCTCGGCGATCGCGGCGCGCACCACGTCCTCGGCGGCGACGGGCCGGTCCCAGGCGCGCACGGTCGGCGAGCCGGACAGGATGACCAGGCCCTCGGCGTGCCGCCGCATGCGGGTGGTCAGGTGGTCGAGGCGGAACAGGTCGTCCAGCTCCTCGGAGCTGGAGGCGCGCCGCTCCATCTGGTCCAGCAGCCGCAGCTGCCGGTGCAGCAGCGACTGGCTGCGCCACGACAGGTTGACGAAGACCCGGTTGATGCTCGCGCGCAGTTCCGCCTCGCCGATCGCGGTGCTGATCGCCGTCCGCTGGACGCTCTCGAACGCCTCGCCGACCAGCGCGACCTCCGTGGTCCGCCCGCTCGGCGGGCGGGGCGTCTCGGCCTCCAGGTCGACCCGCTCGCCGCGCCGCAGCCGCGCGACGACGCGGGGCAGCCGCTCGTTCGCCAGCTCCTGCGCCGACCGCTGCAGGCGCCGCAGCTCGTCGGCGTGCCGGCGGGCGAACAGCAGCGACAGCACGATGGACGCGATGACGGCGAGCAGCCCGACGCCGCCCGCCAGGTAGACCCGCAGCATGATCCGGTCGCTGGCGGGCGCGACCTCGTCGTTCTGGAACTGCTCGCCGGTCTTGGCGACGGTGCCGAGCCACACCTGCCCGGCCGCGTTGACGGCGGCCCGCCACTGCTGCGGGTCGGGGGCCTTGCCGTGCTGGACGACGGCGTTCTCCAGCGCGACGTAGCCGGTGTAGGCGGGGGAGTTCACCAGCCCGCTCATGGTCCTGGCGATGTCCCCGCTGAGCCCGATCGAGCCGAGTTCGATCAGCTCGGCGCGGACGCCCGCCCAGCGGGCGAACGCGGCGCGGGCGCCGGCCGTCAGCCGGCCGCCGCGCAGCGCGGTCAGCAGCGCGTCCTCGCGCAGCATGTAGTCGCGCGCCCAGAACACGTACAGCAGGCCGTTGCTGTGCTGGTAGACGCCGACGTCGTTGAGGGTCACCAGCGTGGTCAGCAGCCGGACGGTGTTGTCGAGGGCCGTGCTGTAGGCGTTGATGGCCTCCAGCGGCGGCACGTTCCGCGCGGTGATCTGCGACCGGATGCTGGCCAGCTGGTCGAGCTGGTTGACGGCGTTCCGGGTCCGCTGCAGCTCGGCCTCGGTCAGGCGCCTCGTGGCGTCGGGGGCCAGCATCACCTTGCGGAAGGCGGCCACCGCCTGCTGGGTCCTGCCGGTGGCCTCCTGGAACTTCTGCGAGGCCGCCGCGGACGGCGACGTGAGCGCGTCGACCGCGGCGGCGCGCTCCTGCTGCACCGACTGCATGGCGAAGGCGGCCGGCTCGGTGGACTGGTCGCGGCTCGCGGCGTACTCGTTGCGCTGGAGCGCGTCGTCCAGCGCGGGGACGGCCGCGTACGTCCACACGGCCACGAGCGACACCAGCGGCACCGCCAGGAGGAGGACGATCCGGCGCCCGATCGGACGCGTGTGCGGACGCCCGTGCGTTCGGCGCGCCTGATCCGGACGAGCCTGATCCGGACGCGCCTGTTCGGGACTCGACAACGGCCCACTCCTGATCGTCGGCGGCCACCTGCAAGGTTGACGAAGCATACTCACGCCGATTTGTCCGGTGCCAGCGGCCTCACCTGCTGGAACTCGAATCCGGGGAAGCACGGAGAGGGACCGCGGGCGGAATCGGCGGGCGATCCGGGGCCGTGCCGGGCCCGCCGCCGTTTCCGCAGGTCAGCGCGTTCACCCGAACACCATTCTGTCCCTGACCTTGGAAAACGCGTTCGCTCGCCGGTCGTGGTGATCGACACGAGCGGTACAGCGGGTCGAGACGGACGGTAATCGCGCGAAGTGTGTCGATCTTGTTAACCAAGCGCAAAAAGAGGCCAATATTGGCCGTTTTGATGCTGAGTCGTGTCTTGTTGCGTGATTTGACGCGTGTCAGGCTTCGGGTTGCTTCGTCCCCCCACAAACGGAGACCTAGTCATGCGCAGAGCCGCGCTCGCGACCCTGGCCGGGCTGTCGCTCGCAGCCGCCGCCCTGGCGGCGGTGCCCGCCGAGGCCGCTCCCCCCGCCCCCGCCGAGCTGGCCAAGCTGGTCACGCTGAAGAACGTCCGCCACCACCAGCTGAACCTGCAGAAGATCGCCGACGCCAACGGCGGCAACCGGGCCGCCGGGCTCCCCGGCAACAAGATCACCGTCAAGTACATCGCGGACCAGCTCAAGCGGGCCGGATACACGCCCACCGTCCAGAACTTCACCTTCGACTTCTGGCAGGAGACCGCCGAGCCGGTCTTCGCCGAGACCGCGCCCGAGGCGAAGACGTTCGCTCCCGGCACCGACTACGCGACCCTGCAGTACTCCGGGTCGGGCGACGTCACCGCCGCCGCGACCCCGGTCGACTCCGGCGCCACCGGGGACGGCAGCGGCTGCGAGGCCGACGACTTCGCCGGCTTCCCCGCGGGCCACATCGCGCTGATCCAGCGCGGCGGCTGCTTCTTCTCCGTCAAGACCGACAACGCCATCGCCGCGGGCGCGTCCGCCGTGGTCATCTACCAGCTCCCCGACCAGCCGGGGCCCGTCGCGGGCACGCTGACCACCCCGTACGACATCCCGGTCATCGGCCCGACCAACGCGGTCGGCAAGGCCCTGGTCGAGCAGGCGAACAACGGCGGCGTGACACTGCGCGTGACGACCGCCGTGCTCAACGAGAAGCGCGAGGCGGCCAACGTCGTCGCCGACACGAAGCGCGGACGCGCCGACAACGTCGTGGTCGTCGGCGCGCACAACGACAGCGTCACCGAGGGCCCCGGCATCAACGACGACGGCTCGGGCACCGCGACGCTGCTGGAGATGGCGAAGCAGATCCGCAAGCTCGGCCCCGAGGTCCGCAACAAGGTGCGGTTCGCGTTCTGGGGCGCGGAGGAGGAGGGCCTGCTCGGCTCCCAATACTACGTCGACAACCTCCCGCAGGCCGAGCGCGACAAGGTCGCGCTGATGCTGGACTTCGACATGCTCGCTTCGCCCAACTACGTGAACTTCGTCTACGACGGCGACGACAGCGCGGGCGAGAACAACGTCGAGCCGCCCGCCGGGTCCGGTGCGATCGAGAAGGCGTTCAACGACTACTTCGCCGGCCGGGGCCTCGCCACCGACCCGACGCCGTTCAACGGGCGGTCCGACTACAACGCCTTCATCACCGCGGGCATCCCCGCGGGCGGCGTCTTCACCGGCGCCGAAGGCATCAAGACGCCCGAGCAGGCACAGGCCTACGGCGGCACGGCCGGAGTGGCCTACGACCCGTGCTACCACTCGGCCTGCGACCGCTACGACAACGTCGACCTGACGGGCTTCGACCACATGATCGACGCCACCGCCGCCGTCACACAGCTGTTCGCGCACAGCACGCTGACGGTCAACGGCAACGAACTGGCCAGGCGCGCCGCGCCGGCGCGGCCCGCGAAGCGGACCGTGCCGGACGAGATCGGGATCTACGCGACCCGATAGCCCGTCCAGGGGAGGGACGCGCCCGGCTCCGGGCGCGTCCCTCACCCGTTCAGCCCAGCGCCTCGGCGATCGCGCGCAGCGCGGGCCGCGGGTCGCCGTCGCCCAGCACCTGGACGGCCACCTGGTCGGCGCCCGCGTCCAGGTGCCCCCGCACCCGCGCGGCCAGCGCCGCCGCGTCGCCCTGCGCGATCAGCGCGTCGATCAGCGCGTCACCGCCCCCGTCCGCCACGTCCGCGTCGGTGAAGCCGAGCCGCTTGAAGTTCCCCACGTAGTTGCGCAGGCCCAGGTACATGCGGGCCGCCTCCCGCGCTGTCGCGCCGGCCCGCGCGACGTCGGTGTCGAGCACGACCTTCTGCTCCGGGACGAGGAGCGGCCCGGCGCCGAGCGTCTCCCGCGCCTCGCGGGTGTGCTCGGGCGTGGTGAAGTACGGGTGCGCGCCCGCGGTGCGCTCCGCCGCCAGCCGCAGCACTTTCGGGCCGAGGGCGGCCAGTACCCGCCACTCCGCCGGGACGCCCGCCGCGTCCAGCGCGTCCAGGTAGCCGACGATCGTCTCGTACGGGCTGCGGTACTCCCGCGTCGCCTCCGGGTGGCCGATCCCGACGCCGAGCAGGAACCGGTCGCCGTACGCCTCCCGCAGCCGGCGGGTGGACGCCGCGACCTCCTCGGCCGGCGTCGCCCACATGTTCACGATGCCGGTCGCGATGACGATCCGGTCGGTGCCGGCCAGCAGCCGCTCGGCGATCCTCAGGTCGCCGCGCGGCGAGCCGCCGATCCAGATCGTGCCGTAGCCCAGGTCCTCGACGTCCTTGGCCAGCTCCGGATCCAGCGCGTTCCACGGCCGCCAGATCCCCAGCCGGCCCAGTTCGATCTTCGTCATGTCGCTCCCAACACCCCGTCCGGCCGTTTCATGCCCCTTTCCCGGGTGCCAGGATGTGAGACATGACCGACCGGCCCCGCCTGCTGCTCCTGGACGGCCACTCGCTGGCCTACCGGGCGTTCTACGCGCTGCCGGTGGAGAACTTCAGCACCACGGCGGGGCAGCCGACGAACGTCGTCTACGGGTTCGCGAACATGCTGGCCAACGTGCTGCGGGACGAGCGCCCGACGCACGCGGCCGTCGCGTTCGACGTGTCGCGCCGGACGTTCCGCACCGAGGCGTTCCCCGAGTACAAGGCGACCCGGGCGCGGTCGCCGGAGGAGTTCGGCAGCCAGCTCGCCGTCCTGGACCGGCTGCTCGCCGCGATGGGCGTGCCCGTCCTGCGGGCGCCCGGCTACGAGGCCGACGACGTCATCGCGACGCTCGCCGCGGCGGCGGAGGCCGACGGCATGGACGTGCTGATCGTCACCGGCGACCGGGACGTCCTCCAGCTCGTCGGCGACGGCGTCACCGTCCTGTACTTCTACCGGACGGCGTCGGAGATGATCCGCTACACGCCGGAGGCGGTGCGGGAGAAGTACGGCCTGACCCCGGCGCAGTACCCCGACTTCGCGGCGCTGCGCGGCGACCCGTCCGACAACCTGCCGGGCATCCCGGGGATCGGGGAGAAGACCGCCGCCAAATGGATCCGCGAGTTCGGGTCGCTCGACGCCCTGCTGGAGCGCGCCGGCGAGGTGAAGGGCAAGGCGGGGGAGCGGCTGCGCGCCGCGCTGGACTCGGTGCGGCTCAACCGGCGGCTGACCGAGCTGGTCCGCGACGTGGACCTGCCGGTGGCCCCCGCCGACCTGCGGCGCGGCCCCTACGACCTGCCGGCGTTCACGGCCCTGCTGGACGAGCTGGAGTTCCGCAACGCGAGCCTCCGGCAGCGCCTCTTCGCCGCCGACCCCGGCGGCGGCCGCGCGGCGGAGGCGGCGCGGCCCGAGCCGGTGAAGGGCCGCGAGCTGGGCCCGGACGAGCTGGCCGGCTGGCTCCGGTCCCACGCCGCCGGGCTGACGGGGCTGGCCGCCGACTGCACCTGGGAGCGCGGCGCGGGCGGCGTCGCGCGGATCGCGCTCGCGGCCGGCGACGGGCACGCGGCCTCCTTCGAGCCGTCCGGCCTCACCGGGGACGACGAGCGCGCCTTCGCGGACTGGCTGGCCGACCCCGCCCGTCCCAAGGCCCTGCACGACGCGAAGTCGCTGCTGCGCGCGTCCGGCGAGCGCGGATGGCGGCTCGGCGGCGTCGCCACCGACATCGCGCTGGCCGCCTACCTGCTGCTGCCCGGCCTGGCCGCCTACGGGATCGCCGACCTCGCGGGCCGCCACCTCGGCCGCCGCCCGCCCGCCGACGGGGCGGCCGGGCTGATGCTGAGCGCCCGCGCCGTCCTCGACCTCGCCGGGACGTTCGCCGCCGACCTCGCGTCCACCGGCATGGACGAGGTCCTCCGCGACGTCGAACTGCCGCTGTCGCACCTGCTCGCCCGCGCCGAGCGCGCCGGGATCCACGTCGACGCCGGCCTCCTGGACGAGCTGGAGCGGCACTTCGCGGACGCGATGGAGCGCGCCGCCGACGAGGCCGCCGGCATCGCCGGCCGCCGCTTCAACCCCGGCTCGACCAAGCAGCTCCAGGAGGTGCTGTTCGGCGAGCTCGGGCTGCCGAAGACCAAGAAGATCAAGTCCGGCTACTCCACCGACCTGGACGCGCTGACCTGGCTCGCCGCCCAGACCGACAACGGCCTCCCGCAGGTGCTGCTGCGCCACCGCGACCAGGCGCGGCTGCGCACGACCGTCGCCGGGCTGATCCGCGAGACCGGCGCGGACGGCCGCATCCACACGACGTTCCAGCAGACCGTCGCCGCGACCGGGCGGCTCACCTCGACCGAGCCGAACCTGCAGGTCATCCCCGTCCGGACGGAGGAGGGCCGGCGCATCCGCCGCGCGTTCACGCCCGGCGCCGGATACGAGTCGCTGCTGACGGCCGACTACGGCCAGCTCGAACTGCGCGTCATGGCGCACCTGTCGCAGGACCCGACGCTCCTCGCCGCGTTCGAGTCCGGCGAGGACCTGCACGCGACGATGGCCGCGCGGGTGTTCCAGGTCGCCCCCGGCGCCGTCGCCCCCGACATGCGGCGCAAGATCAAGGCGATGTCGTACGGGCTGGCGTACGGGCTCTCGGCGTTCGGGCTGGCCAAGCAGCTCGGTATCCCGGTGGCGGAGGCGCGCCCGCTGATGGACGCCTACTTCGCCCGGCTCGGCGGCGTCCGCGACTACCTCGACCACGTCGTCGCCGAGGCCCGCGCCACCGGCTACACCCGCACGGTCCTCGGCCGCCGCCGCTACCTGCCGCATCTCACCAGCGACGACCGGCAGCGCCGCGAGACCGCCGAGCGGATGGCGCTGAACGCGCCGATCCAGGGCTCCGCCGCCGACATCGTCAAGATCGCGATGCTGCGGGTGGACGAGGCGCTCACCGCCGCCGGGCTGCGCAGCAGGCTGCTGCTCCAGGTGCACGACGAGATCGTGCTGGAGGTGGCGCCGGGGGAGCGGGGCGCCGCGGAGGAGATCGTCCGCGACCGGATGACGACCGCCTACCCGCTCACGGTCGGCCTGGAGGTCGCCGTCGGCGCCGGCGCCGACTGGAACGCCGCCGCCCACTAGGCGGCCGGAGGACGTCCCTCCCAGGCGTCGCCGAGCAGCGCACGCAGGCCCGCCTCCTCCACCGGACGCGGGTTCGCGAACCCGCCGCCGACGGCGCGCGCGACGACGCCGTCCAGGTGGGCGGGGTCGGCGCCGAGATCCCTGAGCGAGCGCGGCGACCCCAGCGAACCGGCCAGGTCCCACAGCGCGCGGGCCGGATCGTCGCGCCCGAGCGCCCGGCGCAGCGCCCGCACGGCGTCCGGCGCGGCGGGGGCGTTGTAGGCGAGCGCGTGCGGCAGCAGGACGGTGTGGGTCTCGGCGTGCGGCAGGTTCAGCGACCCGCCGAGGATGTGGCACAGCTTGTGGTGCAGGCCCATCGTCGCGGCGCCCAGGCACGTCCCGCAGAGCCACGCCCCGTACAGGGCCTCGGTGCGCGCGGTCAGGCCGCCGGGGTCGCGGACGACCTCCGGCAGCGCCGCGGCCAGCGCGCGCACGGCCTCCTCCGCCATCAGCGAGACGACCGGCGCGCCGTCGGGCGCGTACAGGGCCTCCACGGCGTGGGCCATCGCGTTCATCCCGGACGCCGCCGACACCGCCGGCGGCAGCCCCAGCGTCAGGGACGGGTCGTACAGAACCGTCCGGGCCAGGACCCGCGGGTCGCGCCCGGTCCGCTTGACGCCGTCCTCGGTCATGCCCCACACCGGCGTCATCTCCGACCCGGCGTACGTCGTCGGGACGGCCACGGCCGGCAGCCCCGTCTCCCTGGCGACCGCCTTGGCCAGGCCGACCGCCGACCCGCCGCCGAAGGAGACCAGCCCGTCCGCCTCGGCGTCCGCGGCGGCCCGGCACGCCTCCGCCGCGACGCCCGCCGGCACGTGCGTCACGGCCCCGGCGTGGACGCCCGCCGCCCGGCCGCCGAGCAGCGCGGCGACGCGCCCGGCGTCCGCCCGCCGGCCCGGCGTCGACAGCACGAGGACCCGCGACAGGCCGAGCGCGTCCACCTCGGCGGGCAGGTCCTCGAGCACGCCCGCGCCGAAGACGACCCGGACGGGAAGCGGCTGGTAGGCGAATCGCGGCGCGTCCATGCCCCGACTCTACGATCACCCGTTCGCAGTGCGGGTAGGGTCCGCTGGAGGGGAGGTACTCATGGAGATCGAGATGGTCGTCGAGATCCCCGGGGGATCGCGCAACAAGTACGAGATGGACCACGCGATCGGCCGCATCCGCCTCGACCGGATGCTGTTCACCGCGACCCGCTACCCGCACGACTACGGGTACATCATCGACACCCGCGCGGAGGACGGCGACCCGCTGGACGCGATGGTGCTGCTGGAGGAGCCCACGTTCCCCGGCTGCCAGGTCACCGTCCGCAGCGTCGGCGTGTTCTGGATGCACGACGAGAAGGGGCCCGACGCCAAGATCCTCACCGTCCCGTCGCGGGACGTCCGGTACGCCGGGATCGGCGGCCTGGCCGACGTGCACGAGCACATCCTCGACGAGATCGCGCACTTCTTCGACATCTACAAGAGCCTCGAACCGGGCAAGTCCGCCGACGTCCGCGGCTGGCAGGACCGGGACGTCGCCGACCGGACGATCGCCGAGGCCGTCGAGCGCGCCCGGACGACGGAGAGCCCCACCGCCTGACCCCCCGGGCGACCGGCGCGGGCGCTTTACCCGGGCCGGTCCGCGGCGCACCATTTCAGGAGTGGGCGCTCTCACGGAACCGGTCGTGGTCGTCGGCGCCGGGCCGGTCGGGCTGGTCACGGCGCTGCTGCTGGCGCGGCACGGGGTGCCGAGCGTGGTGCTGGAGGCCGCCGCCGCCCGCGACCCGGCCGGGTCGCGGGCGATCTGCTTCCAGCGGGACGTGCTGGACGTCCTCGACCGCGCCGGCTGCGCCGCGCGCATGATCGCCCGCGGCGTGACCTGGACGACCGGCCGCACCTACCACCGCGGGGACGAGCTGTTCGCCGTCACCTTCCCCGACGCGGGGCGCGGCGAGGTGCCGCCCTGGATCAACATCTCCCAGGCGGAGGTGGAGGCGCACCTGCGGGACCTCGCCGCCGCCGAGCCGCTGGTGGACGTCCGGTACGGCCATCCGGTCCGCGGCCTCCGCCAGGACGCGCGCGGCGTCGAGGCCGACGCCGGTGCCACCGTGCGCGGGACGCACGCCGTCGGCGCCGACGGAGGGCGGAGCGCCGTCCGGGACCTGCTCGGCATCGGCTTCCCCGGGCGCACGTTCGACGACCGGTTCCTCATCTGCGACATCCGCGCCGACCTGCCGTTCCCGAGTGAGCGCCGGTTCTACTTCGACCCCGAGTGGAACCCGGGCCGGCAGGTCCTCCTCCACCCGTGCCCGGACGGGACGTGGCGCATCGACTGGCAGGTCCCCGCCGACCTCGACCTCGACGCCGAGCGGCGGTCCGGCGCGCTCGACGCCCGCATCCGCGAGATCGCCGGGGACGTCCCGTACGAGATCGTGTGGGCCACCGTGTACCGGTTCCACGAGCGGTGCGCCGAGCGGTTCGCGTCCGGCCGCGCGTTCCTGGCCGGCGACGCCGCGCACCTGTACGCGCCGTTCGGCGCCCGCGGGCTGAACTCCGGCGTCCAGGACGCGGAGAACCTCGCGTGGAAGCTCGCCTTCGTCCGGCACGGCTGGGCCCCGCCGGACCTGCTGCGCAGCTACGACGCCGAGCGCCGCGCGGCCGCCGCCGAGAACCTCCGCGTGACCACGCGGACGATGGAGTTCCTCGTCCCGCGGACGCCGGCGCAGCGGGCGCGCCGCCTGGACGCGCTGGCGGCGGCTCGCACCCACCCCGACCCGCGGGCGATCGTCGACTCCGGCAGGCTCGCCGAGCCGTTCTGGTACCTGGACTCGCCGCTGACCACCCCGTCCGGCCCGGTGGACGGCTTCCCGCGCGAGGCCGGGGCCGCCCGCCCGCCGCTGCCCGGCGTGCTCTGCCCGGACGGCCCGTGCGCCGCCGACGGGCGGGCGACCCGGCTGCGCCGCCTGTTCGGCACGCGGTTCGTGGTCCTGACCGGCGGGCGGCCCGGCGCGCCGCCGCCCGCCCGCGTCCCGTACGAGATCCGCGCGCTGGACGACATCGACACCGACGGGGTGCTCCGGACGGCGCTGCGGGCGGGCCCGGACACGGTCCACGTCGTCCGCCCGGACGGGCACCTGGCGGCGGTCCTCCCGGCCTACGACCCCGTCGAGGTGGCCGGGGCCCTGCATCGGGCCTGCGGCCGGACGTGATCGACCTCACCCGCCGCGGCCGTGCCCGGCCGTGTACGGTCAAGATCTTCCGAGCCGGAGGTGGGAGCTCATGGGCGCCGTCGGTGGAGAGGGCGCGGACGGCGGCATCCGCGCGGACCGGCCCGTGTCGGCGCGCGTCTGGGACTACTGGCTGGGCGGCAAGGACCACTACGAGGTGGACCGGCGGGCCGGTGAGGCGGTCGCGCGCCAGGTCCCCGGGATCGTCAGCGCCGCCCGCACCGACCGGCTGTTCCTCGGACGAGCCGTCCGGTACCTGGCGGGCGAGCAGGGCGTGCGGCAGTTCCTCGACATCGGCACCGGGCTGCCCACCGCCGACAACACCCACGAGATCGCGCAGCGGGTCGCGCCGGAGTCGCGCATCGTCTACGTCGACAACGATCCGCTCGTCCTCGTCCACGCGCGGGCGCTCCTCACCAGTTCCCCGGAGGGCGCGACCAGTTACATCGACGCCGACGTCCGCGATCCCGAGCACATTCTCGACGAGGCCGCCGCGACGCTCGACCTCGGCGAGCCCGTCGCGCTGATGATGCTCGCCCTGCTGCACCTCGTCACCGACGACGACGAGGTGCGGCGCATCCTGGACCGGCTCGTCGGGGCGCTCGCCCCGGGCAGTTTCGTGGCGCTGTCGCACGCCTGCCTGGACGTGGACGTGACGCACACCGCGGTGAAGGCGTGGAACGAGAGCGGCACGCCGCACCCGCTCAAGGCCCGGACGAGCGCGGAGATCGAGGCGCTGTTCGACGGCCTGGAATTGGTCGAGCCGGGAATCGTGTCGTGTTCCCGGTGGCGCCCCGAACCCAATCCGTGGGGCGAGCCGCAGGAGACCATGACCTTTTGTGGAGTGGCGAGAAAACTACCCGCCCGAGGACGTTCGTAAGAGGATCGGATGGCATTGCCCGACCCCCTTTCTTCCGGAGGCAGTCCTTGGCCCATATCGAATTGGACGAGAATGTTCCCGGGCTGCCGTCCCTGCTCCGCTTCCGGCCGGAGACGGCGGGGCCGCTGAGCGCGCTCGCGGAGGCCCTGCTGCGCGGGCCGAGCCCCCTCGGCCGCGGTGAGCGGGAGCTGATCGCCGCCTACGTGTCCGAGCTGAACGGCTGCCGGTTCTGCGCGTCGTCGCACGGCGCGTGCGCCGCCGCCCAGCTGCCCGGCGGGTCGTCGCTCGTCCGGCAGGTGCACGCCGACCCGGCCGCCGCGCCGGTGTCGGACAAGCTCAGGGCCCTGCTCGCCGTCGCCGCCGCCGTGCGGCGCGGCGGCCGCGAGGTCGGCGCCGAGCACATCGCCGCCGCCCGCGACGCCGGCGCCACGGACGTCGAGATCCACGACACCGTGCTCATCGCCGCCGCGTTCTGCATGTTCAACCGGTATGTCGACGGCCTCGGCACCAGCGCCCCGGAGGACCCGGCCGCGTACGCGCAGATGGCCGAGCGGCTCATCGTCCACGGCTACGGGAGCGCCGCGGCCCCGCGCTGAAACCCGGTGGCCCGGACGGGGCGTCCGGCGCGGACGTGGAGCACGCCGTCCGCGAGCTGACGCGGCTGGTTGCGGGCGGCGTGCCCTACGCCTCGACGTGGCCGCGCTGCCCGCCACCGCGCCGCCGGGGCCGGCGTCCGGGCGGCCCCCGTCGGTGGCCGACCTCGACCGCTACCTGGCCTCCCACGAGCCGTTCCCCGGGACGTGGAGCGTCCGGATCTTACAGCGGCACCTGCGACTCGCAGACCTGCGCCGGCCCTCCGGCGCCGCGCTCGCGAAGATGATGAAGGGCGCCGAGCCCGGCGGGACGTGGACGCTGGAGGTCTACGGCCGCCGGGCGGGCCGGCGGAAGATCGTGATCGAGTGGCCGACGTCGCCGACCGCCTCGCTGGAGGCGATCAGCGGGGTCAGCCGCGGGTCGTCCTTGGCGATCCAGCTGTCGGACACCACCAGCAGCCCGCGCACCCGGTCCGGGGGCACGGCGAGCGGGTCGGACGCCCGGATGCCGTAGTGGGACGGCACTCCGCTCCCTTTGTAGGCGAGCCAGACCCGCTCTCCGGGGTGGCGTTCGCGGAGGCGGTCGGCGAGCCGGCCCAGATCCTGGCCCCAGTCGACGTTGGAGTCGTGCAGGTGCAGGTGCGTCCTGGACGGCCCGCCGAACGCCTCGTTCGAGTACGGCAGGTAGTACGGGTAGGCGCGCAGGGAGCTGACCGCGACGAAGAGGACCGGCACGCAGGCGGCGGCCTTCGCCCATCGCCACCGGACGGCCGTCACCCCGGCGACCGCGACCGCCAGGAACATCGGGATGAAGATTGCATACCGGACGCCGAGGTCGCGGGCGCCGGTCATCGCGACCGCCAGCAGCGCCGCGGCGGGCGCGAGGACGTAGGGCGCGGCGGGGCGCAGCCGGGGCGCCGCCGCCATCGCGGCCACGCCCGCCGCCCACAGGGCGAGCATCCCGAGCGGCGTCTTCACCAGCAGCGCGGCCGGCAGGTAGTACCAGCGCGAGCCCTGGTAGGTGTGGCCGAACAGGAAGCTCGTCCACCTCAGGTCCTCGAAGCCGAACTGGACGCGCATGCCGTCCCGGAACGGCTCGGGGAACGGCAGCCCGCCGGCGGCGAGCCCGCGCCACCCGCCGATCGCCGGGACGCCGGCGGGCGCCGTCCACCGCAGCCGCGGATCGACGGCCAGGTAGGCCGCCCACACCACCCCGACCGCCAGGACGGCGACGCCGGCCGCCGACAGCAGCCCGGCGGCCACGGGCCGCCCGGCGCCCCGGGACCGCCGCGACGTCCCGACCGACAGCGCGGCCAGCGCCAGCAGCACCGGCACGGCGGGCAGCGCGCTCATCTTGGTCGCCACCGCCGCGCCGAGCGCCGCGCCGGCGAGCGGGACGTAGAGCCGGGGCCGCCGCCGCGCCCGCCACAGCAGCCACACCGAGGTCAGCAGGAGGCCGGCCACCGGCACGTCGAGCGTCGCCAGGGACCCGTGCGCGATGACGTCGGGGGAGAAGGAGTAGAGGGCGAGCGCCGCCACCCCGCCGGCCGGGCCGGTGACGTCGCGGGCGAACGCGAAGACGACCAGCCCGAACAGCACGGTCAGCGCCATGACCGGCAGCCGCGCGGCCAGCAGGACCCGCTGCGCGTCGGTCCCCGACTCGTACAGCAGATGCCGCCCGGCGTCGCTCTGGGTGCCGGTGAAGGACGGGTCGGCGCGGGCGCCGCCGACCAGCGCCCCCGCCCCGATGAGGATCTTGCCGAGCGGCGGATGCTCGGGGTTGTAGCGCAGATCGTGTTCGCGCAGGTAGGTCACGCCCGCGGCGATGTAGACGGGCTCGTCGATCGTCGGGGACTGCGGCACGGCCGTGGAGACCATCGCGAACGCCAGCTGCGCCAGCAGCGCCGCCACGACCGCCGCGATCGGCCATCGCCGGTGCCGGCGCAGCGCCGCCCGGAACCGGCCCTCCGGCGCCTCGCCGGGGGCCGCCGCGGGCACCCCGACCGCGGTCATCCGCCGAACGCGGTGAGGAAGCGGTCGCGGAACGCGCTCATCGGCCACACCGGCGTGTCCTCGCCGGGGCGCAGCCCGTCCTGCCAGTTCCATCCCGAGATCTTGTCGAGGACGGCCTCGTCCTTTGCCACGATCGTGATCGGCACGTCGCGGCCCGCCCCCGCGCCGGTGATGAGCGGCGCGGGCTGGTGGTCGCCGAGGAAGATGAGCACGGTCCTGTCATTCCCGTACGTCTCCACGTACGACACCAGCGTGTTCAGCGTGTACTCGATCGATTTGCGGTACTCGCCGCGGATCCGGCCGCCGGCCGGCCACGGGGCGTCATAGCCCTTCCCCATCCCGGTGAAGACCGAGCCGTCCCCGACCTGGTCCCACGGGACGAGCCGCGGGATGGACGCCCATGGCGCGTGGCTCGACACGAGCGCCGTCTCCGCCATGACCGGCGGGCGGTCCTTCTTCTCCAGCTCGGTGTGCTGGAGCGTCGACAGCGTGTACTGGTCGGGCATGGTGGCGAAGCTGAACCGGGGCCCGCGGTACCCGAGGTTCCGGTCGTCGTACACCTTGTCGTACCCGTAGAACCTCCCCTCCGGCCAGGCGCGCGTGATCGCCGGCATCAGCGCGACCGTCCGCGCGTCCGCCCGGCGGAACGCGGTGTTCAGCGTCAGCCGGTCGCTGTGCACGAGCGTCCGGTACCGCTGCTGGTTGTCGATCCACAGGCCGGACAGCAGGGTCGCGTGCGCGAGCCAGCTGCCGCCGCCCGCCGTGGACGAGGTGAGCCAGCCGCTGCGCGAGGCGAACCCGGCGTCCCGCAGCCGCTGCGACCCCCGGTCCAGGACGGCGCCGACCTGCGGCGCGTACTGCGGGCTCTCCACCGCCGACCGTCCGTAGCTCTCCACGAACGCGAGCACGACGTCCTTGCCGCGCAGCCCGGTCAGCAGCTTGTCGCCGGGCGTGTCGCGGAACCTGTCGACGGCGGCGGCCTTCGCGAACTCCTCCCGGTCGTTCAGGCCGGCCCGCACCGCCCGCGCGTGGTCGTAGGCGAGCACCGCCGCGCTCCGCGACGCGACCGGGACGCCGTCGACGAGCTGCGCGCCGAGCACGGCGCACACGAGCCAGACCACCCCGAGCACGGCCGCCGCGCGCGCCGCCGTCCGGTCGTGCCGGGCGGCCACCCGGCTGAGGCGCAGCACCGACAGCGACATCAGCGCGATCACGCCGACCGTCAGCAGGACGGTCACGGCCACGGCGGCGACGGCCCCCGCGCGCCCGGCCGACTCGCTCACGAACTCGACGGCCGGCGCCAGCAGCGGCCAGTCGAGCACCAGGTCGAACGGCCGGACGAGCACCGCGTCGAACCCGATGTCCAACGCCTTCAGCACGAACAGGAGGCCGAGGACGGCACCCGCCGCGCCCGCCGCCCAGCGCCGCGCCCGGTCCGGGACCACGAGCACCAGGGCCACGCCGAGCACGCCCTCGATCGGGACGCGCACGAACGCCTCCGGCGTGAGCAGTGCGTACTCGGCCGGCGTGATCAGCGCGGCCAGCACCAGCAGGAACGCGGCGCCGGTCACCGCCCGCGCCGCGACCCGCCTGCCCCGGCCCGTCCGCCCGGTGCCCGTGTCCGGCCCGGTGCCCGGCTCCGGACCGGCGGCCGCCGCCTCCTCTTCCGTTTCCCGCTCGACGCGGCTATCGGTGGTCAGCTCGTCCTCCCAGGCTCGGTTCCCCCGCCGCGAACGCGACACCCACAGCACGCGCGCCCCGCGCCTGGCGGTTCAAAGCCTGCCTGATCCGGCGGCGGCCTGGTCCGGCTGGGAAGATGTCCGCGGGGATGTCGAGAGGGCGGGGGCGGCTCCGACCTTCTCGTGAGCGGCGCCGGAAGGGCGCCCGGATGGGGAGGCAGTGAGATGGGCAAGGTCACCTGTGACATCGGGATCTCCGTGGACGGGTTCGTCGCCGGCCCGAACCAGCGGCCGGACGAGCCGCTCGGCGACGGCGGCGAGCGGCTGCACCGGTGGATGTTCGAGCAGCCCGAGGAGAACGCCGAGGTCCTCGAGAAGATCACGTCCGCCGGCGCCTACATCATGGGCCGCAACATGTTCGCCTCCGGGCGCGGCGACTGGGACCTCGACTGGAAGGGCTGGTGGGGCGACGAGCCGCCCTACCACGCGCCCGTGTTCGTGCTGACCCACTACGAGCGCGAGCCGGTGCCGATGAAGGGCGGGACGACGTTCTCGTTCGTCACCGACGGCATCGACTCGGCGATGGCGCAGGCGCGGCGGGCCGCGGGGGACGGGGACGTGGCGGTCGCGGGCGGCGCGCAGACGGTGAACCAGTACCTCGCGGCGGGCCTGATCGACGAGCTGCGGCTGCACATCGCGCCGCTCGTCCTCGGCGCGGGAGAGCGGCTGTTCGAGGGCGTCGGCGAACTCGCGCTCGAACCGGTCGAGGTCTCCCGCACCGACCTGGTCACGCACGTGACCTACCGGATCGGCCGGTGACGAGCGGGGACCCGGCCGTCCGCCCCGATGACCGCCGGCAGGCGGGCGACCTCGGCGGCGACCGCGTCCCGCGGGGTCCAGGCCCGCCGCCTCGCGCATCTTCAGCGCGGCCTCCCGCGCGATCCCGACCGTCCAGCCGCGGCCGAGGAACGTGATCCGCCCGGCGCCGAGCGGCTCCGCGGGGAGCGAGGCGGCGACGGCGGCCTCCGCGTCGGCGATGGCGGCCGAAAGGTCCTCGCCGAGGTGGGCGCGCAGCAGCGCCGGCTGAGTGGTGGCGAGCGACGACGTGGTTCGCAACTCGATGTTCGCTCCTGCTCGAAAGCGAGTGCTAATAAGCAGAAAACGTCATGCCTCGCCGACCTTGCGCCGTACCGCCGCGGCGGGCTCCCTCCGATCCGCGGCCGGACGTGATTGAACTCGGGCGCGCCCGGACGCGTACCCCCACGCGATGATCGACGCCCCCGGGAGGGTTCATGAGCGTGAGGAACAGCCGGCTGCGGACCGCGGTCACGACGACCGCGGCGGTCGCCGGATCCGCCGGGCTCCTGGCCGGCGCGCTGTACGCGGTGCACGCCGAGTCCGGGCCGGGCGACCGCGAGGCCGGCCTCGCCGGCGACGCGCGGACGGGCCGCCAGGCCGCCGGATCGGTCACCGCGCAGGCCGACGGGCAGGCCGCCGCCACCGCCACCAGGCTCGCCGGGCGGCTCGGCGACCGGACGGCCGGCGCCTACATCGACTCCGCCGGACGGCCCGTCGTGACGGTGACCAACGCCGACGACGCCGCCGCCGTCCGGGCGGCGGGAGCCGTCCCCAAGACGACGCGGCGCAGCCCCGCCGAGCTGCGGAAGGTCACCGCCGCCCTGCGCAGCTCCTTCGCCGACATACCCGGCACCGGCTGGGCCGTCGACCCCGCCGCCGCGAAGGTCACCGTCTGGACGGACGCCTCGGTCACCGGCGCCCGGATGGCCGCCGTCCAGCGCACCGCCCGGGAGATGGGCACGGCGATCAAGCTGGTGCGCTTCCCGGGGCGGCTGCACACCCTCGCCCTCGGCGGTGACGCCATCTTCGGCCAGGGCTCCCGCTGCTCCCTCGGCTTCAACGTCACGCGCGGCGAGCAGGACTTCTTCCTCACCGCCGGGCACTGCGGCAACGCCGTCCAGAACTGGACCGCCGACGGCCAGGGCGACCAGCCGCTCGGCACCACCGTGCAGAGCAGCTTCCCCGGCAACGACTTCGCACTCGTCCAGGCCGAGGAGGGCGCGGCGGGCGCGGGCGCGGTCAACCTCTACAACGGCCAGGCGCAGGACATCACGCAGGCGGCCGAGGCCGTCGTCGGCCAGCGCGTCGCCCGCAGCGGCAGCACCACCGGCGTCCACACCGGCCGCGTCCTCGCCACCAACGCCACCGTCAACTTCGCCGAGGGCACCGTCAGCGGGATGATCCAGACGAACGTGTGCGCGGAGCCCGGCGACAGCGGCGGCCCGCTCTTCGCCGGCGACACCGCCCTCGGCCTCACCTCGGGCGGCTCCGGCGACTGCCAGAGCGGCGGCGTCACGTTCTTCCAGCCGGTGACCGAGGCCCTCCAGGCCTTCGGCGCCGACGTCACCTGACGGACGCGGGGAGCCCGGGCCGCGCCGGCCCGGGCCGCACGCCCGCCGCAGGCGCTCGCCCATCGGCGCGCCCACGCCGGTGGACAGAGGATGACAGGTTTCCGAGCTCCGACGCCTTCGCGGTGCGGTGCTGCTCCCCGTTCCCGCAAAATCGCGGCTAGACCATCGTGGGTGCGTGGAAAAGAACAGGTCAGAGGTGGGCTCCCACAGTTCGCCGGCCGGTCGGACGGGTATGCGGTGGCGGAAGCACGAGACATCAGCCAACCGGTAGCGGATTCCGAGGTCGACGAATGTCCAAGACACAGAAGGCCGGCGCGGCCGTTCCGGTACGGCGGGCACCGCGGCGCGGGCCGCGAGCATCGGCGGCCGTCGTCGCGGTGGCCGCGCTGGCGGTCGCCGGGTGCGGCGGCGGATCGTCGAACAAGGCGGCCAGCACCTCGCCGGCACCCGCGTCATCGACTCCGTCCGGTGCCGCCGGAGCCCAATCGATCAAGACCGCGACCGTGGGCAACCTGGGGCCGGTCCTGGTCGACGGTCAGGGACGGACCCTTTACCTGTTCGAGAAGGACAAGAACGGCATGTCGTCCTGCACCGGATCGTGCGCGGCGGTGTGGCCGCCGGTGGACACCTCGGCTAAGCCCACGGCCAGGCCGGGGGCGGACGCGGCGAAGCTGAGCACCACCAAGCGGCCGGACGGCTCGATGCAGGTCACCTATGCCGGACATCCCGTCTACTACTACGCGCCTGACGGCACCACTCCCGGCAATGCCCAGGGGGAGGGCCTGAATCAGTTCGGCGCCGCGTGGTACGTGCTGTCGGCGTCCGGCGGCAAGGTCGTGCCGAAGGGCGGCGGTTACTGAGATGCGCGGCCGGCGGACGGTCCGGCTCCGGGCCGCGTTCTTCGCGATCCCGGTCATGGCGGTCGCCGGCTGCGCGATGGCGACGAACACGCTCCACCCCGGCCGGGCGGTGATCCGCACGGCGCAGGTGCCGCCGCTCGGGCAGATCCTGGTCGACGGGAGGGGCCGCACCCTGTACCTGTTCGTCGCCGACCTGCCCGACCAGTCGAGCTGCGACGGCGCGTGCGCCGCGATCTGGCCACCGGCGACCACGCAGGGCCCGCCGAGGGCAGGCGGCGGCGCCCAGCAGTCGCAGATCACCACGATCGCCCGTCCCCAGGGTCCTCGCCAGCTCGTCTACGCGGGCCATCCGTTGTACTACTACCAAGCCGATACGGGACGCGGTGACATCCGAGGGCAGGCGCTCAGCCAGTTCGGCGCCGAATGGTACGCCGTCTCCCCCCAGGGCCGGCAGGTCCAGGACGGAGTGAGCGGCGGCTCGCCGCTCACGGACGGGTGATCGCATTGCGTCATGTGCTGCGTTACGCGGGCGTGCTGCTGCTGTTCGGCATCGGCGCCGTCCATCTGTACGAGTACCTCGCCGACCACTACCGGGTCATCCCGACCATAGGCGGCCTGTTCGTGCTGAACGTCGTCGCGGCGGTGGTGCTGGGGTTCGTCCTGGCGAGCCCGCTGCGGTCCCCGGCGGCCGTCCGGTCGGTGCCGGTGCTCGGGCGCGCGCCGCACGCGTTCGTGGCGCTCGGAGCGGCGGTGTTCGCGCTGGGCACGATCATCGGCCTGCTCATCAGCGAGCAGGCCAGCCTGTTCGGGTTCCACGAGTACGGCTACCGGACGGGCATCGTGCTCGCGCTCGCCCTGGAAGGCGCCGCCGTCGTGGTGCTCCTCGGCTTCGCGACGCTCGAGCTGCGCCGGGCGCGTCCGTCCGTTGACGGGAGATGAGCCCTTCCGGCGCGGCTCGTGCTCGGCGGGCCGATGCCGCAGCGGGCCGCCCGGCCGGACGCTGCTGCCCGAGAAGCTGCCGCTGCCGGACTCCGCCTCCATCGGCCCGGTGAGGCCGACGGTCGGCGCTGGATGGGCCTGTTCAGAGAAGACGAATCTCCCGACCAGCGCTGGAGCCGTGCTCGTCAAGCCGTGGCCGCGGGCTCGCGGGCGGCTCGTCCCCGTCCTGGTGTCCTTCACGGCCCTGTGCTCCGCCTTCGCCCGTACTGGCGGCGGAGGCCGGCGCGAGGGGGCCGGACGCCGCCCGTCCCTCATGCGGGTGGTGCGCGATCCGCGGCCGGGCGCGCTCCTGGCCGGTGCCGGGCGCGACGAACACGACCGGGCACGGCGCATGGCGCAGGCAGGCGGCCCGGACCGGCCCGATGACGTCATCCGCGGTGGAGTCCCAGCGTCGTCCGCCCAGGACGAGCAGGTCCGCCCCCGCGGCGCGATCCAGGAGGACGCGTGCGGGCTCACCGAGGACCAGTTCTCGACGAACCGGCACCGAAGGCGCGTGCGTGAGAACGGCGGCGACGTCGGCCGCGAGGGCGCGCCGCGCCTGTTCGCATTCCCGGTCGGGTGAAGGCAGCCGGCCCGCCCCCGCGTAAGGCGCCACCCGGTCGCGCCGTGCACGCCAGCAGCGGACGGCCACTATCCCGGTATGGCGGAGTTCCGCCTCGGCGGCGGCCCAGCGCAACGCCTGCAGTGACGCCGCCGATCCGTCCACGCCGACCAGGATCCGGTGGGAGCCGGAGAAATCCGTCATCGTCCTCATCCCCCTTCGGGTGCGACCGAGACGGGAGGGCGCCGCATCGAACCGGGTACTCGATGCGGCGCCCTCCGCTCGCCAGGCCGTCACTTCCGGGTCGTCAGTTCTCGACGGTGATCCGCTTGGCCTCCGCCTTGGCGGCCTTGGGCATGGGCACGCGGACGGTGAGGATGCCCTTGTCGTAGGAGGCCTTGATGTCGTCGATCTCGGTGGCGGCCGGGAGGGTGAAGGACCGTGTGAAGGAGCCGTAGTGGAACTCGGTCCGGTGGGCCTCCTTCTTCTCCTCGTGGCGTTCGGCGTGGATGCGCAGGACGTCTCCGGTGACGGTGATCTCGACGTCCTTGTCGGGGTCGATACCGGGCAGTTCGGCGCGGATGACGTGGTCGCCCTCGTCGACGTAGTTCTCGACCCGCATCGTGTGGCCGGTCCCGCTGCGGAACACGGTGAACGGCGACTCGATCCAGTCGAACAGTTCGGGGAAGATGCCGCGCGTCTCGCGCCGCTCCAGTGCGCTCATGATGCCTCCCTCGGCTCGGATCTGAGCGACGCCCACGGGTGAGGATCTGGTCAGCGTCCGTATGCTCCCGCTCCTCATCGATGGGTGCACCTTCATGCTTCCTCGGGACGCGGATCGTCCGCACGGCCATGAGTCACACGCGGCGAGGACCAAAGTCACCCTTGCCCGGCCCTGTCGGGGTCAGTCGTCGGACGGTGCCGTCCTGCCGTGCTGGAGCGGGCTCTCCCAGGACGCGCCCGGCTGGATCTCGACGACCTCGGACGCGTAGCAGATGCGGATGGGCGAGGCGGCGCATGGCCGGAGTGCCACGCGGATCAGGTCCTGCCGGCAGGTCAGGTCGATGCCCCAGTGGCCCTGGTAGCGGAGCCCGAGCCGGAGCCGGCCGATCGCCGAGGGCAGCCGCGGCTCCAGGTGCAGGATGCCGCCGCGGGTGGTGATCCCGGCGTGGCAGCGCTGGACGAGATCGACGGTGCCGGCCATCGCGCCCAGGTGGACGCCCTCGGGGGTGGTGCCGTGCTGGGCGTCGGTGATGTCGCTGAACAGCGAGTTCAGGAAGATGCTCCAGGCGGGGTCCCCGTCGGTGTGGGCGAGGATCCAGGCGTGGACCAGTGAGCTGAGCGTGGAGCCGTCGCAGGTGCGCGGCAGGTAGTAGTCGATGGTCCGGGCGGCCAGGGCGGGGCCGTGCTCGTAGCCGAGTTCCCGCAGGATGTCGTCGAGCTCGCCGGGGGACAGGACGTAGAGGAGCATCAGCACGTCGGCCTGCTTGGAGGCCTTGTAGCGGTTGGTGGAGTCGCCCTCGGCCTCGAGGATGCGGTCCAGCCTGCGGATGTCGCCGTACCGCCGCCGGTAGCCGGCCCAGTCGAGTTCCTCCAGTTCCGCGTAGCCGTCGAACTGGCTGAGCACGCCGTCGTGGAAGGGGACGTACATCTTGCGCGCCACGTCCTCGAAACGGGTGATCTCCTCGCGGGTCAGGGCGAGCCGTTCCCGCAGCTCCGCCCGCCGGTCCTCGGGCAGCAGGGCGAGCGCGTCCAGCGCCCGGCGCAGCACCCACACGGTGAGGACGTTGGTGTAGGCGTTGTCGTCCAGACCCGGCTCGTCTCGTCCGGGGTAGGCGTCGTGGTACTCGTCCGGACCCATGACGCCGCGGATCCCGTACCGGTCGGTGGAGCGGTCGTAGGCGGCGAGATCGGCGAAGAACCGGGCGATCTCCAGCATGATCTCCGTGCCGTACTCGGCGAGGAACCCGGTGTCCCCGGTCGCCTCGTAGTAGCGCCACACGTTGTGGGCGATGGTCAGCCCGACATGGCGCTGCAGGTGCGAATGGTCGGACAGCCACCGGCCGGAGCGCGGGTTGAGGTGGATGCGCTGGGTCTCCTCGCGGCCGTCGGCCGCGCTCTGCCACGGGTACATCGCGCCGCGCCGCCCGGCCCCGCGGGCCGCGCGGCGCGCCGCGGGCAGGCGCCGCCACCGGTACATCAGCAGCGCGCGGGCGATCTCGGGGAACCGCATGGTCAGGAAGGGCAGGATGAACAGCTCGTCCCAGAAGACGTGGCCGCGGTAGGCCTCCCCGTGCAGCCCGCGGGCGGGGACGCCCACGTCCAGGTCCACGCTGTGCTCCGACACCGTCTGCAGCAGATGGAAGATGTGGAGGTTGAGGACCCGCTGGACGTCGACGTGGTCGACGCTGAGCTGGCACCGCCGCCAGAGCCGGGACCAGGCCAGCGTGTGCCTCTCCAGCAGGGCGTCGAAGCCGCCTGCGCCGCCGGCGGACGCCAGGGCCGCTTGCGCGGGTTCTTCGATGGCGCGGTCGCGCGAGGTGAACACGGCGGCGACCTTCTCGATCGTCACCGGCGTCCCTTCGCGGACGTCCACGGTCAGCTCCTGGCCCGTCCAGCCGTCCTCGGCGCGGTGGGCGCGCTCGGCGGGGACGGAGACCCGGGTACGGGCCGCCACCGCGATACCGATCTTCGAGGACACCGTCGACGACCGCAGCAGGAGCAGCTCCGGATCGTTCGGCCGCGGGCTCTCCTCGTGGGCCAGATGTTCCTTGGGCAGGTTCCGGTACCGCTCGACCCCGTCGTTGGCGACGCGCCCGTCCACCGCCGACACGATCTCGATCGGGCCGCTCCAGTCCTCGGCCACGATGGTGGTCTCCAGTGCGGCCAGGTGGGGATCGTCCATGGACACGATCCGGCGCTGCGCCACCCGCGACGTGCGTCCCCGCGCGTCGCGCACGCGGATCAGCCGGGTCAGGACGCCGCGCCGCAGATCGAGCTCCTGCCGGTACGACAGCAGCCGGCCCTCGCGCTGCGCACGGTCCGGCTCGAACCAGTCGCCGCCGACGGGGCGGAAGGTCAGGCAAAGCCAGTTCGGCATGTTGACCAGGTCGGCGTTGTCGGTCTGCCGACCGTCCATCTCCGCCGGCAGCCGGTCGTAGCAGCCCGCGACATAGGTCCCCGGGTAGTGGACGCCGTCGGCCGACGACTCGGGTGCGGCTCCCCGGGAGGCGAAATAGCCGTTGCCCAGCGTGCACAGGGCTTCCCGCAGCCCTACGGTGCCGGGGTCGTAATCGTCATAGGACAGGATCCACCGGTCCATGGTGTCTCCTCACGCCGTCGTCCAGGACCGTCCGCAGGGCATTCCCGGCCCTGCCGCGTTCTCACCGGCCGGCCGGCGCGGGCATGCCCGACGGCGTCTTCGCTCCGCCCGACGACGCGGACCGGCCCCTGCGGCCCCGTGCCGGGACCGCGTCCGCCTCAGTCGGGCGCCATGCCGCCGTGGCCCGGATGAGCCGGCAGCACCGGTTCGATCCGGTAGAGGGACGGCATGCCTCCGCTGCGCGGAGCGGCGTCACGTTCCACACCGGCCAGCGCGCCGATCAGGTCTCGTGCGGTGACCAGGCCGACCAGCACGCCGTGGTCGTCGGTCACCGGCACGTAGTCGGTGCCGGATTCGAGCATGGCACCGGCCGCGTCCCGGACGGTGGCCGACGGCCGCACAGCGGCGGGCGGCCGGGACGGCAGGAGAGTCGTGACGGGCCGGCGGGCCTGCTGCGGGGCGGCTGCGTTCCACGTCGAGGTCAAGGTCTGCGCGTCCACGACGCCCAGGAAGCCGCCCTCGTCGTCGGTGACGGGCAGATGGTGCACCTCGGCCTTGCACATCAGCTCCCAGGCCATCAGCGCGGACTCGCTCGCGGCGATGGTGAGCAGGTCCAGGGTCATCAGCTCGGCGACGGGCCGCTGCTCCAGCGGCGGCTGTGCGGTCATCTTCCCTCCCGGCGGTTCGCCCTCCACAGGGCCGGCATGTCCGGCGTCTCGGACCGCGGCGGCGCGGATCAGGCGCGGACGTTCCCTCCACGCAGCTTGGCCAGCCGCTCGTCGTACTCCTCGCTGCTGATCTCGCCGCGTGCGTAACGCTCCGCGAGGATCTCCCGCGCGTGCTCCAGCCCGGGTGTCTCCGAGCTCGTGGTGCGCGTGCGGTGCGGAGTCGCGGCACGGAAGGCCAGCCATGCGGCCGCGCCGATCACGGCGACCCAGAACAGCACCATCGCCGTCCCCCACAGCCACATCCAGCCGGACCAACCGCCGTTTCCCATGTGTCCCCAGCCGTCGCCGGGAGCGGCGACCACGAGGGCATATCCGATGCTCATGGTCACACCTCCGTTCTCTCTCCAGCGTGCGTTCCCGGCCCGCGCGCGCCCAGGGCCGAAGGTCCCCCGCATCGCCGGACCGACGCCCCTGAACAGGACGGCCCCGATCGGTGAGGCTGAGAAGCCAGGAGGCGATCTCGATGGACCGCCGAGTTGTACCGAGCCCGGTCGCGGTCGGTCATGAGCGCGACCCGAACCCGAAGGAGCCGTCATGATCCGAGTGCTGGTGGCGCACGCCTCCGAGCGCGGAGGAACCGCCGAGATCGCCGACTGGATCGGCGCCGCACTGCGCCGGGCGGGTGTGGAGGCCGAGGTGCGTCCGGCCGGGGAGGTCTCCGAGCTGGAGGGGTACGACGCCGTCGTCGTCGGCGGCGCGCTGTACGAGGGGCGCTGGCACCGGGAGGCCCGGCGCTTCGTCCGGCATCACGCCGGCGACCTGGCGCGGCGGCCCGTGTGGCTGTTCAGCAGCGGTCCGCTGGACCGCACCGCGCAGGAACGCGCGATCGACCCCGTCCCGGGCGTGGCCAAGATCGCCGAGCGGCTGCACGCCCGCGGCCACGCCACCTTCGGCGGACGCCTGGCCCCGGACGCCAAGGGGTTCCTGGCGTCGAAGATCGCCAAGCGGAGCGGCGGCGACTACCGGGACCGCGACCAGGTGGCCGAGTGGGCCGCCGGCATCGCCCGCGAACTGCGGAGCGTCACCGTATGAACAAGATCATCGTGGGCACGGACGGGTCGGAGCCGAGCCTGCTCGCGGTCGACTGGGCCGCCGGCGAGGCCGCCCGCAGAGGAGCGTCGCTGCACGTGGTGTACGTCGTCACGCCCTGGCTGTTCGACGTCCCGGACGACCCGGGGGCCGCGCAGGTCCGGGAGCGGATGCTGCACGACGGCCGGGGCATCGTCGACGTCGGAGCGGCGCGCGCCGCCGAGCGGGCGCCCGGCCTGAGGGTGACGGGGGAGCAGGCCGGCGGACAGCCCGCCAAGGTGCTCATCGAGCGGGCCCGGGACGCGATCATGCTCGTGACCGGCGCGCGCGGCAGGGGCGGACTCGCCGGCCTGGTCCTGGGATCGACGGCGATGCAGGTCACCGCGCACGCGCCCGGCCCCGCGGTGGTCGTCCGCGCCCACGAGCCGTCCGAGCACGGCGAGATCGTGCTCGGCGTCGACGGCTCGCCCGCCGGAGCGGGCGCGATCGGGTTCGCCTTCGAGGAGGCGTCCGTGCGCGGGGCCCGGCTGCGGGCACTGCTGGCCTGGACGCATCCCGTCTCCACCGGCCCCGGCGACATGCTCCCGCTGGTCTACGACCGCGAGATCCTCGCCGGGGACGCGCGGCGCCTGCTGGCCGAGTCGCTCGCCGGATGGCGGAGCAAGTACCCCGAAGTGGAGGTGGTCGCCGAGGCCGTCCGCGGCAGGCCGGGCTCGGTCCTGACCGAGGCGTCCGCCCGCGCCGATCTGCTGGTCGTCGGATCGCGCGGGCACGGCGGCTTCGCCGGTCTGCTGCTGGGGTCGGTCGGCCAAGCGATGCTGCACCGCGCCCACTCGCCCGTCGCCATCGTGCATGGAAGCCCCTGAACGCGTGTGGGGCCCGCCAGCACGGACGTCCCGGCGACGGCAGACCTTCGTCCCTGCAGGTTGCCTCGCTTTCCGGGCATGAGTGGGGAGAGCAGACCTGGGAGGGAGTAGCCATGGGGTACAGCGACGGGGTGGGTCCGTCCGATCAGGTTTCGGTGGATGCCCGCAGGGCCGTCGAGGATGCGGTGTGGGCGCCTTCGGTGCACAACACCCAGCCGTGGCGGTTCGGCCTGCACGGGGCCCGGATCAGCTTGAGCGCGGATGCCGACCGGCGTCTGGACGTGGCGGATCCGGACGGCCGGGAGATGCTGATCAGCTGCGGTGCGGCGCTGTACAACCTGAGGTGCTCGCTGCGCGCGCTCGGTTATGCGCCGCGGGTGCGGATGCTGCCCGATCCTGATCGTCCGCACCTTCTGGCGGACGTCGACCTGGAGCCGGGGGAGCCCGCGGATCAGCAGGCCCTGCGTGAGCGTGCCCAGATCCGGCGCCGCCGCACCCATCGGGGCGGATTCCGCCCGGATCCGGTGCCCGCGGGTGTCCTCACCGCCATGCGGTATGACGCCGAGCGTGAGGGCGCCCGGCTGGTCGAGGCGGTGGACGCACACGTCAAGGGGGCCTTGGCGGCCCTGACCGAGGCGGCCGAGCACGTCCAGCAGCGGATTCCGGCGCACACGGCGGAGATGGCCCGGTGGGCGCCTTCGCCCCGGACGGGTCGGGCGGACGGCGTCCAGGAGGGCGCGTACCCGCAGCGGAGTCCGCAGGCCGTCCCGCAGACCGTGCCGCACTTCGCGGACCGCGATTTCGCGCGGGGTCATGGGTGGGGTGTGCAGGTCGCACCGGATGCGCCGGGTGTGGGTGCGGGGGTGGTGGGGTTGGCGCTGCTGCTGGTGTCGGGAGGTGATGCGCCCGCCGACTGGCTGCGTTCGGGGCAGGCGATGCAGCGTCTGCTGCTGAGGGCCGCGGAAGGTGACCTGGCGGTGGCCTTCCACACCCAGGCCCTCGAGGTGCCGGAGTTGCGGGCGTTCATCAGTGCTCGTTTTTGTGGTGGCGGGCATCCGCAGATGCTGCTGCGTCTGGGTGTCGCGGAGGGGGAGGGGCTGGAGTCGGTTCGTCGGCCGGTGGAGGAGGTGATCGAGGCGACATGAGCGGGCGCCTGGTGCGGGTGGCCGGGGGCAGACATCGCGCGCGGGTGCCGGGGATACTGGGGGCATGATCGAGGATTCGGGGTCTGGTGTCGATCGGGCCAGGCTGGTTCTGCCGCAGTTGCAGTTGGATGATCTTCTGTCGGAGTTGCAGGCGCGGTTGGAGGCGGCGCGGGCGACGCGTGATCGTGTGCACGCGTTGCTGGAGGCCGTGGTCTCGATCGGGGGTGAGTTGGATCTGGAGTCGGTGCTGCGGCGTATCACCGAGGCGGCGACCACCCTGGTCGACGCGCGGTATGGGGCATTGGGTGTGATCGGGGAGGAGGGGGAGCGGCTTGTCCAGTTCATCACCGTCGGGGTGGGGGACGGGGGGATCGAGGCGATCGGGCATTGGCCGCATGGGCACGGCATTCTGGGGTTGCTGATCCGTGAGCCGCGCGGGATCCGGCTTCCCGACCTCGGCGAGCATCCCGACTCGGTGGGCTTCCCGGCGAATCATCCGCCGATGCGTACGTTCCTCGGGGTGCCGATCCGGGTGCGCGACGAGGTGTTCGGGAACCTGTACCTGACCGAGAAGGCCGGCGGCGGGGAGTTCGAGGACGACGATGAGGTGGTGGTGACCGCGCTGGCCACGGCCGCGGGCGTGGCGATCGAGAACGCCCGGCTGTACGAGGAGACGCGGCGCCGCGAACGCTGGTTGCAGGCGTCAACGGAGATTTCCACGGCGTTGTTGTCGGGCACCGATCCGCAGGAGGTGACGGCGCTGGTGGCGCAGCGGGCCGGTGAGATCACCGACGCGGGGCTGGCGACGGTGGCGTTGCTGGAGGAGGGCGGCGCGGAGTTCGTGGTGGAGGCCGCGCATGGTGAGGGTGCGGAGCGGGTGGCGGGGTTGAGGGTGCCGCGGGGTCATCCGGTGGCGGGGGTGGTGTTTGAGGAGGGGGTCGCGCGGCGGTTGGCCGATGGGAGTCAGGCGGTCGGGGCGGTGGAGTCTCCGGCGGGGGCGTCGGGGGTGCCGGTCGGGCCGCTGCTGGTGGTGCCGTTGGGGCTCGGCTCCTCGGCGCAGGGCGTGCTGGCGGTGATCAACCCGCCGGGCGGGTCTGTTTTCTCGGAGGCTTCGCAGCGGTTGCTGGAGGCGTTTTCGGGGCAGGCGGCGGTGGCGCTGGAGCTGGCTCGTCGGCGTCGTGATACCGAGCGGCTGGCGCTGCTGGAGGATCGTGACCGTATCGCCAAGGATCTGCATGACACCGTCATCCAGCGGTTGTTCGCGACGGCGATGACGTTGATGGCCGCGATCAAGATCACGCAGAAGCGGGAGGTGGCGGTCCGGATCCAGCGGGCGGTGGATGATCTGGACGACACCATGCGGCAGATCCGTTCGACGATTTTCGCGTTGCAGGCGCCGGTGGACGCCGAATCGCTGCGTAGCCGGGTGCATGCGCTGGTGGACGCCGCCGCCGAGCAGTTGGGGTTTGCTCCGTCGGTGCGGTTGGACGGCCTGCTGGACACCGCCGTCGACGACGACATCGGCGAGCACCTGCAGGCGGTCGTCCGCGAGGCCCTGTCGAATGTGGCCCGCCATGCCCGCGCCTCAAAGGTCACCGTGGCCATCGATGTCGACGACGAACTGCTGCTGCGCGTCGAGGACGACGGTGTCGGCATCACCGAAGGGGGCCGCCGCAGCGGCCTGCGCAACATGGGTGAGCGGGCCGAGAAACTCGGTGGTTCTTTCGCTGCCCGACCGCGTCCAGAGCGCGGGACGGTCCTCACCTGGCAGGTCCCCCTCAACGAGGCCTGAGCAGCGTCACAGACCCGTGAGCCGCCTGTCCGCTGTGCCGGCCGGCTCGATCCATGCCACGGCGAAGGGACGTTCCGGCCCCGCATAGGCCCGTACGCCAGGGACCTTGGTCCCTTCGATCTTGCGCCGAACGGATCTACGGCGCCGGTGGCGGGTGGCGTTGAGTTGGGGGTGGAAGAACCGGCGATGTGATGGAGGGTGAGACGGCGATGGCAGTCTCCGAGCACAAGACGAGTGTGGGGCGGGGCTCTTTGATCCGGGTGGTGAAGCCTGAGCCGCTGACCGAGTCGCCCGCCGCGCGTTATGTGTGGGCCGTGGCGCGGCTGGCGCTGGGCTGGGTGTTCGCGTGGGCGTTCGTGGACAAGCTGTTCGGGCTGGGGCACGCGACCCCGTCGGGTAAGGGCTGGCTGGATGGCGGGAGCCCGACCGAGGGGTTCTTGGCGCACGCTCCCAAGGGCCCGTTCGCGGGGTTCTACAACGATCTGGCCGGTGCGGCGTGGGCCGACTGGTTGTTCATGGTCGGGCTGGCGGGGGTCGGTGCGGCGCTGATCCTGGGCATCGGGATGCGGATCGCGGCGGTCGGCGGCGCGGCGCTGCTGGTCATGATGTGGTCGGCGGTGCTGCCTCCGGAGAACAACGTCTTCATGGACGACCACCTGATCTACGCGCTGCTGATCGTCGGGCTGGCCCTGGTCAGCGCCGGCGACACCCTGGGCCTTGGCCGCTGGTGGGGCAAGACCCCGCTGGTCGAACGGCTCCCCTTCCTGAAGTAGCCGATGGCGATCACCAAGGACGCCCGCCCCCGCGGCGGGCGTCCTGCTGTGCGTCAGCGCGCGGCATCGCCGCCGACGCAAGGCCGGCCATCGGCGACGGGGGGTCAGGTCAGAGCCGACCGTCCCCGCGAGGTGGGTCCTTCGGACGCTCTGCGCCGTCGACCCCTCCTTGGGCTACGAACTGACACGTCGCTTCGCCCGTGTCCTCGTAGAGCGGCTCGAGACGACTCAGTCGCGGATGATGGAACTCTCCGAAGCGATCGCGGATGGCCGTGCCGGCGTTCTCCTCGCCACCCGCGACCAGGTCGACCAAGGACCCTGAGGCGTGACGATCGCGGCCCACGGAGAACACGGATCAGCCCGTCTGGTGCTGTGGATCACGATGTTGCCGCGGCTGCGGCGGGCGGCATCAGGGATGAGGGTCACTGCGCCGTATCGCTGCCGGGGGTGAACATTCCTCCATTTGGAGGCGAGATTACGAGGGTTCGGCTGCGGGATCTCTGTGTCCGTCGTGACCCCGCTTCTCGATTCGAGTGCCCGCGGCGCCGGACAGAAGCGCGGGGATGTCGGTGAGGGAGCCGATGACCGCGACGGCGCCGCGGCGGTGCTCAGCGAAGCGGCACGCGGCCTCGGCCTTGGGACCCATGGACCCGCTCGGCAGATCCATCGCCCGCAACGCCCGGGGGGTGATCTGACCGATGGGTCCGGCGTTCGGGGTCCCATGGTCGTGCATGACGGCCGGCACGTCGGTGAGGAGCAGCAGCATGTCGGCTTTGAGCTGTTCGGCGAGGAGCGCCGCCGTCAGGTCCTTGTCCACCACGGCCTCGACTCCCTGATGCTCCGGGTCCACCGGGATGCCGCCTCCGCCGGCGGCGATGACCAGGCAGCCGTCGTCGACGAGCCGGGCGATGGTGGGAAGCTCCACGATGTCGCGGGGCTCGGGTGACGGGACGACCCTGCGCCAGGCGGCTCCGTCCTGGCGCACGGCCCAGCCGTGCTCGGCCCGCAGCCGCTGCGCCTCGGCGGCCGGGTAGGTGCGGCCGACGAACTTCGTCGGGCGCGCGAACGCGGGGTCGTCCGGGGCGACGACGGTCTCGGTGAGCAGGGCGACGACGTCGCGTCCGGGCAGGGCCCGGCGCAGTTCCCGGGCGAGCCAGTAGCCGATCATGCCCTGGGTCTGGGCGCCGAGGACGTCGAGGGGGTAGGGCGCCGACAGCGCCGGGTCGCCGGCGCTTTCCACGGCCAGCAGCCCGACCTGGGGACCGTTGCCGTGGGTGATGACCAGTTCGTTCCCGGGCGCTGCGGCGGCCAGGCCGCGCACGGCCTCCCGGATGCGCCCGATCTGGACGGACGCGTCGAGCGGGTCGCCCCGGCGGAGCAGCGCGTTGCCTCCCAGGGCCGCGACGATCCTCATCGTTGTCCCTTCAATCGGTCGGTGAGCAGCGCGTACAGGACGGCCTGCGTGGCGGGCAGCCGGTTGGCGGCCTGCCGGAAGGCGAGGGAACGGCCGCCGTCGATGACGCCGGCGGTGACCTCTTGGCCGCGGTGTGCGGGCAGGCAGTGCATGAAGACGGCGTCGTCGCGGGCGAGCGCCATGAGGTGCTCGTCGACCCGGTACGGCGTGAGCGCCTTCCGGCGCCGCGCCTTGTCGTCCTCGGCGTCGCCCATGGACAGCCAGACGTCGGTGTAGACGACGGAGGCGCCCTTGACGGCCTCCGCGGGGTCGCTGGTGAGGACGAAGCCGCCGCCGTTCCGGTCGGCCTCGGTGGCGGTGAAGGCGATGGCCTCCTCCGGCGGCTCGTATCCGGGCGGCGACGCGACGGCGACGTCCATTCCGGCGAGTGCCGCGGCCTCCATCAGGCTGCGGGCGACGTTGCCGCCGTCGCCCACGTAGGCGACGCGATGGCCGCGCAGGTGGCCGAAATGCTCCTGGACGGTGAGGAGGTCGGCGACGGCCTGGAGCGGATGGTGGCCGTCGGTCAGCGCGTTGACCACGGGGATCGGCGCCGCCGCGGCGAGTTCGGCGACGTCGGCGTCGGCGAACGTGCGGATCACGATCGCGGCGGCGTAGGAGCCCATCACCCGTGCGGTGTCGCCGATGGTCTCGCCGCGGCGGAGCTGGAGCTCGTCCGGTCCGACGGCGATGGGGGTGCCGCCGAGCCGGGTCACCGCCGCCGCCGTGGACAGCCTGGTGCGCGTGGAGGGTTTGGCGAAGTACATCGGCACGATGCGGTGGGTGAGCGGGTGACCGGCCGATCCGGGGTCGTCCTGGAAGCCGGTGGCCAGCTCCAGCAGCAGGGTCAGGTCGCCGGCGGTCAGGTCCGTGATCTGCAGGAGGTCCTTCACGGGGTCACCTCGTCACGCTGGAGGGGGCAGCTCATGCAGCGGGGGCCGCCGCGTCCTCGGCCGAGTTCGCCGCCGGGGATGGTGATGACCTCGATGCCGTTGCGGCGGAGCATGGTGTTGGTGGTGACGTTGCGTTCGTAGGCGATGACGACGCCGGGTGCGATGGCCAGGACGTTGTTGCCGTCGTCCCACTGCTCGCGTTCGGCGGCCCGCACGTCCTGCTGCGCGGTCAGCACATGGACGCGGGGCAGGCCCAGCGCACGCGCGATCGCCGGGAACAGCGCCTCGTTCTCGTGGACGAGCACCTCGCGGCCTTGGTCGTGGCCGGGCGACAGGGTGTAGGACCGCAGCGGCGGCAGCTCCGGGTAGACGGTGAAGGTGTCGGGGCCGACCATGGTCAGGACGGTGTCCAGGTGCATGAACGCGCGCCGCTTGGGCAGCTGCGCGGCGATGACGTGGCGTGCCCGGCCGGCGGTGAACAGCCGCTGGGCGAGCAGTTCGATGGCCTGCGGGGTGGTGCGCTCGCTCATGCCGACCAGGAGCAGACCGTCGCCGAGGACGTGGATGTCGCCGCCTTCCAGTGAGGGCAGCGCGAAGTCGGTGCCGGGATACCAGATGGGGGCTTTCTGCTCGGCGAACAGCGGGTGGTGGAGGTAGATCGCGGCGAGGTGGACGGTCTCGCGGCGCCGAGCGGCCTTGGCCATGGGGTGCAGGGTGACGCCGTCGTAGAGCCAGGCGGACGGGTCGCGGGTGAACAGGTGGTTGGGCAGCGGCGGCAGGACGAAGTCGCCGTCGTCGAGTGATGACAGCAGGAGGCTGTGGGAGGGAAGGTCGAGTTCGGCCTTGGTGAGCCCGCCGATCAGGTGGCGCGTCAGGGTCTGCGGGTCCATGCCGTCCAGCGCGTCTCGTACCGGGTGGGCGAGGGTTGGGCCGAGTGTGGTGTCGGATGCGGTCTGGTCGAGGACATGGGTGCGGGCCTGGTCGATCTTGAGGGTCTCGGCGAGCAGGTCGGCGAGGTAGTGGACGTGGATGTCGCGTTCGCGCAGGGTGTCGGCGAACACGTCGTGTTCCTGGCGGGCGCGTTTGGCCCAGAGGACCTCGTCGAAGAGCAGGTCGTCCTTGTTGGCCGGGGTGAGGCGGAGCAGTTCCAGGTCGGGGCGGTGCAGCAGTACCTGCCGCAGCCGCCCGACCTCGGAGGAGACGGTGAACACGGGTTGCCTTTCTCAAGCGGCCTGTGCGGGGGGTTCGGTTTCGCCGGCTTCGACGGCTTGGACGGTGGTGCGCTGGTCGCGGTATTTCAGCCAGGCGTAGACGGGCATGCCGGCGAAGATGAGGAGGGTGCCTTTGTAGACGACTTCGTAGCCGGAGCCGGCGATGGCCCAGATGGTGTAGCCGAAGGCCAGTAGTGCGATGAGGGTGTCGCGGGTGAGGCGGCGGGTGGAGAA
Organism: Actinomadura monticuli; assembly: GCF_041463655.1. Classification (NCBI taxonomy): domain Bacteria; kingdom Bacillati; phylum Actinomycetota; class Actinomycetes; order Streptosporangiales; family Thermomonosporaceae; genus Actinomadura; species Actinomadura monticuli. The sequence continues at coordinate 106,850 of NZ_JAXCEI010000010.1, forward strand.
GGCGGTGTGGTCGGTGGCCAGCAGGACCAGTTCGGCGAGGGAGGCGTAGGCGTAGGGGATGACGGTGGTGAGGGTGGCCAGCAGGATGATGAAGGTGAATTGGTCGACGAGGCTGGCGTTGTAGTTCATCAGCATGAGTGCGGTGACCAGGATGCTGGAGACGACCAGTCCGACGGTGGGGGTGCCGCGGCGGGTGGTGCGGGCGAATATGCGGGGGAACAGTCCGTCGCGTGCGGCGGCGTAGGGGATTTGTCCTTGGAGCAGGATCCAGCCGTTGAGGGCGCCGAAGGCGCTGGTGGCGGCGCCGATGGCGACCAGGTCGGCGGCCCAGCCGCCGAAGGCGGCGTCGGCGGCGTCGGCGAAGGGGGCGGTGGAGGTGGCCAGTGCGGCGGCGGGGACCAGGCCCAGGACGGCGAGGGTGCCCAGGATGTAGATCAGGGCGGTGACGGTGGTGCCGGCGAGGGTGGCGCGGGGGACGGTTTTGTGGGGGTCTTTGACGTCCTCGGCGGGGACGGTCGCCGATTCCAGGCCGATGAAGGCCCATAGTGTCAGGGCGGCGGCCGCGGTGACCGCGCCGAATGCGCTGTCGCCGCTGGCGTTGAATTCTCCGAAGTTGGCGGATTTGATGAAGAACAGTCCGCCGATGGCGATGAGGAGTAGTGGTGCCAGTTTGATGATGGTGGTGGCGACTTGGACGGCGCCGCCTCCGCGGATTCCGTAGGCGTTGATCGCTGTCAGTAGCCAGATGGCGGTCAGGCCGACGCCGGCGGCCAGGATCTTGTTGTCGCCCAGTTCGGGCCAGAAGTGGGCGAGGTAGCCGACGAACGCGACCGCGATCGCCGCGTTTCCGGCCCAGACCGCGATCCAGTAGCCCCAGGCGGTCTGGAATCCGACGAAGTCGCCGAAGGTGCGGCGTGCGTAGGCGTAGGGGCCGCCGGTCTTGGGGTGGGCGCGGGCGAGGCGGGCGAACACCAGGGCCAGCAGCATCGCCCCGGTCGCGGTGAATCCCCAGGCGACCAGGCTGATCGGGCCGTACTCGGCCAGCGAACTGGGCAGCAGGAACACACCAGAACCGATCATGTTGCCCACCACCAGGGCCGTGGCCATCCACAACCCCAGTTTCCGGCGGGCCGGTTGCGCTTGCATCAGCGCCTCCTCTCATCGGCGGCGTGAGGGCCGCGATCTCAGCTGATCACTGCGTCGCCATGCCGGGCGCCGGGCGTCCGTCCCAAGATCGGCGGACCAAAGTCCTGCCTGGCCAGCCGGACCCACGGCAACCAGCTGCCGACGTTCCCGAACCCCTGGCCGTCCTGGACGTCTGCCTGGAGGGGGCGATCACCATCGCCTGAACGGGCGTCCCGCGAGGCCACGGTGTTCAGGACACCACGCCCCGCCGGGACCGTGCCGCCTCCTCCGTACGGGAGGCGAGTTCCGAGCGGAGGCGGTCCCGGCAGCGCTGGAGCTCCGGGCTGAGGGTGACGGTAACGGTCTCGGGATGGCGGAGCCGGGTGACCTGGTCGGGCAGGGCGGCGACATCTGCGGCGCGCCGGTCGTGGGCGGCCGTCAGCGACTCCGTGCGGGCGATCCGGCGCCCGGCCTTCATGACGGGGAGGAGCAGGGGCTCCATGCCCGCGGGGGCGTCCTCGTCCCGGAGCGTGACGAGGTCGCCCGACGGTCCCCGGTACACCTGCTTCGCACCGGGGGCGTTGACCTTCCCGGCGGAGAGTTTCATCACCGGCCTGTCCGCGTAGGACACGAGCTTGTAGGCGCTGTCGAGATAGGGGGCGTCTGCGGACACGCCCATCCTCGTGCCCACCCCGTAGACGTCGATCGGTGCCCCGGAGGCGGCGAGTTCGGCGATCCCGTACTCGTCCAGCCCGCCGCTGGCCACGATGCGCGTCCGCGTCATGCCCGCCTGGTCCAGCAGGCGCCGAGCCTGGAAGGCCAGGGCGCCCAGGTCCCCCGAGTCGAGGCGGATTCCCGCGAGATGCGCCTGCCCCGCTCGGCGGGCCGCGCGGATGGCCGCTTCGACGCCGCCGAGGGTGTCGTAGGTGTCGACCAGCAGGGTGGTGCGGTCGGGGAAGTCGGTGGTGAAGGCCGCGAAGGCCGCGGCTTCGTCGGGGAACGCCTCGACGTAGGAGTGGGCCATGGTGCCCGCGGCCGGAATGCCGTATCGGCGGGCGGCCTCGACGTTGCTGGTGCCGGCGAAGCCGGCGATGCGGGAGGCGCGGGCGACGGCGATCGCGGCGTCGATTCCCTGGGTCCGGCGGAAGGAGAAGTCGATGACCTGCGCGCCGCCCGCCGCCCGCACACATCGTTCGGCCTTGGTGGCGATGGTGGTCTGGAAGGTGATGTGGTTCAGCAGGACGGTCTCGACCAGCTGCGCTTCGGCGATCGGTGCCGTGACCTCGAGCAGGGGCTCGCCTGCGAACACCACCCGTCCTTCGGGGATCGCCCGGACGTCACCGGTGAAGCGCAGTCGCTCCAGCGCCCGGAGCGCCGTGTCGTCGAAACGCTGCTCCGTCGCGAGGTAGTCCAGATCTTCCTGAGTGAAGCGGTAGTTCTCCAGGAACGACAGGCAGTCGGCCAGCCCGCTCGCGATCAGGAAGCCGCGGCCGGGCGGAAGGTCGCGGACGAAGAGGCTGAACGTCGCCGGCCCGGTCATGCCGCGGCGCAGGTAGCTCGCCGCCATCGTCACTTCGTACAGGTCCGTCAGGAGTCCACCGGCCATCAGACTCAATCCTCACTCTTCGAGTGGGCTTCTCTGCCGCCCCGTCCTCAGGGGTACGCCTCCGAACCGGATACCCGTCGGTGCTCGCACCGCGACGACGCGGCCGGACATGATCCTGATCCGTCCCCCAAATGGTTCCACCGTCCACAGTGCCCACAGAGGGACCTTTGTCCCGTAGTCACTGCTCGCCGGCCGGGCACTCCAGCATGTCCTCCTGCATGCGGCGACGCTGGAGGTGAGCGCGGGCTTCCACACCCAGCCGCTGGAACCGCCCTACCTGCGGGCGGCGGTACGCCGCGACCTGGTCTGCGGGCACCCTCAGATGGTGGTGCGCCTCGGCCACGCGGCCTGCCGCGCCGGCCCCAATTCTCTGGATCATGAACTGCGGGCCCTTCGTCCCTCAAATCAGGACCTCCATCCCTATTCGCGTGCGGCTCCAGCCGCGACGCTGGATGTACGCGACGGCAACGGCCCGCGCGATGGGGCTGACCGCACGACGACCGGGGCGTCGGCAGGGAAGGTTGAACAACCATGACCGGCACAGGTGTTGGCACAGTCGATGCAGCCCCGTTGGAGGGGCGGTTGCGAGAGCATCACCGGCGTTGCCTGCCGGCGTTGGGCAGGCTTCGCCTTCTGGCGAAGGACGGCTGGGAGGCGGACGTCGATGTCCACGCCGCCACCGGGGAGGTCATGGTCGAGTTGGGCGCCGCCGGGGCGATTCTGCTCGATGCCCTGTCGGGAAGCGTCCGCCGTGATGCCCTCGAGCATTTTCTGGGCTGCCGCGTCAACCGGCTCAAGGTCGTTGCCGAACATGCCGCCGCAACAGCCGAAACCGGAAACCTGCCGATGCTGCGACGTCTGCTCTATCAGTTCCATGCGCTCGCCGAAGCGATGTGGAAAGTTCAGCTGGGACTGCAAACGCATAAATCGCGTCCCATGATCGAAATCGGGTCGGCTTTCAGGGCGCCGGTGCGCGGGCGACCTCATACGGCGGCGCGTTCGCTCACGCGGTCGAACGCCGGCTGATGCAGGCCCGAGGGGGCTGAGGCTCAGTGCCGCCGCGAGCACGGGCGCGACGGTCGGTCGGTGAACGCGACGCTCAATCCGGCCCTGCGGTGTCACCGGGGGCTCCACACCATGCTGGACCTTGGTCCCTTGCGACCGGCTGCCGGCGCTCATCAGTGTGGAAGTGGCTGTGGAACATGCCTGATCGTTGGAGGAGCCATGTCCGCACCGATCGTTGTGGGAACGGACGGATCCGGCGCTGCGGAGCGTGCCGTGGAATGGGCGGCCGCCGATGCGGCGCAGCGCCACCGGCCGCTGCATATCGTTCACGCGGCGCAGATCTGGCCGTATCAGGTCCGCCGGTTCGTCCCGCCCGATGAGTCGGAACGCGTGTCACGTGCGGGCCGCTCCGTCCTGCGGAAGGCCGAAGAACACGTGCGGACGCACTGGCCCGAGCTGCGGGTGACGACGGCGCTGCTGGTCAACGCGGCGCCGGACGCACTGCGGGACGAGTCGAAGAACGCGTTCGAGCTGGTCGTCGGCCAGCGCGGCCACGGCGGCTTCGCCAGCCTCCTTCTCGGTTCCGTGAGCCTTCGCGTGGCCGGGCATTCGTCCGTGCCGGTCGTGGTCGTTCGCGGGGAAACGCGCACTTCCCGCGGGGAGGTCGCCATGGGGTACGCCATGGAGGGCGAGGAGGGCGATGTGCTGGAGTACGCATTCGACGCCGCCGCCGTCCGCGGGGCACGGCTGCGCGTCGTGCACGCCTGGCAGATCTCGGCGAGCCTCGCCGAATCCGGATATCCCCTCGACGAGGACCGGATGAGTGACGAGCGGCGTGCGAGGATCATCGCCGCCTACGCCCCGCTGTACGAGCGGTATCCGCTGGTCGAGGTGGTGAACGAGGTGCTCGTCGGGCACCCGGTCTCCGCCCTGTCCGCGGCGTCGCGGGCGGCCGATCTGCTCGTCGTCGGCGCGAGCGGTCACCGGTGGGGCGTGCCGGGCCTCGGCTCCGTCGGACACGGCGTGGTCCATCACGCGGAATGCCCGGTCGCGGTCGTCGGCCGGTCCCGGTAGGCGGGCAGGCCGCAGGGGACTTCCGGCCCTGCCTCGCCGGCCGCCGCTTCTGAAGGATGGAGAGGGAAGCGGCCAGGCGAAGGAGGTCGTCATGGAGGCCAAGCAGTGGAGCGTGGAGCTCTACATCAGCGAGGACGGCACGGACACTCTCGCGCGCGCGGTCCTGTTCACCGGTGGCGAGAAGAAGCCGGTCGGGTACGGCCGGGCGCGCCGTAACCCGGTCGACCGCGAGGTCCCGGAGATCGGCGAGGAACTGGCCGCCAGCCGGGCCTTGGCGGACCTCGCCGATCGGCTGCACGGAGTGGCCGGCGAGGACATCGCGCAGTTCGCCGGTCCGGCATGAGGACCGGGGGCGGCGCCACGGCCGGGCCTCCGGGTCCGGCCGTATCGGCCAGGCGGGCCGGGCGGCGCCGGTATCTCGTGCTGTCCGCCTTCGGCGCGGCGGCCATGTCGGGCGCCATCTCGCTGGGCGCGCCCGCCGAGGTCGTGCTGTGGACCGCTGCCGGCTTCACCGGCGTCCTGCTGGCGACGGGGGTCCTGATCGGCCTGGACGCCTTCCGCCCCACGAAGCAGGCCAATTCCACGTCTCACCGGACTCCTGCGAAATAGCCGATGCGGGTGACGGGAAACCGAGGGCCCGGAGACCGATGGAGGGAATTCGCGCTGCTCTGCGGAATCATGAGTTCCCTGGACTTCGGTCGCCTTGGCTTCGGCCCGGGAGGCTCATGCCCTCGCGTGGAAGGAAGAGGGCGATGTCGTCGAAACCGGTCGTGCACCACGCGGAGCCGTCCGAAGCCACCGCCAGTGCCTCGACGCCGGGATACGCCTCGGTCCAGGCGCGTGCGGCGCCGCCCATGGCTAAGCCGGCGGTGGCGAGCGCGTCCACGTCGGCGAGGTGCCGTCCGACCAGAGTGATCGCGGCGAGACCTGCCGCGGGACGTCCGGTGCGGGGGTCGACGATGTGGGTCCCGCGTTCGGCGGTGCCGGAGGTGGCGACCGCGAGGTCGTGTCCGGTCACGGCGGCGATGAGCCGGTCGCGGCGGTGGGGATCGGTGAGGCCGATCCGCCAGGGGCGTCCCGGGCGGGACTCCCCGCGCGCCTGGATGTCACCGCCGCCGTTCACGCAGTGGTCGAGGGCGCCGGCGTCGTGAAGGATCGTGGAGGCCCGCTCGACCGCCCATCCCTTGACCAGGCCGCTGGGGTCGAGCCGTCCACCGGGCCGGCCGGTGAACGCCCCGTCGGTGAGGTGCTCCAGTTCCGCGCAGCGGCGCAGGACGCCCGCGACGTCGGGATCGCATTCGCCGACCGTGAGGCGGCCCTCGGCGAGGCCGGTCAGCTGGCTGCCGGGCCGGTACGGGGAGAACACGCGGTCGACGTGGTGCAGCCAGGCGACGGCCTCTTCCAGCGCCTTGGCGACGGCGGGGGAGGGGCCCGTGCGGATGTCGAAGGTGACCACCGTCCCCATCACGTGCTCGACGTGGCGGATCGCCTCAGGCATGGGCGCGGTCCAAGGCGCTCTGCAGGGACGTGATGTACCCCTCGCTGGTGTAGGTCGCCCCTGAGACCGCGTCGATGCGGGCGCTGCCGGCCGCGACGGCCTCCCGGGTGAGCCGGGGGACGGCCATGGCCGCGATCTCCCGGTCACGGCCGTTCTCCGAAGGGGCGCGCAGTACCCGGACGGCGGTGAGGCGGCCCTTGGACATCGTGATCTCGACCTGGACCGGCCCGTACTCGGTGTCGACGCTCTGGCCCCGGTAGGTCCCGTTCGCGGCGGCGGCCTTCGCGCCTCCGCCGGACGGGGACGGTTCCGGGGCGGGCGGGCGCGTCACCGGGACCGCCTGGTGGTGCGGTTTCAGCGCCAGCAGCAGGACGACGCCCGCGATGGTCGTCCCGGTGGCGATCGTGGCTCGGTGCATGCTCGGCCTCTCAGAACTCGAACGACTCGGTGCGGATGTGGCGGCGCCGCACGCCTGCCTGGCGGAGGGCCCGCAGCGCGGCGGCGGTCATGCCGGGCGGCCCGCACAGGTAGACGTCCCGGTGCCGCACATCGGGCACGATCGATCGCAGTGCGCGTCCGGTCAGCGGGAGCGAGTACTCCGACGGCTCGTCCACGAAGTAGTGCACGCGGGCGCCGCGGGCGGCGGCGACGGCGTCCAGTTCGCGGCGCAGGGCCAGGTCCTCCGGGCGGCGGGCGAGGTAGACGAGGGTGACGTCGCCGGGGAGGGTCTCGAACAGGGTCCGCAGCGGGGTGACGCCGACGCCGCCGGCGAGCAGCAGCGCCCGGTCGTGGTGGGGCCGCGTGCCGGTGAAGCCGCCGTAGGGGCCTTCCGCCCACACCCGCGTGCCGGGGCGGAGCCCGGCGAGAGCGCGGCTGTGGTCCCCGGTCTCCTTGACGGTGATCCGGAGCCGGTGCCCGCGCGGCGGCTCCGAGAGCGAGTACGGGTTGGCGGCCCACCACAGGCCGGGCGCGAGGAACCGCCAGCGGAAGAACTGCCCCGGCTCGGCCCGCAGCCTGCCCAGGTCGCGTCCGGTCATGTAGACGGAGACGACCCCGGGCGCCTCGGCGTGGACGGCGGCGACCCGCAGTCCGTGCCGGAACCCGCCGATGACCGGTGTGAGGAAGCGGAACCACACGAGGAGCAGGGCGACCCCGATGTACAGCGTGTACCAGGCGGCCCGCGCCCAGGCGTTGCCGACGAACTGGGCGCCGTTGGCGAGCTGGTGGGAGAAGGCCAGGAAGATCGCCAGGTAGGTCGCGAAGTGCAGGTAGTGCCATGTCTCGTACCGCAGCCTGCGCCGCGCCGCCCGCGCCGAGGTGATCCCGACGCCCAGGAGCAGGGCGAACCCGGCGGTCCCCTTGAGCATCTCGGGATAGTCGAGGACCACGGACACGGTCTGGTGGACGACGTCCGTACGGGAGGTCACCGCGTATCCCCAGATGATCAGCAGGACGTGCGCCAGGGCGAGCCAGACGGTGTACCGGCCGCCCATCGCGTGCCAGCGCGCCAGCCGGTCGGTGCCGACGCCGCGTTCCAGTGCCGGCACCCGCGCCATCAGGGCGAGCAGGACGGCGCATCCGTAGCCCGCGAGGAGGCCGGTGACGCGCCCCGCCTCGGTCAGCCAGCCGTCCAGCCCGGCGACGGAGCCGGTGCTCCGCCACCACAGCGCCAGCACCAGCACGGCCCCGGCGTAGATGAGGACCTGCGGCCATGAGGACGGGACGCGCCGCGCGGGACGCGGCGGCCGGGTGATGGGCCGCGGGATGTCGGGTCTGGTCGTGGTCATGCCGGCCACCCTGCCAACGCAGTTTCTGAGTTCCTTCTGACACCATGGGGAAGACGCCCCTTCAGCGGCTTTTCAGAGGAAACTCAGAGGTCGGAGAGGGAAGCTGGCCGCACCATGACGAGTGACGAACCCGGGTCCGCGGGCCTTCGGCGAGCGGACGGCACACCCGTCCGGGTCCTGGTCGTCGACGACGAACCGGACCTGGCCGAGGTGCTGACGCGCGTGCTGGCCTCCGAAGGCTGGGCCGTCCGGGCCGCCGGCGACGGTGCCGGGGCGGTCGCCGCGGCCCGCGAATTCCGCCCCGACGCGGTCGTGCTGGACGTGATGCTTCCCGACATCGACGGCCTTCAGGTGCTGCGCCGCCTCCGCGCCGAGGCCCCGGACGTGTGCGTGCTCTTCCTGACCGCGCGCGACGCCGTCGAGGACCGCATCGCCGGGATCACCGCGGGCGGCGATGACTACGTGACCAAGCCGTTCAGCCTGGAGGAGGTCCTGGCGCGGCTGCGCGGGCTGCTGCGGCGGGCCGGCATGACCCGGCAGACGGAGGCCGCGCGGCTGCTCACCGTCGGCGGGCTGTCCATGGACGAGGACGCCCGCGAGGTGACCCGCGACGGGCGGATGATCGAGCTGACCCCGACCGAGTTCGAGCTGCTGCGGTTCCTGATGCGCAACCCGCGCCGGGTGCTGTCCAAGGCGCAGATTCTCGATCGCGTCTGGGACTACGACTTCGGCGGCCAGGCCCACGTCGTCGAGCTGTACATCAGCTATCTGCGCAAGAAGATCGACGCGGGCCGGGCGCCGATGATCCACACCGTGCGCGGTGTCGGGTACGTCCTGAAACCGGAGGCTCCGTGAGGGGCCCCCGGACGCTGCGGGCCCGGCTCACCGCCGGGCTGGTCGTCCTGCTCGCGCTGAGCTGCCTCGCCGTCGGCATCGCCACCACGGCGGCGCTCGACCGCTTCCTCGTCGGCCGGCTGGACGAGCAGCTGGCCGCGTCCGGGGGCCGGTTCCCGGCGAGCCTGGAGCACGAGCGGCGCCGCGACGCCGACAACGCCCCGGACACCCGCGGGCAGGCGTCGGGAACGTTCGGCGCCCGGCTGTTCGGCGGTTCGGTGACGGAGGCCGTGGTCGTCCGCGGCGGCGACGTCGAGCCCGTGGCGCTGACCGCCGCCGATCGGCGCGCCCTGGCCGCCGTGCCGCCCGGCCGCGGTGCCCGGTCGCTGTCGCTGTCGGCGCTCGACGACTACCGGATGGCGGCGGTGCGCGGCGACGACGGCGACGTGCTGATCACCGGGCTGCCGCTGCATCCCGCCGAGGAGACCGTGCACCGCCTGATCCTGGTGGAGGCGGTCGTCTTCGCCGCGGTGCTCGCCGCCGCCGGGATCGCGGCGGCGGCCTGGGTGCGGCTGACGCTGCGCCCGCTGCGCCGGGTCGCGGCCACGGCGTCCCGGGTGACGGAGCTGCCGCTGGCCAGCGGGGAGGTGGCGATGCCGGAGCGGGCCCCCGACACCGACCCGCACACCGAGGTCGGCCAGGTCGGCGCGGCCCTGAACCGGATGCTCGGCCACGTCGAGAACGCGCTCGCCCGCCGGCACGCCGGCGAGGAGCGGCTGCGCCGGTTCGCCGCCGACGCCAGCCACGAACTCCGCACTCCCGTCGCCGCCATCCGCGGGCACGCCGAACTCGCGCTGCGCACGTCCGAGCCCGTCCCGGCGGAGGTGCGGCACGCGCTCGGACGCATCGAGGCCGAGTCGGTCCGCATGTCCGAACTGGTCGACGACCTGCTCCTCCTCGCGCGCCTGGACGCCGGCCGCCCGCTCGACCACCGCCCGGTCGACCTCACCCGCCTCGTCCTGGACGCCACCGCCGACGCCCGCGCCGCCGGTCCGGGGCACCGCTGGGAGATGGTGCTCCCGGAGGAGCCCGTGACCGTCACCGGTGACGCCCGGCGCCTGCACCAGCTGATCGCGAACCTGCTCGCCAACGCCCGCACCCACACTCCGCCCGGCACCCACGTCACGGTCGAGCTCGCGGTGCGCGGCGGCACCGTCGTCCTCGACGTGGAGGATGACGGGCCCGGCATCCCGACCGGTCTGCGGGAGGAGATCTTCGACCGGTTCGTCCGTGCCGACCAGGGCCGCTCCCGCAACGCCGGAGGCACGGGACTCGGGCTGGCGATCGTCCGAGCGGTGGCCGCCGCGCACGGCGGACGCGCCGAACTCATCGCCGGCGACCGCACGACCTTCCGTGTCACGCTCCCGCTCTCAGGCTCATGAGCCGCGCCCTTCCGAACCCGCGACCTCGGTCCCTGCCGTCCTGGTGGCCGGACCAGGGGCGAGGACCATGGTCCCGGCCGCCGGTGACCTTGGGATGCTGATCGGCGCACTGTCCTGCCGGACGCTGGAGGCATGACGGAGCAGCTTTCCGGCGCGCGGGCGTTCGCGCTGTTGACCGATGGGGTGCAGGTCGAGATCGGCCGGCTCGGCGCGGCGGACGTGGACGCGGTGCGCGAGCTGCACGAGGGCCTGTGCGAGGAGAGCCTGTATCTGCGGTTCTTCGGGCTCAACCGTGCGATGGCGGGCGAGGTGGCCCGCCGGGTCTGCCGGGTCGACGGCGCCGATCACGCGGCGCTCGGCGCCTGGCTGCACGGAGATCTGATCGGCGTCGCCGAATACGAGCCGACCGGTGTGCCGGGGGAGGCCGAGGTCGCGATGGCGGTCGCGGACCGGATGCACCATCGGGGTGTGGGGACGCTGCTGCTGGAGCACCTGGGGTCGCTGGCGCGCGCCGGCGGGCTGGTGGCCTTCCGGGCCGACACGCTGCCGGAGAACAGTGCGATGCTGCGGGTGTTCGCGGACGCCGGGATGGCCGTCCGGCAGCGGACGTCCGGTGGCGTGGTCGAGCTGACGGTCCCGCTGGTCTGTGACGAGGGATATCTGGACGCGGTCGCCGAGCGGGAGCGGCAGGCGGACGTGGCGAGTCTGGAGCCGCTGCTGCGGCCCCGGTCCATCGTCGTCGTCGGGGCGTCCCGTGAACGCGGGACGGTCGGCGCCGAGCTGCTGTGCAACATCGTCTCCGGTGGTTACCGGGGTGCCGTGTACGCGGTGAACCCGCACCGTGCCGGGGCGGAACTGCACGGCGTTCCGTGCGTGGCGACGATCGCCGATCTGCCCGAGGCGCCTGATCTGGCGGTGATCGCGGTGCCGGCGCCGTCGGTGCCCGGTGTGGCGGCGGCGTGCGGGCGGTTCGGTGTCTGCGCGCTGGTGGTGATCAGCTCTGGGCTGTCGGCCGAGCAGGGGCGTGGTCTGCTGGCCGCCTGCCGGGAGTACGGCATGCGGCTGGTCGGCCCGAACTGCCTGGGCATCGCCAATACCGGGATCCGGCTCGACGCGACGTTCGGCGCCCGCCGGGCCGCGCCCGGGAGCGCGGGTGTGGCGGTCCAGTCCGGCGGTGTCGGCATCGCTTTGGTCGAGGAGCTGTCCCGGCTGGGTATCGGGGTCTCGACGTTGGTGTCGGTGGGCGACAAGTACGACGTCAGCGTCAACGACATGCTCATGTGGTGGGAGTCGGAGGAGACGACCCGGCTCGGCGTCCTGCACGTGGAGTCGTTCGGCAACCCCCGCAAGTTCGCCCGGACGGCCCGCCGCGTCGCCGCGAAGGTGCCGCTGCTGACCGTCCTGGCGGGACGGTCGGCGCCCGGCACCCGGGCGGCGGCCTCGCACACCGCGGCGGCGGCGACCCCGGAGCTGACCCGCCGGGCGCTGTTCGAGCAGGCCGGCATCGTGGCCACCGACGACCTCGGCGGACTGGTCGACGCCGCCGCGCTGCTGGCGACCCAGCCGCTGCCGGCCGGGCCGCGGGTGGCGGTGGTGTCCAACGCGGGCGGCGCCGGGGTGCTGGCCGCGGACGCCTGCGCCGACGCCGGGCTGACCGTCCCGGTGCTGGACGAGGCCACCCGCCGCGTCGTCGCCCGCGTCCTGCCGTCCTGCGCGGCGGCCGGCAACCCCGTCGACACCACGGCCGCCGTCTCCGCCGAAGCGTTCCGCGAGGCCATCGACCTGGTCGCCGCCGACGACGCCGTGGACGCCGTGCTGGCGCTGGTGGTCCCGACCGCGCTGGGCGACCTGCGGGGTGCGCTGCGCGAGTGCGGCAAGCCGATGGCGGCGGTGGTGCTGGGGCAGGCCGAGACGGTCACGATCAACGACGGCGCGGTCCCGTGCTACGCCTATCCGGAGAACGCCGCCCGAGCGCTCGCCCACGCCTGGAGGTACGCGCGCGGGCGAGACCTCCCGCATGAGCCGCCGCCCACGCTGCCCGGCCTGCGTCCGGACGAGGCGGCCGGCATCATCGGCGGCTTCCTGGCCGGCGAGCCGGACGGCGGCTGGCTGCCGCCCGCCCAGACGTACCGCCTGTTGGAGTCCTACGGGCTGCCGGTGGCCCCATGGCGCTGGGCCCCGACCGCGGACGAGGCGGTCGCCGCCGCCCGCGACCTGGGCGTCCCGGTGGCGCTGAAAGCGCACGTGCCGGGCGTGGTGCACAAGTCCGCGGCGGGCGCGCTGGAGCTGGGCCTGGACGGGGAAGAGGCCGTCCGTGCCGCGTCCCGCCGGCTGTCGGAGCGGTTCGGTGCGGGTCTGGAGGGCATGCTCGTCCAGGTCATGGCAGGTCAGGGCGTCGAGGTGCTGTGCGGCGCCGTCCAGGACGAGGTGTTCGCGGCAGTGGTGATCTTCGGGGCCGGGGGTGTCGACGCCGACGCCCTGGCCGACCGCGCCGCCCGGCTGGCGCCGCTGACGGCCCGCGACGCCGACGAGCTGATCCACGCTCCCCGGTCGTCGGCCCTGCTGCGGGGACACCCGGCCCGCCCGGCCGGTGACGTCGACCGGCTGCGCGAAGTGCTGCTGCGGCTGTCCAGGCTGGCGGCCGACCATCCGGAGATCACCGAACTCGACCTCAACCCCACGATCGTCCGCCCGGACGGGGTGGTGGTCGTGGACGCCCGCGTCCGGCTGGCGCCCCGCCGCGGCTGGGATCCCTACCTGCGCCGGTTGCGCTGAGCCATGCCCGCCAAACGGCATCACGCGGACACCGGGACCGGCCCGGCCGAGCCAGGCGCCGATCCGCGAGAACCGCTGCCGCTGCTCCGCAAAGAACTCGGCACCGACGACCGGGGCCTGTCCGCGCGGGAGGCGGCCCGGCGGCTGGCGGTGTACGGGCCCAACCAGGTGCGGCGGCGGGAGAAGCGGTCGCTGGTGCGGCTGCTGTCGGGCCAGCTGGCCCATCCGCTGGCGTTGCTGCTGTGGGGCGCGGGCGCGCTGGCGTTCATCGCCGGGATGGGGGTGCTGGGCTGGGCGATCCTCGCGGTGATCCTGATCAACGCCCTGTTCGCGCTGCTGCAGGAGCATCAGGCCGAACGGGCGGTGGAGGCGCTGGCCGCCTACCTGCCCGAGCAGGCCCACGTCGTCCGGGACGGGCAGAGGCAGGCGGTGGAGGCGGTCGGGCTGGTGCCGGGCGATCTGATCGTGCTGGCGGAGGGCGACAAGATCCCCGCCGACGCCCGGCTGACCGACGGGGCGCTGGAGGTCGACCTGTCGATGCTGACCGGCGAGTCGGCGCCGGTGGAACGGGTCGCGGCCCCCGCCCAGGAGGGCGTCCCGCTGCTGCGGGAGCCGAACCTGGTGTTCTCCGGGACGACCTGCACCGGCGGCGAGGCGCGGGCGATCGTGTACGCGACCGGCGGGCACACCGAACTGGGGCGCATCGCCGCGCTCAGCCAGCGCGCGCCGCGCCGCGACAGTCCGCTGGAGGTGCAGGTCAAGAAGGTCGCCTGGCTGATCGCGGCGGTCGCGGTCGGCATGGGCGCGGTGTTCCTGCTGATCGGCGCGCTCGTCGGGCTGCCGCTGCGGGACGCCCTGATGTTCGCGATCGGGCTGCTGGTCGCCAACGTCCCCGAGGGCCTCCTGCCGACCATCACCCTGGCCCTCGCGGTCGGCGTGCGCGTCCTCGCGAAACAGGGCGCGGTCGTCAAGCGGCTCAGCGCGGTCGAGACGCTCGGCTCCACCAACGTCATCTGCACCGACAAGACCGGCACCCTGACCCAGAACCGGATGCGCCTCCAGGCCCACTGGACCCCGGACACCGGAACCGTCACCGGCGAGGCGCCGCCCGCCGAACTCGCGCGGGCGATGACCGAATGCACGACCGTCTCCTACGGCGAGGACGGCGAACTCCAGGGCGACCCGACCGAGATCGCCCTGGTCGAGGGGGCGGGGCCGGACGCCGCCGCGCGGCTGGCCGCCCGCGACGAGCGGCGCCGCGCGATCTTCCGGTTCGACGCGCGGCTGCGGCTGATGTCCACGGCCGGGCAGCGCGGCGACCATCTCACCGTCTACGCCAAGGGCGCGCCCGAGGCCGTCCTGGCCCGCACCACCGGCGCTGACCGCGCCGCGGTGATGGAGGTCGTCGAGGACCTCGCGCGCCGAGGGCTGCGGGTGCTGGCGGTGGCCGCCCGGGACCTGCCGCCCGGTGCCGAGGCGCCCGAGCGCCGGGAGGACGCCGAGACCGGGCTCCGCCTCCTCGGCCTGGTCGGGCTCTACGACCCGCCGCGCCCGCAGGTCGCCGACGCGGTGCGCCGCTGCCATGACGCGGGGCTGCGCGTCCACATCGTGACCGGCGACAACGGCGCCACCGCGGCCGCCGTCGCGGCGGAGGTGGGCATCGGCGCCCCCCGCCTGCACGTGGTCGCCGAGTCCGAGCAGATCCACGACCACGAGCTGGACGAGCTGCTGACCGGCGACGCCGAGATCGTCTTCGCCCGCTCGTCCCCGGAGACCAAGCTGAAGGTCGCCGACGCGCTGCGCGCGCACGGGCAGATCGTGGCGATGACCGGGGACGGCGCCAACGACGCGCCCGCCCTGCACCAGGCCCACATCGGCGTGGCGATGGGACGCTCGGGCACCGACGTGGCCCGCGAGGCGTCCACCATGGTGCTGACCGACGACAACTTCGCCACCATCGTCACCGCGATCGAATCCGGGCGCCGCGTCTACGACAACGTCCGCAAGTTCATCCTGTACATCTTCGCGCACGCCGTCCCGGAGATCGTCCCGTTCCTGGTGTTCGCGCTCAGCGGCGGCCTGGTACCCCTCCCGCTGACCGTGCTGCAGATCCTCGCGATCGACCTGGGCACCGAGACCCTGCCCGCGCTCGCGCTCGGCCGCGAACCCGCCGAGCCGGGCATCATGAACCGCCCGCCGCGCCGGTCCTCCCAAGGCGTCATCTCCCGCGACATGCTGATACGCGCCTGGGGCTACCTGGGCCTGGTCTCCGCCGCCCTGGTCATGCTGGCCTTCTTCTACGTCCTGTGGCGCGCCGGCTGGCACCCCGGCGACCCCACCGGCGCGGGCACCGCCCTGCACCACGCCTACCTGACCGCCACCACCGCCACCTTCGCGGGCCTGGTCACCTGCCAGATCGGCACCGCCATGGCCGCCCGCACCGACCATGCCTCACTCCGCGAGGTGGGGCTGGCCACCAATCCGCTGCTGCTGGCCGGCATCGCCTTCGAGCTGCTGTTCGCCGCCGCCCTGATCTACCTTCCGCCGCTGCAGCACCTGTTCGGCACCGCCGCCCTGCCCTGGGACGTCCTGGCCATCATCGCCGCGTTCCCGCTCATCGTCTGGGGCGCCGACGAACTCCGCCGCTGGGGCCGCCGCCGCGCCCGCCCCCAGGGCTCTGTCGCCGGGGCGTGAGAGCGGCTCCGGCGCGGGTCACGGCTGGGGCGGCTTCAGTCCACCCGCGATCTCCGCCGCCCAGGCGTCGATCCCCGGCCAGTCGCGGTAGTCGCCGTACCGGATCCCGAGCAGCCCGCAGATCAGGCGTCCGGCGATGGGGATGTGCTCGCGCCGGAAGACGCCGGAGAAGAGCCGGTGCTCGCGGGCGTCGAGCATCCGCCGCAGGCCGTCCGCCAGCAGCGCCTCCTCCTTGGGGCCGAAGCCGCGCCAGCGGCCGCGCAGCGCGGCCGGCATCCCGACGCTGAACAGCCACACCGGCCGCCCGGCGAGGACGTCGTGTTCCCGCTCCAGGAAGCCGGTCGCCTCGGCCAGCCAGGCGCGGCTGTGGACTGCGCTGCCGAGCACGAAGGCGGTGTACGCGCCGGCGTCGCCCACGCCGGACATGGCGCGAACATCGACCTGCTCGCCGTGCTCGGCCAGTACCGCCCCGATCCGTTCGGCGATGCTCCGCGTGGACCCGTGCGCACTCGCATACGCCACAAGGACGGTCATGTCCTCACCTCCAGCCGCGTTGTGCGGACTCCGGAGACCGTCACCCCCGTCAGGCGAACCTGACTGCTTCATCAGGGTCTGTCGCCGTCCCCCGCGCTGCCAGGGACCAACGTCCCGATGACACCCGGGGCGGAGCCGCCGGTCCGATACCGGGTTCGCGGTCGCCCTCCGGCAGGTGCCGTAAAGCGGGCGGTGAAAGGGACCTTCGGCCGCTGCCTGACACCGATCACACCTCTAGCCTCGGAAGCGGGATCATGGAGGAGGTGCGCGATGGCCGCGTCGGCGATACGGACCAAGGGCCTGACCAAGCGTTTCGGGCGGGTGGTCGCGGTGGACGGGCTCGACCTGGACGTCGGGCGCGGGGAGATCTTCGGATTCCTGGGGCCGAACGGCGCAGGGAAATCGACGACGATCCGGCTGCTGCTCGGCCTCGCCCGGCCGACGGCCGGCAAAGCGTGGATCATGGACATCCCGGTCGGCGACGTCGAGCGCGCCCACCGGCATGTCGGCTACGTCGCGGGGGACGTGGCGGTCTGGCCGCAGCTGACCGGCCTGGAGACGCTCACCTACCTCGGGAACCTGCACGGCGGGGTGGACGTTCCGTTCCGGGACGAGCTCGTCGAGCGCCTGCGGTTCGATCCGGGCATGCGGGCCCGCTCCTACTCCAAGGGCAACCGGCAGAAGCTCGCGCTGATCGCGGCGCTGATGACCCGGCCGGACGTGCTGCTGCTGGACGAGCCGACGTCCGGCCTGGACCCGCTCATGGAGGCCGAGTTCCAGGCGCTGGTGCGGGAGGCCGCCGGGCGCGGGCAGACGGTCTTCCTCTCCTCCCACATCCTGGACCAGGTCCAGGACGTCTGCCACCGCGTGGCGATCCTGCGCGACGGCCGGCTGGTCGAGGTCGCCGCGCTGGAGGACCTGCGCGCCCTCGGCGGGACGGTGCTGGAGGCGGTCATCGACGGCCCGGTCCCCGACCTCGCCGGCGTCCCCGGCGTGACCGGAGTGGAGCCCATCGACGGGGGCGTGCGGGTGTCGGTCGGCGGATCACCGGCGGCGGTGCTGGCACGGCTCAGCACGTCCTCGCTGGTCCGGCTGCGCAGCCATGAACCGACCCTGGAAGAGATCTTCCTGAGCTACTACGAGGCGGCGGAACGATGAGCAGGGCCATCCCGGTGCGCCGGACCGCCATACGCCCCGGCCTGGAGAGGGGCCGTTCGGCGCCGATGCGGGTCGCGCGGCTGACCGTCCGCCTGATCCGCCGCGGCATCGGCTGGCTGGTGCCGGTCGTCGCGTTCTACGTCGCGGTCGAGGTCTTCTCCTACGAGCGGACCTATCCCGACGCGGCCTCCCGGCAGAAGCTCGCGGCGCTCTCGGACGATCCCGCGGTGCGGATGCTCCAGGGCATCCCGCACGCGGTCGACACGCCGGGCGGCTTCGTCGCCTGGGACGCCGGCTGGATGCTGGCCGCGATCGCCGGCATCTGGGCGCTGCTCGCCGCGGGACGGCTCCTGCGCGGCGAGGAGGAGTCCGGCCGCGCCGAACTCGTCCTGGCCGGGCCGATCCGCCCTGCCCGCGTCGTCCTGGTGCAGGAGGCGGTCCTCGCGGGCGCGGCGCTGGCCGCCGGCGCCTCCGCCGCCGTCACCCTCGCGCTGATGGGCGCGGGAACGGCCGGTTCGGTGGTGTTCGGTCTCGGGCTCGCCGGGTTCGCCGCGACCTTCGCGGGACTCGCGGCGGTGCTCGCCCAGCTCTTCCAGGTGCGGCGGCGCGTGACCGCCGTCTCGGCCGCGCTCTTCGGGCTGTCCTTCCTGCTGCGGATGGCCGCCAACAGTGCCGATTCGCGCGGGTGGCTGCGCTGGTTCACGCCCTTCGGCTGGCTGGACGAACTGCACGCCTACCGCGATCCGGGCTGGGCGGCGCTCACCGTGCTGCTGGCGGCTCCCGCCGTCCTCGGCTGCGCCGCCGTGGCGCTGCGGACCCGCCGGGACACCGCCGGGGCGCTCATCACCGAGCAGGACCGCGCCCGTTCCCGGCTCCGCGGGCTCGGCGGCCCGGCGGCCTTCGCCTGGCGCGGCACCCGCGGGATGCTGGCCGGATGGATGCTCGGCATCGCCGGGTACGCGTTCGTCTCGGGCGCGCTGATCGTCACCGCCGTCGACTTCATGGCCGACGACCCGAACTACCGGCGGGCCCTGGAGGCGATCGGGTGGGACGCCGCGGACGTCGCCGAGGGGTTCGCCGGAGTCATGGGCATCCTCATCGGCCTGCTCATCGCTCTGTACGCGTGCTGGCGCGTCGGCGCGGCGCGCGCCGAGGAGGCCGCGGGCCGGCTCGACCACGTCCTCGCCCGCCCCGTCGCCCGCCGCCGGTGGCTCGGCGGCCATGTCGCCCTGACCCTGGCCTCGGCGCTGCTGCTGGCGCTGGCCGCCGCGACCGCGATGTGGGCCGGCGCCGCCGCCACCGGAGCGGGCGTCGGATTCGCCGACATGCTGGCCGCGAACCTCAACCCGCTGCCGGTCGCCGTCCTGGCCACGGGCCTCGCGGTGCTCCTCTTCGGGACCCGCCCCCGGCTGACCGTCCCCGGCTCGGCCGCGGCCGTCGCGATCGCCTACCTGGTCGAGATGATCGGCCCCGCGCTGGACTGGCCGGACCCGATCGTCGCCGTCTCCCCGTTCCACCACCTGGCGAGCGTCCCGGCGGAACCGTTCCAACCCGTCTCCTCCGCCGTGATGATCGCGATCGGCGTGCTGCTCGTCGCGGCCGGCCATGTGCTCTTCGAGCGCCGTGACCTCACCGGCGACTGAGCGTGCGGAACGCCAGCGCGGCGGGCGCGATCGGGAGCCAGAAGCTGAGGACCCGGTAGATCAGCACGGTCAGGACGGCTTCGGTCGGCCCCGTCCCGAGGGCGACCAAGGCCAGGACGAGCGAGGGTTCGACGATGCCGAGGCCGCCGGGCAGGGGGCCGAGGAGGCGCAGGGGGAGCAGCAGAAGATAGACCGCGGCCAGGACGACGGGGGAGAGCGGAAGGTGCACGGCGTGGCCGACCGCCAGGAACGCCAGCACGGAGCAGCTCGTGACCGCGGAGTTGCCGGCCAGGAGTGCGATCATGCGCCGGGGCCGGCGCAGCCGCCGGGGCAGGCCGGCCGCGGCCGCCTTCAGCGGCAGGACGATCTCTGCCCGGCGGCGCCACGCCAGGACCGTCCCCAGGGCCGCGAAGGCCGAGACGGCCAGGATCAGCGGTCCCGACCAGGCCGGTGAGCGGATCGCCTCCCAGCCCTGCGCGGTCGCGGCGGCCAGAGCGAGGGCCAGGGCCGCCAGGTGGACGAACGCGCCCGTCAGCCTGGCGAGGGCGACGGTCTCCACGGCTTCGTGCGGTCCGGCTCCGTGGTCGCGCAGGTACGCGCCGAGGACGGCGGCGCCGCCCCGGCCGGTCGGGTGCTGGCGCGACGCGTAGGTCGCGGCGACGTGCCGCATGCAGGTGCGTCCGAAGGCGAGGTCGCGCGTGGAGGCGCCCATCAAGGAGAGCGCGCCTGCCGCGTAGGAGGCCGCCACCAGCAGCGCGGCGACGAAGAGCCAGCGCAGGCCGGCGTCCGAGAGGACGGTCATGGGGGAGCGCATGCCCGCGATGCCGATGAGGGCGTGGTAGGTGACGTATCCGGCGAAGACGAGCAGCAGCAGGAACCACGGCCGGGACGGGATCCGTGAAAGGGGCCGGGGAAGAGCGCGGGTGGCGCCCGCACCCGCCAACGCGGTGCGCAGTTCGTCCAGGAGAGCGGGGGCGTCCCGCAGCTTCATCCGCGTGGACCGCGCCAGCGCCAGCGGCTGCAGGTAGGGGGCGGCGGCCTCGACCGCGGACGGCCCGAGGACGTCCACGGCCGCCTGGACGGACCGCCGCGGGCCCGCCACGAGTGCCGTGGACACGAGCAGTTCCGCCACGTCCTGGGCCAGCCGCCCGTCGCCGGCCGCGTCCTCGGCGAAACCGAAGTCGACGATGACCGGGTCGCCGCCGGTGTCGATGAGCACGTTCGCCAGGCGCAGGTCGCGGTGCGCGATCCGGGCCGCGTGGAGCTTGGCGACCTCGCCCCACAGATGGCGCAGGCCGGTGTCGTCCAGCGAGGTCAGGGGCCGGCCGTCCGTCTCGACGGTCTCCTCCGCGAGGATCCACGTGCCCGCACCGGCGGGAGCGACGCCGATGACGGCGGGGACGCGCGCGCCCG
Organism: Actinomadura monticuli; assembly: GCF_041463655.1. Classification (NCBI taxonomy): domain Bacteria; kingdom Bacillati; phylum Actinomycetota; class Actinomycetes; order Streptosporangiales; family Thermomonosporaceae; genus Actinomadura; species Actinomadura monticuli. Next base: position 127,438 of record NZ_JAXCEI010000010.1, read on the forward strand.
CGGACGCGGCGCGCATCAGCATGTACGCCTCGTGCTCCACCTGCCTCTTCGGGCTCGCCATCGGCGTCTCGTCCTCGACCTCGCGGTAGAGGAGGAAGCGGGCCGCCTTGAACAGCAGATCGGCGTCGCGCTGATCGCGGCCGAGGGCCTTGACGAAGGCGGTGCGTCCGTCGGCGGCGACGGCGGTGAAGGGAACCGACCCGCGGGCGTCCGCGCCGACCGGCTTGACGACCGGCTCGGCCAGGCCGCAGCGGGCAAGCCCGGCGGCGACCTGCGCCGGCGTCGGGACGTGGTCGGGCGTCCCGCGCGCCAGGTGCACGGCGCCGCCGACCGCCCAGCCGAGCGCCGCTCCGGCGACGACGTCGAGCGGGAAGTGGGCGCCCACGTAGACGCGGCTCACCGGCACGGCGACGGCGACGGCCCACAGGGCCCACCGGACCGGGCGGCGCACGTGCGCGGCGGCCACGGTGGCGAGCGCGGCGGCCACGGCCGCGTGGCCGGAGACGAAGCCGAGCCCGCCCTCGTGCGCACCGCGCAGCACCACCTCCGACAGCAGCGCGCCCGGACGTCCGCGGTCGGCGAAGTCCTTGACCAGCTTGGCGAGCAGCCAGGCCAGGGAGCCCGCGAGGGCCAGGTCGACGGCGAGCCGGACCCGGCGGACGGCGAGGGCCGCCGCCGCGGTCGCCCCGGCGGCGCCGAGCGCGCCGGTCTGCATCACGACGTTGACGGGCCGGAACAACCAGCCGGGCAGATCGTTGATGACCCGGAAGGCGTCGGCCTCGGGGCTCAGCAGGAACCCGTCCGCGGCGAAGGCGGCGAGGGAGAGGCATACGGCCAGCCCGGCGACGAGGCGGATCACGTCGCCGGGATGGCGCGCGGTGGCGGGCGCGCCCGGCGGGAACGGACTGGACAGGGCGTACGCCCAGCGGCGCACCGGCCGTCGCGGGCCGAGCACGGGTGGAGCCGTCACCTCGCGGTGCCCGCTCCCGCCGGCCGCGAGGCCCGCCGACACGGCCGTGCCCAGGGCGTTCCGGGCGGCGGCCATCGTCCGGTCGCGCGTGCTGACGGCGGCGGTCATCGCGATCAGCCTGGCCGCGTCCTCGTCGAGCAGTTCCGGTGCCGTGTCGGTCTCCGCTCGTCCCCAGCCGACGATCCACGGGCGCCCCCGCCGGTCGATCAGGACGTTGTCCGGCCGGAGGTCGCGGTGGGCGATGCGGTCGCGCCGCAGCGCCGCGAACTGCCGCCACAGGTCCTCCAGCGCCTCCTGGGGGAGGGCGCCCGCCGCAGGGAGGGGGCGTCCCTCGATGTGGTCCATGACCAGGGCCCAACCGCCCGGTTCGGCCGCCGCCACGAACCGGACGGCCGGTACCCGCGCCCCTGCCCGGCGGGCGCGCATGAGGAGGTATCCCTCGTGCTCGGCCAGGTGCTTGGCGGTGGCGAACGGCGGCTCGCCGGGCCTGCGCCGCCACAGCCGGCCGAGCCGGTGCAGGACGTCGGCGTCGCGCTGGTCGCGTCCGACGACCTTCACGAAGAGCCGGCCGGCCGGGACCGTCGCGGCGTAGGGGGCGGCGTGCCGCAGGTCGCCGGGCAGCGCCCGCACGTCCGTGGCCGTGAACCCGCGGCGGGTGAGCGTCTCGCGTATCGCCGCGAGCCGGGGAAGGTGCGCGGGCGTTCCGATGACGAGGAGCGCCGCCGCGCCCACGGCCCAGCCCAGGGCGGCGCCTCCGAGCGCGTCCACCGGGAAGTGCGCCCCCACGTACACCCGGGCCGTGCCGACGGCGGCGACCATGAGCCAGAGGACCCGCCGGTACGGGCGGGGAAGGTATGCGCCGGCCACCGTGACCAAGGCGGCGGCGACCGCGGTGTGACCGGCGACGAAGCCGGTGCCGAACGGTGACGCGTCGGATCGGAGGGCGACGTTCTCCAGCAGCGCGGCCGGCCGGGGGCGTCCGGAGACGTCCTTGACCACCTTGGCGACCACCCACGCGAGCGTCCCGCCCGTGGCGAGCGTGAGGGCGAACCGGAATCTGCGGAAGGCCGCGGCGGCCAGCGCCGTGACGGCGACCGCGCCGACCCAGCCGGCCTGCATCAGCAGCCACATCGGCAGTTCGATGGCGTCCGGAAGGTCGTTGATCAGACGGAAGAGATCGGTGTCCCAGCCCGGCACGCCCCTGCTCACCGCGACCAGCACCATCAGCGCGCCGGCGGCGAGCGCCAGCCGTACGGCGTCCATCGGGTGGCGGAACGCGGCCTCGTGCGGCCGGGCGGCGACCCTCGGGCGCCGCCACCGCCACCACGCCCACGCCGCGCCGCCGGCCGGGAGGTAGAGCAGGTAGGTGAAGAAGCGGAACAGCAGGACGCCGGCGGTGGCGGCGGGCAGGTCCGCGCCGGTGAGGTCGAGTCCGCCGATCAGCGCGAGTTCGAGGACGCCCGCGCTGCCGGGGGTGAGGGGGACGGCGGTCACCTGGCGGGCCACCGTGTAGACGGTGAAGGCCTCCAGCACACCGACGCGGGACACGCCCGCCGCCTGCAGCGACACGTACAGCACCGCGAACACGCAGACGTGGTAGCCGACGGCGGAGAGCGTCAGCGCCGCCCACCGGTCGCGGATCAGGTCGCGGGCCTCGGCCTGGAACCGCCCGACCTGGCCGGTGCGGTCGGTGATCCGGCGGTGCAGCAACCGCGCGACCGGGCGCGCCGCCCGGGAGACGCCGGCCACGATCGCGGATGCCGCGCGGTCGCTCCACAGCATGACCACGGTCAGCACGATGAGGACGGCGGCCAGGACCAGGCCGATGGCGCCTGCCCCGCGCACTCCGGGAGGGACGTCCGACGCCATGGCGAGCATCCCGAGCGCGAGCAGTGGCAGCGTCAACCGGGTGACGAGGTTCCAGATCCCCGTCACCAGCATCTGCAACGCGATGGGGCCCGCCCGGAAGCCGAGGTCCCGGCACATCGTGACGTTCAGCGCCGCGCCGGCCGCGCCCCCGCCGGGCAGGGCGTAGGAGACGGCGGTGGTCACCACGTTGACGGCGGACGCCGGTGCGAGCCGGAGCCCCGGCAGCGCGGCGCTCAGGCCGATGGCCGACAGCACCACCGACAACGCCGTGAACGCCGACAGCAGCATCAGGTCCAGGGCGGTCACGCGCGTCCGCAGGATGTCGGCGACCTCCCCCACGTCGACGAGGTCGGGCAGCACCTTGCCGAAGATCGCGGCGACGACGAGCAGCCCGAGGACGCGGCCGAACCAGGCCCGGCCGCGTCCCCGTGTCGCCGCGGGCCCCCCGGCGGGCGGTGGGCCGCCGGGGCCGGCCTCGATGGTCTGCGCGCTCACCGGTCAGGGGATGAGCGCGTCGAGGGTGGTGAAGGAGTAGCCGGCGCCGCGGAGCCCGGTGATGATCGCGGGGAGCGCGTCGGCGTCCAGCGTGGTGCCGTCGTCGGGGTTGGCGCCGACGTGCATCAGCACGATCATCCCGGGTGTCCTGGCGGCCAGGACGCGCGCGATGACCTTGTCGGCGGTCTGCCCGCCGGAGGTGCCCTGCCAGCCGAGCGAGTCGACCGTCCAGCCGACCGGGACGTAGCCCAGGCCGTTGAGCAGGGTCACGTCCGAGGCGGTGTAGGCGCCGTAGGGGAAGCGGAACAGCGGCACGGCCTGCGCGCCGTTGGCATTGAAGATCGCGGTGCGTGCGGTGGTGACCTGGGTCTTGGCCGTCGCGTCGCTGATCTTGGTGAAGTCGGGGTGGGTGTTGCTGTGGTTCCCGATCCGGAACCCCGACCCGGCCAGCAGGTTGCTGTAGACGGGGAACCCGCGGGCGAAGTCGCCGACCAGGAAGAACGTCGCCGGGACGTTCTCGCGCTGCAGGGTGGCGCGGATGGAGGATACGCCGGAGGCGTCCCACGCCGAGTCGAACGTCAGCGCGGCGACCTTGGACGTGGTGGGGATCTTGGTGACGTTCTTGCCGCGCAGCGCGGACGGCACGCCGGGGGGAGGCCCGGGCGCCCACGCCTTGAGGTCGGTCGTCCACGTGGTGCCGGTGATGGTGCGGCTCCAGAGGGCTCCGTCGCGGCCGCGCCCGACCGACACGGTTTTGCCGCCGGCGAAGGCGGCGCCGGGCCCGTCGACGTACAGTCCGCCCATGATCTGCCAGTCGCCCCACGACCCGGTGTAGGCGCGGACGCGCAGCCGGTGGGTGCCGGCGTTGCGGACGAACACCCAGACGTTCCCGGTCGCGGTGTCGGCGGCGATGCCGGGAGTGCTGTAGGTGCTCTCGCCGAGGGACGTCCAGTCCGACCAGGTGGTTCCGGTGCGGGTCCGGGTCCAGACCGCGTGGTCGCGGCCGGTGACGACGACGCGGACGGCGTCGTCGCCGGTGGCGGCGACGGCGGGCGCCGAGTCGGCCGTCATGTCCAGGGCCGTCCAGGCGCTCCAGCCGGTGCCGGGGGTGTGAGTCTTGGTCTGCAGCTTGTCGGCGGCGTCGCGGACGAAGATCTCGACGCGCCCGTCGGGGTGCCCGGCGGCCGCGGGGGAGGTGCTGATGGGCAGGTCGTCGACCTTCGTCCAGGGCTGCCAGGCGCCGTCGACGCGGATGCGCTCCCACAACCGGCCGTCGACGCCGCGCCCGTAGACGTGGGGGTCGCCGCCGGCGAAGGTGACGGCGGGTCCGCCGATCAGTCGTCCGGCCACGTTGAGCGGGGCGGACCAGGCGCCGTCGACGAACCGGCGGTACAGCACGTTGGTGGTCGAGGCACGGTAGGCGACGTCGAAGCCCTTGCCGCTGGGCCAGCCGGCGACGCCGGGGGTGTAGGTGGGGACGTCCTCGGTCGCCGCCGCACGGGCCATGGGGGAGGAGGCCGCCAGGGCGGGCAGCGCGGGTGCGGTCACCAGGGTCGCCGGGAGCAGCACCGCCGTCGAGAACGCTGTGAGGCGTCGCATCGGAATTCACCGTCCTTCGGTGGGGATTCCAGCGTCCGCCTCTCCGCCCCGGCTGGGGAGTGACGAAGGTCCCGCCCTGCGCGCCGGACGTCGGTGAATCAGGGCGTGTCGGTCTCGCGCACGTCGGCGAGGACGAAGTAGTTCTCCTCCTCCTGCGCGAAGTGCAACCGCAGGACAGCGTACAGCTCCTGGACGGTCCGGCGCAGATCGCTCACGGGCTGCGGAGCGTCGGGCGCGGCCCGCAGCTCGGAGATGAGCGCGCCGATGCGGCGCGTGAGCTCGGCGATCTCGGTGTGGCCGCGGCTCATCGCCCCGGTGGGATCGGCGCCGCCGAGAGCCTGCGCGACCGCCGGGTAGAGCAGCCGCTCGTCCTTGCGCTCGTGTTCGGCGAGGTCGGTCAGGAAGCCCGTCAGCGCGTCCACGGCGACGTCCCGTTCCCGGCCGCCGGAAGCCGCGATCGTGTCCGCCAGGACGGGCAGCCGGTCGATCCGCGGCCACAGGGCACGGTGCTCCTCGTCCAGCCCCCGGACGAGCTCGGCGGCGTCGCCGCGCAGCCGCGGCTCCCGGTCGCGGCCCGGGCCGAGAGCACGCAGCGCGGCGAGGATCGCGGCGACGTCGATGCCCTCCTGCAGCAGGGCGCCCGCCGCCGGGGCCAGCAGCCCGTACGCCGCGACGACCATCGCGATCAGTGACAGCCCCATGCCGGCGACCACGCTCTGCCGCGCGATCGACCGGGTGCGCCGCGCGATGGCGAGGGTCTCGGCCAGCCGCTCCAGCCGGTCCACCGTGATCACCACGTCGGCCGCCTCCGACGACGCCGTCGCGCCCCGGGCGCCGAGTGCGACGCCGACACCGGCCGCGGCCAGCGCGGGCGCGTCGTTGACACCGTCGCCGACCATCACGGTCGCCGCCCGCTCGCTCTCCGCGTGGGCGACCTCCACCTTCTCCGCCGGGCTGAGCCCCGACCGGACGGCGTCCGCGCCGACCAGCCCGCCGATCGAGTTCGCCACGTCCGCGCGATCACCGGTCACCATCACGGTCCGCTCGATGCCGGCCCGGCGCAGCAGCCGGAACGTGCGCGGCGCGTCCGGGCGGATCCGGTCGCGCAGCAGCAGGACGGCCGCGACCCGCCCGTCCACCCCGACGAACACGGTGATCGCGCCGCGCGCCGCGGCCCGGCGGCGCACCCGCTCCAGCCAGGCCGGGTCGGCTTCGCCGGCCCAGCTCGCCTTACCGACGCTCACCTCATGGCCGTCCACCATGCCGCGCACGCCCTGCCCGGCGGTCTCGGTGACGTCCGACGGCGCGGTGAGCGGCAGCCCGCGCTCACGGGCGCCGCGCACGATCGCCGAGGCCAGCACGTGCGGCGACACCTGGTCCAGCGAAGCCGCCAGAAGCAGCGGATCACCGGCGGGCACCGGGCCGGCGGGGACGGTCTCGGCGAGCGATGGACGCCCGGTGGTGACGGTGCCGGTCTTGTCGAACAGCAGCACCCGCGCCTCGGCGAGCCGCTCCAGGGCGCTCCCGCCCTTCACCACCACGCCCCGCCGCGCGCATCGCGACAGGCCGGACACGAACGCGATCGGTGCGGCCAGGATCAGCGGGCACGGCGTCGCCACGACCAGCACCGCCACGGCCCGCACCGGATCACCGCTGGCCAGCCACGCCACCCCCGCCAGCGCGAGCGTCACCGGGATGAACAGGGCCGAGTACCGGTCGGCGAGCCGCACGAACGGCGCGCTCTCGGCGGCGGCCTCCTCGGTCAGCCGGACGATCCCCGCGTAGGTGCTGGAAGCGGCGTCGTTGGTCGCGCGCAGGTCGAAGGGCCGCCCCGAATTGACCGCGCCGCTGCGCACCGCGCCGCCCGCCGGATGCTCCACCGGCAGCGCCTCACCGGTGAGCGTGGCCTCGTCCAGGACGGCCGTCCCGGACTCCACCAGCCCGTCGACCGGCACCACCTCGCCCGAGCGGACCAGCAGCAGGTCTCCCGGACGCACGTCGGCGACACCGATCGTGTCCAGGCCGCCGCCTTCCGTCCGGCGGTGCGCGACACGGGGCGCAAGCGACAGCAGCGCGCCCAGGTCGCGGCGCGCCCGCCGGCCCGCGCGCTCCTCCAGCAGCCGCCCGCCGGTCAGCATCACCGCGATCACCGCGCCGGCGAGAGCCTCGCCGACCGCGATCGTCCCCGCCAGCGCGAGAACGGCGATCACGTCGCTGCCGAACCTGCGGTGCAGCAGCCCGTCCACGACCCAGCGGACCGCCGGGACGAGTGCGAGCACCGTCACCAGCAACCAGACCAGGTCACCGGCCTCCGCCCCGGCCGCCCAGCGGACGGCGGCACCCGCCGCCAGCCCGCCGCCGGACAGGGCGAACAGCACCTCGGGGCCACGTCGCGCGATCTCAGCCCGCATGTCCACCTCGCCGTTCCATCGAAGCCCGGAACCTCCAGGCTTCCCGCCCAAGGCGGAAAAACCCAGGGGCGGCGGACTCCCCGGCACCGGGCACAAAGACCGCCCTGACAGGGACTTTCGCCCCTAGGGCCGTGCGCGATCCGGAGAACAGCCTGGAAGCAGGGAATCGACAACCGGAGGAGAACACGATGTCTGAACCGATCGTCGTCGGCATCGACGGCTCCGAGGAGTCGGACCACGCCCTGCAGTGGGCCGCCGCCGAAGCCGCCCTGCGCGAACGTCCCCTGCACATCGTCCACACGCTGGAGAGCTGGCCCTACAAGGCGCCGCTGTTCAAGCCGGCCGAGAGCACCGAGCGGATGACCCGCGCCGGGCACCGGCTGCTGACCGCCGCCCGCGAACGCGTCCTGGAAAGGCGCCCCGCCCTGGAGGTCACGACCGCCCTGGTCGCCGAGGAGACCTCGCAGGCCCTGCGCGACCAGTCGGACAAGGCGTTCGAGCTGGTGCTGGGCAGCCGAGGGCGCGGCGGGTTCGCCGGCATGCTGCTGGGCTCCACGAGCCTGCGCATGGCCGCGCGCCCCACCGTCCCCGTCGTGATCGTGCGCGGTGACACCGGAGACCGCGGCGAGATCGTCGTCGGCATCGACCTGCTTCGAGACTCCGGGGCCGTCCTGGACTACGCCCTCGAGGCCGCCGCGCTGCACGACGCCCGGCTGCGCGTCGTGCACGCCTGGCAGACGTTCGGCACCCTCATCGAGGCCGGCTACGCCGTCGACGCCGAACAGATCGAACTGGACCTGCGCGCCCAGACCATCGACGCCTACAAGCCGCTGCGCACCGAATACCCGCGCGTGGACGTGGTGGACGAGATCATCATGGAACACCCGGTGACGGCGCTGTCCAACGCGTCGCGCAACGCGCGCCTGCTCGTGGTCGGCGCCCACCAGCGCCACTGGAGCGCACCCCGGCTCGGCTCGATCGCCCACGGCGCGATCCACCACGCCCGCTGCCCGGTCGCCGTCATCCCCTCCACCTGATCCGCCTCATCGGGCACGCTGCGTTGCCCGATGGCCGTCGCCCGGGACCGAAGCACGGCGGAAGGGATCCGCGAGGCCGCTGTCACGGTCGGCCAGGAACGGCCGGCCGTGCACGCAATGGCATTGTTAAGAAAGGTCCATGTCGCCTTTTGCCCAGTTCCCGCTTCCAGGTGGGACTTGGCAAAAGTTCGTGGCTGGAACCATCGGACGTTGTGATTTCGTTGCTCGCAAGGTCACGGACCAGTGCGGGGACACTTGCATAACGGGTGGATTGCCCAGGCTGGCGGGTACAGGGCGTACGCGCCTCGTGAAGCATGGGCACGCGAGCGGGAGAGCCACCATTCATCAGATGAACGCGGGGAGAAAATGCTGATCAGCAATGTTTACCGTCCGCTGGTCTACGGCTGCCGAGCCGATGAGCGGCTGGTCGAGGTGGCGCAGTGGATGCGAGACAACGAGATCGGGGCCCTGGCGGTGCTCGACGGTGAAGAAGTGCTCGGAATCATCACCGAGCGCGACCTGGTAGGAGCGCTCGCGACCTCGGCCGAACCGGCCTCGCAGCCGGCCGCCGCCTACGCGTCGACGCAGATCGAGACCGCTGGGCTGGAGGAGGACGTGCGCGACGTGGCCCGCCGAATGCTGGATGCGGGAATCCGTCACCTGCCGGTCCAGGATCAGGGCCGCGTGGTCGGCATGGTGTCGATGCGCGACCTGCTCGCTCAAGAGATCTGGGCGACGTGACGTCTGGACACCACACGGTGATACCGGCGATCCCGATCAGGGCCTCGACCGGCTGAGAATTCCTGCACGTGGGGCGAACGGGCAGGCCGCGCGAGCGTTGCGTTCAGGCCCGAAGATCCGTCGAGCGCTCCTCGGCACGTGCCGAAGTGAGAATGAACCATCCGACCAGCGCCAGCCACAGCCCGCTGAACCAGTTCACCAGCAGCGACATCAGCAGACCGGCGCCGATCATCGCGCGGCCGAGTGCCAGCCCCGCATGCTGGGCGGTGCGCGTCGCGCTCACCCGGTCGCCCCGCCGGCGCCACAGCAGCGCGCGCAGTATGCGCCCGCCGTCGAGCGGCGCTCCTGGAAGGAGGTTGAACAGCGCGATGAGAGCGTTGGTGGCGGCGAGCCAGCTCAGCGAGGCGGCGACGACGACCGGGGCATCGAGTGCGCTTCCGGCCGTCCAGGCCCCGGCGAACACCGCGGCGGCGGCCGCGACGTCCCGAAGTCAGGGCCGGAGTGCCCTCTTCACCGGGCCGTTGAGCCCGGCCGCCCTCCGCGGCCCGCGCGCCCTCCGCGCACCCCCGCTCCTAGGAGGCCCTGGTGGGAGGCTCGTCTGCTATGCGTCCGGGCAGATGTTCTCGGTCTCGCTCCCCGGGGGCAGTGTCCTCCGTTCGGCGGCGGTGAGGTCGCGGCCCACGATCTTGCACAGGTGGTCCGCCCAGCGCTCCGGATCCAAGGGGATCCGGGCCAGGCCCTGAGCCTGCCAGAGGTAGAGGGTGCCGCGATCGCGGGAAAGGGCCCGGACGTTCGAGGAGGAGCCGACGGCGAGGTCGGCGGTCGGGGCGCGGCGGCCCAGGTCCCAGATCTGAACGCGCTCGGACATGCTGATGATGCCCTGGTCGCCGTCGATGAAGAGGACGCTTCCGCCGAGGGCGTCGTTCGGGCTCAGCGCCTTCAACGGCCTCTGGACGGGGCGCCGCTCATCGACGTTCCAGAGGTGCAGCGATCCGTCGGTCGACAGAATCGCGAGCAGCCGTCCGTCCGGGCTGAACCGCAGGCTCCGGATCCGGCCGGTGGCGTTGACCGGCAGGCCCCCCACCTGGTCGCCGCGCTCAAGGTCCCAGATCTCGACGTCGCCGCCGACATCGAAGGCCATCTGGCCGCTCCGCGGCCGGGGCGCGCAGACGCCGGTGTCGGCGAGCCTGCGCAGGTGCGACGCGTCTCGGTAGAGCTTCGTCGGCTTCCCGAGCGCGCCGGTGCGGAGGTCGATTCGGCTGATGGAGCCGTTGTACATCAGCGCGGTCGTGTCGGGGACGGATGTGTCGGCCACGCAGCCGCGGAAGAACGGCTCGTCCGGGTGCGGGGCCTCCGGTGCCGGGGTGAGCGGCACCCGGGAAAGGATGCGCAGCGACGATGTCTCACGCAGGTACAGCCGCCTGGCCGTGTCGCTCAGGGTGAGGAGTCGTCGGCCGTCTGCACTGAACCGGAGCGGCTCCTCGTCGTCGGGGTTCGCGGCATGCGCGATCTCCTGGTTGCGCGCGGTGTCCCACACCCGCAGGCGCGACGTCCACGCGGCGACCGCGAAGCGCAGATCCCCGCTGAGGACCCGGTCGTAGGCCGCGAGCCAGTCTTCGATGCTCGGCGCGAAACGGGACGCGCCGACGTCCGCCACGGCAAGTGTCGAGCCCAGATTGGCGATAAGCCGGGCGCCCTGCCCGAGGCCGGTGCCGTCCCTGCTCGCCGAGACGTTGGGGACGAGGGGAGTCGCGGTCTTGCCCGTGTCCATGTCCAGGAGCGAAGCCCGGGTGTTCGGTGGTGCCCCTGACGTCTCGGTGAGAATGATCTGGCCGGCGTGATCGATGACTTCGGGCCGGCAAGCCCCGTGGGGAGGGGCGGGATGCCGGTCGCGTTCGCGCATGGTCGTCAGGTCCCAGCGGAGGAACATGTCGTCCTTGCAGGTGACCGCCGTGCGCCCGTCGCCCGAGACGGTCATGAAGGCAGGCCCCCCTGGGAACTTCGCGCGCGTCGTCTCGCCCGTGCCGATGTCCACCCGGGCGAGCTCACCGTCCGTGGCCACGATCAAGGTGTCGTCCGGGCCGAACCACACGGCGCTGAGGTCTCGGCGGTTCGCGCTCCGGGGGAACGGGACGGTCGTCCCGCGTCCGACGTCCCACAGCCGGGAACCGGTCGACCGGTGCGCCAGCAGCCGTTCGCCGGTCGCGTCGAAGCGAAGCCTTCCCGCACCGACCCGCGCGAGGCCGCGTTCGAGTTCCACGGTGCCGCCGTCCGGTCGCCAGAGGAGCAGCCGCGAGGTGGCGGTGTCCAGGGCGGCGAGGAACCGCCCGTCCGGGCTGAGCGCCGCGGAGCGCAGATCGCCGTCGATGTACCGGATGGCGGGTCGCGCGCCCGGGCGCCAGATCGCGGTCCTGGCGCTGCCGCTCATGGCCACGGTACGGCCGTCGGCGCTGACGGCGATCCGGTTGATCGGGCCGATGCGCGGATTGATCAGATGGCCGGTGTCCTGGTAGAGCATGTACTGCTCGGAGAGGTTGGCCAGGACCTCCGGGCGGGGGCTGGTCCGGTACGCGGCCACCGACAGAAGCGCCGCGGTGTCCACGTCCGTGCCGGAGGCGCCGGACGCCTTGCGCGCCTCGCCGACGAGCAGCTGCGCGGCGTTGTCCCGCAGTCGCTCGTCGAGCTCGCCGGTGCGTTGCCGCAGGAGGACGGCGAACGTACTGGCGAGGAGGAGCAGGGTCACGACGGTGGCGAGGACGGCTCGCACGGCGTTGGTCCGCCATCGGGCGCGGCGCCGGCTGACCGCGATGAACTCCCGTTCGGGGCCGGAGATGTCGCCTGGGTGGTCGCGCGTCCATCGGATGGCGTCCGCGAGGCGCGGGCCGCGCAGGGGGTCGGCCCGTTCCATGGTCTGGCGCAGGTCCTCCTGCCAGGCGCGGAAGTCGCCTTCCTCGCTCAGCCAATCGCGTAGCCGTTCCCAGTGGGTGGCGAGGGCGGCGTGCGCGAGGTCGTAGGTCGGCCGCCCGTCGGCGTCCGCTCCGGTGACCACCAGCCGGGTCGCGGCGAGCCGCCGCGCGACCGGCAGCACGTCCGGTTCGAGGTCGGCCGTGCGGGCGGTACGGCGGATCGCCTCGCCCTGATCGCCGGGCCGCACCATCTGTATGAGCAGCCTGCGCGCAAGGGCGCGTTCGGTGTCGTCGAGCTCGTGGCTCCAGACGCGCTCGGCGTAGCGGGCCAGGGCGCCCTCGACTCCACCGAACTCGTCGTACGCGGCGTGCGTGAGGGACCAGCCGTCGTGTGCCTCCCACAGCAGCGTCAAGGCGAACTGCATCAGCGGGAGTGCGGCGGGAGCGGCCGCGGTGGAGGCGAGAACGCGGTCGGCGAGACCGCGTTCGAAGACCACCCCGGTTGATTCCACGGGGCCTTCGATGGCGGCGCGCAGTTGTCCGGTCCCCAGCGGCGGAAGCAGGATGACCGAGTGGTCGGCGGGTTCTCCGAAGCCGAGGTGGTGGACCGCGACGTCCAGCGTCTCGGTCCGCAGCGTCACCACCACGTGGACGGGGAGCGGACTCTTCGCCAGACCGGTCAGCAGGCTCGCCAGGTGGCGGGCGGCCGGAGCGTTCCTGGCCAGGAACTCGTCGAACTGGTCCACGCAGACGGCGAGTCGCGTCGACCCGGTCTGGGCGAGCACGTCCGCGACGAGCTCCTCCAGCCGGCCCTCGGCGATCGCGTCCGCCAGCGCCGCGCGGCGTCCGAGCGTCTCCACCTGGCCGAGCTCCGGCTCCAGTAACGGGAGGAGGGCGCCGGCCAGTGAGATCGCGGCGGGAACGTCGGGCAGCGGACGCAACGCGGCCACGCCCCACTCACGGCCGCGGAGGCGGGGCACCAGCCCGGCATGGAGAAAGGAGGACTTCCCGATGCCCGACCGGCCGGCGAGGATGGTGAGTCTGCGGTGTCGCAGGAGTCCGGTCAGCTCGTCGGCCATCTCGTCCCGGCCGAAGAAGATCTCGGCGTCCCGTTCCCGGAACTCCGCCAACCCCCGGTAGGGGCACGGCAGGCGGTTCACCGGGGCCGCGGGGGAGGGCCCTTGGCCGATCCGGGCGGCGAGGGCGGCCGCGAAGGCCGCCGCCCGTCCGGCCGCCATGGTCTGGTGGCCGGCGGCGTCGGTCTGCCGCTTGTGGCCGCTCGCCGTGTCGCTGATCGCGCGGACGGTCACCGCACGGTGGAAGTCCTTGCGGTGCGCGGCCTCGGCGACCCCGGCGCTCTCCATGTCTATCGCCACCGCGTCGCCGTAGTGCCTGGCGAGCAGATCGGCGATGGGCGACGTGCGGGAGTCCAGCACCACCTCACCGGACACCACCGGTTTGACGTGCACCCTGGGTGCCGGTTGGTCGTCCGCGTCGTCCACGGCCTTGATCCAGGCGCCTTCCCGGGCCACCTCCCGGGCGAGCTGCTCCAGGCCGTGCGGCAGCGGCCAGCTGCGCGGACGCGGGTGGAATCCGCCGCTGTCCTCGCGGCCACCGTGGTAGGCGTGGATCTGGCTCGCCACCACGACGTCGCCTATCGCGGCCTCGTCGGTCAACCCTCCGGCGATTCCGACGCACAGCAGTGCCTTGGGGTGGAACTCCTCGATCGCGCGGCCGGCCAGCGTGGCCGCGCTCAGGTTGCCCATCCCGATCAACGCCAGCGCCACCGGGCATCCCGTGCCGCGCAGGACACCGATGCTGTAGCGGGTGCCGTCGGCGTTCCGATGGTCGCGGACACGCGTCAGCCGTTCGATGAACGCCTGGTACTCGACGTCGATCGCGGTGAGTACCACGATGTCGGCGCCGACGTCCGGTGACCGTGTCATGCCCGCCCCTGATCGCTCTAGCACCCGGCCGGTGACCGCGCCCGCAATCGCCAGCGATGACGCCCGGCATAACGTCGATGTGGCGACACCACCGTACAAGTCAGGATCAGTTCCGCCAGAGGCGTGGCCGGGGCGGGTCAGACCCCGGTCGGGACGGAGGACGGCTCCTTCGCCGGACCTCAGCGGAGGTCGCCGTCGATGCCCGCTCGCAGTACCGGGGGATACAGCGTCTTCGCCGGTCCCCCCCTGTAGAGGGTCGCGGGACGGCCCGTCTCCGGCCGCCTCTTGGCGCCCGTGGGGACCACGAAGCCTTCGGTCCTCCTGATCTTCCGGCTGAAGTTGCGCTCGTCGAGCGACCTCCCCCAGACGACCTCGTACACCTGCCGGAGCTCGGAGATGGTGAACTCGTCCGCACAGAACGCGGTGGCCAGCGTGGTGTATTCGAGCTTGCTCCGTGCCCGTTCGACCGCGTCCGCGATGATCTGCGCGTGGTCGAACGCCAGCGCGTCCGGCGCCGAGGTCACCTGTTCGAGCGGCGTCCAGCGGGCCCGGCGGGCGTCCGAACCGGCGACCGGTTCCGACAGGCTCGGTGCGATCGCCAGATAGGCGACGGAGATGACATGCCCGCGCGGGTCACGGTCGGGCCGGCTGTATGCGTGGACCTGTTCGAGATGCAGGCGGGAGCCGTTCAGGCCGGTTTCCTCGTGCAGCTCCCGGCGCGCCGCGTCGTCCAGCTTCTCGTGTCCTCGCAGGAATCCGCCGGGCAGCGCGGGCCTGCCCAGATACGGCTGCTTGCCGCGCTCGATCAGCAACAACTGCAGGCGCGATTCCCGGACGGTGAGGATTACCAGGTCGACCGCCACGCGGGGCGCGGCGTGCGGAGGCCTGGTGCCGGTGGTGCTCACAGCCCTGAAGCCTAGCTTAATGTCTTGTTGACAGAAACCCTGGGCCATCCTACTGTCCGAAGGACATAAACAAATCGCCGTGTCGATCCCGGGGTGATCGTATGCCTGTCCATGGCCCGCATCACATCGACGACGACGAAGCCCGGGGGACGCCGTTCGTCGGCCGGGAGCGCGAACTGGCCCGCCTGCGGGCAGGGCTGGAGCGGGTCCGTGCGGGTGAACCGCGGCTGGTGTCGATCGACGGACCGGGGGGCATGGGCAAGACGGCGCTGGCGCGTCGCTTCCTCGCGGAGGCCGGGGATGTGCTCCCCCTCCGCGCCGGCGGGGAGGAGGGCGAGTCGCTGCTGCCGTACGGCATCGTGACTCAGCTCGCCCCGCAGCTCGCCGCGCTGCGCGATGGCGCGGCACCCGATCCGCCGGTGGTGGGATCCGCCCTGCTGGACGTCCTTCAGGGCCTTCAGGACGACCGCGCCGTCGTGGTCGTCGTCGACAACGCCCACTGGGCGGACCTGCCCTCGCTCGACGCGCTCGTCTTCGTCTGCAGGCGGCTGCGCACCGCTCGTGTCCTCATGGTCGTCATCACCACCGACGCCGCCGACTCCCGGTTACCGACAGGCCTGCGCCGGATGCTGGCCGACGACGAGACGGTGCGGATATCGCTCACCGGACTCGGCACGGCGGAACTGCGCGAGCTGAGCGGCCGGCTGGGCCACCGGGTGCTCACCCCGCGCTCCGCCGTCCGGGTGCACGAGCACACCGACGGAAACCCCTCGCACGCCCGCGCGCTGCTGGAGCGGGTCCCGGCCGAAGCGCTCGACGACCCGTACGCTCGGCTGCCCGCTCCGCGCTCCTATGAGTCGCTGGTCCTCGAACGGATCGAAGGGTGCCCGCCGGAGGGGCGCGTTCTCATCGAGGCGGCATCCGTTCTGGGCCGGTCCTGCACCCTGCATGAGGCCGCGACGCTGAGCGAGGCCGAGGATCCGCTGCACGCGGCCGAGCAGGCGGTGAGGACCGGCCTCCTGGCGGAGAGTCCCACGGCGGGCGGCCTCGGCCTCAGGTTCCCGCACCCGCTGATTCAGGCGGCCGTCTACCAGCAACTCGGACTCGCCCGGCGGGTTCGCCTGCATTTGCGGGCGGCCGAGGTGGTCGCCGACGGGCCGGCCGTGCTGGGCCACCGGCTCCGGGCGGCCGGGCGGCCGGATGGCCGCCTGGCCGCCGAGTTCGCCGGCGTGGCCCGGCGTGCCGCCGCCCGGGGGCGCTGGACGGAGGCCGCGGGCCACATGAACTCGGCGGCACGGCTGTCCACCGGCGGCGCACGGAGCCGGCGCACGGCGGAGGCCGTGGGGATGCTGCTGGACGACGGGCAGGTGGAAGCGGCGAGGACGCTCGCGGGCGAGCTGGGCGAGGACGCCGATCCGGCGGCGCTCGGGTACGCGCGTGGAGCGCTCGCCGCCGTCCGCGGCCGCCCGCGCGAGGCGGACGCCTGGCTCACCGACGCGTGGGCGCACTGCGATCCGCGGGGCGAACCGGAACTGGCCGCTCGCGTCGCCGAACAATCGGCCCTCACCTGGTTCATGCTGGGCAGGTGTGCCGACAGCGCCGCCTGGGCTGAACGCGCCGCGGTCCTGGCACCGCACTCTCCGGACGCCGGCCTCGTCCGATCCCTCCGCCTTCCCGGCCTCGACGCGTCCGGCGGGCTCGACGAGGGGCCCGCCGCATGCCCGACCGGCGCGACCCCGGCGACCATCACCGGGCAGGACGCGGCGCTCGGCAGGGGACTGTTCTCCGCCCGCTCGGGGGACCTCGAACGGGCCGTCGTCGAACTCGCCGCGGAGGTGGACGCCTCCCCTCGCCGGCCGGTCCGGCACCGGCTGGCGGCCTTGACGGCCCTCGGCTGGGTCGAGTTCCAGTCCGGAGACTGGGACGGCGCCACCGATCACGCGAACGCGGCGGTGCGGGCCGCCCTCGACGCGGAACAGAAATGGTTCGAGCCGATGGCGCGTGCCCTCGCCGTCCTCGTGGCGGCCGCCCGGGGTGAGTGGGAGGACGCCACGGCGCACGTCCAGGCCGCGGCCAAGGTCGCCGGGCGCGCCGGAGGGGTCGGCGCCCTGGCCGTCACGACCGCACGGGCACACCTCTGCCTGGCACGCGGGGACCGCAGGCCGCCGCTGACCGCCCTAAGGCCGATGACCTGGGCGGGCTCGCCTTGGCATGAGTACGTCGTCGAAGTGCTCCTCGCCGAGGGCCGCATCCGGCAGGCCGAGGACGCCCTCGTCACGTACGAGAGGTTCGGAGCCGCTCACGACAGCCATTCCATCCTCGCCTCGGCGGCGCGCCTTCGCGGCAATCTCCTCGCGTCTCAGGGCGATGCCCCGGGGCACCGCGCGGAGTGCCTCTCCCCGGACCAGGCCCAGGGCGCCGGCGGGGGCGCCGAGGCGGCCTACCGGAGCGGGTTGGGGCATGCCGCGCTGGTGCCCGTCCCGTTCGTTCAGGCGCGCTTGGAGTTGGACTATGGCAGGTTCTTGCGGCGCACCGGCAAGAGCGGCGCCGCCGTAGAGCACGTCGAGACCGCGCGCACCATCTTCGAACGACTCGGCGCACGGCCCTACGTGCAACGCTGCGAGAGGGAGGCAGGCCGGCGTGGCCACTGGCCGGCGCGGCTCACGGCACCGCGCGCGGCGCGGCTCACCCCGCAGGAACAGGCCGTCGCCCAGCTGGCCGCCACCGGGCTGACCAACCGTCAGGTCGCCGGCGAACTGGTCCTCAGCGTCAAGACGATCGAATACCACCTCAGCAACGCCTACTCGAAGCTGGGCGTCGCCGGACGCGCCGGCCTCGCCGCGCTGCTCGCCGAGCATTCCACCCCGGGGAGCCCAGGGGCCCAAGGGAGGTGGTGAGGTCCCCGATCGGAGAAAACTCCCGGAGACCCTGGGGACCCACCCCCGATGCCCCACGCCATCCGTTCTCCTACGGTCGATATCAGCAAACACTGGCATGGTTGAGATCCATGGGCATCTCCCCGGCGCTGCAAGGAGTCGTGCATGCGGGTCCGGCATTTCGACTTTCCCTCCGCGAAGTGGAAGAGCGTGCTTTCGTGGCCGCATCCACGGTTGCGGACAGAGGTATTCGCATATCTCGGCTTCCGGTGTGAAACGGGATCGGCATTGCCCTGGCGGGAGCTCCCCGGCGGAGCGGTGACCCTTCTGATCGGGCTCGATCGACGACATCCGCTGTGGTGCCGCAGGCTGGACGACGCCACCACGCGAACGCCCTACTCGTCATTCGTCTCGGGGTTGAGAACCCGGTCCTCCTGGGTCGTCGAGCCGGCCGGCGGCGCCCACTGCGTCGCGGTGGTCATGGCGCCGTGGGCCGCTTTCGCGATCTTCGGCACGGCGATGAACGAGCTGACCGGGGAGATCGTCGCGCCGGCCGACCTGCCGGGCGACCGCGTCGGCCGGCTCGCCGACGCGCTGATGGCGCGACCCGGCTGGGAGCAGCGGTTCCGGCTGCTCGACGAGGTTCTGGGGAGATGGGTCGGCGGGACCGGCGCCTGGTCTCCCCAGGTGGTGCGGGCGCACGACGCACTGACCCGCACGGTCGGCATGGGAGGCGCCCTCCCCGTTCAGCGGCTGGCAGAGGAGGCAGGATGGAAATCGCGCCAACTGGAATACCGCTTCAAGGAACAAATCGGTGTGTCACCCAAAGCCATGGCACGCATAGTGCGTTTCCGCCGCGCCGCGCTCATGCTCGCCGACGGACTGCGGCCCGTGACCACGTCCGCGAACTGCGGCTTCAGCGATCAGGCGCATCTGACGCGGGAGTTCAAGGCCATGGCGGGCTGCACCCCGGAGCGGTTCCGCAGGGAGGCGCATCTCGCCGCGGCCGTGTCACCCGTGTATGCCACGTCGTACGCGGCCGCACCGCGGACGAAGACCCTCATGCTGCCCGTGGCCTGACCGAGACCGGGCAGGCGCCGTGCTACGCCCCCGCGCATTCCCGCAGGACGTCCTCAACCGCTGCCGGCGGATCGGCGCGGACGGCCCGCACCCGTCTTGGACGGGACGCGACACCACCGTTTCAGAGTGACACCGGCGGGGATTAGCATGCGGATCTTGCTGGCCGGCGCCGATGGCGCGAATGGCGAGTCCCTGGCGACCGGACTCAAGCAGCACGGACACGACGTCGACCTGGTCCGCACGGGCAACGATGTGCTGTCACGGCTCGACGAGACCGAATTCGTCCTCTTCGACCTGCTGCTTCCAGATCTTGAAGGATGCGAACTGTGCCGGCGCGTCCGAGCCCGATCGGCCGTACCGATGATCGCGTTCGGTGAGGCGGACGCTCATCTCGACAGGGTGCTCGTCCTGCGCGCCGGAGCGGACGACTGCGTCGCCAAACCCGTCTGGCTCCACGAACTGGCCGCACGCATCGAAGCCGTGAGACGGCGAACCGAAGCGGCTCGCAGCGGAAGCGGGCCCTACCGCCTGGGGACGCTCACCGTCGATGTGCTGCGGCGCTGGGTGACGATCGACGGCGCCCAGGTCCGGCTCACCCGCAAGGAGTTCGAGCTGCTCGCGCTCCTGGCCGAAGCCGGAGGGGCGGTGGTCACCAGGGACTCGATTCTCGCCCAGGTCTGGGGTGACAACTGGTACGGGTCCACGCGCACACTCGACGTTCATGTCGGCGCGCTCCGCACAAAGCTCGGTGACAAACGGTGGATCGAAACCATACGCGGAGTGGGGTTTCGCCTCGCCGCACCGCAAGATAAATGTAAAGAGACCGTGTAGGCAAACTTGCCAATGTGCTTGAAGAGCCCTGCTTCTCCGTACCGTGCCGATATGTCAGATTGTCAATTGTCATAGCAGGTCGTCCCGAAGGGATCGCAATGCACCTCAGAAGGCTGGGCATGGCTTCCGGCGCCGCGGTCGGCATCACCGTCGCGCTCGGAATCAAGACCTCGACCGCGCACGCCGCTCCGAACTACGACTGCGAGACCGGCGAAGTCTGCCTCTTCGAGAACAACAACTACAACGAGAACAACACCAACCACGTCTACCAGTGGACCGGAAACGACGACATCTACTCGAACAACGTCTGGTACAACAGCACCGACGGCCTCGACAACGAGGCGAGTTCCGTCAAGAACAACGGTTCCGGCAGCTACAACGTCACCCTCTACCAGCACAACAGCGGCGGCGGCGCCCACTCGACCTTCGCCCCCGGGACGTCGGACCCCTCCCTGGCGAACAACAGCATCGGCGACAACAGGGCCAGCTCTCACTACTGGACTCATGTCTAGGACGAGCGAGCCGCGGGGCCGCAGGCACGCGCTGCCTGCGGCCCTCCTGCCGACTGTGCTGGCGGCGCTCATGCTCCTCGGGGGCTGCGCGGCCGGGGGCGGCCCCGGTGAGAGCGGTGGCGAGCCCGCCATCGGCTCGCCTCCGGTCATCCGGGACGGAACGCAGATCAAGCTTCCGCTGGACGCCTACATGCCCGAGGAAGGAGTTCTCGGGAAAGCGAACGATCTTCTGCTGCAGGACTGCGTACGGCGGTACGGCTTCTCGCTCGGAGCCGCCGCCGCGCCGAGGCCGCGCCCCCGGAACGAACGGCGTTTCGGAATCGTCGACGCGGAGGTCGCGGCTCGGCACGGCTATGGCCTTCCTCCGGAAGCGAAGGCGGGCGCGACGGGCCAGCAGCGGCAACTCGCCGTCCCGAACCCGCCTCCCACCGAAGTCCTCTACGGCCGTGCGAGCGATTCCTCTCGGCAGACGGTCCAGAACTACGCGGGGAAGCCCGTTCCGGCCGGCGGGTGCATCGGCGAGGTGCGGGCACGGCTCTCCTCCGGAGCTCCCGCCCGCGCCGACATCAGGCTCGGAGAGCGGCTCGCCAACCAGGCCCACGCCCAGGCCGAGCACGACAGCCGGGTGACCAGCGCATGGGCCCTGTGGAGCCGTTGCATGGCCAAGCTGGGCTATACGTACAAGACACCGTGGGACGCGCACGACGATCCGCAGTGGCAGCGGAGGGAATCGGCCGGTTCCCGGGAGATCCGCACCGCCCGGGCGGACATCGCCTGCCGGAACGAGACCAATATGGTCGGCATCTGGCTGGCCGTGGAGTCGGCCTACCAGCGCCGGCTCGTCGAGAAGAACTCGCTGGCTCTCGCGGAGACCAAGAAACTCCTCGACGCGTTGCAGCGCAACGTGGCCGACGTCATGGCGGGCCGATGACGGCGGCCCCCGATCCCGCGCGCCGGCGTCCCGCGCTCGCCGCGCTGGTCGCCGCCGCGGTGGTGGTGGCGCTTGCGGGGTCGGGCGCCTCCACGATGGTGAAGTCGCCGCAACAGGTGGCGGCGGAGGCGGAGCCGCCGGTCGCCTCGGTGATCTCCGCACCCGTGGAACGTCGGGTGCTGCGTGAGACGGTCGTCCTGCGCGGCACCGTCGCTCCCGGCAAGACGATCAAAGTGGCCGCGCCCGAGGTCGGTGCGGGCAGGGCCGTGATCACGCGAGCCGCGGTGCGGAAGGGGCAGCGGATCGGCGCGGGCAGCGTGGTGGCCGAGGTCTCGGGGCGGCCGGTCATCGCGCTGCCGGGCCGGATCCCCGCGTACCGCGACGTCAAGCAGGGCGCCAAGGGGCCGGACGTCCGGCAGCTGCGGGCGGCGCTCGGCGGCCTCGGCTACCGGGTCGGTGACTCGTCCGAAGCCTTCGGGGCGTCGGCCGCGGCGGCGGTGAGGCGGCTCTACTCCGACCGGGGTTACGACGCGCCCACCGAAGAGATGGCGCCGGCGGACGCTCCTTCCGCCCGGTCCGGGGACGGCGCCGGCGGCGGGGACCGGGGACGAGCGCCCAAGCCGGAGAGGCGGGCGTACCTGAGCTCGGGCGAAGTGCTGTTCGTCCCGAGGTTTCCGGCCCGCGTGGTGGACGTGAAGGCGCGCCTGGGGGACCCGGCCAAGGGGACGATCCTCGAACTGTCGGCCGAGGACCTCGTGGCGCGGGGCTCGCTGTCCGCCGCCGACCGTGAGCTGGTCGACGTGGGGATGCGAGTGACGATCTTCGCGGACGAGACCGGTCTGGAGGCGGCGGGCCGGGTGGCGTCGATCGGCGAGTTCGCCGGCAGCGGGGGCGCCGGCGACGAAGCCGCGGGCACCGGGGAGGACGGCGCCGGACGGGAGGCCGAGCCGGGGCACCCGATCAAGGTCAAGGGACTCAAGCCGCTCTCGCGGCGGTTCACGGGCCGCGACGTCCGGTTGACGATCGAGACGGCGTCGACCGGCGGACCGGTGCTGGTGGTGCCCGCATCGGCGATCTTCGCGAGCGCGGACGAGTCGACGCAGGTGATCAAACTGCTGGCCGGCGGACGGCGGCAGCGGATCCCGGTGCGCACCGGGGCCACCGGGAACGGGTTCGTGGAGGTGGCGCCGACCGGATCCGCCCGGCTCGCGCCGGGCGATCGCGTGGTGGTCGGCGCATGACCCCGGCCGAGCTTCTGGAGAGCACCGGACCGTCCTCCGTCATCGAGTTCGCGGGGGTGGCGAAGCGTTATCCGGGCCCGCCGCCGGTAACCGCGCTGCATCCCGCGGACCTGGTGATCCGGCGGGGCGACCACACGGCGGTCCTCGGGCCGTCGGGGGCGGGAAAGTCGACGTTCCTGAACATCACCGGCCTGCTGGCCCGGCCGAGCGAGGGCGTCTACAGGCTGGACGGGATCGACACGGCCGACCTGTGCGAACGCGACCGCACGGCGCTGCGCGGGCGGCGCATCGGGTTCGTCTTCCAGTCCTTCCATCTGCTTCCGCATCGCTCGGCGCTGGAGAACGTGATGCTGTCGATGCTCTACACCGGCGTGCCGCGCGGCAAGAGGCGCGCGCGGGCCGCCGCGACGCTGGACCGGGTGGGCCTGGCGCGCCGGGCACAGGCGCCGGCCGGCGTGTTGTCGGGCGGGGAACGCCAGCGGGTGGCGATCGCGCGGGCGCTGGTCAACCGGCCGAGCCTGCTGCTGTGCGACGAGCCGACCGGCAACCTCGACACCGCCACGGCGGCGACGGTGCTGGAACTGATCCGCGAACTGCGCGCGGACGGCTTCACGGTGGTGGTGGTCACGCACGATCCGAGTGTGGCCGCGGGCGCCGAGCGGGCGGTGGTGATCCGGGACGGCGTGCTCACCGAGGCCGAGCCGCGGAGCCTCGCCTCGGGCGTCGCGCAGGTGGGTGAGGAGGGATGAGGCCGCGGAACCGGCGCCGGGACGCGGTGCGGCCGACCCGGCTGTCGGTCCGGGACGCCGCGGACGAGGCGGTGGCCGCGATCGTGGCCCGTCCGGCGCGGGCCGCGTTGACGGTGCTGGGGACGCTGCTGGGAGTGGCGGCGTTCGTCGCGGTGCTCGGGCTGACGGCGACCACGTCCGGGCAGATCTCGCAGCGCTTCACCGCCCTGGCGGCCACCGAGGTGGTCGTGGAGGACGCTCCGGCCGACCCGGCGCTGGCCGGTCCCGCGTTCCCGCCCGATATCGAGGCGCGGCTGACCGGCCTGAACGGTGTCGAGGCGGCGGGTGTCCACTGGCAGGCCACGCTCGGCTCCGACGGGTCGAAGACGGAGATCAGCGCGCGTCCGCCCTCGGTCCGGCGCGAACCCGGCGAATCCCTCACCGTGGTCGCCGCTTCGCCCGGCTATCTGGACGCGATCCATGCGACCGTCGGTACCGGACGCCTGTACGACGCGTTCCACCAGAAGGAGCGGCAGCGTGTCGCCCTCTTGGGGAAGGCCGCCGCGCGGCGGCTGGGGATCGTCCGGCTGGACCACCAACCCGCGATCTTCGTCGGCGACACGGGCCTGACCGTGATCGGCATCGTCGACGACGTCCGGCGCCGGCCCGAGACCCTCCTGTCGGTGCTCGTGCCGTCCTCGACGGCGACGGCGTTGTGGGGTGAGCCGGGGAGCCGGGAAGGGCAGCCGCCCAAGGTGCTCATCGAGACCCGGCTGGGCGCGGCCCAGCTGATCGGCGGCCAGGCCGCCCTGGCCATCCGGCCCGATCAGCCGGAACGGTTCAAGGTGACCGTCCCGCCCGACCCGAGGCAGCTCCGGGAGCAGGTCGACACCGACCTCGGCGCCCTCTTTCTCGCGCTGGCCGGAATCTGCCTCGTCATCGGAGCGGTCGGCATCGCCAACACCACCCTGGTGGCCGTTCTCGAACGAACGGCCGAAATCGGGTTACGCCGATCCCTCGGCGCTCGCGGACGACATGTCGCGGCCCAGTTCCTGTCCGAGTCGGCCGCCCTCGGACTGCTCGGCGGGCTCATCGGGACGAGCGCCGGAGTCTGCACCGTCGTGGCGGTGGCCATCGCCCGGCACTGGACCCCCGTCCTGGAGCCGCTGACCGTCCTTCCCGCCCCGTTCGTCGGGGCGGTCACGGGCCTTCTCGCGGGGCTCTACCCGGCTTGGCGCGCCTCCCGGATCGAGCCGGCGGAAGCGCTCCGCCGCTGAAGGCGAACAATTGTTTCCATCCTGCGCATTTATTCAATACGGCACCCGGTTCTCCCGGCAGAATGACTGACGGCGACGTTCGCAATCTAATTTCGTGATCCTGGGAGGTTGAGATGACGGTGACTTTTCTGTCCCCTCAGGGGCAGGTCGCGTGGAGCCGCGAACAGATCGAAGAAATGTCTTCCGAGCTGGCATCGCGCCTGATGGCGTGCCATGGCGAAGGCGGCTGCCGCATCGCGGTCATCGGGGACACTTCGTCGGCGAGTGCGCTCCTGGCGCGAGCGGCGCTCGTCGCCGGATTCCAGATCACCTTTCTCGGCATGGTCGGCCGAGCACCGGCGATGATGGCCTCGCTGCGCGAACGACTGGACCAGCTCCGGCCGGACATCGTCGTCGGCCCGGGTCTGGAGATACGCGATCTCGCCACCGGAGCGCAGCGGGTGGCCATCGAGGACCTGCTCGATCCGCCGCTGCGGAGGCGTTCACGCCGAGGGGCGTGCGACGGTTTCGAGCCGGCACGGTTCAGGCTGGTGCAGTTCACGAGCGGAACGACCGGCGAGCCGCGGCCCGTCACGATCTCCCGCGACGCTCTCGAAAGCAATCTGGAGTCGCTGCGCCGCCGGTTCCGGGCATCGGCCGACGACTCGATCTTCTCCTGGCTTCCGCTCAACCACGACATGGGGCTCGTCGGCACCGTCCTGCTCTCCGACCACCTCTCGTGCCGCCTCACCCTCTGCTCGCCGAGGACGTTCCTGGCGCACCCCGGCATGTGGGAGCGGTGGATCACGGCGGCGCGGCCGACCTCCATTCCCGCGCCCAACAGCGGGTGGTCGCTCCTCTCCCACCGGGCGGGCGGACGGGACCGGTCGGCGGTGCGGCACGCCCTGGAATCGCTGCGGGTGGCCATCATCGGCGCGGAGCCGATCGATCCGGTCCTCTGCGAGCGCCTGGTGACCGGGCCGGCGCGGCTGCTGCCCCCCGGCAGCCTCGTCCCGGCGTACGGGCTGGCGGAGGCGACCCTGGCGGTGAGCGCCGAGCCTCCCGGCAACCCGCCCGTCATCGTGGACGCCGCCGGAACGGATGAATCGGGCGGGGACGCCCGGGTGGTCTCGACGGGCATGCCCCTGGACGGCCTGTCGGTGAGCATCCGCGACGGCGATCGAGAACTCGGAGACCGCGAGATCGGCGAGATAACCGTCCACGGCTCGTCCCTGGCGGACGAGTACAGGGATGAGCCCGGAGGTCTCGCGACCGGGGACGAGGGTTTCACGGTGGGGTCCCGCCTGTTCGTCACAGGCCGGCGAAAGGATCTCATCAAGGTGCACGGCCGCCGGGTCTTCCCCCACGAGATCGAGCGCCTCGCCGAGTCGTCCGGCCTGGTCCGGCGCGGTCGGACGGTCGCCTTCTCGCTCTCGTCCCCGCCGCCGGAGCGGTCGGTCCTCCTCATCGAGCCCGCCAAGGGCACGCGATCACAGCACCGGGAGATGGAGGATCACCTGAGGCGCCTCGTGCTGGAGAGCCTGGGCGTCCGACTCGACATCATCAGCGTGGTCGAGCCCGGCTCCATTCCGAAGACGACATCCGGAAAGCTGAAGCGGAACGATGCTCGATCGATATTCCTGTCCGCCTGAGAAGAAGTCTGCGAGGTCCCGATGCTGACCCGAGTCCGCCTCATAGAGGTTATCTCCGAGCTCATCGACCGCCCTCTCGACAGCGAGAGCCGAACCCAGTCCTGGGCGGAACTCGGTGTCGATTCAGTGAAAGCCACGGAGCTCCTCATCCACCTGGAGGAGGTACTTCCCGCGATGGATGCGCGAGGAATCGAAACGGCGCTCTATCTGTCCAGTACCCCGCACGAGCTGGTGGCTCGCCTGACCGAGTTGAGCAGGACCAGATGACACGGGACCTTTCGCGATCGGGAATGCTGGCCCGGCAGATCACCCTGCACGGGAAAAGGGTGGTCCTCCGCCCTGTCGAGCCGACCGACTACGACTTCATTCTGCAATTGTCGACGAGCTCCCACATCACCTACCGGTGGCGTACGCGCGGCACCACGCCGAGCCCTCCGGACTTCCAGGCGATGCTGTGGCGCGGGGTGCTGTGCCAGTTCCTGATCGAGCGGTCGAGTGACGGAGAGCCACTCGGACTCATCAGCGCCTACAACGCCGACTTCCGCAACCAGACGGCCTACCTCGCGATACTCATGCGCGACCACCGCGGCGGGGCGATCTGGACCTTCGACGGCATGGCGCTCTTCCTCAACTACCTCTTCGCGAACTTCAACCTCCGGAAGATCTACGCCGAGACGTCCGAGCTGAGCTCCTGGACTTTCGCGAGCGGTGCCGGGCGCTACTTCGAGGTCGAAGGCACCCTGCGCGAGCACGAGTACTACGGCGGCCGCTACTGGGACACGTACGTCCTCGCCTTCTGGCGCCACGACTGCGAGTCCTTCCTCGAAAAGCTGCTGCCGACCATCACAGAGGAACCCCCAACGGACGGCCGCCCGGCAACCGCACCCGCCCGGCCTCCCAACGACCCGGAACCCTTCACGGACCCGACCTAGGCAGTGGCCGATCGGGTCCGGCCCGCAGTACGCGAGCTTCTGGTTCAAGGCGGTGCCGGCGAACGGGAGACTGGGGCAATGTCAGACTCGTGGGTACACGTCGGTCGGCTCTGGACCAACGGCGAACCGTTTCTCGCACTCGACGCCGCGCTTCGTGAGGCATGGCACGGCTCCAGCGACGACGAGTTCGACCGGATCCTCGGACTCGGTCCGGAGGACACCGGCATCCTCGTCGGCACCGAACGAGCGGCCCTCGTCGGCGGCGACGGGGTCGTCCGCGACGACAGTTGGATCGAGGTCTTCGAGGCGGCGAGCGGCCACATCGCCATCGTTCAGGCCAGCGGTGCAGACTATCCGGCGGCACTGGCCAGAGCGCTTCACTACCCGACCGCAGAGGACGAAGACGGGGACACGCTGAACGTGCGCAGTGGCACGCTTGCCATCTTCAGCGCCGCGGTCGACGGCACCGGCCCGCATTCCGTGCCCCTGCTGGCGGCCCGGCCCGGACCAGTGCCGCCCGTCCACGGCCCGCCCTCTCCCGGTGTGGACCCGGGCCTCCTGTTGGCGACCGCGCACACCGCCTACAGGCTCAAGGTCCGCTGGTACACCGAACTCGAGGAGGACGACTGCTTCGCCCGATGGCTCCTCGTTCCAGTAGAGGCCAAGGACTGAGTTCGGGGGTGGTTCTTGGGCTGGGGGCGTCGTGAGGTCAGTTGAGGCGGAAGGCCAGTAGTGCGTTGCCGTGTGCGGCGGCGTGGCTTCCCCCGGCCGGTCGTTCCGGGGGCTATGCGTCATTGCCGCCGCAGCCCTCTTACTTCGCGCGACCAGATGAACGGCTGCACACCGAACCAGATCACGCCGAGGAACAGGAATGAGAGGAAGAGGGAGTTGTCCAAGTTGTCATTGAAGGAGCCGCCGTCCAGGACCTTCAGGCCCGATCCCGCCAGCTTGTAGGCGGCCACCGGCCAGAGCAGGGCCACGATGCCCTGGACGAGCACGACCGTGATGATCAGGGCTTGGCGGGCGGGCGGGGCCGTCACCCGTCCGGCGAGCGAGGGGTTCACCGCGGCGGAGGCCAGCAGCAACGCGAGCGCGCCCAGGAGCCAGGCGAGCTGGAGTGTGTCGTTGGGGTCGACGGCCTCCGCGATCCGGTTGTTCTGGTAGGCGTAGACGGCGAGGGCTTCCAGATGAAGGCCGTTGAGGATGGCGAAGAGCAGGCTGAGGACGAGCCCCGGCCGGTGCGGCTGGAACCACATGACGCAAAGCAGGACGGACGCCGTGATCCACGGCAGCGGCAGGATGATCAGCGTCTCCGGTGAATAGACCCGCAGGGTGCGCGTGATGCCGGGCCCGGACCACGGCCCGACCAGGTAGACCAGCATGGACAGCGCGGTGCACACGACCGCCGCCCTGACGAGGAGGCGTTGGCCGCGCCGGAGCGGGACGTCGCCGGGGGAGGCGCGGAGGAGCGCGGTGCGGAGCGGCCCGTGCGGGATGCGCGGCCCGACCTCGGGCGCGGTCGCGTCGACGCCGCCGGCATCCGACTCGGCGGTGCGGACGAGGACGGCGTTGAACAGGTCGCGCACCTGGGCGGGGTGGAGCCGTTCGTCGGGGTCCTTGCGGAGCAGCCCATCGATGGCCTGCGCGAGTGGGCCGCCGCACCGGGGGGCGGGCGGTCGCCGGGTGGCGATCGCGACGAAGACGGCGCCGTGGCCGGGGCCGTCGAAGGGGCGGCGGCCCTCGACCGCCGCGTACAGGGTGGCGGCCAGGGACCACAGGTCCGAGGCCGGGGTGACCGGGCCGCCCTCCACCTGTTCGGGGGACATGTAGGCGGGCGTGCCCAGCACCATGCCCGAACGGGTGATCGTGGCATCGCCCTCCAGCGCGGCGATGCCGAAGTCGGTCAGCAGCACCCGGTCGCCTTCCAGTAGCACGTTGGCGGGCTTGACGTCCCGGTGGACCACGCCCTGGGCGTGCGCGGCCGACAGCGCGTCCAGCATCGCCAGCCCGATTTCCGCGACCTGACGCGGCGGCAGCGCCCCCCGCTCGCGCAGGACGTCCCCGAGGGACCGGCCTTGGACGAGTTCCATGACGATCCAGGGACGGCCGTCCTCGCCCGTCACCCGGTCGTGGACGGTGACGATGCCGGGATGCCGCAGCCGCGCGGCGGCGCGGGCCTCGCGCTCCATCCGCGCGTACCAGTCACGCCGTTGTTGATCGGTGACCTGTTCGGGGACCAGAAGCTCCTTGACGGCGACCGTGCGGTCCAGGTCCATGTCGTGTGCCCGCCACACCGACCCCATCCCGCCCTGGCCGATCCGGTCGAGCCTGCGGTACCGGCCCGCCAGGACCCCGTCGCCATCCCAACTCATGATCAGAACCTATCGGGGCGTAGTGGCGGCGGGCGGTGGAGCGGCGGATGCCGTCCCCGGCGGCCCGGTGTGCGGGGATCGGCTACACTCGGGCTCGGCGAAGGGGAGTAGCCCTGTAAAACCGCTGGTCGACATGCTGGACGTCCCAGGACGTCCCGGCCACCGGGCCCGCCGCGTCAGCGCGGAGGGCGGGCGAGACCTTCGGCCACGGCATGATCCGGCCTGCGCGACCGTGCGGGCCGGTACGTCCTGCCGGGCCGAGTGGTCCCCTGGCGCCCATCCCGGGCGCCGGCCCGAGCACGAGGCCCGGCGCCGGCAGAAGGCTTCGTTCATGACCCTGGACCCTCTGGCGTTCCTCACCGCATTCGGGTTGATCTTCCTCGCCGAGCTTCCCGACAAGACGATGTTCGCCTCGCTGGCGATGGGTACGCGGATGCGTCCGCTGTACGTGTGGTTCGGCACGTCCACGGCGTTCATCGTGCACGTCGCGATCGCGGTGGGCGCCGGCAGCCTGCTCAGCCTCCTGCCGGGCATGGCGGTCAAGCTGGTGTCGGCCGCCCTGTTCGCCTTCGGCGCGGTCATGCTGCTGCGCGGCGGCGGGGACGAGGACGACGACGATCAGGGCGGGCAGGCGATCACCCGGTTCTGGCCGTCCTACGCCGCCGCCTTCACGGCCGTGTTCATCAGTGAGTGGGGCGATCTGACCCAGATCACCACCGCCAACCTGGCCGCCACCAACGGGTGGCTCCCGACGGCGATCGGCTCGGCCGCCGCGCTGATGTCGGTGTCGGCCCTGGCCCTGCTGGCGGGCCGGTTCATCGCCAAGAAGGTCCCGCTGAAGGTCGTGCAGCGCATCGGCGGTGCGTGCATGGCCGGCCTGGCCGTCTGGACGCTCATCGAGGCGTTCACCGGCTGAGGCCGCCCTTGTGGAGCGTCGTCACCGGCGAGGCCGGCCGGCGGACCGCGGTCCCTCATCGGCGATCGTCGAGCTGGCCATCGCCTGGCGTCGGGACGGACGTCACTCCGACTGCGGCGTCGCGGGGAGGAGGTACGGCGCGAGCAGTTCGCGGGCGAGGCGGCGGGCGGCGCGTTCGGCCAGGCCGTCCTCGATCATGCGGGTCAGGGCGTAGACGATCGACTGGATGAGTTCGGCCGTCCTCGCGGGGTCGGGCGCGCCGTGCTCGGCGAGGGCCTCGCGGAGGGGCGTCTGGAGCTGGTCGTGGAGGAGCCGGCTGGAGTTGGCCAGTGCGTCGGTGCGGCCGGTGGCCGCGAGGGCGCGGGCCAGCGCGTGGTCCCCGCGGGCGACGAGGCGGAGGTTGGCGTTGACGTAGGCCAGCACCCGGTCGCCGGGGGACCCGGCCTTCCCCATCCGCGCCTGGACGTAGGCGGACCAGCGGGGGAAGGTGTCGACGATGAGGGCGTCGAGCAGGTCGTCGCGTGACGTGAAGTAGGCGTACACGCTGGAGCGGGCGAGCCCGGCCCGGCGGGCGACGTCCGCCAGGCTGGGGGCTCGCTCGGCCTCCTCGGACAGCAGGGTGCGGGCCGCGTCGAGCAGGGCGGCCCGCTGCGCGGCGCGATGCTCCGCGATGGTCGGCGCCTGGATCTTCGGCATGCGACCCCCTTCCCACCCGCCCGCCGTGCCCGCCGTGCTCCGTCGGCACGTCAGGCGTGCGCGGTGAGGCGCCCGTCGATCATCTCGTACACGGTGTCACAGTGTTCGAGCACATCGTGGTCGTGGGTCACCATGATGGCCGCCACGCCATGGTGCTGCGCCTCGCGGGCGAGCAGGCGGACGATCTCGTGGCTGCGCGCCCGGTCCAGTGCGGCGGTGGGCTCGTCGACGAGCAGCACGCTCGGCTCGGTCACCAGGGCCCGGGCGATGCCGACGCGTTGCCGTTCCCCGCCGGACAGCTGGTGCGGGTACCGGTCGGCCTTGTCGGCCATCCCCACGTCCTCCAGCAGCGCGAGCGGGTCGCGGCCGGAGCGCCGGCGGCGCGGCCGGAACCGCAGCGGCAGCCGGAGCTGGTCGCGGGCGGTGAGCGCCGGGACCAGGTTGCCGGACTGGAACACGAACCCGATGTGCTCGCGCCGCAGTTTCGCCTTGGCCCGCGCGCCCGCCGCCGTGATGTCGAGCCCCGCGACCGTGACCGTGCCCCGGTCCGGGCGGGCGAGCCCGCCGGCGACCGCGAGCAGGCTCGACTTCCCGGAGCCGGACGGGCCGACGATGGCGGCCAGCTCCCCGGGTCGCACCAGGAGGTCGACGTTGTCGAGGGCCTGCACGGTCTCGGTGCCGTCGCCGTGCTGGAGGCAGACGCCCTCCATGACCAGTCCCGGGCGGCCGGGCGCGGGAGCGTCGTCCTCCCTCGGCCCGGCGGTCGGCGTGGTCTGGCCGGTCATCGGTTTCCTCCAAGGGCGGTGGCCGGGTCGATGGACGCGATGCGGACGACGGCGGCACCGGCGCCGACGAGTCCGAGCAGGACGATCCCCGCGGCGGCGGTCGTGATGCTGGGCGCGCTGAGCGCGAACGGCGCCCCGCCGCCGGTGACGAGCGAGCCGAGGCCGACTCCGATTCCCGCGCCGATCGCGACGGCGACCAGCAGCAGGATGAACGCCTGGCTGAGCGCGTCGCGCAGCAGCCAGCCCCTCGACGCGCCCATGGCGCGCAGGACGGCGACCTCGTGCTTGCGCTGGATCGCCCAGACGGCGAAGAACGCCCCGACGACCAGCGCGGAGATGGCGTACAGGAATCCCTGGATGAGCTGCAGCGTGGACGTCTCGGCGGTGTAGCCGGGCGAGGCGCCGTAGGACTTCTCCAGGGTGAGGCTCTCGGTGCCGGCGGCGGCGTCCCCTGCGGTGAGATCCACCGAGGCGCCGGGTTCCGCGCGCACCGCCACCGCGGTGATGTCCCGGGCGGCGTGCGGGGGCACCGGTTCGCCCGGCCGCGCCCCGGCCTTGATCAGCTGCCAGGTCTCCAGGGGCACGTAGGCGACGTCGACATGTCCGAAGGTGTCCTGCCGCGCGGTGGTTCCGATGACCCGCAGCTTCGTCCCGAGGCGGTCGACGGTGATCGTGTCGCCGATGCGCAGGCCGGCGTCCAGTGCCGTGCCGCTGACGACGATGCCGTCCGGGCCGTTCAGCCGCGAGCCCTCGCTGGCCTTGGGCGAGAGGAACGAGTCCGGCGCCACCCCGAACAGGGCGAGGTCGATGTCCACGCCCCGGTCGCTCTTGGCGTTCACGAGCGTGTTGCCGAAGGGGGCCGCCTCGGCCACGCCCGGCCGGCTCCGCCACGCGTCCACGGCGGACGTCTCCACCACGCTCCGGGAGAAGGCGGAGTCGTGCTGGACGCCGCGCTCGAACGCGAAGGAGGTGACCGGCAGGTTCTGCAGCCCGGACACCCCGTCCTTGACCAGCCCCACCGACAACCCGGACAACATGACCATGAGGATCGCGATCAACCCCACCACGGCGCCCATCAGCCCGAACCGGACCTTGGCGAACCGCAGCTCGCGAAGTGCGAGGAACATCAGCCCCACACCCGCCTTCTTGTCGACATCATGTCGATAACATACCAACACGTTGTCGCTAACCGTCCCCGGGGTCGCCCGCGGCGCCCGCGTACGGGCGGCGGCGAAGGGCGGGCGCCTTCCGGGAGGTGAGAAACCCGACCCGCCGCGGGCCACGGCTCCTACGAAGGGCCTCGGGACGCCGGAGCCGGCCTCGCGCGCTCGGGAGTCGCGGGCGAGACCGGCTCGGGGCGGTTCAGGAGTTGTGGCCCATGATGGCCTTGGTCTCCAGGAACTCCTCGAACCCGTACTCGCCCCATTCGCGGCCGTTGCCCGACTGGCGGTAGCCGCCGAACGGCGCGTTGAAGTCGAGTCCGGCGCCGTTGAGGTGGACGTTGCCGGTGCGGATGCGGCGGGCCATCGCGCGGGCGCGGTCGGGGTCGCCGGAGATGTAGCCCGACAGGCCGTACTGGGTGTCGTTGGCGATGCGCACGGCGTCGTCGTCGTCCTCGTAGCCGATCAGCACCAGCACCGGCCCGAAGATCTCCTCGCGCGCGATCGTCATGTCATTGGTGACGTGGGAGAACACTGTCGGGCGCACGTAGTACCCGGTCTCCAGGCCCTCGGGCCTGCCGGGACCGCCGACCTCCACCTTGGCGCCCTCGCCGATGCCCTTCTCGATGAGCTGCTGGATCCGGCTGTACTGGGTGGCCGAGACGACCGGGCCGATCGTGGTGGTCTCGTCGCGCGGGTCGCCGACCGTGATGTTCCGGGACGCCTCCGCGGCGATCGCGGCGGCCTCGTCCATGCGGGAGGCCGGGACGAGCATCCGCGTCGGGGCGTTGCAGGACTGCCCGGAGTTGGTGCACATGCCCGCCACGTCCCGGGAGATGACGGCCTGGAGGTCGGCGTCGTCCAGGATGATGTTGGCCGACTTGCCGCCGAGCTCCTGGGCGACGCGCTTGACGGTCGGGGCGGCCGAGCGGGCGACCTCGATGCCGGCGCGGGTCGAGCCGGTGAAGGACACCATGTCGACGTCCGGGTGCGCCGAGAGCGGCGCGCCGACGCCGAGTCCGTCGCCGTTGACGAGGTTGAAGACGCCCGCGGGCACCCCCGCCTCGTCCAGGATCTCGGCGAACAGGACGGCGTTCAGCGGCGCGACCTCCGACGGCTTGAGCACCATCGTGCAGCCCGCGGCCAGGGCCGGCCCGACCTTGCAGGTGATCTGGTTGAGCGGCCAGTTCCACGGGGTGATGAGCCCGCAGACCCCCGCCGGCTCCCGGACGACGACGGTGGAGCCCAGCTCCCGCTCGAACTCGTAGCCGGCCAGCACGGCCCGCGCGGTGGCGAGGTGTCCGAGGCCGGCGGGCGCCTGCGCCGCCCGCGCGAGCGACAGCGGCGCGCCCATCTCCTGGCTGATGACGTCGGCCAGGTCCTCCAGCCGGCGGCCGTAGACGGAGATGACGCTGTCGAGCAGGTCGAGGCGCTCCTGCTTGGTGGTCAGCGAGTACGACTCGAACGCGTCCTTGGCCGCGGCGACGGCGGCGTCCACGTCGTCCGCGCCGCCCATGGCGATGGACGTGATGGGCTGTTCTGTGGCCGGGTTGATGACCTCGATCGTCCTGTCGGTGCGCGGCGCGACCCACTGGCCGCCGATGTAGAACTGCTGGACGTGGTCCACGGATTTCCTCCCTAAGGCACGGCGCGCTCGGGGCCGCCGACAGCCAATCCGAACCGGGTTCTACTGGCTCCCGGGGCCTCAGCATAGGCCGCTCACCGGGGTTGGGACCATGCCGCGACATGTCGTCGGTCCTCGGCCGAGTGAAACCGGCTCGGACGGCAATACCGGAGAACACGTCCCCCCGGAGGTTCGCATGGTGTGGCTCGGAGTCGTCCTCGTCGTCGCGGGTGCCGTTCCGGTGCTCACCGTGGACGGTGACCTGGGAGGCGTCGACGCCACCGTCGCGGGGGCCGTCGTGCTGGCCGCCGGTGCGATCCTGCTGGTCGCGGGCATCCTGAGGCTGCGCGGGCGCCGCCGTGGCGGGGCGCCGGGCACGGCCGCGCGGGCCTACTACCGGACCCCGACCGGCAAGGTCGTCGCGATGGTGATCGCGGTGGTCTACATCGTCTCCCCGATCGACCTGATCCCGGACGTCTTCCTGCCGTTCGGGATCGTCGACGACGCCACCGCCCTCACCTGGCTGCTCTTCGCGCTCGGCCAGGAGTACACCCGACGCTCCCGCGCCGATCGCCGCACCCCCTCCTGACGCCCCTCGCCCGGGGGGTCCACGAGCGCCGCTGGGTGAGCCTCCAGCCGGGGGAGCGGCACTACCCCCGATCTGAGAACGCCGGGCGGGTCAGTTCCGGGTCGTGGCTCCGGTGGCGAGCCCTTCCTGCTCGTAGCGCCGGATGGCGTGCTCGACCAGGGCGACGAGCGGTTCCTTGGCCGACGCGCGGTGGCGGGCGTCGCACAGCAGCACCGGGACCTGCGGGCCGATGTCCAGGGCCGTGCGGATCTCCTCCTCGGTGTAGGGGTGGGCGTCGTCGAAGCAGTTGACCGCGATCACGAACGGGGCGCCGCGCTGCTCGAAGTAGTCGATCGCGCCGAAGCTGGCGGTGATCCGGCGGGTGTCGACCAGCACCACCGCGCCCAGGGCACCGCGCGAGAGCTCCTGCCACATGAACCAGAAGCGCTCCTGGCCCGGCGTCCCGAACAGGTACAGCACGACGCCCTGGCTGAGGGTGATCCGGCCGAAGTCCATCGCGAGCGTGGTGGTGCTCTTGCGGGCTATGCCCCGCATGTCGTCGACGCCCGCGCTCATCTCGGTCATGTACTCCTCGGTGCGCAGCGGCCGGATCTCGCTGACGGCCCCGACGAGCGTCGTCTTGCCGGCGCCGAACCCGCCGGCGACGAGGATCTTGAACGCCAGGCGCGGGCCGTCCTCGGTCTCAGAGGGCGCGTAGCTCGTCACGGATTCTCCTCAGGATGTCCAGGTCGGGCCGTTCGTTGGCGGTGTCGCGCACGATGGTCAGCAGGCCGAGCTCGATCAGGTCGCCGACCAGGACCGCGACGACGCCGAACGGCAGGCCCAGATCCGAGGCCAGGTCGGCCGGCGTGCGCGAACGCCGGCACAGGGCGAGGATCCGCTCCTGCTCGTAGGGCAGGCGGCCCGCCTCGGGGACGGGGCGTCCCGTCGCGGCCAGGATGCTGACGATGTCGAGGCGCTCGCCCCGCGGCCGGGTGCGGCCGCGGGTGATGGCGTACGGGCGGACGAGCGGGCCGGCGTCCGCGTCGACCCAGCGTTCCCGATGGCTGTCCACGGCCGCTCACCCCGGGCTGATCGGCGGCGCGCCCGTCCGCGGCGGTGCCGCCAGGTGCCGTCCGACCCGTTTGACCAGCGTGGTCATCTCGTAGGCGATCAGCCCGGCGTTGGAGCCGGCCTCGCTCAGCAGCGCGAGGCAGCTGCCCTGCCCCGCCGGAACCACGAAGAACAGCCCGGCCTCCAGCTCGATGACGGCCTGCCGGACGTGGCCGGCGTCCAGATGGGGCTGGGCGCCGTTCGCGACGCTGTAGAGGCCCGCGGCCAGCGCCGCCAGGTACTCCGCCTCGTCCCTGCCCATGCTGCCGCACGCGCTGATCACCAGCCCGTCGCGGGACAGCACGAGCACCTTGCGGATCTGCCCGACCCGGGCGACGAGGTCGTCGAGCATCCAGCCGAGCTGCCCGGTGTCCTCGGGCAGTGCGGTCGGCCCCTCCCACGTGCCGCGCCCCGTCATGCGTTCTCCCCTCTGTCGTCGCGTCCGCGGCTCCAGCCGTCCTGGAGCGAGTCCCAGAGGTCGCGCGCGCCCTCGGCCGGCCGGTCGGGCGGATCCGCCGGGGGTCGCCCGCCCGCGGCGGACGGCGCCGGCCCGCTCTCGGCGGGGCCGCTCACGGTCTCGCGCAGCTGGGGGGCGAGGTTGGCGAGCTTCTCCCGGCGCGGCAGGACGGGACGGGGCGCGTGCGGCGTCGCCATGTCGCGCGGCCCGGCGGCCTCGGCGGGGCTCTGGGCGATCCACGGTGCCGGCTGCGCGGCCGCCGCGGGCGCCGCCGGCTGGGGCGCCGCCTCCTGCGGGACCTCGTTCCACGCGCTCGGGGCCGGTCCCGCGAGCGCGCCCACGACGAGCCCTCGGGGCAGCACCACGACGGCGGTCGTGCCGGTGTAGGCCGATTCCTGGAGGACGACCCGGGCGCCCTGGCGGGCGGCGAGGCGGGACACGACGAAGAGGCCGAGCCGCTCGGTGTCGGCGAGGTCGAACTCCGGGGGCCTCGACAGCAGGTCGTTGAGCCGGGCGCGCTCGGCCGCGTCGATCCCGATGCCGCGGTCGATGATCTCCACGGCGAACCCGTTGCCGACGGTCCCGCCGCGCACGACGATCTCGGTGTTGGGCGGGGAGAACGCCGCGGCGTTCTCGATGAGCTCGGCGAGCATGTGGACGACGTCGGCGACCGCGTCCCCGACCAGGGCGGCCTCCTCGTTGATCGCCACCTCGACCCGCTCGTAGTCCTCCACCTCCGAGATCGCGGCGCGCAGGACGTCCTCCATCCGGGCCGGTCTGCTCCAGGCCCGGCCCGGCGACGCGCCGGAGAGGATGACCAGGCCCTCGGCGTGCCGCCGCATGCGGGTGGTGAGGTGGTCGAGCCGGAACAGGTCCTGCAGGACCTCGGGGTCGGTCGCCCGGCGCTCCATCTCGTCGAGCATGCGCAACTGCCGGTGGAGCAGCGACTGGCTCCGCCACGCCAGGTTGAGGAAGACGCGGTTGATCCCGCGCCGCAGCATCGACTCGCCGACCGCGCTCTGCACCGCCACGCGCTGCGCCTGGGTGAAGGCCTCGGCGACCCTGCCGATCTCCGTCGTGCGGCCCGCCGCCAGCGCGGGCGCTTCGGCGTCCATATCGACGCGCTCGCCCCGCCGCAGCCGGGTGACCAGGCGCGGCAGGCGCTCCTCCGCCATCATGCGGGCGGCCCCCTGCAGGTCCCGGAGCTCGCGGGCGAGCCTCCGGCCGAACAGGAACGACAGCAGGATCGAGGCGATCACGGCGAGCAGCCCCACGCCGCCCGCCACGACGAGCCGGGTCACGATGCGCTCGCCGATCGGCTCGGCCTGCTCGATCAGGATGGCGCCGGCCGCGAGCACCGCCTGCCCGAGCGCCTGGACGACCCTCGGGCCGACCTCGTTGAACCCGCCGGTGGTCCGCGCGGGGAGCCGGGACCCGGCGTCCGCGAGGACGGCCTGCTCCAGCTGCCGGTACCGGGCGAAGTCGGGGGACTCGGTGACCTGCCGCAGCCGGTCCAGCATGGCGCCGGACATCCCGCCGATGCCGGTGTCGAAGTACTGGCGTGACGCGCCGGTCCACCGCGCGAACGCCGACCGCTCCTCGGCGCTCAACCGCCCGCGGCTGATGCTCGCGGCGCCGACCAGCGAGATCTGGCGCTGCGTGAACTCCACCGCCCAGCTGACGTTGGTCAGCGCGCGGCTGGACTGGTAGACGCCCAGGTCGTTGATCACGACGAGGCTGTCGAACAGCTCGTAGGCCGAGGAGATCACGGCGCCGTAGCCGTCGACGACCTCCAGCCGGGTGAGCGTCTGCCGGTCCACCGAGGCGCGCAGCGCGTCCAGCCGGTCGAGCTGGGCCACCAGTTCGGCCAGCCGCCGCTTCACCAGCCGCGCGAAGTCGCCCTCGATCCTCGTGCCCAGGGCCGAGCGGCGGAACGCGGCCTCGGCCGCGTCGGTCCTGGCCCGCTGGGCGGTCAGCGCGCCGCCGTTGCGGCCCCCCGTCCCGACATAGACGACGGCCTGGGCCCGCTCCAGCTGCAACTGGGTCGACAGGGTGCTGCCCGGCAGGCCGATGAGGTCGTTGGCCTGCGAGATGGTCCGCTTGCTGACCGCGGGCCCGAGCGTCACGCTCGCCGCGAAGCTCCACAGCCCGACGAGCGACACCAGCGGCACGACGAGCAGGATCACCAGCTGTGTCCGGATCGTGCGCCTCCGCCGCGGCCTGCGAGGTGTCGGGGGCGGATCCTCGTCCGCTCGGTGAGACTCGTCGTGTTTCAGGCGTCGCATCGTCACTCTCCCCGGAACTGCACTGATCCTGTATCGCTACGGACGGGGCATATTGGGAGGAACTCCCCGCTTTGGCTGCAAGCCCCTCCACAGGGAGCACTCCGGCAGAACATCTCCAATGCCGGGATCTCGGACGTCACATCACACCATTGCAACCCGTGGGTGACAAGGATTCCGGCATTGAATACGGAATCCGGACGAGAAAAGGAGGCTGTCAGCGAACCGCGCCCGAACCCTCCCCGCGTTCCGGGCCGGAATTGACGGCCGGTGCGCC
Organism: Actinomadura monticuli; assembly: GCF_041463655.1. Taxonomy (NCBI): domain Bacteria; kingdom Bacillati; phylum Actinomycetota; class Actinomycetes; order Streptosporangiales; family Thermomonosporaceae; genus Actinomadura; species Actinomadura monticuli. Next base: position 166,606 of record NZ_JAXCEI010000010.1, read on the forward strand.
TCCGGAAGCGAATTGATCATGAGCGGTAAGGAATGACCACCCCGGTAGGTCCCTGACTTCCTACAGCCCCCATTTCCGCTCGGCCCGTTCCGCCGCGTCCGGGAGGAATGCGGTGACGTCGGGCCGCTTCCACCTCGCCGGCGACGGCGTCGAGCGGGCTCGGCCGCGCGATCCCGGGCGGCCCTGCCGGGTCGGGCGCCGCCGCCGGACGGCGGGCAGTGCCGGGCGGCCGTGGTAGAACGTGTTCTAGATTTCTGGAATAGTGACTGGACACGTGTCCGACGAAAGCGCCTGGAGGTGCTCGTGGTCCGAGCCGATTACGTCGTCGTGGGCGCGGGCAGCGCCGGCTGCGCGGTGGCGCGCCGCCTCGCCGAGAGCGGGGCGAGCGTCGCGGTGCTGGAGGCCGGGGGCCGGGACACCGCCCGCGGGGTGAAGAACCTGCTGGAGATCCCCGGAGCGGTCGCGGTCATGCTCTCCACGCCGCAGCTGAAGAAGCTCGTCGACTGGGGCTACAAGTCGGTGCCGCAGACCTCCGCGTGGGGGCGGGTGATCCCGCAGACCCGCGGCAGGGTCCTCGGCGGCTCCAGCTCGGTCAACGGCATGCTGTTCGTGCGCGGGAACCGGCAGAACTTCGACGACTGGGCCGCGGACGGCGCCACGGGATGGTCGTACGACGACGTGCTGCCGGCCTTCAAGCGCATGGAGGACTGGGAGGACGGCGCGGGCGAGGTGCGGGGCGCCGGCGGCCCGGTCAGGGTACGCCGCCAGAAGGACCTCACCGACGCCTCGCGCAGCTTCATCGACGCCGCGACCGACAGGCTCGCGGTCCCCTTCCTGGACGACTACAACGGCCCCGAGCAGGAGGGCGTCGGCGTCTTCCAGCTCAGCGCCGACCGGGGCGTGCGCTACTCCGCCTCCCGCGCCTACCTGCGCACCGACCCGCCGGACAACCTCCTGGTGCTGACCGGCGCCACGGCGTCCCGGATCGTGGTGAGCGGCGGCCGGGCCACCGGCGTCGAGGTCACCGGCGCCGACGGCGACCGGCAGGTGATCGCCGCCGACCGGGAGGTGATCGTCTCCGCCGGGGTGTTCGGCTCGCCCAAGCTGCTGCAGCTGTCCGGGATCGGGCCGGCGGCGCTCCTGCGGCGGCACGGCATCGAGGTGGTCAGCGACCTGCCGGTGGGCGAGAACCTGCACGACCACCTGTTCGTCCCGATCTCCTTCCGGATGGACTCGGCGCTGCGGCGGCCGACGCCCGCGTACTTCATGCGCGGGCTCGCGCAGGCCCGGCTGCGCCGATCCGGCTGGGCCAGCGGCTCGCAGTTCGAGGCCACCGGCTTCGTCCGCAGCTCGCTGTCCGGCGCGATCCCCGACCTGCAGCTGCACGCGCTCTACTGGGTCTACCCGTTCCCCAACCAGGACGGCGACAAGGCGGTGCGCCCGCCCACGAACAAGCCCGGCCTCAGCGTCTTCCCGACGCTGATCTACCCGGAGAGCCGCGGGACGGTCCGGATCGCCGGCCCCGACCCGTCCCTCCCGCCGCTGATCGACCCCGCCTACCTCACCGCCGGCAAGGACGCCGAAGTGCTCCTCGAAGGGATCTCGCTCGTCCGCCAGGTGATGGCGGGAACCGGCGACAACGAAGGCGAGATCCGGCCGGGGCCCGACTACACCGACCCCGGCGAACTGCGCAGGCTCCTGCCCAACATCGTCCATTCGGTCTACCACCCGGTCGGCACCTGCCGGATCGGATCGGACGAGCGCGCCGTCGTCGACCCGCGGTTGCGGGTCCTGGGCGTGGAGGGCCTGCGGGTCGCCGACGCGTCGGTCATGCCGTCGGTGACCGGCGGCAACACCAACGCGCCGTCGATCATGATCGGTGAGCGCTGCGCGGACCTCGTGCTGGGGACGGAGGGGGAGCGGTGAACACGGACGCCCCGATCCTGCTGGCCGAGGACGCCGACCGCGTCCGGACGATCACGCTCAACCGGCCCGCCGCGCTCAACGCGTTCAACGAGGCCCTCTACGACGCGCTCACGGACGCGCTCCTCGAAGCGGCCGAGGACCCCGCGGTCGCGGTGGTGCTGCTGACCGGCAGCGGACGCGCGTTCAGCGCGGGCACCGACCTCGTGGAGATGGGCGAGCGCATCGCCGACCCCGGCTTCACGCCCGGCCGGCACGGGTTCATCGGCCTCATCGACGCGCTCGCGGAGTTCGACAAGCCGCTGATCCTGGCGATCAACGGGCTGGGGCTGGGCATCGGGCTGACCGTCATCGGGTTCGCCGACCTCGTCCTGATGTCGGACGAGGCGCGGCTCAAGACCCCGTTCACCAGCCTGGGCGTCGCGCCCGAGGCCGCGTCGAGCTACCTGCTGCCCCGCCTGGTCGGGCGGCAGAACGCCGCCTGGATCCTGCTGTCCGCGGAGTGGATCTCGGCGGCCGAGGCCAAGGAGATGGGACTGGTCTGGCGGGTCTGCGAGCCCGCCGCCCTGATGGCGGAGGCGCGGCGCGCCGCGGTCACGCTGGCGGGCCGCCCGATCTCCAGCCTGCGGGAGGTCAAGCGCGACATGACCGCGCCGCTGCGGGAGGAGATCAGGAAGGCGCGGGAGCGGGAGAACGACGGCTTCGTCCGGCTCATGGGCGGCCCCGCCAACGCCGAGGCGCTGGCGGCGTTCGCCGAGGGCCGCGACCCCGACTTCACCTCCCTGCCGCCGGGCTGGTGAGGCCCGCGGAGCCCGCCGGCGGCTTCGGGGCGATGACGCCGAACCGGACGCCGACCGGGTCGGTCATCAGGGAGATCGTGCCCTCGGCGATCGTGGTCGGGGGCAGCCGGACCCGCGCGCCCATCGCGGTGGCCTCGGCGGTCGCCGCCGCACAGTCGGGGGCCTCGAAATAGGGCGTCCAGTGGCTCGGGTGGCCGGCGGGCCACTGGCCGCCCATGGGGACCACGCCGGCCACCAGTACCCGCCCGGCGCTCCAGCGGGTGTAGGTGAAGCGCGGGTCGTCCAGCTTCTCGGCCGACCAGCCGAAGACGGCCCCGTAGAAGCGCTCGGCCCGGTCGACGTCCCGGCAGGCCAGCTCGACCCAGCGCGCGGCCGAGCGGTCGCCGATCACCGTCGTGTCCCCGGACGCCCCCGGCTGCCAGACGGCGAACTCCGCCCCCTGGTCGTCGGCGAACAGCGCGATGCGCGCGATGTGCGCGACGTCGACGGGGTCGACGCGCAGGTGGCCGCCCGCGGCGAGGACGGTCCCCACGCTCGCGTCGACGTCGTCGACCCGGAAGTAGCAGGTCCAGGACGGGGGCTGGGTGTCGTCCGTGAGGACCTGGAGGCCGGCGACCCCGCTCTCCCGCTCGCCGTCGGTGAAGACCTCGTAGTCGCCCAGGGCGTCCGCGTTCAGCGTGTAGGAGCCCCAGCCGAAGAGGCCGCTGTAGAACTCCTTCGACGCCCGAGGATCGGGGCTCGCCAGATCGGCCCACGACGGCATTCCATGGAGGTCGACGTAAGCGCGTCGATACCACCCGGTCGCTTCGCCCATATCTCCCAGGCTAGGGCGGACACCCCATGGGAACGGAAGCCGCGGTCCTGAGCGGAGCCAAGAATCCCGAGGTCAGGTGCGTGCCCGGCGCGGCTCCAGCCGCATCGGCAGGTGCCGGATCCCGGTGTGCTTGTTGGACCTGACGCGCTCCACGGGCCCGGTGACGGCGAACTCCCCGACCCGGTCCAGCAGCGCTTCGAAGACGACCCGCATCTCCATCCGCGCCAGGCCGGCGCCCAGGCAGAAGTGCGGTCCCCGGCCGAAGGCGAGGTGCTGGTTGGGGGAGCGGCGGACGTCGAAGGAGTCGGGATCGGTGAAGACGGCGGGATCGCGGTTGGCCGACGCCCACCACAATGTGACCTTCTCCCCGGCGCGGACGGCGGTGCCGGAGATCTCGGTGGCGGCCGTGGCCGTGCGGCGGTTGTAGGGGGTCGGGGACGTCCACCGCAGGATCTCCTCGATCGCGGGGCCGAGCAGGGCGCGGTCGCGGGCGAGCTCCCGCCACGTCCCCGGCCGTTCGGCCAGCGCGAGCATGCCGCCGGCGACGGCGTTGCGGGTGGTCTCGCTGCCCGCCGCGATGAGCAGGCTGAACACCATCTGCTGCTCCATGGGGGTCAGCGGCTCGCCGTCGATCGTCGCGGTCGCGGCCACCGACAGCAGGTCGTCCCCGGGGTCGGCGCGCTTGCGTTCGAGGAGCTCGCTCCCGTACGCGTACATCTCCGCCGCGGCGCGCTCGCTGATCTCGCTCATCTGCCCGAGGTCGCGGTCGGCGTAGTCGAGCGTCGCGTTGGCCCAGCCCATGAGCCGGTGCCGGTCCTCCTGCGGGACGCCCAGGAGCTGCGCGACCGCCTGCAGCGGCAGCTCCGCGGCGACGTCGACCAGGAAGTCGCACTCGCCCCGCTCGACCGCGGCGCCGACGATCTCCGCGGCCCGGTCGGCGAGGTCGCCGGCGATCGCGGCGAGCGCCCGGGGCGCGACGCTCCCCTGGAAGAGCCGGCGGAACTTGGCGTGCCGCGGCGGATCGGTCATGTTCAGCAGCGTCCCCGGTGCGAGGCCGGGCGGCAGGTCCTCCAGCAGGGTGCCGCCGCCGTCGCGCACGGCGGTGCCGTCGGAGGAGAAGGCCGCGGTGTCCGCGGCGGCGGCGAGGACGTCGCGGTAGCGGCTCACCACCCAGAACCCCTCGCCGCCCGGCGTGTGCCCGGTCGGCGGATGCCACCAGACGGGCGCCTCCCGGCGCAGCCTGGCGAACACCTCGTAGGGGAAGCCGTCCACGAACCGGTTGAGGTCGGTCAGGTCGATGTCCGGAGGCGATGCGGTGTTCACGGCCATGGCCGGCTCCCCCGGGCGTCGGTGGACCACGCTGGAATACTAGAACGTGTTTCAGTCATGGTCACCCCGTCCGGCGCCGTCGTCCAGCGCGTCCGACCGTGGAGCGGGCGGCATGTCGATGCCGACCCGTCCCTTCTTCGAGGTGAGCCGGGTCCGCGCCGCCCGGGCCGTCTGCCGGACGGCGCGTGCACGCGGCCGGTGCCGGGGCGGCGGGTTAGCATCACCGGATGTCGCGCACTGGGGCCGGTGAATTCGTCGCGTACGGGCCGTCGCATTGGGCGGCGCTCGGCCTCTTCGCGTTCGGATGCGCCGGGCTGGTGCTGCTCGGCCGGGCGCAGCGGACCGGGCCGGACGGCGGTCCCACCGAGCGGGCGAGGGGCTTCGGCCAGGCGTACGCGCTGGCGATCGTGTACGTGATGATCGGCACCCAGGTGCACGCGCTGCTGCCCGGGCAGTGGCGCATCGGCGGGTCGCTGCCGCTGCAGCTGTGCGACCTGGCATGGCCGACCGCCGTCGGCGCGCTGTGGACGCTCGGACGGCGCTGGTTCGCGCTGACCTACTACTGGGGGCTCACGCTCTCCGTGCAGGGCCTGCTCACCCCGGCGCTGAACGGCGCGGACTACCCCGGCATCGACTACCTGGGCTTCTTCGGGATGCACCTGATGATCGTGTGGGCCGCGGTGTACCTCACCTGGGGCCTCGGGATGCACCCGGACTGGCGCGACTACCGGTTCGCGGTCGCCGCCACCGTCGTCTGGGCCGTGGCCACGGCGGTCTTCAACGCGATCGCCGGCACCAACTACGGGTACCTCAACCGCAAGCCCGGAACCGCCTCGGTGCTCGACCTGCTGGGACCGTGGCCGTGGTACGTCCTGGTCGAGGCGGTGCTCATCCTGGTCGGCTGGGCTCTGATCACCTGGCCGTGGACCCGCACGGGCGGGACGCGCCGGCCCGGCGACCGGCCCGGCGGCCGACCCGGCGGCCGACCCGGCGGCAGGACGCCCCCGCTTGCCGAATCATGGCGACGGCATCGCCGGTCGAAAAGGTGACACGCTTTTCGGTGATGATCTGATGTGAATGCCGCCATGAGAGCGGCAACTCGGCGAGTCCGCCCGGAATCCGTGTTCCCATTGGTTCGCACGATGGACGGTTTTCGAACTCGCGAAGAAAGAGTCGACATATGAGACGTGGGGTGAGCCGCGCCGTAGCGGCGCTCGGAGTGGTCGCGGTGGTCGCGCCCGCCGGATACACGGCGGCGGCGGAACGGCGTCCCGGCACGGTACTGGTCGGCGAGCCGTTCACCGGAGCCACCGCGGACTCGCGCTTCGTGGGGTACGGCGCCGCCTGCCTGACGGGTGCGCGCCGCGGCGGGGCGGTCGCGGAGGGGACGAACCACCCGCTGGGCGGCTGCCACCCGCGTCCGGCCGGGCCCGTCCCGCCGACCGGTGCCGCGCCGCGCGGCTATCTCCAGCTCACCGACGCCCACGTCGAGGAGACGGGCGCCGTGCTGTTCGACTCGCCGGTCCGGGCGCGGGACGGCCTGGAGGTGACCTTCGAGCAGTGGCAGTACGGCAACACCACGCGCGAGCCGGCGGACGGAATCTCCTTCTTCCTCACCGACGGCGCCGTCCGGCTCACCACGCCGGGCGCTTTCGGCGGAAGCCTCGGTTACGCCCAGAAACTGCCGGACGGGAGGCCGGGCAACGATTTCGTCCCCGGTGTCGACGGCGGCTATCTCGGTATAGGGCTCGACGTCCTGGGCGACTACTTCGGGGACGGGGAGAAGCGCGGGAACGGCTGCGAGCGGCGTTCCCCGGCCGGGACCGCGTTCCGGCCGCCCCCTCCAGGCCCCAACATCGTGACCGCCCGCGGCCCCGGGAACGGCGTCGACGGATACTGCGTCCTCGACGCCACGATGGGCAACAGGACGGCCCGCGGGCCCTGGCCGTCGACGCTGCCCGGACAGCTCCACGGCGCGCTGAGGACCATGCCCGCCGGCGTCACGCCGGCGCGGGCCGAGAAACTCCTGGAGCCGGTCAAGCGGACCGTCCGCGTCACGGTGACGCCCGGACCGGACCCGGTGGCGTCGGTCGACATCGACTTCGAGGACGGTGACGGCTTCCAGCGGGTGCTGCGCTTCCCCGCCCCCAAGCCCGTTCCGAGGACCGTCAAGTTCGGATTCGCCTCGTCCACGGGACCTCTCACCGACGTGCACCTCATCCGCCGCGTCGTCGTGCGCTCCGCGCCGACCCCGGACCGCTGAGCTCGGCGCGGCGCCACCGCTCCGGGGTGATGCCGTAGCGGCTCCGGAACCGGCGGACGAGGTAGGCGGCGTCGCGCAGGCCGGTCCGGGCGGCGACGGCGTCGAGCGGCAGGTCGGTCTCGCGCAGCAGGCGCCGGACCTCGATCATGCGCCGTTCGGTGATCCATTCGAGCAGGGGGCGGCCGGTGCGCCGGCGGAGCACGGTGGTGAGATGCCCGGGGGTGTAGCCGAGCGCGCGGGCGACGTCCGCGGCGGAGACCGGTTCGCGGAAGGTCGCCTCGATCTCGGCGAAGACCCGCTCGGTGAGCGGGTCCGGCCCGCCCGGAGCGGACGGCGCCAGCCGCGCGGCAGCGACCAGGAGCCGGGTGAGCGCGGCTTCGGCGGCCTCGCGGGCGCCGAGACGGCCCGGGTCGTCGAGCTCCCCGGCCAGGTCCGCCAGCAGCGCCGACCAGGCCGGCCGGTCGGGTCCGGCGACCCGTCCGTTCCCCGCGCCGGGCGCGAACAGGGCGAGGAGGGGGTGGTGCGCCCAGGCCAGCGGGGAGACCGGGGCCAGGGCGGGGACGGCGTCCGGCGTGAACGCGACCGACCACGCGCGGCCGCGGGCGAGCGCGGCGACGGTCGTGACGTCGACGGCCTGCCCGGGTGACACGGCGTGGACCTCGCCGGCGCGCAGCCGCCGTTCGGCGCCGTCGATGGCCACCGAGCCCGAGCCCTCCTCGACGTACACCAGGACGAGGAAGTCGTGGGCGTGCCGGTGGTCCGGAGGGAGGCCGGCGTGGGCGTCCGCGGCGTCGAAGCGGATCACCGAGACGGGAGGCAGGCCGGGGCGCTGCCGGTAGCGGTAGACGGGCGTCCCGTCGAGCCGTACCGTGCGCAGGCCCGCCCGGACGCCCTGCGAAGGGGCGACCAAAGAATGTCCTACGGCGTCCAACGTATGTCCTGCTCCATGTCCGTGAAATGTCCAAGACTGGGAAGTGACGACACCGAGTCTGCCACGGCCATCGCGGGCGGGCTCGCCATCGAATCCGCAAGGGGGACCCATGGCGGCTTCCGGCCACGTGCGCATCATCGACCAGCGGACCCCGGAGGAGCGGGACCGTCCGTTCCTGCCGGGCGCGGGCAGGACCTGGCTCCTGCCGTTCTACGACGTCCTCACCCGGTTGGGCGGCGTCCGCGCCCTGCACGAGCGCGCGGTCCGGATCGCCGGCGTCGAGCCCGGCCAGGCGGTGGCCGACGTCGGCTGCGGCACCGGCAACCTGTCGTTCGCCGTGCTCGCGGCCCGGCCGGACGCGCGGGTGACCGGCCTCGACCCCGACGGAGACGCCCTGCGCAGGGCGGCGCGCAAGGCGCGACGCCGCGGCGTCGACCTGACCCTCGTGCGGGGATACGCCGACCGGATCCCCGCCGAGGACGCCTCGCTCGACCATGTGGTCTCGGCGCTGGCCCTGCACCACCTCGACGACGACGGCCGGAGCGCCTTCGCGCGCGACGCCCTGCGCGCCCTCCGGCCCGGAGGGAGGATCACCATCGCCGACTTCGGCGGGGCGTCGTCCGATACGGGGGACGAAGGCGACACCGCGCACGAGCACGGCCCGGCCCACGCCCTCCGGCACCTGCCCCGCCCGAGGCGTTTCCGGGCGGCGCTCGCCCCGGTCGCCCGCGACCGTGACGACGGCATCGTCGCGCTGCTCACCGAGGCCGGGTTCGGTGACGCCCGGGAGGTCGCGCACGCCGACCACAGGTTCGGCCGCGTCGCCTTCGTGCAGGCGACCCGCCCCACGACCTGAGACGCTCGCGGCGCCGACGGCATCAATGCTTGATTGACAACGGATCGTTGATGCCGTGGGATGGCGGCATGCCTTTCGACGAACAGGAGCATGCCGCGCAGCTCGCGGCGCACCGGCGGACACTCGAACAGGAGGGTGGAGCGGGCCTGGCAGCGCGGCCGTGGCAGCGGGAGGGGCAGCCCGCGAGCGACGCCGACCTCGTTCGCCTGGCCGCGTGGAAGGCCGCCCGGCCGGACGTGAGCCCGCAGGTCGTGGCGGCGGGCCTCGGGCTGCTGTCCTCGGCGCGGGCCGAACTCGACCAGGCCGAGGCGGGCCTCCTGTTCGCCGCGCGCGCGGCGGGCATGACGTTCCAGCAGATCGGGGCGGCGCTCGGGCTCGGGTCGGGGCAGGCCGCCCAGCAGCGCATGGCCCGGGTCCTGGCGCGCCTGGAGCAGCCGTGACCGTCCCGCTGCGGGAGGCGGGCGCCTCGTGCGGGGCCAAGGCGGCGACCCTCGGCAGGCTCTCCGCCGCCGGGCTGGCGGCGGTCAAGGAGCGCCTGTCCATGCGCCTGGCCAGGTTCACCGGCTACCACGCCCGCTTCACCGCCGCCGTGGCCCGTGCGCGGGACGACCCGTCCTGGGTGACCGCCACGGACCGGGACTCCGCCCATCGCGTCTGGTTCGAGCTGCACGAGGACCTCCTGGCCACGCTCGGCAGGCCCCGCTGACCTCGACCGGCGCCGACGAGGCGCCCCCCGCGTCGCGGCGTATACACTCCGGCCTCGCGGAGCACGATCAGCGAGGAGGCGGGCGATGAGCGGACCACCGCGCGTCCCACTGGCCGGACTCGCCGACGGGGACGTCGTGCGCGTCCCGCTCCTCGGCGAGGACGGTGCGGTACGCGATCCGCTCGTCGTCGTGGACCTGGACGACGAGCCGGGCGCCGAAGCCGTGGAGCGAGCGGTGCGCCACGCCCGTGAAGCCGACCGGCTGCTGATCGGCGTGCTCCCCGCGGACTCCCCGGGGAGCACGCCGCACCGCGATCTGCTGGACGCCCTCGACCTGACGCTCACCGCCGCCGACCGCGACGCCGGCCGGCCGTCGGTCGCCGTCCCCGACCCCGAGCAGGCGCTCCGCGACCTCTCGGCGGCGGTGGCCCGCAACCCCCAGGCCGCGCTGGTCCTGCGGGACGTGCTCAGGACGACCCCGCTGCTGCCCGTCGAGACCGCGCTCGACGTCGAGTCCTACGCCTACTCGACCCTGCTCGGCGGTCCGGAGTTCGCGCGCTGGCTCGCGGCGCGCGGGCCCCGCCCGCCGCCGCCCGGCGCCGGCGATCCGGTCCTCGTCGAGCGGACCCCGGACGCCGGGCTGCGCATCACCCTGAACCGGCCGGAACGGCGCAACGCCTACGGGCGCCAGGTGCGGGACGCCCTGGTGGACGCGCTCCAGATCGCCGTCCTCGACGGGGGAGTGACCCGCGTGCTGCTCGAAGGCGCCGGCCCCGCGTTCTGCGCCGGCGGCGATCTCGACGAGTTCGGGACCACGCCCGACCTCGTCACGGCCCACCACGTCCGGACGCGCGGCGGCGCCGGGCGGCTGGTGCACCGGCTGCGCGACCGGATCGAGGCCCGCGTGCACGGCGCCTGCGTCGGCGCCGGCATCGAGATACCCGCGTTCGCCGGGACGCTGGTCGCCCGTCCGGACGCCGTGTTCCGGCTCCCGGAGGTCTCGATGGGACTGATCCCCGGAGCGGGCGGCACGGTGAGCGTCCCGCGCCGGATCGGTCGCTGGCGCACGCTCTACCTCGCCGTGACCGGTACCGCCATCGACGCGTCCACGGCGGGCGAATGGAACCTGACCGACGGCTGCACGGCATGACCACAAGCGGCGGCGAGGGTCGACAGGACCCCGCGCCGGCTGGGATGAACCAGACCCGGATCGCCGTCGACGTAATGGTGGCATCACGGCGACGCCGTACGAGCACGCGGGCGGACACGAGGGCCTTCGCAGGTTCATCGACGTCCACCGCCAAACCGCACCCGCTGCGCGAGGTCCCCCGCTGGGACTGGCCGGCCCCGGCGGTCGAACCGGGTTCGCGGTAAGGGCGCCGACCCCTATTCGGCGTGCTGCCGGCGGACCATCTCGTTGATCCAGGTGGGCGCGAACGGAGACGTGCAGTTCGGGGGAGTGGGGTAGTCCTTGAGCACTTCCAGGCGCTCGCCGATCTCGATGGCGCGAGCGCGGTGCCCGGGGTGGTCGATGCCGATCTGGGCCAGGCAGTGGTTCATCGCCCACTGCAGGCGCTCCGGGGCGTCCTTCATCTCCGCCTCGATGACGTCGAGGAGACCCGGGAGGTCGAGGCCGCCGGGCTTCTTCGCCACGCGTTCGGTGGTCAGCGCCCAGCCGGCGCTCGCGACCACCGGGTCCGGGTCGGCGAGCCAGGACAGGCGCAGCTCTTCCGCGTGCGGGCTCTTCTTCACCACGTAGTTCACGAGCCAGTCGTGCACCTTGGGCGTGCGCGCCTCGCGCAGCATGGCGTCCAGGTCGTCGCGCGTGAACGCCTTCGGGCGGCAGATCAGGAGTGCCAGCAGCCTCGCCGCGGTGTCACCGGTCTCCCACAGCCGGCCCGCGAGTTCCTGCTGGGTCTTCAGCCGCTTGGCCACCGCGCGGAGCCTGCCGAGGTTCACGCCGTGGTCGTCGCCGTGCCGCTCGTTCACCGCGCGCGCCTTCGGGTCCTCCAGTCCGGCGAGCTCGGCCATCACCTCGGCCACCGTCGTCTCGGCCACCTCAGCCTCCCGTCCGCCACGCGTGCCGGACCCAGCCTATGACGGGGGCGGGGGTTCCGCCGGGCGTCCGGCGGACGCTGTGCGGCGGACGGTTGACGCGCCCTCGCCTCAATCATACATTCATCCATCATCTGTATGAATGGAGATCGCGGATGCGGGCTGGGACGGCCGTGGTACTCGGCGGCAGCGTGGCGGGACTGTGCGCGGCGGGAGTGCTCGCGAAGCACTTCGGCACGGTGATCGTGCTGGAGCGGGACCGCCTCCCGCCGGACGCCGAGCACCGCCGCGGCGTTCCGCAGAGCAAGCACCCGCACTTCCTCCTCAACTCCGGCCGCCGGGCGATCGGCGAGATCTTCCCCGGCTTCGAGGAGGCGCTGATCGCCGCCGGCGGCATGCACCTGATGCCGTCGATGGACGCGGCCTACTGCGAGAACGACGGCTGGGCGCCGCGCAAGTCCGGGACGATGACGATGGTGTACAGCTCCCGGGTGCTCATCGAGCGGGTCCTGCGCGACAAGGTCCGCGAGCTGCCGGCCATCGAGATCCGCGAGGGCGTGACCGTCACCGGGCTCCGGTCCAGCGGAGGCGGCACCCCGCACGGGCGCGTGGAGGGCGTCGAGTACCGCACCTCCGACGGCGCGGGCCACCTGGCCGCCGACCTGGTCGTGGACGCCCTCGGCCGCGGGTCGTCGGTCGTCGACTGGCTCGGCGCGGACGGCTGGTCCGCGCCGCCGGAGAAGACCCTCGACGCCAAGGTCACCTACACCTCGCGGTGGTACGACCTGCCGCCCGCCGGCCGGCGCCCGGAGTCGTGGTGGTGGAAGCACCTGGTCGTCACGCCGACCCAGGACACCGGCGACCACCCCGAGGAGCACGAGTTCCTCAGCAACTTCTTCCCGATCGAAGGGGACCGCGCCATCGTGTGCATGGGGTCGTGGGGGATCCGGATGCCGCGCGAGGCCGGCGCGTTCGAGGAGGCGGTGGACCGGGTGCGGGCCGCCGCGTTCGGCCGGGCGGCCCGCGCCTGCACGCCGACCTCCGAGGTGCACCTGACCCGTTCGACCGGCAACAAGTGGCGCCGCTTCGACCTGCTGGACGTCCCCCCGGTCGGGCTGGTCTGCGTCGGCGACTCGATCTGCGCCTTCAACCCCTTCTACGCCCAGGGGATGAGCTCGGCCGCCCGGTCCGCGCTCATCCTCGGCGAGCTGCTGCGCGACCGCGACGCCGTCGGCCTCGCCTTCACCCGCGAGTTCCTCGCCCGGCAGAAGAAGTCCCTCGACGTGCCCTGGATGCTCGCGATGGCCCGCGACCAGGCCTACGACTTCGCGACCGGGACCGAGGTGGCCGCCCCCTGGCGGCGCCGGCTGGCCGCCCGGTTCAGCTGGCCGATCTTCAACGCCATCAACGCCGCGAGCCGCGAGGACGCCTACGTCGAGCAGACGTTCGCGCAGGTGTTCAACCTCGACAAGTCGCTCCGGGAGATGGCCGCCGACCCGCGGTTCTGGTTCGGGATCGTCCGGTACCGGGTGCGCGAGAAGCTCGGCCGGACGGTCGTGCCCGGCGGCTTCGACGACCGGGAGGACCCGCCCGGCACCGACTACACCGGCTACACCGGCCCCGGGCGCGCGCCGTCCGCGGGACCCGACCGCGGCGACCTCGTCGGCGCCTGAGCAGCGAGGAGCCAGGAATGGACCACTCGTGCGACCCGGTGGCCGAGCGCGTCGCCGAGGGACTCGGCTTCTCCTGCCGGGACGCCGATCCGCTGGTGACCGTCCGCGACCCGTTCGGCCTGGAGAACGGCACCATGCCGGTCCTCGAACTGCTCATCGTCGGCGGCGCCGTGTTCGCCCTCGTCCACGCCTGGCGGCGGTGGCGGCGCGACGGCGACCCGGTCAACATCTCGCTGTGGTTCGCCTCGGTCGTCTACCTGGCCGTGATCGAGCCGCCGCTCTACTTCCCGGGCTGGTTCGGCCTTGAGGAGCACGTGGGGTTCATCTTCTCCCACAACGTGTTCACCGTGCAGTTCATGTACGACCGGCTGCCGCTCTACATCGTGGCGTTCTATCCCGCGCTGTCGCAGCTCGCGTACGAGCTGGTCCGGGCCCTGGGCGTCTTCGCGCGGCGCGGGCCGCTGGCCGGCTCGGTCGCGGTCGCGTTCGCCTGCCAGGTCTTCTACGAGATCTTCGACCAGCTCGGGCCCCAGCTGAAGTGGTGGGCGTGGAACCCCGCCAACACGATGATCAACGAGCCGGCGCTCGCCTCGGTGCCGATGAACAGCATGCTCCTGTTCGCCTCGGTCTCCTTCGGCGCGATGACCTACCTGGTGGTCCGCCTGGTCGGGCCGGGGGACGGCCGCGCCGCGCTCCCCGGCCGGCAGGTCGCCTGGCGCACCGTCCTCGCGGGCGCCGCGACCCCGCTCGCGATGATCATCGTGAGCGCGCCCAGCGGCGCCTTCCGCGGTGAGGACCGGCTCGGGATCCAGCGCGCCGTCCTCGGCGCCGAACTCGCCGTGGTCTGGATCGCCGGGCTCTGCCTGCTCGCGGACGCCTGGCGGGCACGGCGCGCCGATCCGGCGCCGCCCCCGGCCGCGTCACCGCTGTTCGTGCGCACCTATCCGGCGCTCTACCTCGGCGTCCATGTCGTCCTGTGGCTGGTCGCCCTGCCCGCCTACCTCGCGTCCACCGACGGCGTCACCGAGCAGGGCACGCCGATCGGCAGCCTGTGGTACTCCGCCCTGTGCGCCCTGGCCGCGACCGGGGTCCTGCTGGCCGCACTGCGCGCGACGGCCGCGCGAGCGGCCGCCGAGCCTGTGCCATCCTGAGATCATGGCGCACCACGGCTGGGGAGGCCGGCCCCCCGCATCGGACGCCGAGGCCCGTCAGCGCATCGTCGACGCGACCGCCCGCTGCGTCGACAGGCACGGCGCCGCGAAGACGACCCTGACCGACGTCGCCAACGAGCTCGGCGTCACCCGGCAGACCGTCTACCGCCACTTCGACCGGATCACCGACATCATCGGCGAGGTGGCGGCCCAGGGCGCGGAGTCGTTCGTCGACCGGCTGATCGCCCACCTGCGGGGCATCGGCGACCCGGCCGAGGCCGTGGTCGAGGGCATGGTCTTCTGCGTGCGGACGATCCCGACCGAGCCGCGGCTGAGCCTGCTGCTGCAGCTCACCGACTCCGACGCCTTCGGCCGCGGGGCCACGACCGCGGACGTCATCGCCTACGGCGCCCAGATGCTGCGGCGCTACCCCGTCGACTGGGAGGCCGCCGGGGTCGGCGCCGACGACCTGCACGGCCTCGCCGAGATCATCATGCGGCTGCTGACGTCGCTGCTCCAGCATCCGGCGGACCCGCCCCGGGACGAGGCCCGGCTCCGCGCCCTCCTCACCCGCTGGCTGGCCCCCGCGCTGTCGGCGGGCCCCGGGCGGGCCGTCAGACCGGGGTGATGGGCAGCGACCGCCGGGGTTCGAAGGTGAAGCCGGCGCCGGTGCTGAAGCGCACGACGGCGACCTCGCCGGCCTCGGGGGCCGGCTCGTCGCGGCGGACGACGGTCAGCCGCCATTCGCCGCCGGAGCCCGTCGCGGCGGCCTCGACGGCGAGGTGCGGGTCGACGGCGCGGACGATCGCCTGCAGCGGCGCCGTCCAGCCGGGGCCGCACAACGAGATCCAGGCGCCGTCCTCGTGGGCCGGGGACGGCCGGACGGCGATGCCGTCGGTGCCCGCGTCGGCGTCGACGTAGGCCGCGGGGTTCAGGATCGGGTGCAGCGCCAGGAGGCGGGCCGCGCCCTCCGCGCCGTCCGGCAGGTCCAGGACGCGGGCGAGCCGTTCCGCGGCGATGCCCGCGATGCCGACGAGCTGCTTGCGGCGGATCCGGAGCAGTTCGCCCGCGTCGGCGGCGCGTTCGGCCACGGCGAGGGTGAAGGCCCGGTTGAGCAGGTGCATCTGCAGGCAGACCTCGTCGGCGATCCGGGCCAGCGCGGAGTGCGAGAAGGCGGCGAAGTCCAGGTCGGAGAGCAGGGGGCCGGAGTAGTCGGCGAGGCCGTCGTCGGCCGGGTCGATCGGCGCCAGCTCCAGGGTCGCGGCGCGGGAGCGCTCGTTGTCGGCGAGCAGCGGGATGCCCCGCGCCTCCGGGTGGGACTCGTCGATGACCACGGTCCACGCGCAGTGGGGGTGCCGGTCGGCGGGCGTGCGCGGCGGGCGGTGGATCGGCCGCACCTGCGCCTTCGGGTTGGTCGCGACCGCGGTCGCGTCGAAGGTGGGGTCCTCGATGTCGTGGCACATGGAGCGGACGTAGTCGTCGCCCATCGGCTCGACGTCCATCAGGGCGCCGCAGTGGTCGAGGTGGAACTCGCCGTGCCACCGGTCGTGGACGGTGTAGCGGAAGTCCATGAACTGCGGGGGAGCGCCGATGTCGAGTTGCAGGCCCTTGAAGATGGTGGGGACGTCGCCCTTCCCGGGGACCTCGGGGGCGTAGCCGAGGGCCCGCTGCATCCGCCTGGTGTAGATCGGGCTCGCGGCCGCCCACTCCTCGATGGCGATCTGCGCCATCCGCTCCCGGCCGAACGCGGAGATGCACCACGCCATCCCGGAGCGGTCGATGAGCTGCCCGATCAGGAGCAGCTCGGGGACGACGGCCGCGAGCCGCTCCCGGGAGAGGGCGGCGTAGCGGCCGGCGGGCGCCGCCGGCAGGTCGGGGTCGTGCGTCAGCCCGGTTCCGTTGCGCATGGCGCCATGCTAGAACGTGTTCTACAGTTTTTGGAATACTGACTAGACAGCTGTCCAGCTCAATGGCCGGCGACCGGGCCGGCGCCGTCCCACCCCCGGAGGAGCAGCATGGCCATCCGCGTCCTGCACGTGGCGACCGGCAACGTCGGCCGCATCGCCCTGGGGCAGCTGATCGAGGACCCGCGCTTCGAGCTGGCCGGGCTGGTCGTGTCGGACCCGGGGAAGGTCGGCCGGGACGCCGGTGAGCTCGCCGGCCTCGGCACGGTCACGGGCGTGCGGGCCACGGACGACCTGGACGCGGCGCTGGCCGTCCGGCCGGAGTGCACGGTCTACTGCGCGATCGGCGAGACCCGGCTGTTCGAGGCGCTCGACGACGTGCGGAGGATCCTCGCCTCGGGCAGCAACGTCGCCGCCTCGTCGCCGGTGCCGCTGATCTACCCCTGGGGCCTGCTCCCGGACCGCATGATCGACCCCATCGAGGACGCCTGCCGGACCGGCGGGACGAGCGTCTTCGCCACCGGGGTCGACCCCGGTTGGATCAACGACCTGCTGCCCTTCGCGATCGCCGGCACCTGCCAGCGGGTGGAGCAGGTGCGCTGCTCGGAGATCGCCGACTACGCGTCCTACGACGGCGGTCCCGTCCTGTTCGACTTCATGGGCTTCGGCCGGCCGGTCGGCGACCTGCCGAGGATGTTCAAGCCGGGCATCCTGGCGGCGTCCTGGGGCGTCAGCCTCCGGATGCTGGCCCGCGGGTTCGGCTTCGAGCTCGACGACATCACCGAGTGGTTCGAGCAGGAGCCGGCGCCCGAGGCGTTCGACGTCGCCGCCGGGCACATCCCCGCGGGCGGGGTGGCCGCCATGCGGTTCCAGATCCGCGGCGTCGCCGGCGGCAAGGAGGTCCTCGTCATCGACCACACGACCCGGCTGCGCGGCGACCTGCGCCCCGACTGGCCGCAGCCGGCGCAGGACGGCGGCTCCTACCGGGTCGAGATCGTCGGCGAGCCGTCCTACCGCGTCGACGTCTGCCCGACCAGCGCCCGCGGCGACCACAACTACGCGGCGATCGCCTCCGGCGCCGGGCGCCTCGTCAACGCGATCCCCGACGTCGTGGCGGCTCCGCCGGGCCTGCGGACCCCGCTCGACCTGCCGTTCAACACCGCCCGCGGCGTGTTCGCGGCGGCACTGGCCGGCTAGCACCCCGACGACAGAGAGGACCCGGCGATGGGACGTGTGGACGGGAAGGTCGCCCTGATCAGCGGCGGCGCGCGCGGCATCGGCGCCGCGAGCGCGCGGGCGCTGGCGGCCGAGGGCGCCAGGGTCGTGATCGGGGACATCCTCGACGACGACGGCCGGAAGGTCGCGGACGAGCTGGGCGACGCGGCCCGCTACGTGCACCTGGACGTGACGGACCCCGGCGACTGGAGCGCCGCCGTCGAGACCACCGTCGCCGAGTTCGGCCGCCTGAACGTGCTGTTCAACAACGCGGGGATCGCCAACGGCGCCGCCATCCAGCGGTTCACGCTGGAGAAGTGGCAGCGGATCATCGACATCAACCTCACCGGCCCGTTCCTCGGCATCCGCGCGGCCACCGACGCGCTGATCGCGGCGGGCGGCGGCTCGATCATCAACAACTCCTCCATCGAGGGCCTGCGCGGCACCTCGTGGGCGCACGGCTACGTGGCCTCGAAGTGGGGGCTGCGCGGCCTGACCAAGTCGGTCGCCATCGAGCTGGCCCCGCACGGCGTCCGGGTCAACTCGCTGCATCCGGGCCTGATCCGCACCCCGATCACCGAGGGCATCCCCGACGACATGGTCCCGATCCCGCTCGGGCGCCCCGGCCAGCCCGAGGACGTCGCGTCCTTCGTGGTCTTCCTGGCCAGTGACGAGTCCTCCTACGCCACCGGGTCCGAGTTCGTCATCGACGGTGGCACCGTCAACCAGATCCCGCACAAGGGCTGACCGCGGCCGGGCGACCCGGCCCGCCACCCGGTAGCGCGTCACCCGTCCTCGGCGGGCGGGTGGAGGGACCTCCTGCGGAGGGCGAGGAGGGCCGTGTCGTCCGCCAGCCGCCCGCGGGTGTGCTCCTGCAACTCACGGTGGACGGTCGGCGCGATGTCGCCCGGCGGGAGGTCGCTCCAGGCGGCGGCGCGCTCGTCCAGGGGGAAGAAGGCGCCGGACGGGTCCCGCGCCTCGGTGACCCCGTCGGTGCACAGCAGCAGCGTGGTCCCGTAAGGGAAGTCGAACCATGTGACGGCGCGCGGACCGGGGGCGAGGGAGGCAAGCCCCAGCGGGAGCGACGCCTCGCCGAGAGGGACCCGCCCGGGCTGCTCGCGGTCCAGCAGGACGGGCGGGACGTGCCCGCAGTCGATCGCCTGCACCTTCGTCTCGGAGCCGATGCCCAGCACGAGCGCGGTGACGAACCGCTCCGCCCCGCCCGCCTGCGCGGCGAACGAGTTGTGGCGCAGCACCGTGTTCTCGAGGGCGTCGACGACGGCGGTGAGGGTGCGCTCCGCCAGGGCCGCCTGGCGGAAGGAGTTGAGCACGGCGAAGGCCGTGCCGATCGCGGGCAGGCCCTTTCCCTGGACGTCGGCGATGAAGACCCGGCTGCCGTACGGTGTCGCCACGACCTCGTAGATGTCGCCCCCGACCAGGCTGTCCTCCTCCAGGGGCTCGTACAGGCCGTGGACGATGAGCTCGTCGGTGGTGAGGGGGAACGGGCGCAGGATCTGGCGCTGCAGGGCGGCCGCCGCGGACCGCAGCCGGATGATCTCCCCCTCGTGCCGGACGCGCTGCGCCGACTGCGCGACGCTCAGGCCGTTCAGCGCGACGGCGAAGAGGATCACGCTCACGTTGTCCGCCACCGAGTCCAGGGGGCTGCGGATCAGCGAGCCGGCGATGACGAGGGTCGCCCACACCGACGCGACCGCGGTCTGCCGGACCGTCCCGCGCCCGGAGATCAGGGTGGGCAGGAAGACGAGGAACGGGGCCAGCCCGGTCTCACGGCGGAGGACGACGCCGGTCACCGCGAGCACGGCCGTGATCACCAGGAGCCACGAGATCACGACCGTCCACGACAGCGGTGCGGCGCGCCCGCCCCGCCTGGTGGCGGTGTCCGGGCCGCCCGGCTCGTTCGAGGTGCGCACGCTGGCCCCGGCCCTCCCCGCAGGTGGTCGACAGGGCCATCATTCTAGTGACCGTCCGGTCGCCGGCCGTGACGGCGGGGCCTCGGCGCGTCCGGGAGCCGGACGTCCGGGAGCAGGGGAGCGGCGGAGCGGGCGCGGAACGCGGCGGCCGTCACCCCCGACCCGTAGGCGGCGTCCTCGGCGAGCCGCAGGACGGTGTAGCGGACGGGGTCGACCGCGGGGCGCTCCCGCAGCCACTCCACCGCGATCGGGGCGAGCATGGCCAGGGTCGCGGCGCGGGCCACCCGGCTGCGCGGGGCGGCGGCCGCGGCGGCCAGGCCGGCGGGCCACCATTCGCGGCGGAGCGCGTGCCCGAGCGCGGCGGCGTCGGCGACGGCTCCCTTGGCGACGATGGCGACGGCCAGGCTCCAGTCGGCGGGCAGCCGGGACAGCCGCCGGGCGAGCAGCGCCGCGGCGGCGCCCGCGCAGGCCGCGGCGGGCGCCGGGCGGCCCGCCGCGAGCAGGCCGAGGGCCGCGAGGTTCCAGACCGAGGGGCGGGCGGGGGCCAGCCGGCCGGGATGGCGGCGGGCCAGGTCGGCGGCGGAGGTGCCGTACTCGTGGCGCCGCCGCGCCCAGTCGACCGGGTGCAGCCTCGGCGTGTGCCGGACCTCGGCCGCGGGCTCGTACCGGACGTTCCACCCCTGGTCCGCGAGGCGCCAGACCAGGTCGACGTCCTCGCCCAGCCGGAGCCGCTCGTCGAAGGGGGAGCCGCCCAGGGCCGCCACGCGGACGAGCAGCGTCGCCGTCGGGACGAAGCCGGGCCTGCCTCCCGGCCTGACCAGCGCGGGCGTGCGCCCCATGTCGAGCGCGGACCGGGCGTCCTCGTACCGGGCCAGGAGCCGGGGGTCGCCCGGCCGCGGCACCACCCGGGGGGCGACGGCCGCGACGCGGGGGTCGTCGAAGTGCGGCATGAGGACGTCGAGCCAGCAGGGCTCGGGGCGGCAGTCGGAGTCGACGAACGCGGCGAACTCCGTCTCCACGAGCCGCAGCCCGGTGTTGCGCGCGGCGGCGGGCCCGCGGTTGCGGTCGTGGCGGACCAGCCGCGCGCCGTGCGCGCCGGCGGCGCGGGCCAGCGGCCCGGGGTCGGGGGACCCGTCGTCCACGACGACGGCGGGCACGCCCTTGACCGCCGCGAGCGCCGCGTCGAGCTCCTCGGCCCGCCCGTAGGCCGGGATCACGACGGTCACGTCGTGCGGGCCGGGGCGCGGCGCCGGGAGCGGCCGGGCCAGGCCGTGGTCGAGGAGCCGGCGGGCGAGCGCCCGCCCGACGGCGGAGTCGTCGGCGAGGCCGCGCGGGCCCGCCCGGTGCAGCGCCGCGAGGTGGGGCAGGGCGGCGTCGCCGAAGCGGACGACCTTCCAGGGCACCCCGCCGGTGGCGACCCGCCCGCCCGACCGGAGCGACGTCCGCCGGTCCAGCGCGACGGCGAAGCCCGCCGGGAGCGCGAAGGAGCGCCGGCCCGCCCCGCCGGGGCCGCTCACGGCCGCGGTCCCGGTGCGGGGACGGCGGGGTCGAGGAGGCGGCCGCGGGCGTCCGCCCGCCCGCCGCCGATCCGCCGGGCCGCCGACACCGCCATCGACGCCAGGATCTCGCGGCCCCGTTCGGCGGACGCCCCGGCGGGGTCGCCGAGGACGCCGGACGGGGAGACGGCGCGGACGCCCCGCGCGATCAGGTCGGGCATCAGCTCCGCCAGCGGGCGGGCGTCGCCGGCGACCGCGTCGAACGGCCGGACGAGGTGCGGCGCCAGGTGCAGCATGACGGACGTCTCGGTGAACCCGGCGTGGGCGTCGCCGCCCGGGGCCTCGCAGCCGGTCCAGGCGACGTCGTGGCCCTCGCCGCGCATCGCCTCCACGGCGCCGTCGAGGGTGGGGACGTTGCCGCCGTGCCCGTTGACGAAGACGATCCGCCCGGCCCACAGCGACAGCGAGCGGACGGTCTCCACCAGCACCGCGCGCAGCGCCTCGTGCCCGAGGGAGACCGTCCCGGGGAAGCCGGCGTGCTCGCCGCTCGCGCCGTACGGGATCGGCGGCGCGACGAGCACCGGCCGCGCCGGCCGAGACCGCCGCGCCGCCAGGGCGGCGGCGGCGCGCTCGGCGACGGCCTGCGCGATCACGGTGTCGGTGGACAGCGGGAGGTGCGGCCCGTGCTGCTCGGTCGACCCGGCCGGCACGAGGACCAGCGGCTCCGCCCCGATGCCCGGCCAGGCGGAGTCCGCCAGCGCGCGGCCCGCGCCCTCGGACACCTCAGCCCGCCGGGGCGCCGGGCGCCTCGCCGCCGAGCGTCAGGGCGAAGCCGGGCGGGACGACCAGGTCGTCCGGGCGCAGGTCGGCGACGCCCGCGCGGCCGAGGCCGAGGACGGCGGAGTCGAGGCCGCCGCGCATGATGTCCAGGACGTTCTCCACCCCGGCCTGCCCGTTGGCGGCCAGGCCCCACAGGTAGGCGCGGCCGATGAGCACGGCGCGGGCGCCGAGCGCGAGCGCCTTGGCGACGTCGCCGCCGCGCCGGACGCCGCCGTCCAGCAGCACCTCGACCTGGTCGCCGACCGCCGCGGCGATGGAGGGCAGGACCCGGATCGTGGCGGGCGTGGTGTCGAGGTTGTTGCCGCCGTGGTTGGAGACCGACAGGGCGGTGACCCCGGCGTCCACGGCCTTCCTGGCGTCGTCGACGCGGGTGACGCCCTTGAGCATGAACGGGCCGCCCCACTCCTTGCGGAGCCACGCCACGTCCTCCCAGGTGGGGGGCGGGGTCTGCATCCATTCGCCGTAGGCGCCGAAGAAGGTGGGGGCCGGGCCGTCCGCGGGCTTGAGGTTGGGGGTGGTGAGGTCGGGGATGCGCCGGGTCCGGGCGAACCGCCACAGCCAGCCGGGGTGCGGCAGGACGCCGGGCGCCAGCTTCACCGCGGTCCTGAAGTCGATCTTCTCGGGGATGGTGGGGCTGCCCCAGTCGCGGCCGTTGGAGAACGACCAGTCGAGCGTGGCGATGAGCCCCTTGGCCCCGGCCCGCCTGGCGCGGTCCATGCGCTCGACCATGGTGTCGCGGTCGCCGCTCCAGTACATCTGGAAGAACACGTTCGGGTTGGCGGCGGCGACCTCCTCGACGGGCTTGCTGGCGAACGAGCTGAGCCCCATGATGACGCCCCGGTTGGCGGCGGCGCGGGCCACCGCGACCTCGCCCTCGGGGTCGACGGCCTGGACGCCGGTGGGGGAGATCAGCACCGGCATCGAGGTCTCGACGCCCATCACCGTGGTCGACAGGTCCCGGTCGGCGTGGTGTCCGGCGACGCGGGGCGCGAAGCCCAGCTCGCCGAACGCGCCGGTGTTGCCGTCGACCGTCCGGCCCCGCTCGGACCCGGCGACGAGCGCCCCGTACACCATGCGGGGCAGCCTCTTCTCGGCCCTGCGCTGCGCCTCGGCGACGGTCTCGAACCAGGGGTTCTTCAAGGGCATCGGTGTGTCTCCAAGCCAGGGGTCGGCGGGGGCCGCGGCCCCCGCCGGGTAGGGATCGGACGTGGGTCAGCTGAGCCGCAGCCCCGCGAGGGGGTCTTCGGCGCAGTCGCTCACCGGGGGACGGTCGAGGTCCGGGCGGCGGGTGAGCCGCACCGGCACGGGTCCGCGACGGCGGGGCGCGGTGCGGCGCGAGTGGTCGGCGGACGGCTTGGGGATGCCCGCCCGGTCCTCCGGCCGCTGGGCCAGCAGCGCCTCGCCGTGGCCCTGGACGCATTCGGGGTCGGGGCCGTCCAGCGGCAGGCCGGTGAAGAACTTGGCGGCCATGCATCCGCCCTTGCAGGTGTCGTAGAACGCGCAGGACGTGCAGGCCCCGCCGTTCTGCGGCTCGCGCAGGCTCTGGAACAGCTCGGACTCGCGCCACACCCCGGCGAACCCGCCGGGCCGCCGGACGTTGCCCGCGAGGAACTCCTCGTGGATGGCGAACGGGCAGGCGTACACGTCGCCGACCGGGTCGATCAGGCAGACGACCCGTCCGGCGCCGCACAGGTTCAGGCCGGGGAGGGCCTGCCCGTAGGCGGACAGGTGGAAGAACGAGTCGCCGGTCAGGACGTCCTCGCCGTGGGCGACGAGCCAGTCGTACAGTTCGCGCTGCTGCTCGGGGAGGGGGTGCAGCTCGTCCCAGACGTCGGCGCCGCGGCCGGACGGGCGCAGCCGGGTCAGCCGCAGCTGCGCGCCGTACTCGTCGGCGATGGCCTTGAACTCGTCCATCTGCGGGATGTTGTGCCGGGTGCACACGACCGACAGCTTGAAGTTCTTCATGCCGGCGTCGCGCAGGTTGCGCATCGCGCGCATCGCGGTGTCGTAGGAGCCGGGGCCGCGGACCGCGTCGTTGACGCCGGGGGTCGCGCCGTCCAGGGAGATCTGCACGTCGACGTAGTCGTTGGCGGCCAGCCGCCGCGCCGCGTCCGGGGTGACGCGGACGCCGTTGGTGGAGAACTTCACGCCCACGTGGTGGGACGTGGCGTAGTCCAGCAGCTCCCAGAAGTCGGACCGGACGGTCGGCTCGCCGCCGCCGATGTTGACGTAGAAGACCTGCATGGCCTCCAGCTCGTCGATGACGGCCTTGGCCTCGGCGGTGCTCAGCTCGCGCGGGTCGCGCCGCCCGGAGCTGGACAGGCAGTGCGCGCAGGCGAGGTTGCACGCGTAGGTGAGTTCCCAGGTCAGGCAGATCGGCGCGTCGAGCCCGTGCTCGAACAGGTCGACCAGGCGGGTCCCGGGCGCGGGTTCGGCGGGCGCGGATCGGGTGGTGGTCATGGCGTCCTTTCGACGACCATCCGCGACCGGACCAGGGCGGCCAGCGCCGCGGTGTAGCGGGCCAGGTCGGAGGAGGGGACCCCGGCCGCCGTGCAGGCGGCGCGGGCGGTGGGCGCGTCCCCGAGGGTCTGGACGACCTCCAGCAGGCGGCGGTCCTTCAGGAAGGACAGCTTGCGGGTGCCGAAGTGGTAGAGGAGCGCGCCGAAGGGTTCGGGCCGCACCGAGACCTGCGGGTGCAGGTCCCAGGCGCGGTCGAGGTCGATCCCGGGCATGAGATCGCCGCGCGGCCTAGTAGACGCCGCACATGCCGTCGATCGAGACCTCCTCGATCAGCGACTCCGCCGCGGCGAGCTCGTCCGCGGTGTCGTCGGCCCGGCTCTCGGCCTCACGGTCGGGGGCGTTGTCCATGGATCCTCCTTAGCCGTCGCGCGCCATCGGCCGCACCGGACGGGGTGCGGTCGTGCCGCTTGTCCGCGATACTAAATGCATCGAGTGTCAAAAGGAAGACGGGGTGGGCGACGTGGTGGGACGCGGCGCGCGCCGTCCTGACGTGATCGTCGTCGGCGCGGGCGGCGGCGGCGCCGTCCTGGCCGCCCGCCTCAGCGAGGACCCGGGACGCGAGGTCCTGCTGCTGGAGGCCGGGCCCGCGCCCGCCGCGCGGTCCGCGTTCCCGCCGGAACTGCTGGACGCGCTGGGCGTGCCGGGCGCGCGGCGCGGGAGCGCGGCCGTCCGCTTCCACCCCGCCCGCCTGGCGCCGGACCTGCCCTACGAGGCGGCCAGGGGCCGGTACCTCGGCGGCTCGACCACCGTCAACGGCGGCTACTTCGTCCGGGCCCGGCGAGAGGACTTCGACCGCTGGGCGGCGGACGCGGGCGACGGCCTCTGGTCCTACGAGCGGGTGCTCCCCTTCATGCGGGCCCTGGAGACGGACCTCGACCACGGCGCGACCCCGCTGCACGGCGGCCGGGGGCCGGTTCCCGTCTCCCGCACCCGGCTGCGGCACCCCGCCGCCGCCGCGTTCCAGGCCGCCGCCCGCGAACTGGGCCATCCGGATGAACCCGACAAGAACGCGCAGGAGCCGCCCGGATTCGGGCCGCTGCCGACCAACACCGCGGACGGCCGGCGGATCAACACCGGGATCGCCTACCTGCTCGGCGCCGCGGCCGGCCGGCCGAACCTCACGGTCGTCGGCGACCGCCCGGTGCGGTCGGTCGTCGTGAAGCGGGGCCGGGCGACCGGCGTCCTGGCCGGGAGCGCCCTGGTGGAGGCGCCGGAGATCGTGCTGTGCGCGGGCGCCTTCGCGTCCGCGCACCTCCTGCACCTGTCGGGCATCGGCCCGGCCGGCGACCTGGCCCGGATCGGCGTCCCCGTCGTCCACGACCTGCCGGCCGTCGGGGCCGCGCTCAGCGACCATCCGCAGGCGGTCGTGGAGTGGACGCCCTGGCGGCCGATGGACGAGCCGTCGGGCTCCTGGCTCGGCGGCGCCCTCCACCTGCGCTCGTCCGGCGGGAACGCGGCCGGCGACCTGGAGGTCCTCCAGTCGCTCGTGCCGTTGGACGGGCTGCTCGGCGGGACGGCCTCGGCGCCCGGCGCGCCGCTGCCGTTCCTCGTGTCCGTCCAGACGCCCCGGCGCACCGGCGGGCTGCGCACCGTCTCGGCCGACCCCGGCGTTCCGCCCCGGATCGACTACGGCTACCTCGGCGCCGAGGCCGACCGGCGCCGGATGCGCGAGGCGGTACGGGCGGCGGCGAACGTGGTGGCCGCCGCGGCCTTCGGCGCGGTGTCCCGGGGGCTGGTGGAGCCCGGCCCGGCCACGCTGGACGACGACCGGCTGCTCGACCGCTGGATCCGGACCCGCCTCGGCACGGCCCAGCACACCTGCGGCACCGTCCCGATGGGGCCCGCCGGCGCCCCGTCCGCCGCCGTCGACTCCCACGGCAGGGTGCACGGCGTGGCGGGGCTCCGCGTCGCCGACACGTCCGTCCTGCCGACCGCCCCGCTGCGCGGGCCCGCCGCGACGGCGGTCCTCATCGGCGAGGTGATCGCCCACGTCATCCGCCGCGAGCTCGGCTGAGCCGCGTCCGCGGGGCCCGCTAGGCGGACGCGTCCTCGTCCAGCATGCTCGCCAGACCCGCCCCCACGTGCCTGATCGCCTCGTCCAGCAGGTCCGAGAGCGGCGGCGGCGTCTCGCTCGACAGCCACTGCTCGTAGGCGGACACGGCGGCGGCGAGGACGACGTAGCCGGTGAGCCGGGGCGGCGGCGCCGACGCGGGCAGGCCGGTGCGCCCGGCCACGAAGCCGCTGACGACCCCCCGCCACGCGGCGTACCGGAGGGTGGCGTCGGCCTGCAGCGTCGGCACGCCCAGGATCAGCTCCATGCGCTGCCGGTGCCAGGGGACGTCCACGGGGTCGAAATGGTTGAACTCGACCACGGCGGCGCGGACCGCGTCCATCATCGGGATGCCCGGGTCGGCCTCGTCCAGCAGCCTGCGCAGCCTCTGCAGGTGCCCCTCGAAGTCGCCCCACACCAGATCGTTCTTGGAGGAGAAGTAGCGGAAGAAGGTGCGCCGCGCGATCCCTGCGGCGCGGGCGATGTCGTCGACCGTGGTCTCCTCGAAGCCCTGCCGGGCGAACAGCTCGAAGGCCATCCGCTCCAGGGCGGCGCGCGAGGTCACGCGCGGCCTGCCCAGGGCCGGGGGAAGCGTCGCCTTGCCGCCGTCCGAACTCACACGTACCAGGTTCCCACCCTTTCGCCCTGAGTAGGGTCGGATCATGCGTGCCGGAGTCGACGCGGCGGCGGCCTGGGCCGAGAGCGGCGCGGCCGCCCTGTCCGGCCGTCCGGACGGCCCGCCCCTGCTGCCGCCCGGGCGGGGCGCGGCGGCCGCCCGCGACCTGGCCGCGCGGTTCGCCGCGCTGACGGGCGCGCCCCGTCTCGACGGCGCGCGCCTGCTGTCCGAGCGCGCCGCGTTCACCGGGCACGGCCGGCGGGGGACGGTGTCCGCGGGCGGCGCCTGCCGCCTCCTGCCCACGGCGGACGGCTGGGCCGCCGTGTCCTGCGCACGGCCCGACGACCCGGCCCTGCTGGGCGCCCTCGTCTGCGAAGAGGTGGGGGACGACCCGTGGCCGGCGGTCGAGGCGTGGCTCCGTGACCGCACCGGCGCGGAACTGGCCGAGCGCGCCGCCCTGCTCGGCGTCGCCGCCGCGCCCGTCCGGCCGCCGGCGGCGCCGGTCGCCCCGCCGGAGCCGCTCGCTCCCCGCCCGGTCGAGGGCGCGCTGGTCGCCGACTTCAGCGCGCTGTGGGCCGGGCCGCTGTGCGCCCACCTCCTCGGCCTGGCGGGTGCGCGCGTCGTGAAGGTCGAGACGCCGAGCCGTCCGGACGGCGCCCGCCGGGGCGACCGCGGGTTCTACGACCTCCTGCACGCCGGACACCGCTCCGTCGTCCTCGACCCGGCCGCGGCGGACGGGCGGCGGGCGCTGGCGGCGCTGGTGGACGCGGCCGACATCGTCATCGAGGCGTCCCGCTCCCGCGCGCTCGCCGGCTTCGGCCTGGACGCCGAGGCGGCCGTCGCCGCCGGGACGCGGTGGATCTCGATCACCGCGTGCGGCCGGGCGTCCGAGCGCGTCGGGTTCGGCGACGACGTCGCCGCCGGGGCGGGGCTCGTGTGCCGCGGCGCGGGCCTGTCCCCGCTCTTCTGCGGGGACGCCATCGCCGACCCGCTGACCGGCCTCACGGCCGCCGTCCTCGCCGCCACCGCGCCCCCCGGCGGCGGCGTCCTCTGGGACGTCTCGATGACGGACGTGGTGGCGTCGACGCTCACGCCCGGACCGCCGTCCCCGAGCACGGTGGCCTTCCCGCACCGCGACGGCTGGGCGTTCGAGACGGAGTCCGGCCCCGTCCCGGTGGCGCGGCCGATGGCTCGGACGCCGAGCGGCACCGCACCCGCCCCCGGGGCCGACACCTCGGCCGTCTTGCGCGAGTTGGGGCTCGCCGCCCGATGAGCGGGATCCTGTTCCGGGACGCCGAGGTCGCCGGGCTCGGCCGGACTGACGTCCGCGTCATCGGCGCCGTCATCGCCGAAACCGGCCGCGATCTCGCGCGCGGGCGCGGCGAGCAGGTCGTCGACTGCGGTGGGGCGGCGTTGATCCCGGGGCTGTGGGACCACCATCTCCACCTTCACGCGCTCTGGGCGTGGCGCCGCTCGGCCCTGTGCGGGCCGCCCGCGGTCAGCGGTCCGTCCGGCCTCGCGGCGGCCCTGCGCGGCGCGCCGCCCGATGAGAGCGGCTGGGTCCGGGGCGTCGGATACGTCGAACGCGTCGCCGGTGACCTGGACGCCGCCGCCCTCGACGCGTTGCGCGCCGACGTCCCGGTGCGGGTCCAGCACCGCAGCGGGGCCCTGTGGACGCTCAACACCGCCGCCGTCCTCAGGGCCGGGCTCGCCTCGGGAGACCATCCGGGGATCGAGCGCGACGCGCGCGGGCACCCGACGGGGCGGCTCTGGAGAGCGGACGCCTGGCTGCGCGACCGGATACCGGCCGGACGCCCCGCCGACCTGAGCGCCATCGGACGCGAACTCGCGCGGTTCGGCATCACCGGCGTCACCGACGCCACGCCCGGCCTCGCCCCCGAGGCGGTCGCCTCGATCGAGGCCGGAGAGCTCCCCCAGCGCGTCCACCTGCTGGGGAGCCCGCTGGAGCCCCGGCAGAGCCGGAACCCGCGGGTGACCGCCGGCCCGTACAAGATCGTCCTGGCCGACTCGGGGCTGCCCGGCCTGGACGCGCTGGCGGAGCGCGTCCGGGCGGCGCACGAGTGCGGCCGGGCGGTCGCCGTCCACTGCGTGACCCGCGAAGCGCTGCTGCTGTTGCTGGCGGCGTTCGCCGAGGCCGGGGTGCGGGACGGGGACAGGATCGAGCACGCCGCCCTCGTCCCGCCCGAGGTCATCGACCGGCTGGCCGAGCTCCGGCTGCGGGTCGTGACGCAGCCGGGGTTCATCGCCGACCGGGGCGACGACTACCTGAGCGACGTCCCCGCCGCCGACCGCGGCGACCTCTACCGCTGCCGCCGCCTGCTGGACGCCGGCGTCCGGGTCGCGCTGTCGAGCGACGCGCCCTACGGGCCCCTCGACCCCTGGCTGGTCATGGACGCCGCGGTACGGCGGCGCGCGAGGTCCGGCGCGGTCGTGGGGGCGGGCGAGTCGATCCCGGCGTCCACCGCGCTCGGCGCGTACCTGGCGGCGGCCGACGATCCGGGCGGCCCGCCGCGGCGCGTCCGCCCGGGCGCCGCCGCCGACCTGGTCCTGCTCCGCACGCCGCTCGGCGAGGCGCTGCGCTCCCCCGGCGCGGGAGCCGTCCGGTGCACCGTGATCGCCGGGCGGATCGCCTTCACCTGAGCCCGCCGGCACGGAGACGTCCCAGTGGCCGGCGTAGCGGCGGCCACGGCGGACGACGCGGCCGTGAACAGTCGATCGGTGCGGCGGTCATGCCGGGACGTCCTGCCTGCGGTGGCCGGCCTGGCCGGCCTGGGCCGGCGGGCCCGTCCCGGGCAGGACGGTGAGGGCGATGAGGACGGCGGCCAGCAGGAGTCCGGCGCCGAGGGTCAGGCCGAGCGCGTACCCGTCGTTGAGGGCGGCAGGGGAGGCGCTCCCGCCGGTGCGGCCGTGCGCGGCGGTGCCGAGGGCCGCCAGCCCGAGCGAGGCGCCGATCTGGCGGGAGCTGTTGAGCAGGGCCGAGGCCGTGCCGGTCTCGCCGGGCGCGACGCCGGTGGTGGCGGTGGAGACGACCGGGGCGAGGCAGAGCCCGATGCCGACGCTGGCGACGACCGCGGGGCCGAGGACGTCGGCGGCGTAGCCGCCGTCCGGGCTGATCATGCCGAACCAGGCGAATCCGGCCGAGGTCAGCAGCCCGCCCATGACCAGGAGCGTGCGCGGCGCGAACCGGTAGCCGAGCTTCACGGCGAGGACGGAACCGGCGACCACGCCGAGGGCGAACGGCAGGAACTCGGCCCCGGCCAGCGCCGGGCCCGCCCCGAGCACCCGCTGCAGGTACAGGGACACGAAGTAGAAGGCGGCGGCCATGGCCGCGCCGACCAGGAGGTTGAAGGCGTTGGCGCCGGCGACCGAGCGGTTGGCGAACAGGCCGAGCCGGACGAGCGGCTCACGGGCGGTGGTCCGCTCGACGAGCAGGAACGCGGCCAGCAGCGCGGCGGCGACCGCCAGGGTCGTCAGGGTGACGGGCGAGGCCCACGCGTGGCGGTCGGTGCGGACGACGCCGAACACCAGCAGCGTCATGCCCGCCGTGGCCAGGACGGCGCCGAGGACGTCCGGGCGGCCGCCGCGGGCCGCGGGCGCCTCGGCGGCCACGCCCCGCCGGGCCAGCGCCAGCGCGGCGGCGGCCATCGGGACGTTCACGAACATCACCCACCGCCAGCCCGCGTACTCGGTGAGCAGCCCGCCAATCAGGACGCCGAGGGCGCCCCCGGCGGCGTTCACCGCGCTCCACACGCCGAAGGCCCGGACCCGGGCCCTGCCCGCCGGGAACGCCGTGGCCAGCAGCGCCAGCGCGGCCGGGGCCAGCGCGGCGGCGCCGACGCCCTGGGCGGCGCGGGCGGCGACGAGGTGGCCGGGCTCCTGGGCGAGACCGCCGGCGAGCGAGGCCAGCCCGAACAGGCCCAGCCCCGCCAGCAGGACGCGCTTGCGCCCGTACCGGTCGGCGGCCTTCCCGCCGAGCAGGAGCAGCCCGCCGAACGTGAGCGCGTAGGCGTGGATCACCCAGGTGACGCCCACCGCGCCGAACCCGAGCCCGGCGGCGATCCGGGGGAGCCCGACGTTCACGACCGACAAATCCAGCGACACCATGAACTGCACGACGGCCACCACGGCGAGCGTGACCCCGGGCCGGCGGCTCTCCGGGCCGGCGTCGCGCGGCGGCCCGTTCTTGACTCGGATCGTTTGCATGCCGGACATCGTCATGTTCGCGCCGGCCGCCGGTCGTCGTGCCCGGGAAGACTCTTGCGCGCGGCACCCGGGGAGCAGGATCGGCCCGGCTACTCCGCCGGGAGTAGCCGCCGATTGCGACGTGCGGCGGAGGTCCGGGGCCGCAAAGGCGTCCTAATCTACGCAGATGAGCTTCATCGACCGGCTGCGGCCGCTCGCCCGGGACCTCCTGCGCGTCGTGGTGGTGGCCGTCCTGCCGCTGGTCTTCGTCCTCGCCGCGCCGGGCTCCGGCGCGGTGGACCTCGTGCTCGTCCTCGCCGGCTCGTCCGCGCTCATCCTCCGCGAGCGGGCGCCGCTGGCGACGCTGATCGTCAGCACGGCGTGCATGCTCGCGGTGAGCGTGCGCGTCGAGCCGGGCCCGTCGGCGGTCTTCCCGGTGCTGGTGGCGGTGTTCATCGCGGTCCAGGCCGGCCACCGGCTGGCCCCGGCGCTGGCGGCCGCGGCCTTCCTCGGCGCCGACCTGGCGGTGAACCTGCCCGGCTCCGGCGGGGCGCTGGAGGACCTGGAGAACACCTCGCTGCTGCTCGGCTGGTTCGTGGCGGCCTCGGTGGCGGCGACGGTGACGCGGCACCGGCAGGCGTATCTGGAGGAGGCCGAGCGGCGGGCCGCCGAGGCCGAACGCACCCGCGAGGAGGCGGCCCGGCGCCGCGCGGGCGAGGAGCGGCTGCGCATCGCCCGGGAGCTGCACGACTCGCTCACCCACAGCATCTCGATCATCAAGGTCCAGGCCGGGGTGGCCGTGCATGTGGCGCGCAAGCGCGGCGAGGACGTGCCGCCCGCGCTGCTGGCCATCCAGGAGGCCAGCGGCGACGCCATCCGCGAGCTGCGCGCCACCCTGGAGGTGCTGCGCGATTCCGGCGCCGACTCCGGCGGCGAGGCGAACGGCGCGGACGGGCCCAGCGGGCTCGACCGGCTCGGCGACCTGGTGGAGCGGGCCCGCTCGACGGGGCTGCCGGCCACCGTCACGGTCTCCGGCATGCGGCGTGACCTGCCCGCCGAGGTGGACCGGGCCGCGTACCGGATCGTCCAGGAGGCGCTCACCAACGTGTCCAGGCACTCCGGCGGCGCGGCGGCGGCGGTGCGCGTCGACTACGCGGACGCGGAACTGGTCGTGCAGGTCGACGACGACGGCAAGGCCGACCCGGACGCGCCGCCCGTACCCGGCACGGGCCTGCTCGGCATGCGCGAGCGCGTCGCGGCGCTCGGCGGCCGGCTGCGCGCCGAGCCCCGCGCCGAGGGCGGCTTCACCGTCCGCGCCGAGCTGCCCCTGGGGGAGCCGTCGTGATCCGCGTCGTGCTGGTGGACGACCAGGCGCTCATCCGCGGCGGCTTCCGCGCGCTGCTGGAGATCGAGGACGACATCGAGGTGGTCGCCGAGGCCGCGGACGGCGAGCAGGGCGTCGCGCGCGTCCGCGAGCACCGGCCGGACGTCGCCCTCGTCGACATCCAGATGCCGGTGATGGACGGCATCGAGGCGACCCGGCTGATCGCCGCCGACGAGCGGCTGGGCGGCGTCCACGTCGTGATCCTCACCAACTACGGCCTCGACGAGTACGTCTTCAACGCGCTGCGCGCCGGCGCCTGCGGCTTCATGGTCAAGGACACCGAGCCCGCCGACCTGCTGCGGGGCGTCCGGGTCGCGGCCCGGGGCGACGCGCTGCTGTCTCCCGCGATCACCCGCCGCCTGATCGGCGAGTACGTCGCGCGCCGCCCCGGGCCCGCGCCCGACGCACTCGACGTGCTGACCAACCGCGAGCGCGAGGTCACCGCACTGGTGGCCCGCGGCCTGTCCAACGACGAGATCGCCGCCCACATGGTGATCAGCCCGACCACCGCGAAGACGCATGTCAGCCGGTCGATGATCAAGCTGCGGGCACGGGACCGGGCCCAGCTCGTGGTGTTCGCCTACGAGTCGGGCCTCGTCACCCCGCGCCGCGGCTGAAGCGGCCGTCCCCGCCGCTACCGCGTGGCGGCCGACAGCCGCCGCAGGCGGTCGGCGACCGCGGCCGGGTCGGCGACGGTGAGGGTCAGCCCCGGGTGGCGCAGCACGCCGGTCGGCTCGATGCCCCGGACCGGCCGGTGGAAGCGGACGCAGACGCCCCGCCTGGCGTTGGTGCCGAAGGTCAGCCCCCGGTCGGCGAGCGACACGCGGGCGCCGATGGCCTTCCAGACGCTGTACGGCCCGCTGGTCTCGGCGCCGGCGACGTTGTCCAGGGGCGTCCGCACCCGCCAGGGGCCGTAGCGGGCCTCCAGCCCGGACGGGGAGAGCGTGAGGTGGCAGGTGTCCGGCCGGATCCCCAGCAGTGCCAGCGGACGGGCCAGCCGGGGATCGAAGGCGAACTCGAAGCGTTCGGCGGTGGATTCTGAGGTCGTCATCCCATGGCGCTACCCGCGCCCGGTGGCGGCACTCGCCGCCGAACGGGGGCCATGACCGGCTCAGACGTCCCGCGGGCGGCTCTGGAACGCGGCGAGTTCGGCCTCGTAGGCGGTCGCGGCCCGTTCCCGCTCCCCCCAGGTGCGGCGGGCCAGGGAGACCAGGGCGGGGGACTTGCGGAGGACGGCCGCCGCCGCGTCCGCCGCGGCCCCGGCCACGTCCTCCGGCGGGCGGACGACCGCGGCGGCGAGCTGCGCGGCCGGGATGCGCTCGGACGTCAGGAACGCGCGGCTGGCCATGGCGGGCGGCAGGAGGCGGCGGAGGACGGCCTGCCCGACCGTGACCCCCACGTCGAGTTCGGGCACGCTCACCCAGGCGTCGGACGCGATGATCGGGACGTCGGCGGCGGCCAGGAGCAGGGCCCCGGCGCCGATCGCCGGGCCCTGGGCGGCGACGACCACGGGCGCCCGGCAGCGCAGGACGGCGGCCAGCGCGGCGACCCCGGTGGCGAGGGTCTCGCCGGCGGGGGGCTCGCGGCGGTCGTGCCCGGCGCTGAAGACGTGCCCGGTGGCGTCGATCAGCAGGCACTCGTCCGAGCGCATCGCCGCGCAGGTCTCGGTGAGCCACCGGTAGGCCGCCGAGTCCAGCGCGTTCACCGGCGGCCGCGACAGCGTCGCCCTCACCAGGGGGCCTTCGCGCCGGACGCGCATCAGTAGGACCTGGGCAGCGACAGGCGCTTGTGCGCGACGTGGTTCAGCAGCATCTCGGAGCTGACCGGGGCGATCCGGAAGAGGCGGACCAGGCCGTGCAGGGTGGCGAGGCCGTATTCGCGGGACATGCCGTTCCCGCCGAGGGTCTGCATGGCGGCGTCCAGGGCGGCGGAGGCGGCCTCGGAGGCGGTGAGCTTCGCCATCGCCGCCTCCACGCCGCCGGTCTCGCCCCGGTCGAAGGCGCGGGCGGCGGACTCGGTGAGCAGCCGGGACGCGGTGAGGGCCGTCTCCGCGCGCGCGAGCGGGTGCGAGACCGCCTGGTGCGCCCCGATCGGAACGCTCCACACGGTGCGCTCGCGCGCGTAGGCCGCGGCGATGTCGATCGCGTAGCGCGCGATGCCGTTCAGGAGCGCGGCGCTGACGATGCGCTCGGGGTTGAGGCCCGCGTACAGGACGGCCATCCCCGCGTCCGCGCCCACCACGGCGGACGAGTCCAGGCGCACGTCGTCGTAGAAGACGCTGTACTGGCGCTCCGGTGACAGGATCTCGACCGCGATGGGCTGACCGGTGAGGCCGGGCGCGCCGGTGGGGACGATGAAGACCTTCAGCCCGTCCTCGGCGCGCGCGACGGTGAGGAGCGCGTCGGCGTTGTCCACGTGCGAGACGTAGTACTTCTGGCCGGACAGCACCCAGGAGCCGCCGTCGCGGCGGGCGCGCATGCGGATGTTGTGGGTGTTGGAGCCGGCGTCGGGCTCGGTGATGGCGAAGCCGAGGACGCGGGAGCCGTCCGCGAGGCCCGGCAGCCACTCCGCCTTCTGGGCGGGCGAGCCGAAGCCGTCGATCATGGTCGCGCAGACGGCGGGGGAGAGCGCGATGAGCATCAGCGGCAGGCCGGCCCGGGCGATCGACTCGGCCACCGCGGCGAGCGCCTCGACGCCCGCGCCGGCCCCGCCGTACTCCGCGGAGATGCCGGCTCCGAGGGCGCCGACGCCGCCGAGGGCGCGCCACAGGCCGCGCGCGTTGTCGCCGGCGTCGGACGCGCGGACGTAGTACTCGTGCCCGAAGTCGCGGCAGGTCCGCAGGACGGACTCGCGCAGCTCCTCCAGCTCCGCCGCCGAGGGTGTCGGACGCACGCTGGCCTCCCGTGATGGGTCCGGCCCGATGCCGGACGCGTTACTTGGATGTAAAAGCCTGATGTATTGAACCCTAGGTCACCGCCCGGCCCCCGGTCGACCCCTTTCCAGCAGGAAGAAAGCCCGTGAAGGACTTGTCTTGGCCGGACTCCGTCCTGCAAACTCTGACGTATTCATCCCCGGCTCCGGCGGGGGGTGTCCCGTTCGCCCGACCGAGGCGATCATCAAGGAGACACCATGAGAGCAGCCATGCGCGGCCGTGCGATCGTCGTCGCCGGCCTCACCGCTCTGGCCCTGACCGCGACCGCCTGCGGGTCGTCCGATTCGGATACGTCAGATGCTTCAAGCGGAGACACCTACACGATCGGCGTCCTCAACTCGACCACCGGTGCTCTCGGCGCGGTCGGGCAGCAGGAGGCCAAGGGCATGCGGCTGGCCGTCGAGGAGATCAACGCGGCCGGCGGCGTGAAGGGACGCAAGCTCAAGCTGGAGGAGGTGGACGACCAGGGCTCGGTGAACCTGACCACCGCCGGGTTCAAGAAGCTCGCCACCGACACCAAGGTGCCGATCGTGATCGGGCCCGGCATCTCCGCGAACGCCAAGGCCGTGGCGCCGCTCGCCGACCAGTACGGCGTCACGCAGATCCTGCTCGTCGCGCAGCCGGACGTCGCGAACGGCACCAAGCACGTCTTCGAGACGCCGCTGCCGGGCAAGGCGAACTCCGAGGCCATGGTCGAGTACGCCAAGACGAAGGGCGTCAAGACCGCGGCGATCATCTGGGCGAACAACCCGTACGGCCAGGCGGGCAACTCCGACGTCTCGAACGCCGCAAAGGCCGCCGGGATCTCGATCGTCAATTCCGAGGGCTTCGACCCCGGCAAGTTCGACTTCACCGCGCAGGCGGGCAAGGCGGCGGGCAAGAAGCCCGACGCGATCTTCCTGTACGGCGCCGGCGGCTCCAGCGACGCCCTCGTACTGAAGAACGTCGGGGCGACCGGCTACGGCGGCCAGATCATCGGCGACCTCACCTACTCCGCCGACTTCATCCCGGAGACCGCGGGCCCCGCGGCGAACAAGGTCGTCTCGCTGACCGCGGTCAACTACGGCGCCCCCGAGCCCGACACGAAGAAGTTCCTCGACGAGTACCGGGCCAAGTTCGGCGACGAGGCCACCGTTCTCGGCGCGTACGCCTACGTGGCGGTGAAGCTCGCGGCCGCGGGCATCGAGAAGGCCGCGTCCTACAAGGGCGACGACATCTCCAAGGCGATCGAGTCGCTGAACTACAAGAGCATCATCGGCACGCTCGCCTACACCGACAAGTACCACGGCGGTCCCAGCGCCGACGCCTTCAAGCCGGTCACGTTCAAGGACGGCAAGTACGCGGCCCCGGACGCGGGCTGACCCCGTCCGCGGCAGCCGACGTCCCGCAGCAGACGACGGCGGCCGGGCCCGCGGCGGCCCGGCCACCGTCCGCCCCTAAGGAACCCGCCCGTGCGCATCATCGACCTTCTCGTCTCCGGTCTCACGCTCGGCGCCATCTACGCGCTCGTCGCCCTGGGCTTCCACCTCGTCTTCAAGATGACGGGGGTCATCGACTTCGCCCAGGGCGACAAGGTGATCATCGGCGGCCTGATCGGCCTCACCCTGGTGAACCGGGGGCTGTCCACGATCCTGCTGGTCGCGCTGATCGTGCTGGCCGCCGGGATCGTCCTCGGCATCGCCTACGACGCGATCGTGATCCTGCCGACCCGGGGCAACGGCCCGATCGCCGCGATCGCGGCGACCGTCGGGATCACGCTGGTGTTCGCCAACGGGGGCCAGATCGTCTGGGGCCCGGACGGCAAGCCGTTCCCGCCCGTGCACGGCGGCGCCGTCGAACTCGGCGACGTGCGGATCGGCTACCAGGACCTGCTGATCTGGGCGGTGGTCCTCGCCGTCGGGATCGGGCTGGCGACGCTGCTCGGACGGTCCAGGACCGGCCGCGGCATGGTCGCCGCGGCGACCGACCCGCTGGCCGCCACGGCGGTCGGCATCAACGTCTCGCGGATGCGCGCCATCGCGTTCGCGCTCGCGTTCGGGCTGGCCGCGCTCGCCGGCGTGCTGGTCGCGCCGATCACCCTCGCGGGCGGGACGCTCGGCACGGCGCTGACGCTGAAGGGCTTCACCGGCGCGGTGCTCGGCGGCCTCGCCAGCACCCGGGGCGTCCTCGTCGGCGCGGTGCTGCTCGGCGTGCTGGAGAGCGAGCTGGCCGCGGTGATCCCCAACAGCTACGTCGACCCGATCGTGCTGCTCGCCCTGATCGTCATCCTGCTAGTGATGCCGAACGGCCTGTTCGGCCTGAGGAGGCAGCGCCTTGCCTGACACAGCCTCGCCCGACACGGCCCCGCCCGGCCGGTTGCCGCCGTACCGGGCCCTCACCGGC
The DNA here is from genome assembly GCF_041463655.1 of Actinomadura monticuli. NCBI lineage: Bacteria > Bacillati > Actinomycetota > Actinomycetes > Streptosporangiales > Thermomonosporaceae > Actinomadura > Actinomadura monticuli. The sequence goes on from NZ_JAXCEI010000010.1 coordinate 204,580, forward strand.
CGGGCCGGACGGCACCTCGGCCCGACCGTCGTGGCGGCCGTGCTCCTGATCGGCTTCGCGTTCACGAACCCGGGCGCGACCGACCTGGCCCTCGGCGTGAACATCGGCGTCGCCGCCATCGCCTCGGTCGGGCTGACCATGACGATCGGCGGCGCGGGGCAGCTCGCGCTCGGCCAGGCCGGGTTCATGGCCGTCGGCGCCTACGGCACCGCCTACCTGATGCTGGACCGGGAGATGGCGTTCCTGCCCGCGCTGGTCCTCGGCGTCCTGCTGGCGCTGGTCATCGGGGTCCTGGTCGGCTACATCGCGCTGCGGCTGCGCGGCCACTACCTCGCGATGGCGACCCTCGCGGTCGGCACCGCGATCCACGCGTTCCTGATGCTGCCGGGCCCGCTCGGCGGCGCCAACGGGTACGCCCCGATCCCGTTCCCGGAGATCTTCGGGCACCGGCTGCTGGACCCGCGCGACCAGTACCTGCTCGTCGCGGTCACGCTGATCCTGGTGCTGCTCGGATCGCGGTGGCTGCTGTCCGCCCGGATGGGCCGGGAGCTGGCCGCGCTCCGCGACGACGAGGTCGCCGCCCGCGCCGCCGGGGTGAACATCACCGCCCGCAAGGTGCAGGTGTTCGCGATCTCCGCCGGGATCGGCGCGCTGGCCGGCGGCGTCAACGCCCCGCTGCAGACCGCCATCGACCCGTCGCTGTTCTCCACGGCCGTCTCGCTGCAGCTGTTCGTCATGGTGATCCTCGGCGGCCTCGGCAACATCTACGGCGCGGTGCTGGGCGCGGCCCTGGTCACCTGGCTGATCTCGGAGGTGCCCGGCGGCGGCTCGTGGGCGCTGACCGTCCTCGGGATGGTCGTCATCGCGTTCATGGCGCTGCTGCCCGACGGGCTCGCCGGGCTGGGCAGGCTCGCCCGCACCGCGCGGTCCCGGTGGGTCCGCCGCCGGCCGGGGGCCGGTGCGGTGATCACGGAGGTGCCGGAATGAGGACGCCGGGGACGAGGACGCCGGGAACCCGGACGCCGGGCACCGCGGAGGCGCGCGGGATCACCCGCCGCTTCGGCGGGCTGACGGCCGTGTCGGACGTGAGCTTCTCCGTCGCCAAGGGCGAGATCCACGGGATCATCGGCCCGAACGGCGCGGGGAAGACGACGCTGCTGAACGTCCTGAGCGGGCTGCAGCGCCCGTCGAGCGGGGCGGTGCTGATCGGCGGCGAGGACGTCACCCGCTGGCCGAGCCACCGGCTGGTCAAGCGGGCGCGGCTGGTGCGGACGTTCCAGACCGTCCGGCTGTTCTCCAGCATGTCGGTCCGGCAGAACCTGGCGATCGCGGCGCGGACGACGACCGGGCCCGCGCACGCCAGGGAGCGGGTCGAGGACGTCCTCGCCCGGCTGTCGCTGGACGCGCTCGCGGACGAGCCCGCCACGGCGCTGTCGTACGGGCTGCAGCGCCGGGTCGAGCTCGCCCGGGTGCTGGTGGCCGACCCCGCGGTCGTCCTGCTGGACGAGCCCGCCGCCGGGCTCAGCCCGCAGGAGCGCCACGAGCTCGCGGACATGCTGCGGGAGATGCGCGACTCGGGGACCACGGTGATCCTCGTCGAGCACCACATGGACCTCGTGCACGCGGTCTGCGAGACCTGCACGGTGCTCGACTTCGGGAAGGTGATCGCGCGCGGCACCCCGGCGGAGGTCACCGAGGACCCGGCGGTCCTGGAGGCCTATCTGGGCGGCAGGCACCACCGGGCGGCGGACGTCGAGATTCCCGTTCCCACGGGCGAGGAGGACTGATGGCGCAGGCCAAGCCGCAGGAGCGGGACCGGCCGCTGCTAGAGGCGCGCGGCGTCGTCTACCGGTACGGGGCGATCAGCGCGCTGCGGGGCGTGGACCTGCACGTCGACCGGGGCGAGGCGGTCTGCGTCATCGGGCCGAACGGCGCGGGCAAGACGACGCTCGCGCGCGTCGCCGGCGGGCTGTACCGCCCGGCGGAGGGCGCGCTGCTGGTGGACGGCGAGCCGCTGTCCAGGCGACCGCACGAGGCCGTCGCGCGCGGCGTCGGCAGCGTCCTGGAGGGACGGCACCTGTTCGTGGAGCAGACCGTCCGGACGAACCTGGAACTCGGCTGCTACCACGGGAAGGTGCCGAAGGCGGTCGTGGCGGAGCGGCTGGAGAAGGTCATGGAGCTGTTCCCGGTGCTGCGCAAGCGCGCCGGCCAGCAGACGTCCACGATGTCCGGCGGCGAGCAGCAGATGGTGGCGGTGGGCCGCGCGCTGATGGCCGAGCCGGAGGTGCTCATCCTGGACGAGCCGTCCATGGGCCTCTCCCCGAAGATCACCGGCGAGGTGTTCGACGCGCTCGCGGCGCTGCGCGCGGGCGGGCTGTCGATCCTGCTCATCGAGCAGAACGCGCCGCTGGCCTTCGAACTGGCCGACCGCGGCTACCTGCTGCGGCAGGGCTCGGTCGTGGTCGAGGGGAGCATCGAGGAGCTGACCGGCGACGACGTCGTCCGGTCGGCCTACCTGGGGGCGTGATGGACGCGGCGACGGGGGCGCCCCTCACCGGCGGCCCCCTGCGCGCCGACCTGGAGCGGCTCTACCGCATCCCGCTGGAGGAGGCGGGCCTGCCCGGCGCGCTCTTCCAGGCCGACCCTCCCGCCGGGACCGCGCTGCCCGTCCCGTCCGGCGGAGGGCCAGGGCGGGACGACCTGGTGGAGCGGGCGCTGGAGCGGATCGCCGCCACCGACGGCGAGATCCGGGCCTGGACCCTGGTGGACGCCGACGGGGCCCGAGCCCAGGCCGGGCGCGTGCCGGACGGACGGCCGCTGCGGGGCGTCCCGGTCGGCGTGAAGGACCTCATCGACGTGGCCGGGCTCCCGACCGGCGGCGGTTCCCGGCAGCTCTCCGGGCCCGGCCGCGAGCGCGTCCCGGCGGCCGACGCGGGATGCGTGGCGCGCCTCCGGCGGGCCGGCGCCGTGATCGTCGGCAAGACCACGACGCACGAGTACGCGTTCGGCGGCACCACGCCCCCGACCCGCAACCCGCACGACACCGCGCGGATCCCGGGCGGCTCGTCGGGCGGCTCGGCGGCGGCCGTCGCCGCCGGGCACGTGCCGCTCGCCCTCGGCAGCGACACCGCCGGTTCGGTGCGGATCCCGTCCGCCTACTGCGGGACGGCCGGCCTCGTCCCGTCGCCCGGCCGGCTGCCCGGCGACGGCGTGCTGCCGCTCGCGTGGTCGCTGGACCGGGTCGGCCTCATCGCCGCCACGCCCGGCGGCCTCGCCGACGCGGCGGCCGCCCTCGGCGTCGTCGCCCCCGCGGACGGGGGCGCCCGGCCCGCCGGGTTCGCGGGCCTGCGGGTCGGCGTGCCGCGCGGCACGCTGGACGAGCCCATCGATCCCGACGTCGGCGCGGCGGCCGAGCGCGCCTTCGCCGCCGTCCGCGACCTGGGCGGCGAGGTCGTGGAGGTCGAGATCCCGCACGGCTGGGCGGCCGTCGCCGCGGGCATGACGATCATCCTCGCGGAGTGCCTCGACTACCACCGGGAACGGCGCGCGTCGGGCGGGGACGCGCTGTTCGGGGCGGACGTGCGCGCCATGCTCGACCTCGCCGACGAGATGCCCGCCGGGGCGTACGTGCGCGCGCAGCGGGTGCGGCACGTCCTGCGCGGCGAGGCCCTCGCCGCGCTGTCCGGAGTCGACCTGCTCGCGATGCCGACGATGCCGTGCGTCGCGCCCCGCGCCGACGCCGTCGCGGACGGGATGGTCCCGGTCGGCGGAACGGAGGTCGCGATGGCGGAGGCGCACCTGCGCTACAACGTCCTGGCGAATCTGGCCGCGCTCCCGTGCGGCACCCAGCCGCTCGGCGTCGACGGCCGGGGCCTGCCGATGGGCCTGCAGTGGGTCGCCGCGCCCGGCCGGGACGGCGCGCTGGTCAGCGCCATGACCACTTTCGCGGCCCATGGCCGCTAGCGGGCGGTCAGCGCCGCCAGAACTCGAAGCCGGCGCCGTAGGTGGAGCGCAGGCCGAGCCGGGGGCCGTCCGCGGTCTCGACGATCCCGGTGGACCGGCCGTGCCCGCCGCCGGCGAGGCGGGCGGCGAGGGCGTCGAGATCGTCCACCGCGCAGCCCGCGACGACCCTCGGGTAGGAGTGCGGCGGCCGGGGCGCCGCGGGCGCGATGTGCTCGATGAACTCCAGGCGGGCGTTGCGGGACGCCGGTCCGCGGGCGATGGCGGCGTCGAAGCCCGCCCCCGCGGGGAGGCCGAGCAGCCGCTCGACCGCGGGGCCGTCGAACCGGCCGGAGAAGTAGACGCGGCCGCCGAGGACGTCCGTCACGAACGCCCGCGCGCCGGGAAGGTCGCCGGTGGCGAACACGACGGCGTTGACCTCGCTGACGTCCTCCTCGGGCCGCTCGCCGAGGACGCACCGCGTCCGGCCCTCCCGGTACTGGACGAACGCGTGCCGCAGCCCCGAGCGGGTCTGGTCGAGCATGCGCTCCCTGACCGGGTGGTCGGTGCCGGGGAGGAGGTAGTCGACGGGGCCGGCGACGAACGTCCACCCGCGCCCCTCGAGCGCCTCCTCGGCGGCGGCGGGGTCGCGCAGGTAGAAGTCCAGCGCGTAGGCGCCGGGACGGTCGGGGACGCCGGCGGGGTCGGGGGCCGGCAGGCCGGGCACGCCGACCAGCCGGATCCACCCGCCCCTGCTTCCGGGCTTGCCCAGCAGGACCGACTCGGCGGGCGGCAGGGGCAGGTCCCACAGGCGGGCCCGGACGTCCGCGTCCCGGACGGGTCCGTCCTCGACGACCTCGAAGCCCATCAGGTCCACGTACAGCTCGCGCAGCGGTCCGGTGTCGGCCACCGGGAGGACCACGATGTCGATGCCGTCGAACACTTACCCGACCTCCGTCACCGTCACGGGACCACCGAGACCGTAAAGTCTGATGTATTGCGGATTCGATGGATAAGCGTACAGGAGCGGGTGACACGGGGCGAGTCCACCGGCGTCACCGCCCTGGTGGGAACCACCGTCCCGCAGTGTCGGACGTATAATCCGGCCCACCTCGCAAAGGCTGCGAGGATGCCGGGGCGCCGTCCGCGCGCACGAGCGCCGCCGAGGGCGGCGCGACCGGTCACGCATGATGTCTGATGTATGCTCGACCATGCTGTGAGTCCCGGTGGCGCGGAGTTCCCGACTCGATATCCAGCAGCACGAAGGCCCGACCAGGGGGACGACGACGTGTCCAGCACCAAAGGCAGCACCTCCGGCCGCTCCGGCGCCGCGACGACGAGCGCGCTGCCGGTCAGCCGGCTGCGCCCGGCCTACCAGCAGGTCGCCGACCAGCTGCGGGAGCTGATCCTGGACGGCTCGCTCGCCCCGGGCGACCGCCTCCCGCCGGAGGGCGAGATCGGCGGCAACTTCGGGGTCAGCCGCAGCACGGTCCGCGAGGCGCTGCGCGTGCTGGCCTCCCAGGGCCTGGTCCGGACGGTGCGCGGCACCACCGGCGGCACGTTCGTCTCGCACATCGAGCCGGGCCAGATCAGCGACTTCCTGGAGGCCGGGATCGGGCTGATGTCCGGCTCGGACGCCCTGCCGCTCGCCGCCATCCTGGAGGCCCGCGAGATGCTGGAGGTCCCCGCCACCGCCGTCGCGGCGGAGCGGCGCGAGCAGCGGCACATCGACGGGCTGCACGCCGCGATGGAGCGCGAGAAGCGCTCCCGGGGCCGGAGCATGAAGTTCCAGGAGCACCGGCACTTCCACGGGATCATCATGGAGGCGACCGGCAACGGGCTGCTCACGATGATGACCCAGCCGGTCTTCCACGTCCTGCGGACGCGGTTCCTGAACACCGAGTCGCCCGCCGAGTTCTGGGCGCAGGTCGACGAGCAGCACGAGCGGATCACCGAGCTGCTGGAGGCGGGCGACGGCGAGGCCGCGAGCGCGGCGATGCGCGACCACCTGCGGCACATCCGCGGGGCCTACCGCGAGGCCTGACCGGCCGGGCGGGCCCGGCCGGCCGGGCCGTCAGGCCCAGCGGGGCGGACGGTTCTCGCGGTAGGCGCGGAAGCCCTCCTGCCCGTCGGAGTCCGGCGGCGTGACGTAGGCGACGAACTCCTCGATCTCCGGCACGACCGCCTCCGCGGCGGAGAGCCCCTCGGCCGCGGCGAGCTGCCGCTTCATCGCGGCCATGCAGTCGCGGGACCGGCCGGCGAGCGCGGCGGCCAGCTCGTCCGCTGCGGCGGCCAGCTCCCCGGCGGGGACGGCCCGCAGCGCGATGCCGAGCTCGACCGCCTCGGCGGCGGGGATCCACCGGCCGGTCAGGAAGATCTCCCTGGCCCGCTGGCGGCCGACGATCCGGGGCAGCCGCGCCGTGGAGCCGCCCGCCGGGACGACGCCGAACTCGGCGTGCGCGTCGGCGATCCGCGCCGAGTCCGCGATCAGCACCAGGTCGCAGGCGAGCAGCAGCTCGAAGCCGCCGGCCCGGGCCAGCCCGTTGACCGCGGCGATCACCGGCACCGGCAGCCGCTCCAGCCGCAGGGTGAGCGCGGCGAGCCGGTTCGCGACCCGCTCCCAGACGGCCGCGTCGGCGAACGCCTCGTCCAGGAGTGCGAGGTCGAGCCCCACGCTGAAGGCGCGGCCCGTCCCGCCGATGATCAGGACGCGGACCTCCGGGTCGGCCTCCACCGCGTCGAGCGCGGCCTCCAGGTCGTCGAGCGCCCGGTGGGTCAGGCTGTTCAGGGAGTCGGGGCGGGTGAAGGCGACGCGCGCCACCCGGCCCGCCACCTCCAGGGTCATGGTCTCCAGCGCCGGCACGTCCGTCCTCCCCATCCCGGCGGCCACCGGGCCGCACCGCTATATATCTGATGTTTCGGCACCGCAGCGTACCCGGAGCCGGACCGCCGCCGTAAGGTGCACGACGGAAATGGGGATAAGTGCAGATACGACACCTGACGTGCGCCGATTCCGACGGCCGCGGGGCTTGGACAAGCGGCCCCGCCGTGCCCTAGAATCGAAATGTCTGACTTTAACCGATCGGTGCTATGCGAGAGGACGGCCATGACGCTCAAGGACGGGTGGAAGGGACGGTTCTACGAGGACTTCCAGGTAGGCGACGTCTACCGGCATCCCCTCGGGCGCACGGTCACCGAGAGCGACAACACGTGGTTCACGCTGCTGACGATGAACACGAACCAGATGCACTTCAACGGCGAGTACGCCGCGAAGTCGGAGTTCGGCCGGCCGCTGGTCGTCTCCACGCTCACCGTCGCGATCGCGGTCGGGCAGAGCGTCGTCGACACCACCCAGAACGCCTTCGCCAACCTCGGCTGGGAGGACATCCGGCTGCCCCACCCCGTCTTCGCCGGGGACACGCTGTACAGCGAGTCGATCGTGCTGGACAAGCGCGAGTCGTCCAGCCGCCCGCACGCCGGCATCGTCACCATCCGCACCCGCACCCTCAACCAGGACGGCGACGAGGTCTGCACCTTCCGCCGCACCTTCTACGCCTACAAGCAGGGCGCCGAGCCGCTGAACGACCTGTTCCCCGAGGCGAAGACGCCGCTGACCCTCGACGCCGAGGAACAGCGCGCATGAGGATCACCTTCGCCCCCTGGGGCGAGACCCTCGCGGAGCTGGCCGACGCGGCCCGCCGCGCGGAGGCCGCGGGCGCGGAGATGGTCTGGGTTCCCGAGCTGCACCGCAGCGCCACGGTCGCCGCCGCCGCGCTTGCCGCCGCGACCGAGCGGGCCCGGATCGGCACCGGCATCGCGCTCGCGTTCACCCGCAGCCCCATGACCACGGCGCTGGAGGCCCTCGACCTGGACGAGATGTCCGGCGGCCGGCTCGTCCTCGGCCTCGGCACGGGCGTCCGGCGGCTCAACGAGGACTGGCACAACGTTCCGTTCGGCAAGCCCGTCCGGCACATGCGGGAGACCGTCCGCAACGTTCGCCGGTTCTGGGAGTCCTGCACGACGGGCGAGCCGATCGACCTCCCGGGCGAGGAGGAGCCGATGCGGATCCGCGGCTACCAGCGGCCCTTCGGCGTCCACCGGACGGACATCCCCGTCTACCTCGCCGCGATGGGCCCGGCCATGACGCGCCTCGCCGGGACGATCGGCGACGGCTGGATCAGCCACGAGCTGTGCTCGCCCCGGTACCTCGCCGAGCGGATCCTGCCCGAGCTGGAGGCGGGGATCGCCCGCGCCGAGGGCAAGAAGCGCGCGGACCTCGACGTCGTCGTGTCCGCCTGCTGCTCGGTCTCCGACGACCGGGCCACCGCGCGGCGGCGCGTGTCCGGGCTCGTCGGCTTCTACGCCAGCGTCCGCACCTACGCCGACTTCTTCGCCTTCCACGGGCTGGCCGAGCAGCAGCAGGCCGTCGTCGCCGCGTTCCGCGACGGAACCGGCGCCGAGCACCTCGCCGAGACGGTCTCCGCCGACATGATCGACGCGCTCACGATGGCCGGCGGGCGCGACGAGGTCGCCGCGCGCATCGCCGGCTACGCGGGACTCGCCGACTCGGTGAAGCTCAGCCCGCCCACCCACGGCCTCACCGCCGCCGAGACCCGCGCGGCCCAGGACGAGCTCCTGGCGCTGCTGCCCCACCTCACCGGAGGCGCTTCGTGAAACCCCTGGAAGACGTCCGGATCATCGCCGTCGAGCAGTACGGCGCCGGCCCGTTCGGCAGCGTGCACCTCGCCGACCTGGGCGCCGAGGTCATCAAGATCGAGGAGCCGCGGTCGGGCGGCGACGTCGGCCGCTACGTCCCCCCGTACGGCGAGGGCGAGGACTCGCTGTTCTTCGAGACGTTCAACCGCAACAAGCGCAGCCTCTCGCTCGACCTGTCCACCGACGCGGGCCGGCGGGTGTTCGAGGACCTGGTGAAGGTCTCCGACGTGGTGTACTCCAACCTCCGCGGCGACGTCCCGAAGAAGATCCGCATCACCTACGACGACCTCAAGCACCTGAACCCCGCCATCGTGTGCTGCTCGCTCACCGGGTTCGGCATGACGGGCCCGCGCAGCAAGGAGCCGGGGTACGACTACGTCCTGCAGGGCCTCGCCGGATGGATGGACCTGACCGGCGAGCCGGACGGCCCGCCCACCAAGTCGGGCCTGTCGCTGGTCGACTACTCCGGCGGGTTCGTCGCGGCGATCTCGCTGCTGGCCGGGCTGCACGCGGCGCGCCGCGACGGCGTCGGCATGGACTGCGACGTCAGCCTCTACGACACGGCGATCGGGCTGCTGACGTACCCGGCGACCTGGCACCTGAACGCCGGTTTCGAGCCGGTGCGCACCAGCCACTCGGCGCACCCGTCGCTGGTGCCGTTCCAGGCGTTCGAGGCGAGCGACGGCTGGTTCATCGTCGGCTGCGCCAAGGAGAAGTTCTGGACGCGGCTCGCCTCCGTCGTGGGCCATCCCGAGTGGGCCGAGCCCGGCTCCGGTTACGGGTCGTTCGCCGACCGGGCCCGCAACAAGGACACGCTGATCCCGCTCCTGGAGGACGTCTTCCGGCAGCGCACCGTGGACGCCTGGCTGGGGGAGCTGTACGCGGCGTCCATCCCCTGCGGTCCGATCAACGACGTCGAGCAGGCGATGCGGGAGGAGCACACCAAGGCGCGCGGGCTGCGGGTGACGACCGAGCACCCCCGCTTCGGGACCGTCGAGCAGCTCGCCTCGCCCGTCCGGGTCGGCGCGCGGCCGGCCGAGTACCGGCGGGCGCCGTTCCGCAACGAGGACTTCGACCTGGTGGTGCGCGAGATCGCCGGGTACGACGACGCCACGGTGGAGCGGCTGCGGGCGGGGGGCGCGTTCGGTGACGCGGCCGTGCCCCCTGTGCCCCCTGTGCCCCCCGTGCCCCCCGGGTCCGCCGAGCCCGCCGAGTCCGCCAGGGCCGAGGCGGGCGAGGCGGAGGCGGCGTCGCGATGATCGCACGGGAGCTGGCCGGCTGGGCGCTCGGCCTGCGGGACGTGCCGGAGGACGTGGCCGCGGCCGCGACCCGGCACCTGCTGGACGGCTTCGGCACCGCGCTCGGCGCCCTGCGCACCGGTGCGGCCGGTCCCGCGATCGAGGTGGCCCGCGGCCTCGGCGGCCCGCCCGAGGCGGCGGTGCTCGGCACCGGCGACCTGCTGTCCGCGCCCGCCGCCGCGCTCGCGAACGGCACCCTCGTGCACGCCCTCGACTTCGACGACACCCACGCCGGCGGGCTGGTGCACGCGACGGCGGTCGTGCTGCCCGCCGCGTTCGCCGTCGGTCAGCAGACCGGCGCGTCCGGGCGGGAGGTCCTCACCGCGGCGGTCGCCGGGTACGAGACGGCCTGCCGGGTCGCCGCCGCCGCGCCGCACGGCTTCCACGCGCGCGGCCTGCACGCCACGATGGTCGCGGGGGTCTTTTCCTCCGCCCTGATCGCCGCGCGGCTCCTCGGCCTGGACGCCGGCCGGGCCGTGAACGCGCTCGGCATCGCGGGCAGCCAGGCGGGCGGGCTGCTGGCGTTCCTCGGCACCGGCGCGTCGACCAAGCAGCTGCACCCGGGGTTCGCCTCCCAGTCCGGGATCGTCGCGGCCCGGCTGGCGGCGGCGGGCGCGACCGGGCCGGAGACCGTCTTCGACGGCCCGCACGGCGTGTTCGACGCCCTCTCCGCGCACGAGGCGGACCCCGCGTCCATCGTCGCGGGCCTGGGCGAGCGGTGGGAGACCACCCGGATCGGGATCAAGCCGTACGCGGCGTGCCAGCTCTCGCACGCCACGATCGGCGCGGTCCTGGACGCCATGGCCCGCGAGCGGTTCGGCCCCGGCGACGTCGCCTCGGTGCACGCCCGCGTCCACCCGGACTCGGCGCCCGTCGTCTGCGACGTTTCCCGCGACCTGACCCGTCCCGCGAGCCCGTACGCGGCGAAGTTCTCGCTGCCCTGGACGGTCGCGGCGCTCATCGCCGACGGGGGGCTGGCCCTGGAGACCTTCGAGCCGGAGTCGATCGCCCGCCCCGAGGTGGCCCGGCTGGCCGCCCGGGTGCGCTGGGACGTCGCCGGCGGCCCCGGCGTCGTCGCCGCCGACGCGCCCGGCCACGTCACGATCACGCTCACCGGCGGACGCGAGGTGACCGGTTCGGTGCCGCGCAGCGAGGGCGGCGGAGACTTCCCGCTCAGCCGCGCGTCGCTGCTCGCCAAGTTCACCGGCAACGCCGGCGTCCCGGCGGCGGACGCGGAGGAGTTCGCCCGCGCCGTCGAGGCGCTCGGCGAGCAGCCGGACGCCGCCGCCGTCATGCGGGCCGCCGCCCGGCTCGCCCAGCTCACCCAGCAGGAGAACGGATGACACTGCAAGCGATCAAGCCCGCCGAGTTCCCGTGGTTCCCCTACGAGGGGTTCACGTTCTGCCTCGGCCTGTCCGAGGACGGCGGCGCGTGGTCGTCCGGGCACACCTCCGCCGCGCACGACGAGGCGGTCGGCAAGATGACCGTCTCGGGGACGATGGCGGAGCAGGCGCGCACCGCCTACCGGAAGGTCATGACGATCATCGAGGCCGCCGGGTACGGGCCCGGTGACGTGGTGCACGTGACGGAGAACGTCACGGTCGCCGGGCTCGCCGACTACGAGGCCGCCGCGGCGGCCCGCAGGGAGGTCTTCGGCGCGCACGACCCCGTGGTGACGACGGTCGTCGTGGAGCGCCTCGTCCGCTCCGCCGCGCTGCTGGAGGTCGAGGCGCACGCCGTCCGGGACGGCGGCGCCGAGTTGCTCGCGGCGAGCGAGCGGCGCGAGGCCGGGACCTGGGCGCCGTCGCCCGTCCGGGAGGGCTTCGACGGCACCGTGCACCTCCCGACCGTGGTGCCGGTGGACGAGGCGGGCGACGTCGTCAGCCCGGGCGACTTCGTCGGGCAGTACGCCTACTGCCTCGACCGGGCCGACGCGCTGCTCCGCAAGGCGGGCCTCTCGCTCGACGACGCGGTGACGACCTACGACTACTCGACGCCCGCGAGCCGGGAGGTCTACCGCAAGAGCCACCGCGTCCGGAAGGAGCGGCTCGGCGGCGCGGGCGTGTACCCGGGCGCGGGCGGCATCCTGATGAGCCGGCTGCACCATCCCGAGGCGCTCGTCGCGATCGACGTCACCGCGTCCCGGCACCCCCTCGAACTCGTCAACCCCGGCTGGTCCCGCTACGACACGCTGACCTACGCGCCGGGCGTGCGGGCGGGCCGGACGCTGTTCATGTCGGGGTTCGCCGCGCTCGACATGGAGACGCAGGAGGCGCTGCACCCGGGCGACATCGGGGCGCAGGCAGAGGCGACGTACGGGGCCGTCCTGCACCTGCTGGAGTACGCGGGCCTCGGCCCGGCGGACCTGCTGTCGACCATCGAGTTCTGCGTCGAGGCGGCGCTGCGCGACTACCGCGCGGTCGCGCCCGTCCGGGAGCGGCTGCTGTCGCCGCCCTGGCCCGCGTCGACTGGGGCGATCTGCAAGGCGCTGCTGCGGCCCGAGTTCCTGCTGGAAGTGTTCCCGACCGCCCTGTACCCCGAGGGCGCCGCGACCGTGCGGGCCACCACCGTGAAGGACGCCTCATGACGCTGCTCACCGACGAGATCCGCGCGCTCGTCGGCCGGACGAAGGTCTACACCGCGCCCGAGCCGATGGGCGCCGCCGCCGGCCGCTACTTCGGCCTGGCGATCGGCGACCACAACCCGCTCTACTCCGACCCGGAGTACGCGCGGGCGCAGGGACTGGCCGACGTGACCGCGCCGCCCACCCTGATCTGCGAGACCAACCAGTACGCGAACCTGCCGATCGGGCCGGACGGCGACGGCGGCCACAACTGGGGCATCGAGATCCCCGGCACCCGCAAGGTGCGCGGCGGCAACCGCTACGTCTTCCACCGGCGCATCCTGCCGTCCGACATCGTCACCGCCACCTGGGAGATCACCGACGTGGCCGGCAAGACGAACCGGGCGGGCGCGGAGATGCTGATCATCACCTCGCGGGCCACCTACACGCGCCAGGACGGCGCGACGCTCGCGGAGAACGAGGAGACCGTCATTTTCGTATCGCTGGAGGCGGGGGCATGACCGCCGCCGGGGCAACGCACGAGGCCGGGGAGGCCGTTCCGCCGCTGGAGCGCCGGATCGGGCTCCCGGACATGATCGCCTACGCCGGGGCGACCTGGGACTGGTACCGGCTGCACTACGACACCGATTTCGTGAAGGCGTCCAAACTGCCCGGCCCGGTCGTCGACGGCCAGGTGTTCGGCGCGCTGCTCGTCGAGCAGATCCAGGACTGGCTCGGCCCGCTGTGCTTCGTCCGCGAGCTGGAGTTCGGCTTCAAGGCGCTGGTGTTCGCCGAGGAGACCGTCCGCTGCGAGGGGACGGTCGCCGAGGCCGGCGACGGCTTCCTGGACCTGGACCTGCGGGTGGTCGTGGTCGGCGACGACGGCGCGGCCGAACGCGTCGCCGTGGCGCCGGCCCGCGCCCGCGTCCTGCTCGGCACGGCGGACGGGCCCGGCGCCGCGGCCGGGCGCGCGGGGGAGCGATGAGCACGGGCGTCGCGATCGCCGGCGCCGCCGAGTGCGACCTCGGGGTGACGAACCGGTCGGTCCTCGGCCTCCAGGCGCAGGCCGTCAAGCGGGCGCTGGACGACGCGGGACTCACCCTGCGCGACGTGGACGGCATCGCCACCACGGGGGTGTCGCGGTTCTCGGCGACCCAGCTCGCCGACTACTTCGGCATCGAGCCGCGCTGGACGGACTCGACGTACGCGGGCGGCTCCGCGTTCGAGATGTTCGTCGCCCGCGCCGCCCAGGCCATCCAGGCGGGGCAGGCCGAGACGGTCGTGATCAGCTTCGCGTCCAACCAGCGGTCGGCCCGGTCCCGCTCGCTCGGCGGGGTGGTGGAGGACCACACGCCCGAGGCGCAGTTCGAGACGCCGTACGGGCCGCTGTACCCGCTGTCGTACTACGCGATGGCGGCGCAGCGGTACCTGCACGCCTACGGCGGCTCGCGCGAGCAGCTCGCCGAGATCGCGGTGGCGGCGCGCGAATGGGCGCTGCTGAACCCGGCCGCGTTCCGCTACGGCAAGGGCCCGCTCACCGCCGCGGACGTGCTCGGCTCCGCGATGATCTCCAGCCCGCTCACCGCGCTGGACTGCTGCCTGGTCACCGACGGCGGCGGCGCGATCGTGCTGACGTCCCTGGAGCGGGCCCGCGACCTGCGCCGCACACCGGTGGAGGTGCTCGGGTACGGGGAGCGGACGACCAACACGTCGATGACCGCCGTCCCCGACCTGACCGTCACCGGCGCCGTCGGCTCCGGCGCCGACGCGTTCCGGCGTGCCGGGGTCGCCCCGGCCGACATCGACGTCGTCCAGGTCTACGACTCGTTCACGATCACGGTCGCGCTGACGCTGGAGGCGCTCGGCTTCTGCGGGCGGGGCGAGGCGCTCGACTGGATCGGCGGCGGCCGGATCCGCCCCGGCGGCGCCTTCCCGCTCAACACCTCGGGCGGCGGCCTCTCCTACTGCCATCCCGGACAGTTCGGCATCCTCCTGCTGATCGAGGCCGTGGCGCAGCTGCGCGGCGACGCGGGGGACCGGCAGGTCCCGGACGCGCGGCTCGCGGTCGCCCACGGCACGGGCGGCATCCTGTCGACGCACGCCACGGTGGTCCTGGGGGTGGACCGATGACCGGTTCCGCTGGTTTCGCGCCCGACGTCCCGGCGCCCGACGAGGTCACGGCCCCCTGGTGGGAGGCCACGAGGGAGCACCGGCTCCTCCTGCAGACGTGCGCCCGCTGCGCCCGGGTGCAGCATCCGCCGCGCGCCCTCTGCGTCCACTGCGGGTCGGACGAACCGGACTGGTCCGCGTCCGGCGGCCGGGGCGCCGTCGACTCCTTCACCGTCGTGCACCGCGCGCCGCGGCCGGACCTCGCCGTCCCCTACGTCATCGCCCGCGTCCGCCTGGCCGAGGGGGCCGTCCTCCTCACCCGCCTCCAGGAACGGGAGCCGGACGCCTGGCGCATCGGCGACCCGGTCCGGGTCGCCTGGGCCGACCTCGCCGACGGGCGCGCCCTCCCCGTGTTCGTCCCGGACGCGGCCCCCGCCCCGGCCGCGCGCCCGCCCCACGACACCGAGAAAGGCAGCTAAGTGGATTTCCAGCTCAATGAGGACCAGCGCGAGTTCCGCGCCGTGCTGCGCGACTTCGTGGACCGGGAGATCATCCCGGTGGCGCGGGACTGGGAGCAGTCCGGCCGCTATCCCACCGAGATCGTCACGGGCATGCGGGACATGGGGCTGTTCGGGATCACCGTTCCGGAGGAGTACGGCGGCCTCGACCTGGACCCCGTCTCGTTCGCGCTGGTCTTCGAGGAGATCGCGCGCGGCTGGATGGGCATCGCCGGCATCCTCGGCAGCCACTCGCTCGCGTGCCGCATGATCGCGATGCGCGGCACCGAGGAGCAGAAGCGCAGGTACCTGCCCGACCTCGCGACGGGCGCGCGGCGGACCGGCATCGGCCTCACCGAGCCGGACGCGGGCACCGACCTGCAGGGCATCCGCACCACGGCCCGGCTGGAGGGCGACCACTACGTCGTCAACGGCACCAAGATGTGGATCACCAACGCGCGGCACGCCGACCCGCTGCCCGTGCTGGTGAAGACCGACCCGTCCGCGTCCCCGGCGCACAAGGGCATGAGCGTCCTGCTCGTGGACGCCGGCTCGCCCGGCTACGAGATCACCAAGGACATCCCGAAGCTCGGCTACAAGGGCACCGAGTCCTGCGAGATCGTCCTCGACGACGTGCGGGTGCCGCGGGAGAACCTGCTCGGCGGCGTCGAGGGCAAGGGCATGCAGCACGCGCTGTCCGCGCTGGAGTGGGGCCGGGTCAACATCGCCGCGCGGTCGGTCGGCATCGCCCAGCGCGCCCACGACGAGGCGCTCGCCTACGCCGGGCAGCGCAAGGCGTTCGGCCGGCCGATCGGCGAGTTCCAGGCCGTCCAGCTCCAGCTCGCGACCGTCGCGACCCAGCTGCAGGCGGCGCGGCTCATGGCCTACTTCGCGGCGGACGCGGTCCGCCGCGGCCGCGCCGACGGCCAGACCGGCATGGCGAAGATCTTCTGCTCGGAGGTCGCGCTGCAGGCCGCGATCGACGCCATGAAGGTCCACGGCGGCTACGGCTACTCCACCGAGTACGAGGTCGAGCGGCTCTACCGCGACGCGATCCTGATGAGCATCGGGGAGGGCACCAACGACGTCCTGCGCACGGTGGTCGCCAAGTCCCTGCTGCGCGGCGAGACGGTCGTGCGGTGACGACCGCGGACCGGCTGCCGCGCAGCTACCTCTACGTCCCGGGGAACGCCCCCGGCAAGCTCGGCAAGGCGCTGGCGCGCGGCGCCGAGGCACTGATCGTCGACCTGGAGGACGCGGTCCCGCCGGACGGCAAGGACGCGGCGCGCCGCGCGGTCGCCGGCTGGCTGCGCTCGCGCCCCGCCGCCGGCGACACGGAGCTGTGGGTCCGGGTCAACGGCGGCGCGGCGGGCGACGCGGACGTGCGGGCGCTCGCCGGGCTGCCCGCGCTGACCGGGCTGGTCCTCGCCAAGGCCGAGGACGCCGCGCACGTCGCCGCGGTCGCCGGGCTGCTGGCCGCCCTCGGCGACGCGACGACCCTGCTGATGCCGCTGCTGGAGACCGCGGGGGCGATCCTGGACGTCCGGGAGATCGCCCGCGCGCCCCGGGTCCACCGGCTCCAGATCGGCGAGGTCGACCTCGCCGCCGACACCGGCATCGACCCGGGCCCGGAGGAGGCGGAGCTGGCGTTCGCGCGGAGCGTGACCGTGCTGGCCAGCGCCGCCGCCGGCCTCCACCCGCCGGTCGGGCCGGTGTCGCGGATCACCGCCGATCCCGCGGCGCTCGCGGAGTCCACCGAGCGGGTCCGGCGGCAGGGCTTCGTGGGGCGGGCGTGCGTCCACCCCGCGCAGATCCCGGTCGTCCACGCGGCGTTCACGCCGTCCGCGCAGGACGTCGCGCGGGCCGAGGACGTCCTGGCCCGGTTCGAGGCGGCCGGGTCGGGAGTCGTGCTGGACGCCGGCGGGCGGCTGATCGACGCGGCCGTGATCCGGCTGGCCCGCCGCACGCTGGCCACCGCCAGCCGGACGCCACGAAATAAATCTGACATATAGAGGATCTAGCCTGCCGGGGCCGGGCAGAGCAAGAATAAACGCGACTGACCACTGCCGGGACATAGATCAGACGACGGCCCGAGGTCGGCACTGGCAAGGAAGAGACGGGCAGCCATGGCACAGATGAACATCGCCAGTGGAATCCGCGAGTTCGCGCGCAGTACTCCGAACGCCACCGCGCTGATCGACGGGGACCGGCGGCTCACGTTCGCCGAACTGGACGACCGCAGCAACCGCGTCGCCGGCCTGCTGATGGACGCCGGGTTCGGCGCCGGCGACCGCGTCGCCGTCCTGCTCGGGAACCAGCTGGAGTACGTGGAGGTCGCGGCGGGCGCCGCGAAGGCGGGCGTCGCCATGGTCCCGCTCAATCCGCGCGGCACCGCCGCCGAGCACGGCTCGCTGGTGACCCGGTCCGGCGCGTCCGGCCTGATCGCCGACGCGGCGTTCGAGGCGAACGTCCCCGGCCTCGTCGAGGACCTGCCGCTCGCCCTCTCCCTCGGGTCCCAGGACTGGGGGCGTCCCTACGAGAAGGCGCTCGCCGGGGCCCGCGCGGTGGACCCGCGCGTCCCGGTCGGCGAGACCGACCCGTTCTGCGTGCAGTACACCTCCGGCACCACCGGGCAGCCGAAGGGCGCGCTGCTCACCCACCGGTCACGGGTGCTCACCATGTTCGGCTGCGCGGTCGACTACGGCCTCGGCCCCGGCAAGCGCACCGCCGCGGTCGCGCCGATGGCGCTCGGCGCCGGGTTCTGCTTCGCCTACGCGGGCCCGTTCATGGGCGGCCGGACCTCCATGCTGCCGCGCTGGGACCCCGAGCGGCTGCTCGACATGATCGAGCGCGACCGGCTGCAGACGATCTTCCTGGTGCCGACGCACGCGCTCACGCTGCGCCAGGTCATGGAGGGGTCGCCGCGCAGGTGGGACCTGTCCAGCCTGGAGACCCTCTACTTCAACGCCGCCGCGCTGCCGGTCCCGCTGAAGGAGTGGGTCGTCGAGGCGTTCCCCCACGTCGGCGTGCACGAGCTGTACGGGTCCACCGAGGCGGGCATCGTGACGGACCTGCGTCCCGCCGAAGCGCTGCGCAAGGCCGGGTCGGTCGGGCACCCCTGGTTCATGACGGATGTGAAGCTGCTCGACGACGACGGCGACGAGGTCGGGCCGGGCGTGCCGGGCGAGCTGTTCGGCCACTCGCCGTACAACATGATCGGCTACCTGGACGACCCCGAGTCCACCGCCGCCGCGATCAGGCCGGACGGCTACCTGTCGTCCGGGGACGTCGCCGTCCGCGACGAGGAGGGCTTCATCACCATCGTCGACCGCAAGAAGGACATGATCATCTCCGGTGCGGCGAACATCTACCCCCGGGAGATCGAGAGCGTCCTGATCGCCTGCGACGGCGTCGCCGAGGTCGCCGTCGTCGGGCTGCCGGACGACAGGTGGGGCGAGGCGGTCGGCGCGTTCGTCGTCCCGCGCCCCGGCCGCGACCTCGACTTCGCCGCCCTGGAGTCCGCCGTCCGCGAGCGGCTCGCCGGCTACAAGGCGCCGAAGGTGTGGGAGCGGGTCGACGAGCTGCCGAAGAACAGCAACGGCAAGATCCTCAAGCGGGTGCTCCGCGACGGCTACGGGAAGTGACCGGGTGGCCTACGCGACCCTCGACGTGTCCCGCGACGGGCCCGTCCTCCTCGTGGTCATGAACCGGCCCGAGGTGCTCAACGCCTACGACCGCCGCATGGTGCGGGAGCTGCGGGAGGTCTGGCGGGCGTTCCGGGACGACGACGGCCTGCGCGCGGCGGTGCTGACCGGCGCGGGGGACCGGAGCTTCTCCACCGGCCTCGACGTGGACGACGCCCTCGCCGGCGACGTCGCCAGCCCCTCCCTGGACGAGGACGGGCGGGTCGCGATCACCTCCCGGGACCTGCGCGTCTTCAAGCCGGTCGTGGTCGCCGTCAACGGGTACTGCTGCGCGGGCGGGTGGCATTTCGTCAACGACGGCGACATCATCCTCTGCTCGGACGGCGCGACGTTCTTCGACACCCACATCGACGTCGGGCTGGCCAATCCCGTGGAGGCGGTCGGGCTGCTGAGCCGGCTGCCGCTCACCGAGGTGCTGCGCATGGTCAGCAGCGGGCGCGCCTACCGGCTGGGCGCCGAGCGCGCCCGCGAGCTCGGGCTGGTCACCGAGGTCGTCTCGCGGGACGGCCTCGTCCCGCGCGCGCTGGAGATCGCGCACGTGGTCGCCCGGCACCGTTCCGACCTGCTGGCCGACAGCCTGGAGACGGTCTGGACGGCCGTGCAGGAGCAGCGCGCCCGCGCCGAGGCCCTCGGCCTGGCGCTGCTCATGCGCGCGCCCGACCGCGACCTGCTCGCCTTCCGGGACGCCCCGCCCGGAGGAGCCGTCCCGTGAGGATCGGGATCTTCGACCGGGTCGGCGACGTCGAGCGGACCGCCAGCGACCTGCGGGCGGCGGCGCGCGACGGCGTCGACAGCTACTGGCTGACGCAGGCGTTCGGGACCGACACCCTGACCGTGCTCGGCGCGGTCGCCCGCGACCTGCCCGGACTGCGGGTCGGCACGGCCGTCGTGCCCGTCCAGCCCCGGCACCCGATGGCCCTCGCGCAGCAGGCGCTCACCGCCAACCTGCTCGTGGGCGGACGGCTCGCGCTCGGCGTCGGCCCGTCCCACCCGTCCGTCGTGGAGCCGTGCTGGGGCGTGCCCTACGACCGGCCGGTCCGCTACATGCGCGAGTACCTGGAGGCCCTGAACGGCGCGCTCACCCAGCGCGTCCGGTTCCGGGGCGAGGTGCTGACCGCGCGCGGCGACCTGGACATCCCCGGCGCGCCCGTGCCGCCGGTGCTGGTCGCCGCGCTCGGCCCGCGGATGCTGGAGCTCACCGGCGCCCTCGCCGACGGCACGATCACCTGGATGGTCGGCCCGCGCACCCTCCGCGAGCTGACCGTCCCGGCGCTCCGCCGCGCGGCCGCCCGCGCCGGCCGCCCCGATCCGGAGATCGTCGCCGCGCTCCCGGTGTGCGTGACGGACGACGTCCCGGCGGCGCGCGCCGCGGCGGAGGCGGAGCTGGAGTGGTACGGGACGCTCCCGTCCTACCGGGCGATGCTCGACCGCGAGGGCTGCGAGACGCCGGGGCGGCTGGCGCTGATCGGGAGCGCCGACCGGGTGGCCGCGCGGATCGGGGCGCTGGCCGGCCTCGGCGTGACCACCTTCGCCGCCAAGATCCTCGGCACCCGGGCCGAGCGCGCCGCCGGCCGCGCCCTGGTCGCCGACCTCGCCCGCTGACGGATCGCGGCCGCCCGCGAGGGGTCAGGCCGCCCAGGCGGCGCGGACGTCGTCCAGCGTGTTGACCCAGCCGAAGAGGAAGCCGATGCCGGTCAGCGCGTGCTCGTGCCGGGCCTTGTCGAACTCGGCGGTCGCGTCGCCGATCACGTGCACGAAGTAGTCGCGCTGGCCCGCGTCCCGCGCCGTCGTCTCGACGCAGATGTTCGTCGTCACCCCGCAGATGACCAGCGAGCGGACGCCGAGGCCGGTGAGCACCGGCTCCAGCCGGGTGCCGTAGAACGAGCTGGGGCGCGACTTGTCGATGACGATCTCGCCCTCGGCCGGCGCGAGCTCGTCGATGATCTCCGCGTCCCAGCTGCCGGCGGCGAGGGAGCCGACCTCCTTCATCGCCGGGACGATGTGGTTCGGCAGCACGCCGCCGTCCGCGTAGTCGGGCTGGAAGACGTACCGGGTGTAGATCACCGGCACCCCGGCCGCGCGGGCGGCGTCGACCAGCGTGCGGCAGCCCGCGATCGCCGGGCGGAGCTCCCGGTGCGGCAGCCCCACCGCGGCCATGGAGCCCTTGTCGTCGAGGAAGCCGTTCTGCATGTCGATGACCAGCAGTGCGGTGCTCTCTCGCGTGATGTCCACCGGGACCTCCGGGCTCAGTAGCTTCTCGGCAGGCCGAGCGACTCGCCGAGGATGTTGCGGATCATGTCGTTGCTCACGGGACTGAACAGTTGGAGCCGGGCGTCCCGGAAGTACATCTGCATCGCCGACTCCTCGGCGAGGCCCTGCGCCGCCATCGCGCGCATGCCGCGGTCGACGACGCGGGCGGTCGACTCCGCCGCGACGAGCTTGGCCATGCCCGTCAGCGCGGTCGACGGCCGGCCGTCCTCGATGGCGCGGACGGCGGTGCCGACCAGCGCGCGGGCCGCCGACAGGTCGGCGATCGAGTCGGCGGCGGCGTGCTGGAGGGCCTGGAACCGGCCGATCGCGCCGCCGAACGCCTCGCGCTCGCGCAGGTGGGCGAGATGCAGGTCGAGGGCGGCGCGCCCGATGCCGAGGCTGAGGCCCGCGGCGAGGACGCGCTCGGCGTCCAGCGTCCGGCCGAGCAGCGCCATCGCCCGGCCGCGCTCGCCGACGAGGTTCTCCAGCGGCGCGGCCGCGTCGTCGAAGTAGATCTCGCAGGTGCCGGCGGCGCGCATCCCGGCGAGGCGGACCCGGCGGACGGTGACGCCCGGCTGGTCGAGCGGGACGGCGATCAGGCTGAGGCCGCGCCCGCGCCGACCGCCCTCGGGCGGGTCGGTGCGGCACACCGTGAACGCGACCCGGGCCTCGTGCGCGAGGGAGATCCAGAGCTTCTGCCCGCGCAGCACCCAGCGGCCGTCCGCGACCCGCGCGGACGTGCGGAGGTTCAGCAGGTCGGTGCCGACGTCGGGCTCGCTCATCCCGAACGAGCAGATCATCGCGCCGGACGCGATCTCGGGCAGCCAGGCGCCGGCGGCCGTGCCGGGCGCGTCGGCCAGCAGCCGCATGGCCATGCCGCAGAGGACGTAGTCGACGGCGAGACTGGGCAGGACGCGGGCGATCTCCTCCACGACGGCGACGGCGTCGCCCACCGTCCCGCCGGTGCCGCCGGCCGGCTCCGCGCCGCCGAGGCCGAGCAGCCCGGCGGCGCCGAGCGCCGACCAGGTGCTCGCCGGGAACGCGCCCTCCCGGTCCAGGGCGAGCGCTCGCTCGCGGGGCAGCTCCCGGGCGAGCAGCGACTCGACCATCGCGCGCAGGTCGCCGCGCTCGGCGCCCTCCTCGAACGGCCTCGTACTGAGCACGCCCCCTCCTTCTCCGTCCCGATAAATCTGAGGTATGACCTCCTTGGATGTCAAGCACCAGGTAGAAGCCGTTGACAGGCTCTTGCCCGGCAAGGTTATCCTTATGTCTGATGTATTCGAACCCGTGGGAGGCGCGGTGCCGGGCGAGGTGACGATCATCGACGGCGGGGCCGTGCCCTGGGTCAGCGGCCGGGAGGTCTACGACTCGATGGAACCGGCCTTCCGGGAGAACCTCGGCGACCCCGAGCGGGTCGGGGACCTGCTCTCCCGGTACTGGATGAGGTCCCTCTGGCACGACCCGGCGACGTCCCGGCGCATCGACCACGTCCGCACGGACCCGGGCTACCGGGACCTGTGCGAGGCCTACCACGACAGCGTGGAGGAGGCCCTGTTCCTCGGCGGCCGGGTGACGCTCACCGCCGAAGGGGACTTCGAGGCCGGGGACTACTTCTGGCGCCCGCCCGGCTGGGTGCACTCGGCCGCCACCGACGAGGGCTTCGAATGCGTCCTGATGATGGAGGGTGAGTCCGCGTCGGACGCGAGCGGCCGCGTCTCCCGGGTCGTGCGCCCGGACGAGGACGCGGGACGGCACGCCCGGCCCGGCGGCGGCGACCCGATCGGGCCGCGCGGCTACGTACGCAGGAAGGAAGCCCGATTCATGGTGTGGCACGAGCACGACGACACGGTGACCCAGCTCGCGGGGCCCGGCGTCCCGGGCCTGCGGTCGAAGACGCTGAGCAGGAACGCCTCCGCGGTGGGCCTGTCCGTGCTCGTCGACATGCCGCCGGGGTGGTCGCAGCCCGTCCCGGCGACCGGGCGCGAGCGGTTCCTCGTCCTGACGGAGGGCGCGCTCACGGCCGGCGGCGTCGACCTCGAACCCTGCTCCCTGATCGAGATCCCCGCCGGAGTGGACGGCCCCCCGCTCGCGACCGCCGCGGGCGCGCGCCTGCTGGTGAAGGTGGCGGAGCGATGAGGACCCGGGGCGGATACGCCGACACCGACTGGGGCCAGGTCCACTACCGGGTCAACGGCGACTCCGGCCCGTGGATCGGCCTTTTCCACGAATCGCCGCTCTCCTGCCGGGTCTACGAGGACGTCCTGCCCCTGCTCGGCCGGCACGCCCGCGCGGTCGCGTTCGACACCCCCGGGTACGGCGCGTCCGACCCCCCGCCCGGGCCCGGCTTCGAGATCCCCGACTACGGCCGCGTGCTCGCCCAGGCCGCGGCAGGCATCGGGATGGAGCGCCCCGTCCTCGGCGGGGTGCACAGCGGAGCGTCCCTGGCGCTCGCGGCGGCCGCCCACCTGCCCGCCGCCGGGCTCGTGCTGAGCGGCGTCCCGCTGTTCGACCCGGACGAGCGGGCCGCCTTCCTCGCGAACTGGACGCCCGACGCGCCCGTCGACGGCGCGGGCGCGCAGTTCGGCTGGGCCGTCGCGCGCTACCTGCGCAGCTGGGGGCCGGACCTTCCGCCCACGATGCTGCACCTGGCCGTGGTGGAGATGATGCGGGTCGCGGACCGCTACGCGTGGGGCTACCAGGCGGCGTTCCGGTACGACCCGTCCGGCGCGCTCGCCGCGGCGGACGTGCCGGTCCTGCTCCTCGACGCCGAGTCCGACCTGCTCGCGCCCAAGGACGCGATCGCGATGGAGCTGGCGCGCGACGCCCGCCTCGTCGTCCTGCCCGGCCTGCCGGGTCAGCCGCACCTGCGCGCCCCGGAGGACTACGCCGCCGCCCTGCTGGCGTTCGCCCGGGAGGCCGCCGGCCCGGAAGGCGGCTCATGACGGAGGTCCGCACGGCGGTGACCGGCACGGTCATGACCATCACGCTGGACGGTCCTGACCGCATGAACAGCCTCTCGCCGGACACCCTCGACGGCCTGGAGGCCGCCCTGGACGCCGCCGAGCGGGACGCCTCGCTGTCCTCCCTGGTGATCACCGGGACGGGCCGGGCGTTCTGCGTCGGGATGGACATCGGCTTCCTCGGCGCGTGCTTCGCCGACCCGCCCGGGGTGTTCCTGCCCTTCATCCGCCGCTACCACGAGTTCCTCGACCGGCTGGAGGCGTGCCCGCTGCCGAGCGTCGCCGCCGTCAACGGCCTCGCCCGCGCGGGCGGCTTCGAACTGCTGCTGGCGTGCGACTTCGTCATCGCGGCCGACGAGGCGAAGGTCGGCGACACCCACAGCGACTTCGGGATCGTGCCGGGCGCGGGCGCGTCCCAGCGCGCGCCGCGCAAGATCGGGGACCAGCGCGCCCGCGCGCTGCTGCTCGCCGGCCGCTGGCTGAGCGGCCCCGAGATGGCCGACTGGGGCCTCGCCCTCGCCAGCGTCCCCCGGGCGGACCTCGCCGGCGAGGTGGCCCGGCTCACCGGTGCGCTCGGCGACCGCTCCCGCGCGGTCACCGGGATCATCAAACGGCTGCTGAACGCCGCCCCCGACGTCACCCTGGCCGAGGGCCTCCGGCTGGAACGCGAGCTGTTCACCCGCTTCCACGAGGAGGTCGCCGACGCCGACGAGGGCTACCGCGCCTACGTGGAGAAGCGCCGCCCGGTCTGGAACGCCCGATGACGCTCTGCACCCCGCCGGTCGAGATCACCCAGGCGCTCATCGACGACCTCGTCCGCCTCGGCGGCTACACCCACCCGCTGTTCGACCCGGCCGGGGACGCTCCCGCGCCGATGCCGGGCCAGGGCGTCCTTCTCCTGATGGGCGGCCTGGTCGAGCGGTCGGGCCTGCTCGACCGCGCGATCGCCCTCCTCGAACTGCGCGAGGTGCGCTTCCTGCGGATGCTCAGGGCGGGCACGACCCTGCACGTCGAGCTCGCCCCGGGGCCCGCCGAACCGACCTCCTCCGGGAAGGTCGTCCAGCACTACGACTGGACGGCGGTCGACGCCGAGGGCGGCCGGATCCTCCGAGCCCGGGCCCTGATGCTCATGCGCCCGCCCGGGGCCCCGTCCCGCTGACATCCGTCCCACGGCGGCCCGGCGTCCGATCCGTCGGATAAGTCACATTGACCGGTGGTGGCGCCGGGGCGCACAATCCAAACTATGCAAGTAGGAAATATGGATAATCGGTGCCGGGCGGCGCCGGGAAAGAGAGCAGCACGTGACCCTCGCCTTCCACTGGTTCCTGCCGACCTACGGCGACTCCCGCTTCATCGTGGGCGGCGGCCACGGACAGCTCGCCGGGGCCGCGTCCGGGGACCGGCGCGCCTCGATCGGCTACCTGTCCTCGATCGTGCGGGCCGCCGAGGAGTTCGGCTTCGCCGGCGCGCTCACGCCCACCGGCGCGTGGTGCGAGGACGCGTGGCTGACCACCGCGATGCTGGCCCGCGAGTCCGAGCGGCTGGCGTTCCTGGTGGCCTTCCGCCCGGGGCTGGTCAGCCCCACGCTCGCCGCCCAGATGGCCGCGACGTTCAGCCTGCACGCGCCGGGGCGGCTGCTGCTCAACGTCGTCACCGGCGGTGAGGCGCACGAGCAGCGCGCCTACGGCGACCACCTGTCCAAGGATGAGCGGTACGCGCGCTGCGACGAGTTCCTGTCGGTCGTCCGGCGGCTCTGGGCCGGCGAGACCGTCACCCACCGGGGCGCGCACCTCGACATCGACGCGGCGCGGCTGCCGACCCTGCCCGATCCCGTCCCGCAGCTGTACTTCGGCGGCTCGTCGGCCGCGGCGGGCCCGGTCGCCGCCGAGCACGCCGACGTGTACCTGACCTGGGGCGAGCCGCCGCGGGCCGTCGCGGAGAAGATCGAGTGGATCCGCGGGCTCGCCGCCGAGCGGGGGCGCAAGCCGCGCTTCGGCATCCGGCTGCACGTCATCGCCCGCGACACCGCCGAGGAGGCGTGGGGGCAGGCCGGGCGCCTCATCGAGGCGCTCGGTGAGGACGCCGTCGCCGCGGCGCAGGCGTCGCTCGCCCGCAGCGAGTCCACCGGCCAGAGCCGCATGCGCGAGCTGCACGAGCGCAGCCGTGCCGACGGGTCGTGGCGCGACCCGCACGCGCTGGAGGTGGCGCCGAACCTGTGGGCCGGCGTCGGGCTGGTGCGCGGCGGCGCCGGGACGGCGCTGGTCGGCGGCCACGCCGAGGTGGCCGACCGCATCGCCGAGTACGCCGAGATAGGCATCGACGAGTTCGTCCTGTCCGGCTACCCCCATCTCGAAGAGCTGTACTGGTTCGGCGAGGGCGTGCTGCCGCACCTCGCGCGGCGCGGCCTCTACCACGGGCTCGCCGACGGCGGCACCGGCCACACCGCGTTCCTGCCCAAGGAGGATGGGCGATGACGGCGCCCGGCCTGAACCTGAGCCGGGTCTACGGCGCCTTCCCGGCCGGTGCGGCGGGCCGGCCGTGAGGCTGAGGCCGTGGACGGCCCGCGCGTCCGCTCCTACGACCTGCCGGCCGCCGCCCGGAGCGCCGCGTGGACGGCGGCCGCCTGACGACCTGCCCGGCGAAGTGGATTTGACGTCGACGTCGAGTTAGGATCTGCGTGTGCGCGGGGAGGAATCCGACCGCGCGCGGCGCGGGCCCGACGGGCGCGCTCGCGAATCCAGCCGAGGAGGTCACCGCGTGGACGGTTCACGCATCGCCGACATCATCGAGATCGAGCAGCTGCTCGCACGATATGCGGCCGGCATGACGATGGACGACGTGGACGCGGTGCTGGCCGTGTTCGCGCCCGGCGGCACGTACAGCGCCTTCGGCGAGAAGTACGGGCCCGGGGACTTCCCGGAGCTCATGGCGGCGGCGCCCAAGGGCGTGTTCTCCGTGAGCACCCCCGCGATCGAGTTCGACGGGCCGGACTCGGCCACGGGCGTCCAGCCGCTGTGCTTCGTCGCCCAGACCGACCACTCGATGCGGATCGGCTACTACACCGACTCCTACCTGCGCACGGCGGACGGATGGCGGCTGCGGACCCGGGCGATGACGTTCCTGCGCCGCAGCGGCGCCCGGGACTCGGGCCGTCCGCACGACCCCCGGCGCCCGGTGCCGGGCGGGAAGTCCGCGGGCTGAGCCATGGATCTGCGGGAGTTTCGCGCCGGCCTAGACGCGTGGCTCGACGAGCACGGGCCGGAGCTCGAACCCCGGCACGGCCCGGACGTCACGCTCGACGAGGAGATGGCGCACCTCGCCAAGGTCAAGCGCCTGGCCTACGACGCGGGCTGGATGCGGTGGGGCTGGCCCGAGCGGGTCGGCGGGTTCGGCGGGTCCACGCTGATGCGCGCCTACCTCGGGGAGGCGCTGGCGTTCCGGGACCTGATCGAGCCGGGCGTCTACTCCATGACCGAGGTGCTGGCGCCGACGATGATCGAGTTCGCGCGCCCGGAGCTGGCGGCGGAGATGGTGCCCCGGCTGCTGCGCGGGGACGAGACGTGGTGCCAGGGGTTCTCCGAGCCGAGTACCGGCAGCAACCTCGGGTCGCTGGCGTGCCGCGCCCGCCGCGAGGGCGGCGAGTGGCGGGTCAGCGGCCAGAAGGTGTGGACGAGCCTGGCCCAGTTCGCCGAGCGCTGCGTCCTGCTGACCAGGACCGGCACGCCCGAGTCCGGGAACAGGGGCATCACCGCCCTGTTCGTCGACATGGACACGCCGGGGATCACGGTGCGCCCGATCCGCGCGATGCACGGGCGGGACGAGTTCTGCGAGGTGTTCTTCGACGACGTGCGGGTGCCGCTCGACCGCACCCTCGGCGAGGTCGACGGCGGCTGGGCCGTCGCGATGGACCTGCTGCCCTACGAGCGGAGCACGTCGCTGTGGCACCGCGGCGCCTACCTGCGCCAGCGCCTGGCCCGCCTGCTCGGCTCGGCCCCGGAGGGCGCGCTGGACCCGGCCGAGCTGGGCGAGGTGGTGCAGCAGGTGTTCGCCTTCCAGGCCCGCTCCCGGGCGACGCAGCACCGGATGGCGCGCGGGGAGCGGCTCGGGCCGGAGACCTCGATCGACAAGGTCATGGTCGCGACGACCGAGCAGGCGGTGTACGACCTCGTCGCCGGCGCCGTCCCGGCGGACATCGCGCTCGGCGACGACGCGGACGGCGACCGGTGGCGCACCGAGTTCCTCTACTCGCGGGCGGCGACGATCTACGGCGGTAGCGCGGAGGTGCAGCGCAACATCATCGCGCGCCGCCTCCTGGACCTGGGGGCGGAGCGATGATGGACGACGAGACCGCCGATCTGCTGGCGCGCAGCTTCGAGCGGGTCTTCGAGGGCGGGAGCGCCGCGGACGTCGAGAAGGCGCTGGACGAGGTGGGCTGGCGGGAGGCGCTCGAGGCCGAGGGCGCCGCCGTCCCGCCGCTGCTGTTCGCCCGGCAGGGCGCGGCGACCGCGGCGTCCGGCGCGCTGGACGACGTGCTCGCCGTGGCGCTCGGCGTGCCGGCCGGGCCCGGTACGGCGGTCGTGCTGCCGGAGTTCGGCGGGCACGCGGCGCCGGGTTCCGTCCGGAACGGCGCCCTGACCGTGCGCGGCCTCGGCACCGTCCGGATGGCCGCGGCCGACGCCGCCGTGGTGGTCGCGGAGGAGGACGGCGTCCTCCGGGCGTTCACCGTGGAGACCGGGAGGCTCCGGATCCGGCGGGTCAAGGGCGTCGACCCCCGGCTCGGCCTGGCCGCGGTGGAGGCCAGCGACGTCTCGCCGGCGGGCGCCGGCGCGGGCGTGGACTGGAGCGGCGCCCTCGCGGCGGGCCGTTCGGCGCTCGCGTACGAGCTGATCGGCGCGAGCCGGACGATGCTCCGCCTCGCGCGCGAGCACGCCCTGACCCGGGTCCAGTTCGGGCGGCCGATCGCCTCGTTCCAGGCCGTCCGGCACCGCCTGGCGGAGAGCCTGTACGCGATCGAGTGCGCGGACGCGGCGGCCGGGGCCGCGGTGCAGGAGACCGACCGGGCGCTGCTCGCCGGCATCGCCAAGGCACTCGCCGGACGCAACGCGCGCACGGTGGCGCGCCACTGCCAGCAGGTGCTCGCCGGCGTCGGGTTCACCGAGGAGCACGAGTTCCACCATTGCCTCCGGCGCGTGCTCGCCCTCGACGGTCTCCTCGGCGACGCCCGGACGCTGACCCGCGAGCTGGGGGAGGAGCTGCTGCGCACCCGGCAGATGCCCGCCGTGCCGCCGCTCTGACCCCGGCACGCGTGCGAAGGAGCCCCTCCCGGCGGACCGGGAGGGGCTCCTTCGTGATCGGCGTCAGCCGGCGTCGCTCCCCTTGGACAGCTGCTTGTCCAGGGTCACCCGCAGCTCCGGCGACAGGAAGGAGCGGTCCTCCGCGGCGAGGGCGAAGTCGAGCGTGGCGAGGACCGCGCGCTCCAGGTGCAGGTTGAGGACGCGCTTGGTGTCCTCCAGGGCGCGGCGCGGCATCGCGGCGAGCTTCCGCGCGCACGCCATCGCGGCGGGCAGCACCTCGTCGTCGGCGCAGACGTGGTTGGCGAGGCCGATCTCCGCCGCCCGGCGGGCGGGGATCCGCTCGCCGGTCAGCGCGTACTCCTTCGCCAGCTGCAGGCTCGTCAGCAGCGGCCAGGTCACCGGGCCGCCGTCGGCGGCGACGAGCCCCACCATGACGTGCGGGTCGGCGAGATGGGCGCTCTCGGCCATGTAGACGATGTCGGACAGGGCGACGAGGCTGCACCCCAGCCCCACGGCGGGGCCGTTGACCGCCGCGACGATCGGCAGCCGGCACCCCACCATGCCGGTGACGATGCTGCGGGCGTCCACGAGGGTCTGCCGGCGCAGGTCGTCGTCCTTGGTGAGCGCGTCGATGTAGGTGAAGTCGCCGCCGGCGGAGAACGCGCGGCCGGCTCCGGTGAGCACCACGGCGCGGGCGCCGTCGTCCGCGTCGAGCAGCGGGAACAGCGCGCCGAGCCCCGCGTGCAGGGCGTGGTTCGTCGCGTTCAGCCGGTCCGGGCGGTTGAGCGTCACGACGCGGATCGGCCCGTCGGCGGTGACCTCGATCTCCGGGGGCAGCCCGCCGCTCACGAGGCCGGGAGCCCGAGGATCCGGGTCGCCACCAGGTTGCGCTGGATCTGCGACGTCCCGCCCATGACGCTCTGCGCCCGGCTGTAGAGGTACATTCTCAGCCACGTGTCCTCCTCCGCGCCGCCGGTCACGGTGCTCACGTCGAGCGCGGCGTGCCCGACGGCCTGTTCGACCCATGTCATCAGGAGCTTGTCCACCGAGCCCTCGGGCCCGTGCGAGACGCCGTCGAGCCGGTCGGAGAGCCGCCGGCAGACGTGCAGCCGCAGCATCTCCGCCTCGACGACCGCCCACGCGACGTCCCGGACGTGCTCGCCGGTGAACCGCTCCGGTTCCGCGCGCAGGCGGGCGACCAGCTCGTTGACCGCCTTGCCGTAGCGCGCGACGTAGCCGAGCTCGCCCGGCTCGCGCTCGTGGCTGACCACCGTCATGGCCAGCTTCCAGCCCTCGCCCGGCGCGCCGATCATGTCGGACGCCCGCGCGACCGCGCCGTCGAAGACGACCTCGCCGAACTCCCGGGTCACCCCGTTGATCATCTTCAGCGGGCGCTGCTCGATGCCGGGCTGGTCCATCCGGACGGCGAACGCCGACAGCCCGCGGTGCTTGGCCACGGCGGGGTCGGTCCGCGCGAGGACCAGGCACCAGTCGGCGCTGTCGGAGTAGCTCGTCCAGACCTTGTGCCCGGTGATCACGTACTCGTCGCCGCGCCGCTCGGCGCGGGTGCGCAGGGACGCCAGGTCCGAGCCCGCGTCGGGCTCGGAGAACCCCTGGCACCAGCGGTCGCGGCCGTTCACGATGCCGGGCAGGAAGCGCCGCCTGACGTCGTCGTTCCCGTGCCGGAGCATGCCCTGGACGAGGTAGCCGAGGCTCGGCCGCGGCGGGGCGCCGGCCGCGGCGAGCTCCTCGTCGACGATCGCCTCGTACACGCTCGGCAGGCCGTGGCCGCCGATGTCCGCCGGCCAGGACAGCGCGAAGAAGCCGGCGTCGTAGAGGGCCTGGTGCCAGGGCGCCTGGCCGTCCCAGTACTCGTCGGCCGTCGAGGACGCCGGGAGCCCGGGGTTGTTCTCGGCGAGCCACGCGCGCAGGCTCCGCCGGAACGCGGCCTCGTCGGGGGAGTCAGCGAAGTCCATCGTGCACGCCTCCAAGCCCGCGGCGGGCGACCACCCGCTCAAGGTTCGTGCCCACGTCGCCGAGGACCTGGGTCGACAGGAAGGCCCGCCGCAGGTGGACGTGGGCGAAGCACTCCCAGGTGTTGCCGATGCCGCCGTGCACCTGCACGGCGGTCTCGCACACCGCGCGCGCGGCGCGGGCGCAGTAGGCCTTGGCGACGGCGGCGGCGTCGAGCGCCTTGTCGGGGGGCAGCGTGTCGGCCGCCCAGGCCGCGTGCAGCGCGATGCTCTTGGACCCCTCCGCCGAGACGAACGCGTCGGCGAGCATGTGCTGGACGCTCTGGAAGGAGCCGATCGTCACGCCGTACTGCTCCCGGACGGTCGCGTAGGAGCAGGCGAGCCGGAC
Source organism: Actinomadura monticuli (assembly GCF_041463655.1). Taxonomy (NCBI): domain Bacteria; kingdom Bacillati; phylum Actinomycetota; class Actinomycetes; order Streptosporangiales; family Thermomonosporaceae; genus Actinomadura; species Actinomadura monticuli. The sequence goes on from NZ_JAXCEI010000010.1 coordinate 236,271, forward strand.
CGCGCCGCGCATCGTCCCGACGAGGTCGGCGCAGGTGAGGGCGAGGGCGAGGGCCGTCCAGGCGTCGAGGTCCGCCGCGCCGAGGCGGCGGACCGCGCCGGGCACCCGCTCGAACGGCGCCCCTTCGACGGCGGCGACCGGGCGCGTGAGGTCGCGTCCCGGGGACCCGCCGGCCACCGGCACCGAGACCAGCTCGTGGCCGTCGCCGCTCCGTGCCAGGGCGAGCGCGGACGCGACGCCGCGGGTGTCGACGGCGACGCCCGAGCAGAGCGCGTCCCCGTCTTCCGCGACCGCGAGCCCGGCCAGGTCCGGGCGGAGCAGGACGGTCTCGGGCGCGTCGGACGGGGCGTCGGGGGCTCCGGCCCGGCGCCGCAGCTCGGCGGCCAGGGTCGGGCCCAGGAAGGTCGTGTCGGCCGCGCCGCGCCCGAGCTCCTCCGCCACGATCGCGGCCTCGACGGCCGACGCCAGCGGCGCGCCGCCGTCGGCGGGGACGCGCAGCTCGCGCCATCCGGAGCCGGCGAGGGCCGCGTCCAGCTTGGCGGCGCGGGCCGCGTCGCCGAGCTCGGCGACGGACTTGGGGGCGAGGTCGTCTACGAGCCGCGCCGCGGCCTCGCGCAGCGCCCGCTGCTCCGCGGAAGGACGGACGTCCATCAGCGCTCACTCCGCATGCTGTCTCGCCCGCCGGGCGTCCGCCCGGGGACGGGGGAGGAAGGGGGGTCGGGGTTGGTGATCATGTACCGGCAACCTCGGGAGAAGATGCGCCGGGGCCTTGCGGTCAGGCCGCCGGCGCGGACGTTGCGAAGCGATTTACAGTTCTAGATAAAAGTCTATACTGACGTCGATGTCAATCCTAGGGACCTCGGCCGGGGGTGCCGATCCGGACCGCGAGGCGATACGTTTCGCCAACGGAAAGAGCGGGAGATGCGCCATGAACGAAAGCCGAGAGCCGTCCTGGCCGAACATCGCGGCCATGACGGCGTCCGCCGGGGAGCGATTCGCCGACCGCACCGCGATCGTCGACGGCGATGACCGGGTCTCCTACGCGGAGCTGTACGCGGAGGCGCGCCGGTTCGGCGCCGCCCTGGTCGCCGCGGGCGTCGAGCCCGGCGACCGCGTCGGGATCTGGGCGTTCAACGGCCGCGCGTGGATCGTCTCCCTGCTCGGCCTGTACCAGGCCGGCGCGACGCTGGTCCCGGTCAACACCCGGTTCAAGGGACGGGAGGCCGCCGACATCCTGCGGCGCGCCAGGGCCAAGGTCCTGGTGACGGTCACCGGGTTCCTCGGCAACGACTACGTCGCGATGCTCGCCGGGTCCGGCGTGCCACTGCCCGACTTGCGGACGATCGTCGTCGCCGACGGCGAGCCGTCCGAGCCGGCCGTTCCGTGGGACGCCTTCATGGCGGGCGCGACCCCCGAGGGCCTCGCCGAGGTCGACCGCCGGCGCGCCGCCCTCGGCCCGGACGACCCGTCCGACGTGCTCTTCACCTCCGGCACCACGGGGACGCCCAAAGGCGTGCTGATGACCCACCGGCGCACGATGGGCGTCGGGACCGACTGGGTCGCCATGACCGGCCTCACCGCCGGCGACCGCTACGTGCTCGTCAACCCGTTCTTCCACATGTTCGGCTTCAAGGGCGGCATCCTCGCCTGCGTCGCCGCGGGCGCCACCATGCTGCCGCAGCCCGTCCTGGACGTGGACCGGGTGCTCGGCCAGGTCGCCGAGGAGCGGGTCACGGTGCTGCCCGGCCCGCCGGCGCTCTACCACGCGATCCTGGAGCACGGCGACCGGCGCCGGTACGACCTGTCGAGCCTGCGCGTCGCCGTCACGGGCGCGGCCGACATCCCGGTCGAGCTCATCCGGCGGATCCGCGACGAGCTGCCGTTCTCCGTGGTCGTCGCGGGCTACGGCCTCACCGAGGCCGGGACGGCCACCTCGACCTCGCCCGACGACGACCCGGAGACGATCGCGACGACCGTCGGGCGGGCCCGCCCCGGCTTCGAGGTCCGGATCACCGACGCCGACGGCGCGGACGCCGCCCAAGGCGAGGTCGGCGAGATCGTCCTGCGCGGCCCGACCACGATGGCCGGCTACCTGGACGACCCGGCCGCGACGGAGGCGGTCCTGTCCGCGGACGGCTGGCTGCGCACCGGCGACCTCGGCCGCTTCGACGAGCACGGCTGCCTGCGCATCGCCGGGCGCTCCAAGGACATGTTCATCGTCGGCGGCTTCAACGCCTACCCGGCGGAGATCGAGGCCATGCTCCTCGAGCATCCGGACGTCCGGCAGGCCGCGGTCATCGGCGTCCCCGACGCCCGCCTCGGGCAGGTGGGCATGGCGTTCGTCGTCCCGCGGTCGCCCGCGCTGGACGCCGCCGGCCTGATCGCGTGGTGCCGGGACCGGATGGCCAACTACAAGGTGCCGCGCCTCGTCGAGCTGATCGACGAGCTGCCGCTCACCGAGAGCGGGAAGGTGCGCAAGAACGCGCTGGAGGCGCGGGCCGCCGACCGCCGCGGCTGAGTCCGGCGGGCCAGGCCCCCGGGCCCCGGCCCCCGGCCCCCGGGCCGCTCCGCCGCGGCGCCGCCCGGCCTTCGACTGCCTTTGACTGCCATCGACTGACATCGACATCGGTATTGAAACTTGAACGGAAGGCGACGCCATGCCAGAGCACGACCTCGACCCGCTGCTCGACGCCGTGCGGGACTTCATCCGCAAGGAGGTCATCCCGCGCGAGGCGGAGATCGACGAGAAGGACGAGGTGCCCGCCGTCCTGCGCGAGGCGGCCAAGCGGATGGGCCTGTTCGGCTTCACCATCCCGGAGGAGCACGGCGGCCTCGGCCTCGGCATCGTCGACCAGTGCCGGCTGCTGATCGAGGTCGGCTACACGACCCCGGCGTTGCGCTCGATGTTCAGCACCAACGTGGGCATCGCCGGGCAGGTCATCATGGACGCCGGGACCGCGGAGCAGAAGGCCGGGTGGCTGCCCAGGCTGGCCTCGGGCGAGGCCGTCGCGTCGTTCGCGCTCACCGAGCCGGACGCGGGGTCCGACCCGTCCGACCTCCGCACCAGGGCCGTCCGCGACGGGGACGCCTGGGTCCTCAACGGCGCCAAGCGCTACATCACCAACGCGCCGATCGCCGACGTGTTCATGGTGTTCGCCCGGACGGACCCGGACGCCAGGTCGTCCCGCGGCATCTCGACGTTCATCGTCCCGGCCGGCACCCCCGGCCTCTCGGTGGGCCCCCGCGACCACAAGATGGGCCAGTTCGGCGCCTGGACCGCCGACGTCCACCTGGACGACGTGCGGGTGCCGGCAAGCGCGGTCGTCGGCGGCGAGGCGGGCGTGGACACCGGCTTCCTCACCGCGATGCGCTGCCTGTCGAACGGGCGGCTGCTGCTGGCCGCCGCCTGCGTCGGGATGTGCCAGCGGCTCGTCGACGAGTCGGTGCGGTTCGCGTCCGAGCGCCGGCAGGGCGGGCGCCCGATCGCCTCCCACCAGCTCGTGCAGGCGATGATCGCCGACTCGGTGACCGAGACGATGGCCGCCCGCAGCCTCGTCCTGGAGGCGGCCCGCGCCTACGCGGACGGCTCGGACCGCCGGACCGGGCCCGCCGCCGCCAAGTACTTCTGCAGCGAGGCCGTCGGGCGGGTCGCCGACCGCGCCGTCCAGGTGCACGGCGGCGCCGGGTACATGCGCTCGGTGGCCGTCGAGCGGTTCTACCGCGACGCGCGGCTGTTCCGCATCTACGAGGGCACCAGCCAGATCCAGCAGCTGATCATCGCCCGGCAGACGATCGGGGCGGCCGCGGGCTGACCGCCCGCGCCGCCCCGTCCCGGGTCGCCGCGCCTCCGTCAGGTGGACAGGATGGAGACCGCGGCGACCCCGGGCGCGCCGTACAGCTGGGCGAGCCCGACGCGCGGCGCGTTCGGCACCTGCCGCTCGCCGGCCCGCCCGCGCATCTGCAGCACCAGCTCGCGGACCTGCCGCAGGCCCGAGGCGCCGACCGGCTCGCCGTTGGCGATCAGACCGCCGTCGGTGTTGACCGGCAGCGTCCCGCCGAGGTCCGTGGCCCCCTCCGCGATCAGCTTGTTCTGCTCGCCGTCCGCGCACAGCCCGACCTCGGCCATGTGGATGACCTCGGCGCCCGCGTCGGTGTCCTGGAGCTGGGCGATGCCGACGTCCCGCGGGTCGACGCCCGCCGCCTCGAACGCGGCCCGCGCGGCGTCCACGGTCGGCGCGGGGACGTGGTCGGCCGCGAGGGACGCCGACGGGGTGTGCACCTCGAACGCGCCGTAGCGCCTCGTCCGGGTGACGACGCTGCGCAGGTAGACCGGCGTGTCGGTGTAGCGGTGCGCCACGTCCGCGCTGCACACGACCAGTGCCGCCGCGCCTTCGTTCGGGCTGCAGAACATGTACTGCGTCAGCGGGTGGTTGACCATCCGCGACCCGAGGATCTGCTCGCTCGTCAGCGGGGTGCGCCGGTGGGCGTGCGGGTTGAGGCCGCCGTTGCGGTAGTTCTTCTCGGCGACCGCCGCGAGCGTCTCGGGGGTGATCCCGTGGTCGTGCATGTAGCGGTTGATCTTCATGCCGAAGAACTTCGTGGTCAGGAACAGCCCCATCTCGCCGTACCACGGCGGGCAGCCGTACTCCAGCGGGTTCGCGGTGAAGGCGCCCGGCTCGTGCTTGTCCATGCCGAGGACGAGCCCGATCTCGTGCGTGCCCAGCTCGATCGTCTGGCTCGCGAGCGCCAGCGCGCTGCCGGCCGTCGCGCAGCCGTTGTAGACGTTGGTGAACTGGACGCCGGTCAGCCCCAGCTCGGCGACGACCGCGTCCGGCTGGTCGACCTCGTAGCTGCCGCCCACGGCGAACTGCATGTCCGCCCAGGTCACCCCGGCGTCCGCCAGCGCGTCGCGGGCGGCCTCGGCGCCCATGGCGAGGGCCGGCTTGCCGGGGAACCGGCCGAACCGGTGGATGCCCACTCCGATGATCGCGACGTCAGGCATGGTCTCCCTCTTCCGGGCTGAAGGCGAACGTGATGATCTCGCGGCCGTCCTCGTCCGTGCGGAACGGCATGGTGACGACCCGCATCGGCATGCCGATGGACAGCTCGTCCCGGGAGCAGCCGGTGATGAGCCCCTCCACGCGCAGCTGGCCCGTGAGTTCGATCACGCCCACCAGCCAGGGCTCGAACGGGTCGGTCCCGGCGAACTCGCCGCGGAACGGCGCCTTGGGCGGGAAGCCCTGGGTCGTCCACGTCCAGAGGGTCCCGGTCCGGCTCAGCGGCGTCCGCTCCACGGCGGTCGCCCCGCAGCGCGGGCAGCCCGCCCGGAGCGGGAACGTGTACGCGGCGCATTCCGCGCACCTGCCGCCGATCAGGCCCGGCTCGCCGCCGGGCCCGTCGGGCCAGATGAGCAGATCGTCGGCGATGGGGACAGCTGCCATCTCTTCTCCTTGCTTCCCCCGGCCCGCCGGAACGGGGGCTCACGGGTGTCGAGGCCGCGTACGGCGGGATTTATCTTATACTGACGTCGACATCAAAAGGAAGGCCGCCGACACGCGTGACGTCGGCCTTCTCGGTCTTTGGTGTGATCGGCTCTATAGATATCGACGTCAAAATCGTAAGATGCGAAGGCGGCCCGGAAGAGGGCCCGGAGGGTGAGGCGGGCGATGCTGGACGACGACGCGGACGCGGGCCGGCGGCTGGCCGCGGTGACGCGGCTGCAGGCCGACTACACCCGGTTCGTCGACGACCGCGACGGCGAGGCGTTCAGCCGCCTCTTCGTCGCCGGCGCGACGCTGGTGCTCGGGGACCGCGAGATCGCCGGGGAGCCGGAACTGGCCGCCTTCGCGGGCGGGGCGCCGCGCGCGGTCCATCTGCAGGGCGTGCCGAGCGTCCGGCTCCGTCCGGACGGCGACCTCGACGCCGCCTCGTCCTTCACGGTCCTTATCGCTGGCGGCGACACCCTCGCGGGCCGCTACACCGACCGGATGACCTGGGAGGACGGGCGTCTCGTGTTCGCCCGGCGGCACATCGACATCCGCGTGAAGGGCTGAGCCGCCGCGCGCGCCCGGACGGCCCGCGGACCGGGCGGCCGGCGTGCGCCCGGGACGCCCTCCGGCCGCCGGGCGCCAAGTTGAACGCGGCCGGTTGCGGCATTATGGTTCTGACGTCAAATTCAGCGTTTGGAGGACAGGATGGACGCAGAGCCTCGCTCGGCGAAGGGCCGCCGCACCCGGGCGCGCCTCTTCGAGGCCGGCAAGGTCGTGTTCGAGCGGGACGGCTTCCTCCAGGCGCGGATCACCGACATCGCGGCGGAGGCGAACGTCTCCCACGGCTCCTTTTACCACTATTTCGATTCCAAGGAGTCCCTCTTCCGCGAGATCGCCGAAGAGGTCGAGGTGCGCCTCGTCTCCATGGACGACATCGCGCAGGACCTGGGCGACGGCGCCGGGCCCATCGACCGCATCCGCGCCGCCAACAAGGCCTACCTGAACGCGTACAAGAAGGAGGCCCGCATCATGCGGGTCATCGAGGAGGTCAGCCGCTACAACGACGACGTCCGCTCGGTGCGCTCGAAGCGCGACGACTACCTGGCGGCCCGGCTGGAGTCGGCGATCAAGCGGCTGCAGGCGGAGGGCCTCGCCGACACGCGGATCGACGAGCGGTACGCCGCCACCGCGCTCGGCGGCATGGTCGCCAAGTTCGCCGAGATGATGTTCGTCGGCGGCGCGCGGTTCGACATGCAGGCCGCGGTCGAGCAGCTCACCCTGCTGTGGGCGAACGCCCTCGGCCTCGGCCCGGAGGCCGGGGGCCGGGCGCCCGCCGCGCGCGGGACCGGGGCGAAGAGCGGCGCCGCCTGAGCCTCCCCGGGTCGGCTCAGGCGGCGCCGGGCCGTCCGCCCGTCAGGCCGGGACGCGCTCGAAGACCGCCGCGATGCCCTGCCCGCCGCCGATGCACAGCGTCTCCAGGCCGTACCGCGCGTCCCGCCGCGCCATCTCGTGCAGCAGCGTCGCCACGATCCGCACGCCGGTCGCCCCGACCGGGTGGCCGAGCGAGATCCCCGAGCCGTTGACGTTGAGCCGCTCGAAGTCGGCGGGCCGCAGGCCCCACTCCCGCGTCACCGCGAGGGCCTGCGCGGCGAACGCCTCGTTCAGTTCGATGAGGTCCATGTCGCCCAGCTTCAGGCCGGCGGCGTCGAGCGCCCGCCGCGTCGCCGGCACGGGCCCGATGCCCATCATGTTGGGCGCGACGCCCGCGACGGCGGAGGAGACCACGCGCGCCAGCGGCCGCAGCCCGTGCTCGGCGGCGAACTCGGGCGTCGTGACGAGGCACGCCGCCGCGCCGTCGTTCTGGCCGCTGGCGTTGCCCGCCGTCACCGTCGCCTCGGCGTCCTCCTTGCCCATCACCGGGCGCAGGGCGGCGAGCGCCTCCCGGGAGACGTCGCGGCGCGGATGCTCGTCGGTGTCGACCACCACCTCGCCCTTCCGGGTACCGACCCGGACGGGGACGATCTCCTCCGCGAACGCCCCGCCGTCCTGGGCCGCCAGCGCGCGCTGATGCGACCGGTAGGCGAGTTCGTCCTGCTCCTCGCGGCCGATCGAGTACTCCCGCCGCAGGTTCTCGGCCGTCTCCAGCATGCCGCCCGGCACGGGGTGGGACCGGCCGCCGGCCGTCGTGCGCCCCCGCGTCAGGGTGTCGGTGAGCGTGATGTCGCCGGCGCGCGAACCCCAGCGCGCCGTCAGCGAGTAGTGCGGCGCCTGCGACATGTTCTCCGCGCCGCCGGCGATGATCGCCTGGGCCGCGCCGGAGCGCACCATGGCGGCGGCGTACACCACCGCCTGGAGGCCCGAGCCGCAGCGCCGGTCGAGCTGGATGCCGGGGACGGTGGTGGGCAGCCCCGCGTCCAGGGCGATGACCCGTCCGATCGCGGGCGCCTCGGCGGTGCCGTAGCAGTGGCCGAACACGACGTCGTCGATGAGCGCGCCGTCCAGGCCGGTGCGGGCCATCAGCGCCTCGACGACCGTCACGCCCAGCGTCTGGACGGGGACCGTCCGCAGCGCCCCGCCGAACCGGCCGATGGCGGTTCGCAGGGGCTGGCAGATCACGGCGTCGTTCATGTCTCTCCTCGGGGGAAGTCGTTCGCGTCGAAGCCAAGCTCCGTAAGGATCGCCGATGTGTGCTCGCCCAGGCCCGGGACGTCCCGCAGCGGCGTGCTCCACGCCGGGGTGATGACGGGGGGAAGCAGCGAGGCGAGCGGCCCGGCCGGCGACCCGACCTGCTGCCAGCGCCCCCGGGCGGTCAGCTGCGGGTGGTCGACGACCTCGGTCACCCGGTTGAACTCGGCGTTGCCGATGCCGGCCGCGTCGGCGCGCGCGCACACCTCGGCGAGGTCGAGCGTCGAGGTCCACGCGGCGACGGCCTCGTCCAGCCGGTCGCGCTGCCCGCAGCGCTGCGGGGTGGTGGCGAGGGTCGGGTCGTCCGCCAGGTCCGGGCGCCCGATCAGGTCGCGGGCGAGGCGCCGCCACTCGGCGTCGTTGGTCGTCCCGAGGACGACGGTGCGGCCGTCCTTCGTCGGGTAGGCGCCGTACGGGGCCACGATCGGGGACGACATCCCGATCGGGGCGCGCTCCTCGCCGGTGTAGCGGGCGTACAGGAGCGCGAAGCCGAGCAGGTCGGCGGCGGTGTCGAACATGCTGACCTGAAGCGCGGCGCCCTTGCCGGTGCGGGCCCGCCCGAGGAGGGCGGCCATGATCCCGGCCGCCGCCTGCATCGCGGTGCCGATGTCGGCGACGGGGATGCCCGGCTTGGCCGGCGCGTCCGCCCGGCCGGTCGCCGCGCAGGAGCCGCTCTCCGCCTGGACGAGCAGGTCGTAGGCGCGGCGGTGGTCGAGCGGCCCGCCGGTGCCGTAGCCGGAGATGTCCACCGCGACGAGGGAGGGGTACCGCTCGACCAGCGTCGCCGCGTCCAGCCCGAGGCGGCGGGCGGACCCGGGCGCGAGGTTCTGCACGACGACGTCGGCGCGTTCCAGCAGCCGGTCGAGGACGGGGCGCGCCTCCGGCCGCTTGCAGTCGAGGGCGAGGGACTCCTTGTTCCGGTTCAGCCAGACGAAGTAGGTGGCCATGCCCTCGGCCGCGTCGTCGAACCAGCGGGTGAGGTCGCCGGAGCGCGGGTGCTCCACCTTGATCACTCTGGCTCCGAGGTCGGCCAGCATCCGCGTGCAGTAGGGCGCCGAGACCGCCTGCTCGAAGCTCAGGACGACGGTGCCGGCGAGGGGCGGTTCGGGGCCGGCGTCATGGTCCTGGCCTGACCGATCGTGCATGTGGTCCTCCATGTGCGGCGGGCGCGGGCGCGGCCCCGCCGGCCCGATCCTATGCACAAGCTTGACGTTGATGTCGAGTCATGTCCTCGCTGCTCGTGCGGCTGAGCACCGCGGGATTGACCGGGCGCCCGTCTCATTATAATTTCGACGTCTATGTCAAATAACTGGGATGCGGCGGCGCCCGGCGCGCGGCCGGACGGGCCCGTCGGGACGGGCACCGGGCACCTTCGCGCGTCCCGGGCCGCCGGGGTGCTGACCCTGACGCTCGACCGCCCGGACGTCCGCAACGCCCTCTCGCGGGAGATGCTCGAGGCCCTGGCCGCGATGCTCGACGTCGCCGACCGGGACGAGGACGTCCGCGTCGTGGTGCTGGAGGGCGCGGGCGGCGCCTTCTGCGCGGGCGGCGACCTCGGCCGGCTCGCCGCCGGGGAGAGCATCTTCGGCCCGGCCGGCGAGCCGGGCGTGCGCCTCGCGGCCCAGAAGGCCCTGCAGCGCGCCACGGTCGGCCGGCTCCACGCTCTGGGCAAGCCGACCATCGTGCTGCTCGACGGCCCGGCCGTCGGCGCGGGTCTCGGCCTCGCCCTCGCCTGCGACCTGCGCTACGCCAGCCCCGCGGCGACGCTGCGCACCGGGTTCGGCCGGCTCGGCCTCGCCGGCGACTTCGGCTGCAGCTGGCTCCTGCACCGCCTGGCCGGGCCCGCGCGGGCGCTGGAACTGCTGTACTTCTCGCCGCCCCTGCCGGCGGCCCGCGCGCGCGACCTCGGCCTGGTGACCGACGTGGTCCCCGGCGAGGAACTGCGCGCCCACGTCGCGAAGCTCGCCGGACGCCTGGCGGCCGCCTCACCGGACGCCCTCCGCGCCATGAAGGGCCACGTGGCCCGCGCCCGCGGCAACGACCTGGACACCTGCGCCGACGCCGAAGCCGAATGGCACGTCCGGCTGCTGGAGACCGACGCCCATCGCGAGACCGTCCGCGCGCTCACGCGAGGCGGGACCGCCGACCACAGAGAACACGGAGCTGACTCATCATGACCAACCTCGACGGCCGCGTCGCGCTGGTGACGGGCGCGGCCCGCGGCATCGGAGCGGAGATCGCCCGCCGGTACGCCCGCGCCGGAGCCCGGGTCGGCGTCCTCGACCTCAAGGAGGACATGACCGCCGAGACCGTGGCCGCCGTCGCGGCCGAGGGCGGGCGGGCCATCGGGCTCGGCGCGGACGTCGGCGACGCCGCCCAGGTGGACGCGGCGCTGGAGCGGCTCGTCCGGGAGTTCGGCGGCCTCGACATCGCCGTCAACAACGCCGGGGTCACCCGCGACAACCTGCTGTTCAAGATGACCGAGGACGACTGGGAGACGGTCATGGCCGTCCACCTGCGCGGCACGTTCCTCGTCACCCGGGCGGCCCAGCGGATCATGGTCGAGCGGCGCTACGGACGGCTGATCAACGTCTCCTCGACCGCCGCGCTCGGCAACCGCGGCCAGGCGAACTACTCCGCGGCGAAGGCGGGGATCCAGGGGTTCACCCGGACGACCGCCATCGAGCTCGGGCCGTTCGGCATCACCGTCAACTCGATCGGCCCCGGCTTCGTCGACACCGAGATGACCCGCGCGACGGCCGAGCGCATCGGCGTCCCCGTGGAGCGGCGGCTGGCGGAGGTGGCGGCCGGGCTCCCGATGCGGCGCGTGGGGAGCCCCGCGGACATCGCGAACGCCGCGCTCTTCCTGGCGGCCGAGGAGTCCGGGTACGTGACCGGCCAGGTCCTCTACGTCGACGGCGGGCGCTCGGTGCGCTGACGGCGGCCGCGCCCGGCGCACCGGCGCCGCGCCCGTGACAGACCAGCATCGTGCAAGCCGAGGAGGAACGCCCATGACCGAGAAGCCCGCACCCGGCGCGGCGGACGACGCCGCCGCCGACGAGCGGCTCACCGACGAGGAGCTGCGCACGGCCGTCCGGGAGGTGGCCGGCCGGTTCGACGACGCCTACTGGGCGGAGGTCGACCAGGAGACGCGGTTCCCCTGGGAGTTCTACGAGGCGTTCGCGTCGGCGGGCTGGCTCGGCATCGCGATCCCGGCCGAGTACGGCGGCGCCGGGCTCGGCATCTCGGCCGCGTCGTCCATGGTCTACGAGATCGCCGCGTCCGGGGCCGGCATGAACGGCTGCAGCCCGTTCCACCTCACGATCTTCGGCCTCAACCTGGTGGCGAAGCACGGCGGCGAGCGGCTGTGCCGCGAGCTGCTCCCGGCCGCCGCCACCGGCGACCTGCACGTCTGCTTCGCCATCACCGAACCCGACGCGGGCTCGGACACGAGCCGCATCCGCACCTTCGCCCGGCGGGACGGCGCCGACTACGTGATCAACGGCCGGAAGGTCTGGATCACGAAGGCGGCGCAGTCCCAGAAGGCGGTGCTGCTGGCGCGCACGAGCGAGCCGCGGGAGGGGCGGCGGCCGACCGACGGGCTGTCGATGTTCGTCGTCGACCTCACCGGGGGCGGCATCGAGATGCGGGCGATCCCGAAGATGGGCCGCAACGCGGTGTCGTCCTACGAGGTGTTCCTGGACGACTTCCGGGTGCCCGGGTCGGCCCTGGTGGGGGAGGAGGGCCGCGGGTTCGCCTACCTGCTGGACGGCATCAACCCCGAGCGGATCCTGCTCGCCCACGAGGCGCTCGGCATCGGCCGGGCGGCGCTGCGCCGCGCGGTGCGGTACGCCGGGGAGCGGGTCGTGTTCGGCCGCCCGATCGGGAAGAACCAGGGGATCGCCTTCCCGCTCGCCGAGGCGTCGATGCGGCTGGACGCCGCGGAACTGGCGGCCCGGCACGCCGCCGCCCGCTACGACGCGGGGGAGCCGTGCGGGAAGGAGGCGAACACGGCGAAATGGCTGTGCGCCGACGCCGGTTTCCAGGCGGCCGACGCGGCCGTCCAGACGCACGGCGGATACGGATACGCGCGCGAGTACCACGTCGAGCGCTACTTCCGGGAGTCCCGCCTCATGCGCATCGCGCCGGTCAGCCAGGAGATGGTGCTCAACTACATCGGCGAGCACGTCCTCGGGCTGCCCAAGTCCTACTGAGACCAGGCCGTACGGACGCAGTGACGGAGGAAGGCAACAGCATGCGCATCGCCATTCATTCGGGACTCACCATGCGCGGACGGGTCGACGGCGTCGTCGAGCAGGTGCGCCGGGTCGCCGAGACCGGCCTCGCCGGCTACTGGGCGCCGATGCTCACCGGCCATGACACGCTCACGGCCTTCGCCGTCGCCGGCCGCGAGGTGCCGGGCGTGGAGCTCGGCACGGCCGTGGTGCCGATGCCGCTGCGCCCGCCGTTCGCCCTCGCGCAGCAGGTGGCGACGGTCCAGGAGGTGCTCGGGGGACGGCTGGCGCTCGGCATCGGCCCGTCCCACGAGGCGCTGGTCCGGGACGCGTTCGGGCTGGAGTGGGCGCCGCCGATCGCGGCCACCCGCCGCTACGTGGCGGAGCTGGCGTCCGTCATGGCGGGCGGCGGCCGGCGCGTCGTCGTCGGCGGCGATCCGACGCCGATCCTGCTGGGCGCGGTCAACCCGGCGATGGCCGCACTGGCCGCGGAGGTGGCGGCCGGCGTCGTCACCTGGGCCGCCGGGCCGCGGACGATCACCGACGTGATCCGCCCGGCGCTGCGCGGCCGGCCGCCGGGCGAGCCGTTCCGGATCGTGGCGGCGCTGCCGATCTGCGTGACCGGCGACGCGGCGCGGACGCGCGAGCACATTCACGCCGTGCTCGGCGCCAACGACCGCTTCCCGTCCTACCGGAAGGTGCTGGCACGGGAGGGCGTGGGCGGGGTGGCCGAGCTCGCCATCGTCGGCTCGCCGGACGAGGCGGCCAGGCGCCTCGACGAGTTCGCGGCGAGCGGTGTCACGGACTTCGCCGCCCACGTCCTGGCAGCCACCCCCGCCGACGCCGAGCGCACCTGGGAGTTCCTCGCCGCCCGCGCCTCTGCGCGCGCCTGAGTCCACGCTCCGGCGGCGTCCGGAGGCCGGGGGCACCCGCGGGTCCCCGGCCTCCGCGGCGCGGTCAGCGGTAGTCGCCGCCCGCCAGGTAGCGCTCCAGGCGCGGGGCGCTCGCGGCGCGGGACACGAGTTCCACCCGCGCGCCGAGGGCCGGCAGGACGTGGTAGCAGCCGCCCGCCCGCCGGCCCTCGGCGTCCAGGAGCGCGGCCTCCCACGCGCAGCCGCCCGCTTCGAGCCCCGCGGAATCGCCGGGCACGTCGTCGCTCCACATGCCGAGGTGGTGCAGGCCGGTCCGCTCCCACACGCTGCCGGGCACCCGCACGAGCAGCTCGATGTAGGGCGGGCCCTCCAGGGACAGGACGAACTCCTGGTCGTACGTGCGGGGGCCCGCGGGCGTGCCGAACCCGGCCGCGAACCGCTGCACCCGGCCCCATGTCACGCCCGCCGCGGCGCCGAGCTGCTCCATCGCCGGTTCGAGGGCGTCGACCACGATGCCGACGTGGTAGATCCGGGGCGCGGTCATGGTCGTCTCCTCACACCGGGGTGTTCACCCGTCACTCATTAACGTCGACGTCAAAATACACGGTTGGCCCACTCTGCGGGAGAGGGTAGATTCTTGCCGTCTTCCGTGTCCAACGTGTTGAGAGGGTGCGGATCGGGAGACCTAACTGTTATTGATATCGACGTCAAATCCTGTTAGCTTCATGGCAATTCGCCGCGGCGATCGGTGCCGCCGTCCAGTCCGGACGGCTCCTGCGGCCGCCGGCCGGCCCGGGCGGGTTCATCAGAACGCGCGCCTCCGCGCAGACAGTTGGGAGTTCCACCGTGCGTCGCTTCCTCTCCGTCGCCGCCGTCGCGGCCCTGGCGACGGCCGCCGCCACCGCCTGCTCCGACTCCGGCTCCGATGCCGAGTACGGCAAGAGCCTCGCCGGGGAGCCGATCAACCTGTCGGTGATCGCCTCCGGCCCCGGCCCCATCTACCAGCCCGAACTGCTGAAGGCCGCGCGGGCCGCGGTCAACGCGGTGAACGACGCGGGCGGCGTGAAGCCGGCCGGCGGCGGCGAGGCGCGCCCGCTCAAGCTGATCGACTGCGAGGCCTCGACCGTGACCGACCCCAACGCCGCGGTGAAGTGCGCCCGCGAGGCCATCGACAAGAAGGTGGTCGCCACCGTCGGCAAGTACGTGTCCTCGGACGCGGTCGTCCAGGCGTTCCAGGCGGCGTCGATCCCGCTGGTGGGCACGCAGGTCCAGACCGAGCAGGACTTCGTGAACCCGGCCTCCTTCCCCCTCGAGGGCGGCTCGCCGATGCTGTCGGCGGCCACCGGCGCCGCGCTCCAGGACGCCGGCGCCAAGACGGTCGCCGTCGTGACCGGCGACAGCCCGTCCGGGCGCCTGGTGCCCAAGTACGTCAAGGCCCTGCTCGGCTCGGAGTCCGACCTGAAGGGCGCCTACTACCTGCCGTTCGACGCCTCCGCCGACCTCACCTCGCACTTCAGCCAGATCGTCGGCGACAAGCCGGACGGCGTCGCGCTGCTGGCCTCCACCGACGTCACCAGCAAGACGATCGTGGGCCTGCGCCAGGCCGGCTACAAGGGCAAGATCGCGGTCGTCGCGACCGCGGTGTCCGAGGCGTCGCTGGCGAAGATGGGCGACGCGGCCGAGGGCACCATCGTGATCAGCGACTACGACGCCGCGACCAACACCGCGAACCCGAAGATCAAGCAGTTCCGGGACGAGATCGAGAAGTACGGCGACGGGCAGATCGAGGGCACCGAGTTCGCCATCAACGCCTGGGCGGCGGTCCACTTCGTGGCGGACCGGCTCGGCACCACCAAGGAGATCAGCGGCCCCGCGCTGATGGCCTCGCTCAAGGGCAGCAAGGTCTCCATCGGCGTCGCCCCCGACTTCACCTACGGCACGCCGAACTTCCTCAAGCTGCCGCAGCTCCCGCGGGCGACCGTGCAGTTCCAGGTCGTCAAGGACGGCCAGATCAACGCGCCCGCCGGCGGTGAGTTCACCGACCTGAACGAGCTCGCGAAGAAGTAACCGGACAGGCCGGGAGCCTCGCCCATGAACGACTTGCTCACCTTCGTCATCCTGGGACTGTCCGTGGGGGCGGTCTACGCCCTCACGGCCCAGGGCCTCGTACTCATCTACCGCGGCAGCGGAGTCGTGAACTTCGCGCAGGGCGCCTACAGCATGATCGGCGCCTACCTGTTCTTCCGCGTCGCGCCCGACCTCGGGCTGCCGCAGCCCGCCGCGTGGGCGCTCGCCCTGGGCGTCCCCGCGGTGCTCGGCGGCGCCACCCACCTGCTGCTGATGAAGCACCTGCGGCGCGCCTCGGCGCTGGTGCGGCTCGTCGCGACCCTGGGCGTCTTCGCGCTGCTGGTCGGAATCGGCTACCAGCTGTGGGGGCGGGGACAGGACCTCGTCGTGTCCCCGCTCCCGCACTCGGTCCACCATCTCTTCGGGGACGGCGCCGGGATCGGCGAGGACCGCTTCTGGATCATCGGCATCGCGGGCGCGCTCACGCTCGGCCTCGTCGCGCTGTTCCGCTGGACGTCCTTCGGGCGGACGACCGAGGCGGTCGCGGAGAACCCGGTCGCGGCGGCGGCGCTCGGCAAGTCGCCGGACCTCGTCGCCACGGTCAACTGGATGATCGGCGCCGTGCTGGCGGCCCTCGCCGGCGTCCTGGTCGCGCCGATCCTGTTCCTCAGCGTCGAGGCGCTCGCGCTGATCGTCCTG
Organism: Actinomadura monticuli; assembly: GCF_041463655.1. Lineage (NCBI taxonomy): Bacteria > Bacillati > Actinomycetota > Actinomycetes > Streptosporangiales > Thermomonosporaceae > Actinomadura > Actinomadura monticuli. Next base: position 252,318 of record NZ_JAXCEI010000010.1, read on the forward strand.
CGCTCGCTGGCGGCGGCGCTCGTCGGCCGCTTCTACTCGTTCTGGAAGACCCTCGCGGCGGCGCTCGTCATCGGCCTGGTCGAGACGCTCCTCGGCCGCTACATCGTGGACGAGGGCCCGCTGGCGCCCGTCGTCTCCGACGAGCGGCTGCTGTTCGGCGCGTTCACCGCCCAGTCGGTGTCCCACTCGGCCGCGTTCCTGATGATCGTGGTGGTGCTGTTCGTCGCGGGCCGCAACCTGCCCGTCCGCGGCGAGCTGCTCGACCGGCTCCCGGTGCTCGGCTCGGGCCGGATCTCCCTCCCGGGCCTGCTCGTCGCCACCGGGATCACCGCGGTCGTCATCCTGGCGGTGCCGCCCGCGTGGGCGGCCTCGGTCCAGGTCAGCCTCGCCGCCGCGATCATCTGCCTGTCGCTGGTGGTGGTCACCGGCCTGACCGGGCAGATCTCCCTCGCCCAGATGGGCCTCGCCGGCACCGGGGCGTGGATCGCCGGGAAGCTGATCCAGACGCAGTCGTGGCCGTTCGTCCCCGCACTGGTCGCGGCCGTGGCCATCACCATGGTCGTCGGGGTCGTCATCGCGGTCCCGGCGCTGCGGACGCGGGGGGTGAACCTCGCGCTGCTCACCTTCGGGCTGTCGGTCGTGCTGTCCCAGCTGATCCTGCAGAACCCCGCCCTCACCGGCGGGATGGCCGGCATCGACATCGGCACGCTGAGCCTGTTCGGCTGGGCCATCGACGGCTTCGACCATCCGCGCCGGCTCGCCTTCGTCACGCTCGCGCTGCTCATCGCGGTGTGCGTCGCGGTGGCGAACGTGCGGCGCGGCTGGACCGGGCTGCGGATGATCGCGCTGCGCAGCAACGAGCGGGCCGCCGCGGCGCTCGGGCTGGACGGCGCGACCATCAAGGTCTACGCGTTCGCGCTCGGCGCCGCCCTCGCGGCGCTCGGCGGCGTCCTGCTCGCGTTCCGGCAGCGGAACCTGGTGCTCACCGAGTTCTCGCCGTTCTCGTCCGTCCAGCTGGTCGTGTACACGGTGATCGGCGGGATCGGCTTCGTGATCGGCGCGATCGGCGGCGGCACGTTCGCCCCCGGCGGCATCGGCGGGCAGATCATCCATTCCTTCGGGCTCGGCACCAACGCGCTGGAGATCGTCTCGGGCGCGATGCTGCTCGTCATCATCCTCGCCAACCCCAGCGGGATGGCGTTCGAGCAGGTCCGGTTCGCCACGCTGGTGCGCGACCGGTTCAGGCCCGCCGCGCGCGGCGCGTCCCCGGCCGGTGCCGCACGGGCCCCGGCGGCGGGCGCCGCGGACGCGGCTCGCCGGGAGCGCCCGGCGGCGGAGCGCGTCCTGGACGTCGCGGACCTGAGCGTCCGCTTCGGCCGCGTCACGGCGGTGGACGGCGTGCGGCTGCACGTGGGCCACGGCGAGGTGCTGGCGCTGATCGGGCCGAACGGCGCCGGGAAGACGACGGTGATCGACGCGCTGACGGGCTTCGTCCGCCCCGACCGCGGCGCGCGGATCCGGCTCGGCGACGCGGCGCTGGAGGACTGGGGCGCCGCCCGCCGGGCCCGCGCCGGACTGGTCCGCTCCTTCCAGACGCTGGAGCTGTTCGAGGACCTGACCGTCCTGGAGAACCTCCTGGTGACGGCCGGGAGCCCGGCGCCGCTGCGGTACGTCACCGACCTGGTCAGGCCGCGCATGCCGGCGCTGACGGCGGCCGGCGAGGCCGCCGTCCAGGAGTTCGGGCTCGCCGGCGACCTGGACCGGCTCCCGGACGAGCTGCCGCACGGCCGCCGCCGGCTGCTGGCCATCGCCCGCGCGGTGGCCGCCGACCCGGCCGTGCTGCTGCTGGACGAGCCCGCCGCCGGGCTCAGCGAGGAGGAGACCGCCGAGCTGGCCCGGCTGATCCGGCGGCTGGCCGGCGCCCTGGGCATCGCCGTCCTGGTCGTGGAGCACGACATGTCGTTCGTGCGGACGTGCGCCGACCGGGTCGCCGTCCTCAACTTCGGGCGGCTGATCGCGGACGGCGAGCCGGCGGAGATCCTGAGCGATCCGGCCGTGGTGGCCGCCTACCTCGGCACCGCCGCGGAGGCCGGGCCGCAAGAGGCGGTCCCCGGACCGGAGGATGAGGCCGGGCCGCAAGAGGCACGGGCCGAGCGGGAGAGGGCGTGACGGCGATGCTGCTGAGCGTCGAGAAGTTGTCCGCGGGGTACTCCGGCGCGGACGTGATCCGGTCGCTGGACCTGCACATCGACGAGGGCGAGGTCGTGGCGCTGCTCGGGCCCAACGGGGCCGGCAAGACCACGACGCTGCTCGCGCTCGCCGGGGTGCTGGCGCCGACGTCGGGGACCGTCCGGTACCGGGGCGCCGCGCTGCGCGGCGCGCTGCACCGGCGGGCCCGGCGCGGCGTGTCCTACATCAGCGAGCAGGGCTCGGTGTTCAGCCGGCTGACGACGCTGGCGAACCTGAAGCTCGGGCCCGGCCGGGTCGAGGACGCGCTCGCCCTCTTCCCCGAGCTGGAGCCGCTCCTCAAACGCCGCGCCGGGCTGCTGTCCGGCGGCGAGCAGCGGATGCTGGCGCTCGGCCGCAGCCTCGCGGCCAAGCCGGACCTACTGCTGGTGGACGAGCTGTCCCTGGGCCTCGCCCCGCTGATCGTGACCCGGCTGCTGGAGCGGTTGCGCGCCGCCGCCGACGCCGGGACGGCGGTGCTCATCGTCGAGCAGCACGCCTCGCAGGTGCTGTCGGTGAGCGACCGCGGTCACGTGCTGCGGCGCGGGCGGCTGGCGATCTCGGGCACCGGCGCCGAGCTGCTCGCCTCGTCGGAGGCGCTGCAGTCGGCGTACCTGAGCGGCGGGCAGGCGGAGGAATCCGCCGGGAACTGACCCGGCGAAGCGGCGCCGGCGCTCCCTGGGAGGGGCGCCGGCGCCGCTTCGCGTACTCGGCCGGTCCGCGTGCTCAGCGGGGCAACCCGAGCCCCCGGCGGGCGATGATGCCGCGCTGGATCTCGCTCGTCCCGCCGTAGATCGTCGTCCCGAGGGAGAAACGCAGCGCGTGCTCGACCCGGCCGCCCTCCGGGGCGCCGGGGGACAGGTGGCTGCGCACGGCGTCCGGCCCGAGCAGGGCGAACAGGTCCTCGGCCGCACGGGTCAGCGCCTCGGAGCTGAACAGCTTGGACATCGGCCCCTCCGCGGCGGGGACGGCGCCCTGCCGGGCCATCACCGCCGCGCGGCGCTGGAGCAGCAGCGAGACCTCCGCCTCGGCGGCGCACCGCGCGAGCCGCTCCCGGACGTCGGGGTCGGCGATGCGGGGCCGGCCCCGCTCGCAGGCCGCCGTCCGGGCCCAGCCCTCCGCCGCCTCCAGCATCCGCAGCATCGAGGCGCCGAAGCCGGTGGAGTGCTCCTCCTGGAGGGCCTCGCCGAGGACGCGCCAGCCGGCGCCGGCCTCGCCGATCCGCCACGCGTCGTGGACGCGCGCGTCCCGGTAGTAGGTGATGTTCGTCCGCTCGCCGGAGACGGTGCGGACGGCCTGCACCTCGATGCCGGGCTGGTCGAGCGGCACGAGGAACACGGTCAGCCCCGCGTGCTTGGCGGCGGACGGGTCGGTCCGCGCGAGCAGGAACACGTGGTCGCCGATGTGCGCGTTGGTGGTGAACATCTTGGAGCCGTTGATCACCCAGTGGTCGCCGTCGCGGACCGCGCGGGTCCGCGCGGCGGCGAGGTCCGACCCGCATTCGGGCTCGGTGAACCCAAGCACGATGAGGACCTCGCCGCGCACCGCCTTCGGGATGATCTGCCTCCGCTGGGCGTCGTCTCCGCACTTCAGGATGGCGCGCGCCACCATGTGCGTCGTGCTGACCCCGTAGGTGGGGGCGTCGGCGCGGCTCAGCTCCTCCTCCACGACGCACAGGTCGAACGGGTCGCAGGGGCGCCCGCCCCACTCCTCGGGCCAGCCCAGCGCGAGCAGTCCCGCCTCGTGCATGGCGCGGACGAACCCCGCGTCGTGGGCGACGCCGGTGCGGTGGCACCGCTCGGCGAGCTCGGGGGTGAGGTGCTCCTTCAGGAACGCCCGGACCTCCGTGCGGAGCGCTTCGCCGCGCTCTCCTAGACCGAAGTCCACTGCTTCTCCATCCGTTCCATCCGTGCGGGGCCGTAGCGGCGGTCGGCCGCCCGGCGGTAGGCGGCGTTCGGTTCGAGGCAGACACCGGCCCATCCGCGTGCGCGCCGGTAGTACAGCTGGACGTCGTACTCGTCGGTGAACCCGTAGCCGCCGTGGAAGTGGAGGCTGCGGTAGGTGGCGTCGCGCGCGGTCTCGGCCGCGAACGCGAACGCCATGGCGGCGAGTTCGGCGAACCGCGCCGGGTCCTCGGTGGCCGCCCAGGCGGCCTCGTGGACGAGCAGGCGGGCGCCGTCGATCGCCGCCGCCGAGTCGGCGAGCGCGTGGGCGACCGACTGGAAGGAGCCGATCGGAACGTTCCACGCCCGCCGCTCGCTGACGTACCCGACGCCGATCTCCAGGGCGCGGGCCGCGATGCCGACCTGGGCCGCGGCGGTGAGGAGGAGGAACTCGTCCTGCGCCGCCTCGTGGGCGGCCCCGGCCTCCGGCCCGCCGGCGAGTACCTCGGCGTCCCGGCCCAGCGGCAGGTCGGCGAGCGGCATCGACCCGAGGTTCGCGACCGGCGCGCCGCGCGCCGGGACGAGCAGCAGCCGGTCGCCGTCCACGACCAGCGCGTCGTCGGCCGCGGCTCCGGCCGGGACGAGCCGGGCCGTCCCGCCGGCCGCCGGATGGACGGCCACCGTCACGGTGCGCTCCCCGGCCAGCGCCGCGGCCAGCGCGACGCCGGCGCGCGGCGTCCCGATCCGGGCGAGGAGCCGGGCCGCGACCTGGGCCTCGATGACCGGCACGGGTGCGAGGAACCGCCCGTGGACCTCCGCGAGGAGCGCGAGGTCGAGCGGTCCGGCGCCCCAGCCGCCGGCGTCCTCGCCGACCGCCATGGGCACGGCGCCGGCGGACCGGACGGTCTCCCACAGGCCGGCGTCGAAGCCGAGCGGCTCGGCCGCCCGCACCCGCTCCGGCGGCGACGCGCCGGCGAACAGGCCGGTGAAGGATTCGACGAGCTGGTGTTGTTCGGCGCTCAGACCGACGTCCATGCTTCGGGCACCGCCTTCAGATCTCGATGACGCCGCGCCGGGTGGCGCGCAGTCCGTTGACTTCGGCGTCCCACGCGTCCGCCGGGACGCCCGCCTCCCGCAGCGGTCCCTTCATGACCTTGTTGGACGCGGACCGCGGCAGCTCGGGGACGAACGCGATGAACCGGGGCACCGCGAAGTACGGCAGCCGGTCCGCCAGGTACCGGAACAGCTCCGCCGGGTCGGGCGGGCCCTCCGGATGGGCGACCGCGAGCAGCAGGACCTCCTCCTCGCTGTGCTCGCTCGGCACCCCGACCGCCGCCGCGTCGGTGACGCGCGGGTGCGTGTTGGCCTCCGCCTCGACCTCGACCGAGGAGATGTTCTCGCCGCGGCGGCGGATGCTGTCGCGGATGCGGTCGACGAGGAAGAACTCCCCGTCGGGCATCCTGCGGACGGCGTCGCCGGTGTGGAAGTAGGAGTTGCGCCACGCCTCGGCGGTCGCCTCCGGGCGCCCGGCGTAGCCCTGGAACATGGTCCACGGCTCGTGCGGCCGGACGACCAGCTCGCCGATCTGCCCGTCCGGGACGGGCATGTCGTGCTCGTCCACGACCAGGGCGTCGAAGCCCGGCCGCACCCAGCCGAGGCCGCCGGCGCCCGACACCCCGTGCGGGGCGGCGAGCGGCGTCGCGGCCTCGGTGCTGCCGTAGCCGGCGCAGTAGGTGATCCCGAACCGCTCGCAGAACGCGTCGGCGTCGGCGGGGACCGGCGCCAGGCACACCTTCCGCAGGCCGCTCGCCCGGTCCAGCGGGCTCGGCGGCCGCGCCTCCAGGAACCGGGCCATGGCGCCGGTCAGGATGGCGAAGGTCGAGCCGCTGTCCGCGATCTCCCGCCAGAAGCCGGACGCGGAGAACCTGGGGCTGATGTAGGCGCGGGCCCCGGCGATCAGCGCGTTGTAGACGCCCCACAGCTGGCCGCCCACATGGAACAGCGGGAGCGACACGTGGCTGATGTCGTTGTGCCCGACCGCCCCGATGTAGACCGGGCTGGCGTACCCGTACGCCTGCGCGTGGGGGAGGAGCACGCCCTTGCTCGGCCCGGTCGTCCCCGACGTGTAGAAGAGCGCTGCGATGTCCCATGGACGGGCCTCGGCGATGACCGGCTCCCCGGGCGGCAGGTCGAACCGGCCGCGGCCCGTCTCCGCCGGGGCGTGGGCGATGGTACGGCCGCGCAGCCGGCCGCCGTCGGCGGCTTCGAGCCGGCCGAGGTAGTGCTCGTCGGCGATGGCGGCCACGGCGCCGCTGTCGCCGACGACATGGTCCAGGAAGCCGCCGTCGAACGCGGTGTTGACCGGCACCTCGACGGCGCCGGCGCAGGTGAGCCCCAGCCAGGCGACGACCGCGTCCACGTGGTTGTCCATCATCAGCAGCACGCGGTCGCCGGGCCGGACGCCGTACGCGCACAGGGCGCCGGCCATCGCCGCGGCCTCGTCCATCAGGGGGCCGTAGCCCAGCTCGGCGCCGGGCCCGGCGAGCGCGGGGCGGTCGGGGTGGCGCTCGGCGCGCTCGCGCAGGACGTGCGTGACGGTGCGCTCCGCCAGCGGCGGGAGAGAGCCTTCGAACGAGGGTTTCACGGTGCTTCCCAGAGTGCGGGGTCGGGGTGGAAGTGCAGTTCGCCGCGCAGCGCGACGCGGCCGTCGCCGTTGACGGCCCGGGTGCGCACCGTGCCGTCGCCGGCCGGGGCGAAGCCGATCACGAGCCGGTCGGCGTCCGACACGGGCTTCAGGTAGGTGACCGCGGCGCCGCGCAGCGCGCCGGCGCCGAGCCGCGCGGCGTGGCCGACGGCCAGCCGGGCGACGATGCCGAGCGTGACCTCGCCCGGCAGCGCCGGCGCGGGCAGCCCGAGCTTGCGCGACTCGGCCGGGTCGATGTGCATCGCGTCCTGGAGCCCGCCGCCGGCCGCCGGCCCGAGGAGGGTGCGGAAGACGGCGGCCTGGTAGGGCTGGACGGTCTCGCGCACCTCGACCCGCCAGCCGTCGCCGTCCTGTCCGGCCTCCTGCGGGGGCGGGGGCGGGCGCCGCGCGCCCTTCGGTCCCGGCAGGCGGAAGTGCACGTCGAGTGAGGAGGTCGCGAGCGGCTCGCCGCCGGCGGACGTGTCGACGGCGAGCCGGAGCACGAGCCGCCCGGCGGTGTGCTCGGCGACCTCCAGCGTGGCGGAGGCGACGGCGTCGTCGCACTCGGCGGGGAGCGGGCGGTGCACCCGGACGCGGGCGGCGCGCGCGAACGACATGAGGCCGGCGTCCTGCGTGCCGGCGGCGAAGCGGAGGAGGGCGTCGTGCGCGAAGCGCGTGGCGAACGTGGGCAGCGCTCCGAAGCCGGGCGCGGACTCCCAGACGAGCGCCCGGCCGTTGTGCGCGTCGGCGCCGGTCGCGACGGCGTAGGCGATCGTGTCGCGGACCGACCAGCGCACCGGGCCGGCGCGCCGGCCCCAGCCCTCGACGAAGCGCAGGATCTTCGGGACGCCGTCCGGCACGGTACCTCCTCATCGCCCGGTACGCGGTCCGTCGAGCACACATGATTTCGACGTCGTTGTCAATAGGTGTCCGCGCGGCATAGGTTGAGCTGTACGCCGCCGGAACACACCGGTGCCGGTTGTCGATGTGTTCGTCGGATTCGAAGGGGAGTGGAAGCGATGGGGGACGAACGGGCCAGGCCCTGGGACCAGGACGAGATGCTCCGGCTGATGGACGTCCGGCCGGCCGGGCCGGGACGGTACACGGCCCCCGCCCACGGGCCCGCCGGCCGCAACGTGGTGGAGGCCGGCCAGCTCGCCGCGGACGCCGTCGTCGCCGCGGCCAAGGAGATCCCGGAGCAGCGCGTCACGTCCGCGGCGATGGTCTTCTCGCGGGCGGCCCGCCACGACGAGGAGATCACCGTCGAGCTGGACGTCCCGCACCGGGGCCGGACCTACTCCACCGTCCAGGCGCGGGCGGTGCAGCGGGGAAGGCTGCGCGCGACGGGCCTGATCCTGATGGGCGCGGACGCCGCCGACCTGGTCGCCTCCACCGCGCCGATGCCCGGCGTCCCCGGCCCGGACGCGCTGCGCCCGTTCGACCCCCCGGAGATGACGGTCGGCGGCAGGGAGATCCGCGTCGTCGACGACGCCTACGACTGGGACCCGGCGCATGTCGGGCCGCCGGAGCTGTTCGCCTGGATCCGCTTCGCCGCGCCGCCCCCGGCCGGATACCTGCACGCCGCCCTGATGACGCAGTCCACGACGCACTGGACGATCGCCGCCGCGCTGCGCCCGCACGCCGGCTACAGCGAGGCGATGGCCCACAAGACGATCTCCACCGGCATCTCCGCCGTCACCGTGGCCTACCATTCCGACGTCGACGTCACACAATGGCTCCTCTACGCCAACCGGGTCGTGTACACCGGACGGGGTGCGACGCAGAGCGAGGGGCGCGTTTACGGTGAGGACGGGCGCCTGGTCGCGTCCTATACCGTGCAGGGGATGATCCGCCCGCTCGACCGCACCTCCCCGGTGTCGGGGACGACGCTATGAGGCGGCTCCCAGGTATTGACCTCGACGTCGAAACATACTTTGATGGCAGCCATCAGCACCGGCGGGCGCGGACCGCCCGCCGCGAGGACCGACGACTGAAGGCGACACGGTGACCGCACGCACTGCTTTCGAAGGCTGGGGCCTCCGGACGGTTCCCGCCGGCCTCGCCCGGCGCTACCGCGACGAGGGCCGGTGGACCGGGGACTCCCTCGGCTCGGTGATCGCCGCCGGGCTGGCCGGTGCCCCGAAATCCCGCTTCCTCGTCGGATCCGCGGTGCGCCCCTACGACGGCACCCTCGCCGACGTGGACCGGGCGGCGCGCTCGCTCGCCTGGGCGCTGCGGGTGCGCGGCATCGGCCCCGGCTCGGTCATCGTCGTGCAGCTGCCGAACTGGTCCGAGGCCGCCGTCACGTTCTTCGCCGCGGCGTACGCCGGGGCGGTCGTCGTCCCCGTCGTGCACTTCTACGGCCCCAAGGAAGTCGGCTACATCCTCGACGTCGTCCGGCCCGACGTCGTCGTCACCCCCGACCGCTTCGGCCGCACCGACCACCTGGAGCAGTACGCGGAGCTCCTCGCCGGACGGGACGCCGAGCCGCTGTGGCTGGTGGTGAGCGACCGCCCGGAACGGGAGCTGCCCCGCGGCGCGACGCCCTTCCACCGGCTGCTGGACGCCGACCCGCTCCGGGAACCGGAGGCCGTCGACCCCGAGTCCCCGGCGATCGTGGGCTTCACCTCCGGCACGACGCTCAACCCCAAGGGCGTGGTGCACAGCCACCAGACGATCGGCTGGGAGGCGCGCCAGGCCGACTACTTCTACGGCAGGGGCGGGCCGCCGCAGATCGTCGGCACCCCGGTCGGCCACTTCATGGGGATGATCAACGCGTTCCTGCTGCCGCTGCTGCGCTCCGAGTCCGTGCAGCTCATCGACCGCTGGGACCCGGCCGAGGTCCTGCGCATGATGGCCGCGGACGGGCTGGGCATCGCCGGCGGGCCGCCGTACTTCCTGACCAGCCTGCTCGACCACCCCGACTTCACCCCCGCGCATCTGGCGCAGATCCCGTACATGGGGCTCGGCGGCGCGAGCGTGCCGGAGGCGTTCACCGAGCGGGCCACCGGCGCGGGCATCGCGGTCTACCGGTCCTACGGGAGCACCGAGCACCCGTCCGTCACGGCCAGCCTGCTGTCGGACGCGGAGGACAAGCGGCTCCGCACCGACGGCCGCGCCCTGCCCGGCGCCGAGTTCCGCCTCGACGAGGACGGCGAGATCCTGACCCGCGGCGCGGACTGCTTCATCGGCTACACCGACCCGGAGCTGACCGCCCGCGCGTTCACCGCCGACGGCTGGTACCGCACCGGCGACATGGGGGCCGTGGACGCCGACGGCTACCTCACGATCACCGACCGCGTCGCCGACGTCATCATCCGCGGCGGCGAGAACATCAGCGCGCAGGAGATCGAGTCGCTGCTGCTCGGCATGCCGCAGGTCGCCGAGGTCAGCGTCGTGGCCGAGCCCGACGCGCGGCTGGGCGAGCACGCCACCGCGGTGGTCCGCCCGCACGAGGGCGCCGGCCCGGTGTCGCTGGACGACGTCCGGGCCCACCTCGCCGCGGCCGGGCTCGCCCGGCAGAAGTGGCCGGAGTCGGTGCACCTGGTCACCGACTTCCCGCGCACCGCGACCGGCAAGATCCAGAAGTTCCGGCTGCGCGAGCAGGTGCGCGACGGCTCGCTGAGCCGCCCGTGATGAGGGGAGAAGAGATGGAACCGTCGGGCTACGTCGAACGGCCGGACTACCGCGTGGACGTGCGCCGCAAACGGAACCTCGTCCACGTCTCCCTCGACGGGGTGACGCTGGCCGAGACGACGGCCGCGCTCCTGGTCGAGGAGCAGGACCACGGCCTCGTCCTCTACGTGCCGCGCGCCGACGTGCGGTTCGAGCACCTCGCCCCGTCCGACCACACGTCGCGGTGCCCCTTCAAGGGCCGGGCGAAGTACTGGCGGCCGCGGGACGGCGCCGACCCGGTCGCCTGGGAGTACCCCGAGCCGTACCCCCAGGTCGCCGCCTTGCGCGACCACATCGCCTTCTACCAGGACCGGGCCGTCGTCCGGATCGGTGTCGCCGACCCGGCCACCTCCGCCCCCCGTCCCTGACCCGACACCGGCCCGGCCCGCCGGGCGCCCAGCGCGATCACCGCGCGATTTCCGAAAGGTGACTCTCATGCCGTCACGCGAGCTGCCGTTCCCGCTGTTCGACGCGGACAACCACCTGTACGAGACCGAGGACGCCTTCACCCGGTACCTCCCGAAGGAGTACCAGGGCGCCATCGAGTACGTGCAGGTCCGCGGCCGGACGAAGATCGCGATCCGGGGCCAGATCAGCGAGTACATCCCGAATCCGACGTTCGAGAAGGTCGCCCGGCCGGGCGCGCAGGAGGACTACTTCAAGAACGGGAACCCGGAGGGCAAGTCCTACCGGGAGATCGTCGGCAAGCCGATCGAGTCGATCCCCGCGTTCCGGGAGCCCGGGCCCCGGCTGGAGTTGATGGACGAGCAGGGCATCTCCCGGAGCCTGATGTTCCCGACGCTGGCCAGCCTCCTGGAGGACCGGATGCGGGACGACCCGGAGCTCACCCACGCCGCCGTCCACTCCCTGAACCGCTGGCTGGACGACGTCTGGTCGTTCAACTACCGGGACCGGATCTACACCGCCCCGGTGATCACCCTCCCGATCGTGGAGGAGGCGGTCAAGGAGCTGGAGTGGTGCCTGGAGCGCGGCGCGCGCGTCGTGCTGGTCCGCCCCGCGCCCGCGTTCGGCGTCTCCGGCCCGCGCTCGGTCGCGCTGCCGGAGTTCGACCCGTTCTGGAAGCTCGTCCAGGACAGCGGGACGATGGTGGCGTTCCACTCGTCCGACAGCGGCTACCAGCGCTACACCGCCGACTGGGAGGGCAAGCAGCGCGAGTACCTGCCGTTCACCCTGCAGCCCTTCCGCGAGATCGGGCAGTGGCGGGCGATCGAGGACACGGTGGCGTCGCTGATCTGCCACGGCTGCCTGTCCCGCTTCCCCGACCTGAAGATCGCCACGATCGAGACCGGGTCGTCCTGGGTGGGGCCGCTGCTGGAGAAGCTGCGGACCACCTTCAAGAAGATGCCGCAGGGCTTCCAGGAGGACCCGGTGGAGCAGATGCGCCGGCTGATCCACGTGAGCCCGTTCATCGAGGACGACATGGCCGCGCTCGCCGACCTGCTCGGCATCGACCGGGTGCTGTTCGGCTCGGACTTCCCCCACCCCGAGGGCAAGGCCGACCCGATCACCTACGTCGACGACCTCGCCCACCTCGACGAGTCCGCCAAGGCGAAGATCATGGGCGGCAACCTGTCCCGCCTCCTGCCGGTGTGACCGGGCGGTCCGGTCCGCCGGAGCGGGCGCTCGCCGGCCTCTACCTGCCGCAGGTCCGGATGGACTTCGCCGCCATCGAGCGGCGGGTCCGGGCGGCGGAGGAGGCCGGCTTCCACTCCGCCTGGTTCATCGACCACCTGGCCCCTCCGGTGGACCGCGGCCTCGACATGCTGGACGCCTGGACGGTCGCCACGGCGGCGGCCATGCGCACCGAGCGACTGCGCATCGGCCACCTCGTGCTCTGCGCGGAGTTCCGCCACCCGGCGGTGCTGGCGAAGATGGCCGCGAGCCTCGACGCGGTGTCCGGCGGGCGGCTGGAGCTCGGCCTGGGCTGGGGATCGGTCGCCGGCGAGCTGACCGACTACGGGTTCCACGATCCCGGTCCGGCGGCCCGGGCCGGGCGGCTCGCCGAGACGATCGACATCCTCCGCCTCCTGTGGACGGGGGACCCGGTCGACTTCGTCGGCGTGCACTGGACGCTGCGGAACGCGATCTGCCGGCCGCGGCCCCTCGCGGGCCGGGTCCCGATCCACCTCGGCGGCGCCGGCCCGACGCTCACGATGCCGCTGGTCGCCGGTCGCGCCGACTGGTGGAACTGCCCGTCGGGCGCCGTCGACCGGCTCGCCGCGCTCCGCCCCTCGGCGGGCGCGGCCCGGGTCTCGGTGCAGCACCCGATCGGCCTCGCCGCCTCCGCGGCGGCGCGCGAGGAGGTCGTCGAGACGGCCCGCCGCCGCTTCGGCGCGTGGGGCGGGCTGATCGCCGGGACCCCCGACGAGGTCGCCGCCGCGCTGTCCCGCGAGCGCGCGGCGGGCGCCGAGCTGTTCGTCTGCCAGTTCCACGACTTCGGCACGCCGGAGACGATCCGGCTCTTCGCCGAGGAGGTCCTCCCGGCGCTGCAAGGGCCCGTCGACACGAAGGAGCACGGGGAGTGACCATCGGCAACGAGTCGCCGGCGCGCACGTACATGCTCGACGAGCTGGGCTTCGCCACCAGGAAGGACGGCGAGGACCTGCGCGGTTCGGCCTCGATCACCCCCGTGATGCACGCGCCGGGCACGGCACGCCTGCGCACGTCCATCCTGGCGGCGTGGGCCGACATCCTGACCGGCCTGCTGGCCACCCAGGTCACGACGCCCCGCGTGCCGGTCACCCTGGAACTCGACGTGCAGCTGTACCGCCCGGCCCCCGCCGGCGGCGGCGTCGAGGGCGTCGCGAGGGTCGTCAAGGTGGGCCGCTCGGTTTTCGTCTCGTCGGTCGAGTTCACCTCGTCCGCCGGGCCGCTGGCGATCGCGAACGCCTCGTTCATGATGGCGCCCGACCCCGGCCTGAGGCTGCCGTCCAGCTTCGACGTCGAACTGCCCGCGCGCGGGGACCTGCTGGCCGTGCCGTTCGCCGAGCGCGCGGGCTGCGAGCGCCGCGCGCCGGGCGTGGCGGTCCTGCCCCGGTCCGAGGACGGCCTGAACGTCTCCGGCACCGTCAACGGCGGGCTCATCGCGCTGGCCGCCGAGGAGGCGGCGCTGTCGCTGGCGCCGGGGGGCACGCTGTGCTCGCTCGGCCTGCGCTACGTCCAGCCCGCCCGCGTGGGCCCCGTCGTCGCCACCGCCCGCCAGCGGGACGGGCTCGCCCAGGTGGAACTGCGCGACGCCGGCAACGGCGACCGCCTCAGCTGCATCGCCACCGCCAGGACCTTCGAGGGCGCCCGGTCCGCCGGGGACGGGTAGCGGGCCGGGCCGCCGCCCCGGCCCGTCAGGCGAGGAATTCGGCGGCGAAGCGGCGCAGGCCGTCCAGCGCCTCCCGGGACCGGGCCCAGGGGGCGACGATCAGGCGCGTGACCCCGGCCCGGGCGTGGGCCTCGACCTCTTCGGGCCGGGAGATCCGCGCGCCCGGCAGCGTGACCTCGACGGGGGACGTCCGGCCCGCGCGCTCGGCGAGTTCGCCGAGCCGCTCCAGCGAGCGGGGGAGCCGGTCGAGGGTGTGGTTCATCGGCATCCAGCCCGTGCCGACGGTGGCCGCCCGGCGCAGCGCCGCCGCCCCGTCGCCGCCGATGTGCAGCGCGGGCCCCGGCCGCTGCACCGGCTTGGGCTCGAACGCCACGGGGCCGAAGCCGAAGTGCTCCCCGTGGTGCTCCACCACGGGCTCGCTCCACAGCCGGCGGCAGACCGCGAGGGCCTCGTCCATCCGCGCGCCGCGGCGGTCGAAGTCGAGCCCGGCCGCCTCCCACTCCGCCCGCAGCCAGCCGGCTCCGACGCCGAACGCCAGCCGCCCGCCGGACAGCACGTCCGCCGTCGCCGCGGCCCGCGCCGTCACGAACGGGTGCCGCAGCCCGATGTTGTACACGCACGTGCCGAGCCTGATCCGGCTCGTCCGCGCGGCCAGGTGGCACAGCACGCCGAAGGCGTCGAAGACGGGGACGTCCGGGGGGATCGGCGGGTGGTCCGACCCCTCGTGCGGGCTCCCGGCCGCGCCGACCGGCAGGACCAGGTGCTCGGGGATCCACACCGACTCGAACCCCAGCCGGTCCGCCTCCTCGGCCACCGCGCCCCACAGCCGGGGGCTGACGGCGCCGAGCTGCACCCCGAAGTCCATCCGGCCTCCCGACCCGCACGCAAACTCGATATCGATGTCAATGCTTGACGGGGTCGCTCACTGGCTCTTGAGCTTGTCCTTCATGCCGTCCAGTTGCATGAGGACGGGGAAGCCGCTGTCACTGAGGGCGTTGCCGTGGCCGGTCTGGTGGATGTCGAAGACCGACTGGACGGCGGCGTAGAAGCCCTGCACGTCGAGGGTCTGGTTGACGGCGCGCTTGGCCTGCCGCAGTGCGAAGGGGTGCATCCGGGCGATCTGCCCGGCCAGTTCCATCGCGGTGGCGTCCAGGTCGTCCAGGGGCACGACGCGGTTGACCATGCCGACCTTCTCGGCCTCGTCGGCGGTGATGGCGCGTCCGGTGAAGAGGATCTCCTTGGCCTTGCGCGGGCCGAGTTCCCAGGTGTGGCCGTGGTACTCGACGCCGCCGATGCCCATGTGCACGACCGGGTCGGAGAACTGCGCGTTCTCGGCCGCCACGATCAGGTCGCACGGCCAGCACAGCATCAGCCCGCCCGCGATGCACTTGCCCTGCACCGCCGCGATCGACGGCTTGGGGACGTTCCGCCACCGCAGCGAGTACTCCAGGTAGCGGCGCGCCTCGATGCCGTAGATGTACTCCAGGGTGAGCTTCTCCGGGCGGGGGCCGCCGCTCTTCAGGTCGTGCCCGGCCGAGAAGTGCCGGCCGTTGCCGCGCAGCACGACGACCCGGACCTCGTCGTCGGCCGCCGCCTTCGCCCAGGCCGCGTCGAGGTCGTCCAGCAGTTCCATGGTCTGGGCGTTGGCCGCCTCGGGGCGGTTCAGCGTGATGACCGCGACGCGGTCCCTGACCTCGTACAGAATCTGGTCCATCGGTGCCCACCACTCTTGACATCGGAATCGGAATCAATATTCGGCTACCGTCGGGACCGTGTCAAGGCGGCGTCATCCGGGAACGGGGTGCGGCAGCATGCAGACCAGGACGTCCGGCACGTGTTCGCGCACGGCCTCCGCGAGGAGCAGGCTCCGCCGGTCGTAGCGGAACCGGTAGCGGGGACGGCTCGACGGCGGGCTGGCCCGCGCGAGGACCGGCCGGGGCCGGGTCAGTCATCGGCGAAGGCGGCGTCCATTCCGGCGGCCTGCTCCTCCTCGGTCGTCCGCATCCGGAACAGCCGATCGATGACCTTGCCGATGACGAAGGTGGCGACGAACGCGTAGAAGCCGACCGCGAGGACCGCGACGACCTGCTTGCCCAGCACCGAGGCCGATCCGCCGTAGAACAGGCCCGGCGCGCCGCGGCCCCAGCCGGTGGCCAGGAAGCCGAGCGACACCACCCCGACGATCCCGCCGGCGCCGTGGATGCCGGTGACGTCGAGGGTGTCGTCGTATCCGGCGACGAGCTTCAGCTCCACGGCGTACGTGCACACGACGGCGGCGACGACGCCGATGAGGAAGGCCCCCTCGACGCTGACGAAGGCGCAGGACGGGGTGATGGCGACCAGCCCGGCGAGCGCGCCGCTGGTCGAGCCGAGCTTGGTCAGGTGCCGGAACCGGAGCCACTCCACCGTCCGCCAGGCCAGCATCCCGGCGCAGCCCGCGATCATCGTGCTGACGAACGCGCGGGTCGCGAGCGCGCCGTCGGTCAGCGCCGAGCCGGCGTTGAAGCCGAACCAGCCGAACCACAGCAGGCCGAGGCCCAGCAGGACGAACGGGATGTTGTCCGGGCGGGGCCCCTCCCCCCGGCGGAACGCGACGCCCGGCCCCAGCACGAGCGCCATGGCGAG
This sequence comes from Actinomadura monticuli, assembly GCF_041463655.1. NCBI lineage: Bacteria > Bacillati > Actinomycetota > Actinomycetes > Streptosporangiales > Thermomonosporaceae > Actinomadura > Actinomadura monticuli. The sequence goes on from NZ_JAXCEI010000010.1 coordinate 268,744, forward strand.
CCCGGAGATGCCGGAGTTCAGCTCGACGACGAGGCCGCCGGCGAAGTCCATCACCCCCCACTTGCTCAGCCAGCCGGAACTGGCGAACACCCAGTGCGCGATGGGGATGTAGACGAGCGTCACCCACACGATGACGAAGAGGATCCACGGCCCGAACCTGGCGCGGCCCGCGATCGAGCCGCTGATGAGCGCGACGGTGATGATGGCGAACGTCAGCTGGAAGCAGACGTAGATCTGCTTCGGGATCCGGCCCTGCAGCGTGTCCGGGGTGATGCGGCCGAGGCGCCAGTCGCCCCAGCCGATGAGGCCGAGGCCGCCGGCGTCCTTGCCGAACGTCATTCCGTAGCCGTAGAGGAACCACAGGACCGTGACGAGGCTGATGCAGATGAAGCTCATGTAGAGCATCGACAGCATGTTCTTCGAGCGGACCATGCCGCCGTAGAAATAGGCGAGCCCGGGAGTCATCAGGAGCACCATCGCGGTGCTCACCATGAGCCAGGCGGAATCTCCCGTATTGAGGCCCGTCGACATATGCGAACCAATCGTCGATCCGTCTTCCGCCGACGCGCGGCGGGAACGCTTCCGCTCTTATGTTTCGCATTTGCGTTGTGCGCCAAACTCGATATTCCAGGGCTTGACCAATGATTTGCGATTACTGATTTTTCGCGATGCGAGAACGCGGGAAGTGTGCCGGTTGTCCATACACGCGAGCGCCGGTCACAGGCCCGTTCCGTGCGGGTCCCGGGCGATGGGAGAGGGTCGATGGCGCCACCACCGCCGTCCGCGGACGCGCCATCGGCGGATGCGCGCGGCGCAGGACGCGCGCCCGCGTCGCAGCGGGCGCGGGAAGCTCTCCTGACGATTCCCCGGGGCGTCGCCCAGGTCGACTTCCAGCCCAGCGTCTGGACCGGGCTGCTCTTCCTCATCGCGCTGTTCGTCGGCGGTTGGCAGTTCGGCGCCTTCGCGCTGCTGGGCGTCGTGACCGCGACCGCGACCGCCCACCTGCTCGGCGTCACCTGGGACCGCGTCTCGATGGGCCTGGAGGGCTTCAACGGGACGCTCATCGGCGTCGCGTTCGTGCTCTACCTGGGCGCGACCTGGTCGACGGTGGCGGTGGTCGTCGGCGGGGCGGTGGCCGGCAGCGTGCTCACCGCCGCGCTGAACGCCGTGCTCACCCCGTACAACCTGCCGACCTTCACCGCGCCGTTCTGCGTCGTCGCGCTGGTCATGGCGATCGGCGCGCCGTCGTACGGCCGGGTGTGGGGCGACCACGCCAACACCGCCCCACCGTCGGCCGCCGACCCCGGCACCGCGATGACCTGGCACGACTTCTGGCAGGGCTTCTTCAACGGAATCGGCCAGGTGTTCTTCCAGGACAAGTGGTACGTGGGGCTGATCTTCCTGATCGGGCTCGCGGTGTCGAGCCGGGTGGTCGCGGCGGCGGCGGCCGTGTCCAGCCTCATCGGCCTGCTGACCGGCTGGTGGCTCGGCGCGCAGGCGGCCGACCTCGGCGCCGGCCTGTACGGCTACAACGCGGTGCTGACCGGGATCGCACTGGGCGGGACGTTCGTCGCGCTCAGCCCGGCGGGCGCCGTCTACGCGGCGATCGGGGCGGCGACCGCCGCCGGACTGACCGCCGGTCTCACCAACCTGTTCAACGTGGTCGGCGGCCACACCCTGACCTGGCCGTTCGTGCTGGTCGCCTGGGTGTTCCTGGCCGCCGTCCCGATCTTTTCCAAGATCCGGCGGGCCGCGTGAGGACGCGCCGCCGTCCGCGTTCCGGCCGCGTCCGGGCAGAAGGGGGCATTCGATGAACCTGTCACCACGAGAAATCGACAAGCTGCAGATCTTCACCGTCGCGCAGATGGCGGAGAAGCGCCGGCAGCGCGGCCTGAAGCTCAACCACGGCGAGACGGTGGCGCTGATCAGCTCCGCCATCGTCGAGGCCGCGCGGGACGGCAAGTCCGTCGCCGACTGCATGGAACTGGGCAAGAAGGTCGTCGGGCCGGACGACGTGATGCAGGGCGTGCGCGGCATGCTGCCGCTGATCCAGGTCGAGGCGGCGTTCGACGACGGCACCAAGCTCGTCTCCTGCCACGACCCCGTCGGCGGCGGCAAGTGACGGGACCACCCGGACGCGCCGTCCTGCCGGTCGGCGGGCACGAGAGCCGCGGCCCGCTCCCGGACGGCGCGGCCGCGTCCGTCCTGCCCGGCGCGGGTGAGATCCGCGGACCCGGGCGGGGACTGCGGACCGCGCTGCGCGACAGCCCGCGCGCCGTCGCCGTGCCGATGACGCTGGGCCGCGACGCGGACCTCGTGCCCGCCGCCGCGCAGACCCTGGCCTGGGCCGCCCGCGACCGGTCGCCGGGCGACCTGCTGCTCGCCGAGCCGCTCGGCACCCTGACGCACCTCGTGGGCTGGATCCGCGCGGCCGTCATGCGGGTCGCGCGGGGCGGGGACGACGCGGGGGCCGTGCTGCTGGTGGCGCCGGCCGCCGGACCCGACGCCGACGCGGAGCTGTTCAAGGTCGCGCGGCTGGTCTGGCATTACCTTCCGGTCCGCCGGGTGGAGGTCGCCCTGGACGGCGGCGAGCCCGACGTGGTCGAGGGGGTGGAGCGCTGCCGCCGCCTGGGGGCCCGCGAGGTCGCGCTCGTCCCCGCCTCGCTGGTCCCGCCGCCGCCGTGCCCCGGGGCCGTGTCGGCCGGGCCGCTGCTCCGGCCGGCGGCCGTCGCGGCCCTGATCCGCGAGCGCGCCGCGGAGGCCGAGCGGCGCTGGGACCGCGCCGGCGACGACGGCCTCGGCGCGGCCGCGGGCCACGGGCACGGCCATGGGCACGGGCACGGACACGGGCACTCCCATGGGCCGCAGCATCACCACGCTTTCACCGAGAACACCGAGACGATCCTGGAGGGGGCGGCCGCTCATGGCGGATGACATCTACATATTCGGTAAAGGGGAAATCGAACTGAACATCGGTCAGCGAAGGGAGACGCTGACCGTGCGGAACACCGGTGACCGGGCCGTGCAGATCGGTTCGCATTTCCATTTCTTCGAAGTGAACCGGGCGCTGAGCTTCGACCGCGAGAAGACCTTCGGAATGCGGCTCGACATCCCGGCCGGCACCGCCGTCCGGTTCGAGGCCGGCGACACCAAGAAGATCCAGCTCGTCGAGTACGGCGGCGGCATGCGCATCGTCGGGTTCGGCGGCCTGCTCAATGGCAGCGTCCGGTCCCGCGCGGCGCGGGAGGCGGCGTTCAGCCGGATGCACGAGTGGGGCTACCTGGACAGCGAGGTCCCGAGCGGCGACGGAGCCGGCAACGGGCACCGGGCCGGCGCCGGGCGCTCGAAGGCGGGCGCCGGCCGATCGAAGAGGGGATGACGATGGCGACGACGATCTCGCGCCAGAAATACGCGAGCATGTACGGCCCCACCGTGGGCGACCGGATCCGCCTGGGCGACACCAACCTCGTCATCGAGGTGGAGAAGGACTACAACGAGGGGCACTACGGGGACGAGACCCAGTACGGCGGCGGGAAGACGGCCAGGGACGGCATGTCCGCGGACCCGGCCTCGCTGAGCGCGACGACCACCCTGGACACGGTGATCACCAACGCCGTGATCATCGATCCGCTGCTGGGCATCGTCAAGGGCGACATCGGCATCAAGGACGGGCGGATCGCCGGCGTCGGGAAGTCCGGCAACCCGCACACCCAGAACGGGGTGGACCGGCGGCTCATCGTCGGCCCCGGCACCGAGGTGATCTCGGGCGAGAACCTCATCGCGACGGCCGGCGCGATCGACAGCCACGTCCACTTCCTCGCGCCGCAGCAGGCGCAGCACGCGCTCAGCAACGGCATCACGACCCTGCTCGGCGGCGGGACGGGGCCGGCCGACGGAAGCCGCGGGACGACCTGCACGCCCGGACCGTGGAACATCTCCCGCATCCTGCAGGCCTACGAGGGCATCCCGGTCAACATCGCCGTCTACGGCAAGGGCAACGGCAGCCTGCCCGGCCCGCTGGACGAGCAACTGCGCGCCGGCGCCTGCGGCCTGAAGGTCCACGAGGACTGGGGGACGACGCCCGCGGTCATCGACTGCGCGCTGCGGGTCGCCGACGACCACGACGTGCAGATCTCCATCCACACCGACACGCTGAACGAGGCCGGGTTCGTCGAGGACACGATCAGCGCGATCGACGGCCGCGCGATCCACACCTACCACTCCGAGGGCGCCGGCGGCGGGCACGCGCCCGACATCCTGCGGATCACCTCGGAGCCCAACGTCCTGCCGGCCTCGACCAACCCGACGCTGCCCTACACGATGAACTCGGCGGACGAGCTGCTGGACATGACGATGGTCTGCCACCACCTCAGCTACGACGTCCCCGAGGACATCTCGTTCGCCGAGAGCCGCGTCCGCGCCGAGACGATCGCGGCGGAGACGGTGCTCCACGACCTCGGGATCATCAGCATCATCGGCTCGGACTCGCAGGCGATGGGCCGGGTCGGGGAGTCGGTCACCCGGGCCTTCCAGGTCGCCCACCACTGCAAGGACAAGCGCGGCCCGCTGCCCGAGGACTCCTCGCGCAACGACAACCACCGGGTGCTGCGCTTCCTGGCCAAGGTCACCATCAACCCGGCCCGCACCTGCGGCATGGCGAACGAGATCGGGACCCTGGAGGACGGCAAGCTCGCCGACATCGTGCTGTGGCCGGTCCGCTCCTTCGGGGCGAAGCCGGCCATGGTCGTCAAGGGCGGCCTGATCAGCTGGGCGCAGATGGGCGACCCGAACGCCTCGCTGCCCACCCCGCAGCCGGTCTACTTCCGGCCGACGTACGGGGCGATGGGCACGGCGCTGGGCGCGACGTGCGTGACGTTCATGTCGGACGCCGCGATCTCGTCGGGCGTCCCGGAGAAGCTCGAGCTGAAGCGGATCATCCGGCCGGTCCGGCAGTGCCGCACCGTCGACAAGCGGCACATGATGTACAACTCGACGCTCGCCGAGGTCAGGGTGGACCCGGAGACCTACCGGGTCACCGTGGACGGGGAGCCCGTGTCCATCGAGCCGGCGCGCGAGCTGCCGCTGAACCGGCTGTTCTACATCGCATGACGAGCACGCCGCCGGGAACCGGTGGGCTGGAGGCGCTGCTGGCGCAGCTCCAGCTCACCGACTCCGGCTTTCCCAGCGGGCTCTACACCCTGTCGCACGGGCTGGAGGGCCACGTCCAGCTCGGCGCGGTCGCGGCGGAGGACCTGCGCGGCCTGGTGTCCGACCTGGTGCGGGCGGCGGGGACCGCCGACGCGGCGGCGCTGGCGCTGGCGCACCGGGCGGTGACCGCCGGCGACTGGGACCTGCTGGTGGAGACCGACCGCAGGCTCCACGCGATCAAGCTGAACCGGGAGCAGCGGACGGCGTCGGTGCGCACCGGCCGGCAGGTCCTCGACACCGCCGCTCCCGCGTTCGGGTCCGTCCCGGCGGCCCGGCTGGCCGGTCTCGTCGCGGACGGCGCGACGCCGGGGACGCACCCGGTCGTCGTGGGAACCGTGCACGCGGGCCTCGGGGTGGCCGTCCGGGACGCGGTGGCGAGCGACCTGTACGCCTTCGCGGCGAGCTGCGCCGCGGCGGCGGTGCGGCTCGGCCGGATCGACTTCCGGCGGGCGCAGGCGCTGCTGCGCGAGGTGCGGCCGGACCTCGTCCGGGCGGCCGGCGCGGCGCTGGCCGCCCGGGACCCGCGGGACCTGCACGCCTCGACGCCCGCCGCCGACGCGGTCGCCGCCGTGCACGAGCGGGCCGAGGCGCGGCTGTTCATCACCTGACCGGACGATGGGGGACGACATGGAAATGGAGCAGGTGTACAAGATCGGCATCGGGGGCCCGGTGGGCTCGGGGAAGACCGCGCTCATCGAGGCGCTGGTCCCCGTCCTGGTGGAGCGGGGGCATCGGCCCGGCGTGATCACCAACGACATCTACACGCAGGAGGACGCCGAGCACGTCCGCCGCACCCTCGCCGGCACGCTGGACGCCGAGCGGGTCGTGGGCGTCGAGACGGGGGCGTGCCCGCACACGGCCGTCCGGGACGACCCCACGATGAACCTCGCGGCGGCGTCGGAGATGCTCGACCGCTTCCCCGACATCGACGTGCTGCTCTTCGAGAGCGGCGGCGACAACCTGACGCTCACCTTCAGCCCGGCCCTCGCCGACGTGTTCGTGTTCGTCCTGGACACCGCCGAGGGCGAGAAGATGCCGCGCAAGCGCGGGCCGGGCACCACCGACTCCGACCTGCTGGTCATCAACAAGATCGACATCGCGCGGTACGTGCGCACCGACCTCGCGGTGATGGAGGGCGACGCGCGGAGGGTGCGCGGGCCGCGCCCGGTCGTGCTGACCGACTGCCTCACCGGGACCGGCGTCGCCGACGTCGCCGACTTCGTCCTCGCGCGGCGGGAGGCGATGTGCTCACCGGCGTGATGAGCGCGCCCGGCGGGTCCGCCGGCCTCGCCCGGACGGCGCCGGAGCGCTGCGCCCCGGCGTGGCTGCCCGCCGAGGTGGCGCGGCACGCCGGGGCGCCGGACACGCTCCCGGTCGGGGCGCCGGGCAAGGTCGGCGTGCTGGAGCTCGGCTTCGCGGTGGCCGGCGGCCGGACGGAGCTGACCGGCTGCTTCCAGAAGGCGCCGCTGCACACCACGCGTCCCCTGTACCCGGACGCCGACCGGCCGGACACGCCGCACGTGCTGTTCATGACGTCCGGGGCCGGCGTCCTGCAAGGCGACCGGTTCCGCATCGGCCTGGACTGCGGGCCGGGGACGTCCGTGCACTTCACCACCCAGACCGCCACGCGGATCTACCGGATGGAGCACGACTACGCCACGCAGGTCGTCGACCTCGCCGCCGGGCCGGGCAGCCGCGTCGAGTACCTGCCCGCGACCACGATCCCGTTCGGGGGGTCGCGGTTCTACCAGCGCATGAGCGTCACCGCCGACCCGGAGGCGACCGTCCTCCTCGGCGAGAAGCTGATGGCCGGGCGGCTGGCGCGCGGCGAATGGCACGCCTATACCGCCTACTGCGCCGACCTGGAGGTCCGCGACCCGGACGGCCGGCTGCTGTTCGCCGACCCGCTCCGGCTCGTCCCGGACGAGCACGCGGTGACCGGCCCCGCGGTGATGGGCGGCTTCGGGCTCATGGCGTCCCTGTACGTCATCACGCGGGCGAGACCCGCGCGGGAGGTCGCGGACGCCATGCACGAGGCCGTCGCCGGGACGGGCCTGCGCGGCGGCGCGAGCGTCCTGCCCGGCGACAGCGGAGCGTGGGCCCGGATGCTCGGCGACCGCTCCCCGGCGGTGGACGCGGCGTTCCAGGACACGGTCGACGCGGTCCGCCGGCTCCTTCCCGCGCCATGACGGAGCCGCTGCGGGGACGCCTGCACCACCGCGAGCGGGCCGAAGCCCGTGTGCTCCATCCGCACAAGGGACCGCCGCCCCTCCCCGGCCTGAATCCGCGGGTGATCGCCGACATCTCGGTGGGAGGCGCGCTCGGGGCACTCGCGCGATACGGGCTCGGCCGGGCGATTCCGGCGGCGCAGCTCGGCTTCCCCTGGAACACCTTCACCGTCAACATCCTCGGCTGCCTCGCCATGGGGATCCTGACGAGCTACCTGCTCGGCGGCCGTCCGCACCCCTGGGCGCGCCCGCTCGCGGTGACCGGCTACCTGGGCGGGTTCACCACGTTCTCGCACCTGATCGACGGGATCTACACCCTCGGCGACGGCGGCAGGGCCGGCCTCGGCATCGGCTACGCCGCCGCCAGCGTGGTGCTCGGCTGGATCGCGATCGCCGCCGGCCTCGTGCTCGGCCGGAGGATCCCCCACCACGACCCCGGGGGAGCGCCGTGACGACCCTGGTCGTGTCGGTCCTGGTCCTCGCGGGCGGCGCCGTGGGGGCCGTGCTCCGCTATGTCGTGGACGGCTACGTCAAGGCGGCCGCGGGGAAGTCCATGCCGTGGGGCACGCTCTCCGTCAACCTCCTCGGCGCGGGCGCCTTGGGCGCCCTGCACGGGGCCGGGACCGGTACCTATGTCGAGGCGCTGATGGGCACCGGCCTGTGCGGCGCGCTGACCACGTTCAGCACGTTCGAGCTCGACACCGTCCACCTGATCCAGGACGCCGCGTACACCAGGGCCGCCGTCAACGCGATCGGCAGCCTCCTGCTGGGCTTCGCGGCGTTCCTCGTCCTGCACGTCGCCTTCCAGCACCTCACCTGACGGGCCCGCGCAGGCGGAACCTGGGGAGTCCTTGCCGCGGTCCGGGCCGAAACCCGTCCATGAGCGCCATCGGTCTGCCCTCCGGCGGTACGCACGAGCTCGTGCAAGTCAAGGTCAGACTTTTCAAGGTGTAACGGAAGTCGTGGGAGGAAGACGGGGTGGAGCGGCGTCGACTGCCCACTCAGTCGCCGGGGTGGTGCGCCCGCCATCAGCCTTGACCTATATACATCAGACAAATAGATTCACCGTGTGATCGACGCGGTGCACGGCCTGGATCTCCACAGCATGGCGGTGCTGCTGCACCTGCTGCTGTTCGTCTACTGGCTCGGCGGCGACCTCGGCGTCTTCTACGCGAGCCGCTTCATCCTGCGCCCCGACCTGTCGCCCGAGGCGCGCGCGGTCGGGGCCAGGGTGATGAGCGTCGTGGACATGGCGCCGCGCGTCTGCCTGGTGCTGTTCCTGCCGAGCGGCGTCACGCTCATGGCGGCCGGCCCGTTCGGGCGCGACCTGCTGCCCGGCTGGACGGTCGCGCTCGCCTGGGCGGGCGGGCTCGCCTGGCTGGCGCTGGTGCTCTACGACCATGTGCGGGGCGCCACCCCGCTCGGCCGGGTCGCGCGGTTGCTGGACCTCGCCGTGCGCGGCGGGCTGGCCGCGGGGCTGCTCGGCGTCGCGGCCTACACGATCGCGGCGCCCGAGCCGTTCGGCGTCACCACGAACCCGAGATGGCTGGGCGCCAAGGCGGGGGCGTACGCGCTGTGCATCCTCGGCGGCGTCATGATCCGGTGGCGGCTGCGGCCGTTCGGCCCGGCCTTCGCGCGGCTCATGGCCGCGGGCTCGTCGCCCGAGGTCGAGCGCGACATCCGCGCATCCGTGCGGGGGTGCCTGCCCTACGTGTACGCGGTGTGGGCGATGGTCCTGCTGGCGGCGTTCCTCGGCGTGGTCAAGCCCGGGACGACTGCCTACGGGTGAACGGCTCGCGGACGCCGTGCGCCGCCCGGCGCCGTGGCGGCGGCGCGGGGGGATGCCCGCCGTCCCGGCGCCGCCGACGACCACGATGTCGTCCTGCGCGCCCGCTCCGTCCCGGTTCAGCCGGGGACCGGGCCGGCCCCCAGGTACACCGCCTGCACGGCGGGGTCGGCCGCGACGTCCTCCGCCGGGCCCGACAGCGCGATCGCGCCGCGCTCCATCACGTACGCGCGTTCGGCCAGCCGCAGCGCGACCAGCGCGAGCTGCTCCACCAGCAGCACCGACAGCCCGCGCTCGGTGTGCAGCCGCTTGACGTGCCTGAACACCTCGGCGGCCTTGAGCGGTGCCAGGCCGAGCGACGGCTCGTCCAGCACCAGCAGGCGCGGTTCGCCCATCAGCGCGCGGCCGACCGCGAGCATCTGCGCCTCGCCGCCGGACAGCGTTCCGGCGGGCTGGTCGCGGCGCTCGGCCAGGCGGGGGAACAGCTCCAGCACCTCGGCGAGCAGCTTCGCCTCCCGGCGCCGCACCGGGAACGCGCCGAGGCGCAGGTTCTCCAGCACCGTGTGGTCCGGGAAGATCCGGCGGCCCTCCGGCACGTGCCCGATGCCCAGCCCGGCGCGGCGCCAGCCCGGCACCCGCGTGATGTCCCGCCCGCCGAACCGGACCGCGCCCCCGGTGGGCTTCACCAGGCCGGACAGCACCCGGAGCGTGGTGCTCTTGCCCGCGCCGTTCGGCCCGAGCAGGACGACGAACTCGCCCTCCTCGACGGTCAGGTCGATCCCGCGCAGCGCCCGGACGCCGCCGTACCCGGCGTGCACCCCGGCCAGCTCCAGCAGCGCGCTCACTCCGCCGCCTCCTCGACCAGCTCCGGGTGGCCCAGGTACGCCTCCAGCACGGCCGGGTCGCCGCGGACCTCGTCCGGCGCGCCGGCGGCGATCACCCGGCCGCCGTCGATGACGGTGATCGCGTCGCAGATCCCCATGACGAACTCCACGTTGTGCTCGATCAGCACGACCGCGAGCCCGCGGTCGCGGAACGCGCGGCACAGCCGGGCCAGAGCCTCGATCTCCGAGCCGGTCAGGCCGGTGGCGGGCTCGTCCAGGATCAGCACCCGCGGCCCGGACGCCACCGCCCGCACCACCTCCAGCAGCCGCTTCTGCCCGTGCGACAGCGACCCGGCCCGGCGGTGCGCCCGCTGGGCGAGTCCGGCGAACGCCAGCAGCCCCGCCGCCTCCGCCCGGCTCTCCCGGTCGCGGCGCCGGTAGGCGGGCAGCCGCAGCACCGCCGCGGGCCAGCCGTAGTGCTCGCGCCGCCGCATCCCCGTCAGCACGTTGTCCAGCACGCTCTGCTGCTCGAACAGGTGCGGGACCTGGAAGACTCGGGTGACGCCCAGCGACGGCACCGCCCACGGCCGCGCCGGCGCGGGATCGCCGAAGACCAGCACCTCGCCCGCGTCCACCTGGTGGAACCGCGTCAGGCAGGACACCGTGGTCGACTTGCCGGACCCGTTCGGGCCGATGATCCCGTGCACGGTCCCGGCCCGGACGGCGATGTCGACGCCGTCCACCGCCCTCACGCCGCCGAAGTGCTTGACCAGCCCGCGGCCCTCCAGCGCCGGGACGTCCGGCGCCGCCGGCTCCGGGAGCACCGCCGGGAGCTCCTCCGCCGGGGACTCGGGCTCGTCGTCGGCGTCGTCGACCCGGCCGAACCGGCCGGCCCGCCAGGTGCCGACGACCCCGCGCGGCAGCAGGATCATCGCGGCCAGCAGCGCCAGCCCGAGGATCAGCGTGGTGTACCGCGCGTAGTCCTTGATCAGCTCGACCAGGACCGCGACCAGGGCCACGCCCAGCACCGGCCCGGCCAGCGTGCCGATCCCGCCGACGAACAGCCCGACGAAGAACACCAGCCCGTTGTCGAGCAGCCCGACGTCGGGATTGACGAACCCGAGCTGGAGCGCGTACAGCCCGCCCGACAGCCCGGCCACCGCGCCCGACACGGTGAACACCAGCAGCTTGGTGGTGGTGGGGCGGATCCCCATCGCGGACGCGGCGTCCTCGCTCTCGCGCACCGCGAGCGACGCGCGCCCGTAGCCGCTGCGCACCAGGTTCCGCTGGAACACGTACGCGAGCACCAGCAGCGCGAGCACCACGTAGTAGAAGGCCACCTTCGACAGGCCGCCGGGCGCGACGCCGGTCAGGCCGTTCACGCCGCCGGTGAGGCCGTCCCAGTCCCGGCCGACCTCCAGCACGATCAGGTTGGCGGCCATCGTGATCATGCCGAAGTAGAGGTAGGCGGCGCGCAGGCTGACCGCCAGGACCAGCGCGGACGCCGCCGCCGCGACGGCGATCGAGCACACCGGGCCGAGGTACCAGGGCAGCCCGGCCTTCACCACCAGCGCCGCCGTCGCGTACCCGCCGAGCAGTTGCAGCCCGGTGTGCATCATCGACAGCATCCCGCCGTAGCCCATCGACAGGTTGAGGGCGATGGTGAGGATGGCGCTGATCGCCGCCGCCGCGACGATCCCGTTGTAGTAGTTCGCGTTGTAACTGTAGAAGTCGGTGATCGCGGGCCAGGCGAGGAGCACCGCGGCGGCGATCGCGGTGAGGACCGGGGGCAGCGCCCCGCCGATCCGGGCCGCCGGAATCCGTGCGCGGGCCATCAGTGCGCCTCCGTCCGCTTGCCGAACAGGCCCGAGGGGAACACCACGAGGATCAGGCCGAGCAGCGCGAACGCCACCAGGTTGCCCGCGGTCGCGTTCACCAGGTTGCGCACCACGGCGTCCAGCAGGCCGACGATCATCCCGCCGGCCAGCGCGCCGCGCGGCGAGCCGACCCCGCCGATCACCGCGGCGGTGAACCCCTTGATGGTGAAGATCAGCCCGGCCGCCGGGCCGATGAACAGCGCCGGCGCGGCCAGCAGTCCCGCCACCGCGCAGATCAGCGTGGCGATGACGAAGCTGAGGACCACGATCCGCTGCACCGGGACGCCCATCAGCACCGCGGCGTCGGAGTCGTGCGACGCCGCCCGGATCGCCCGCCCGTACGCGGTGCGGCGCAGGAACGCGTCGTAGCCCGCCATCACCGCGACGGCGACGGCGACGGTCAGCACCTGCTGCCAGGACACCGGGTCGCCGAACAGGTCGAAGCCGCCGCCGATGATCGGCTCGGGGCGCAGCGCGTCCACGTCGTAGTACCGGAGCGTGAACAGCGCCTGGAAGATCAGCGCGGCGGCGAGGGTGGCCACGATCCAGGCGTGCCGGGACCCGGACCGCCGTACCGGCAGCATGATCATCCGCTCCGTGGCGATGCCCATCAGCACCGCCGCCGGCACCGCGATCAGCACCGCGGCCGGCCAGCCCCACCCGGTCAGGGTGACGACCTGGTACCCGACCACGGCTCCCAGCACCAGCGCCTCGCCCTGGGCGAAGTTCATCACCCCGGTGGGCTGGAACACGATCGCGAGCGACAGGGCCACCAGGGCGTAGATCGCCCCGGTGAAGATCCCGTCCGCCCAGACCTGCGTCGTCACTTCGGGGCGTCCAGCTGCTTGGTGTACCAGCCCTGGCCGTCCTTGTTCCACTGGTAGAGGTGGATGCCCCCGATGTCGTAGAACTCGTGCGACGGCCCCGACTTGATCGCGTTGCCGGACGGTGTCTGCGCCGCCGGCACGGCCAGCTTCTCCAGCGCGGCGGCGACCTTGCCGGGGTCGGTGCCCCCGGCCGTCTTGGCGGCGGCGGCGTAGGCGAACACGCAGTCCGCGGCCATGGCGGTGCCCTTGGGCGAGGAGGCGCCCGTCTTCGGGCCCACGTTCTTGCCGTACCGCTTCTCGATCGCCTCGATGTGCGCGCGGTAGCCGGGCTCCCACCGGGAGCGGTCGCGGATCGGGTACTGGTAGTTGGGCGCGGGGAAGATCGCCCCCTGGGCGTGGTCGCCCGCGGCCTCCACGAACGAGATGTTCTGCATGCCCGAGCCCGTGCCGAGCAGCCGGCCGCGGTAGTCGGCCTCCCCGGCGGCGGCCATCGTCTTGGCGCCGCCGACGTTGCTGGACAGCAGGATCGCTTCGGCGTCCTTCAGCTTCTCGACATAGACCTTATGGCTCTGGTCGTCGGTCCGCGTCTGCTGGAAGCCCAGGTACTTCAGGCCGTATTTGCTCGCCTGGGCCTTCAGCATGGCGTCGGTCTGCTTGCCGGTGTCATCGTTCTCGTAAATGAGCCCGAACGTCTTCACCTTCTGCTGCTGGAGATAACCGAGAACTTTCTGGATATCCAGGGCCGCTGGGTCCTGTGAACGGAATCCGTAGCGCAGCGAGGAGAAATCACCGGTGGATACGCCGGGCTGGCAGTTGATCTTCTTGTGCTGCTCGAAAACGCCCTTGGCGGCCGAGTAGAAGGCGGTGATCGAGGGGCCGATGATCAGCTTGATCTGGTCGTCGCCGGCGAACTCGTTGGCGGCCTGCACCGCCTTGCCGGGGTCGAGCGCCATGTCCCGGGCGACCAGCGAGAGTTTGGCGCCGTCCACCCCGCCCGCCGCGTTGACCCGGTCGATCTCGACCTGGAGCGAGTTCTGCTGGGAGATGCCCAGGACGGCGAACGCGCCACTCATCGGAGCGATCAGTCCGACCTTGATAGCCGGCTTCCCTTTCGCGTCTTTGCCCGAACATCCGGACGCGACCAGGGCGAGGGTCGCAACCGTCGCCGCACACATGATGACAGGCTTACGCACCTGCGCCTCCGTAGGGGTTTGCGTCCTTGTTCCGGTTGAGGGAACGCTGTTCCGATGCAGCAAACTACGGAGGACGGGAGCGGGATGTCAATAGGTCTGATGTTTCCAAGTGTTACGTCTGGGAGACGGGCCGGAGGGCGCGCCGAGCCGGCGCGCCCCCGGCGGTTCCGCGGGTGCGGAGTGCTCAGGAGGCCGTCGGCTCGCGACGGAAGCCCAGGTGGACGGGAGGGTCGGTGACGATCCGGGTGTCCACGAAGTCCCACCAGTCGTCCTGGGTGACCCGCTGGTCCTCCCAGCCGCCGTCGGCCTTGAGGGTCGCCAGCGCGCTCCGGTAGGCGCCCCAGGCCGCCTCGTCCTCGAATGCGGCCCAGTTCTCCAGCGTGTAGACGTCGCCCACCACGCTGTAGTGCCAGCGCACTTCCCGCACCGTCGGCAGATCGCGGTAGAACCAGCGCTCCCGTTCTTCCAGCCAGGCCCAGAACTCCTTCATGTTCCGCCGGGCGCGTTCGGTGAGCTTCATCCGGTAGACGAGGTAGATCATGCGGTCCTCCGCTCGTGCGGGTGTGGTCGGCTACATTAGTAACAGCCGTTAAAGAGGGCGCGCATCCCGGCCCGATATTTCCGCCCGTCCGGCGCCGTGACGAATTCACTATTGACAGGGCGGCGAGTTCCGGGCCATCCTCTCCCAGAGTTATGAAACAGCGTTCCGCATGGCGGAACGACGCTACGGGAGGCGACCGGCGTGCGACCCCATGTCGAACTGATCCAGGAGCAGGACTACATCTGGCACGCGGCCGAGCTGGTGGGCGGCGAGGGCCGGGCCAGCGAGCGGCGGCTGTCGGTGGACGAGGAGGACGGCTCCTCCTCGCTGCGGGTGGACTTCCACACCGATTGGGGGCGTGGGCCGGGGATCCACCACGCGAACACCGAGTACTACGTGGTCGAAGGGGAGATGGACTACGGCGGCCGGAAGATCGGCAAGGGCGGGTACGTGTACGCGCCCAAGGGCGTGCCCGCCGACTACGTGAAGTTCGCCGAGGGCACCCGCATCCTGCACTACCGCGAGTACGGCGACGCGGGCTTCGACGCGGTCGAGAGCCCGGCGGCGCCGGGCTGGAAGGACGCTCGCGAAGAGGTCATCGTCATGGACACCGAGGCGATGACGTGGGACGCCGTCCCCAACGCGGGCCCCATGCCGGGCCTCTACATCAAGTACCTGCACGTCGACCCGGTGACCGGCTTCTACACGCGGCTCGTCCACTCCGAGGCGGGCTGGACCGAGCACCGGCTCGCGCACCACCCCTGCTACGAGGAGGCGTACACCCTCTACGGCCAGATGGAGGGCAACTTCGGCACCCTCGACCTCGGCACGTACTTCTTCCGCCCGGCGCGGGTCAAGCACGGCCACTTCACCACCATGGAGGGCGGCGTCACCTGGCTGCTGCGCTCCGACGGCGAGCTGATCAACTGGTACACCCAGAACGAGTGGGTGCGCTGGGGCGGCGAGGCCCTCAACTACGGCCCGGACGGCGGCTTCATGCGCTGGTCGATGTCGTCCCACGACCTGGGCCGCGGCACCCCCGGCCGCAGTGACCAGGACGTGGCCGACTTCAAGAAGTCGATCGACTTCCAGCGCGAGCAGGGCCAGCCCGACGTCGACTTCGCCCAGCACAACGCGTCGGACAAGAGCCTGATCGCGATCGCCAAGGCGCTCGACACCGCCCGCCTCCAGGCCGGCCAGGGCCCGGGCCTGGCGCACGACCACGACCATGACGACCACGACCACGACCACGCCCAGCTCGAACTGGACTGGGGGCCGGACCCGGCGAGCCTGGAGCACCCCGACGAGCGCACCGACGACAACAGCCACAACTGGGGCATCGGCCGCGCCTGGCAGGAGGGCCAGCAGGTCCCGGTCCCGATCATCTCGACGCTTCCCGTCCGCAGCCGCTCCACGGGCCGCTGGAACGGCGAGGGGATGTAGCCCGGCCGGGCGTCCGGCTCCGCCGCATGATCGTCGACCGGGCGGTCCCGCGCCCGGCTCGGCCGGGCCGCCGCCTGTCGGCGTGGGGTCGGTCGGGGTCGGGGTCGGCGACCGCGGCGTGCGGTTGCCGTCCGACACCCGCAGGAACCTGAGGGCCGAGGGCGCGGTCCGTCAGGACAGGCGGGACTCGATCGCCTCGATGATGCGGGGGCGCAGCCCGGCGGCGGGGATGACGGCGTCGACGGAGCCGACCTCGACCGCGCGGCGGATGTCGTGCACGCGGTCGAACTCCGTGGCCACCTCGCCGAGCTTCTCCGCGCGGACCGACGAGCGCAGCTCGTCGAGCTCGGCGAGCAGCGCGGCGCGGTCGGGGCCGGTGGCGGCGGCGACGCGGGCCTCCAGGTCCCGGACGCGGGGGTCGGCGGCGGTGCGCGCGTCCACGTCGCGGGAGAACACGACCGCGGCGGCGGGCGCGCCGCCGAGCACCGAGGCGAACGACCCCTCCAGCGCCAGGACGGTCATGTTCGGGTTCAGCGCCTTGGAGAACACCACGAACGCGCCGCCGTGGTAGCGGGAGATGACGCAGAACACGATGGGACCGCGGAAGTTCACGATCGCGCGGCCGATCTCGGCGCCGTACTCCAGTTGCAGCTTCCGCAGCGACTCCGGCGAGCCGTCGAAGCCCGACAGGTTCGCCAGCACCACCAGCGGCCGGTTGCCGCTGGCCGCGTTGATCGCCCGCGCGGCCTTCCTGGACGACTGCGGGAACAGCGTGCCCGCGGTGTAGGCGTCCGGGCCGTCGGCGGGCGGGAAGCCGCGCCGCGGCACCGCCTGCGACTCGATGCCGAGCAGGCACACCGGCATGCCGCCGAGATGGACGTCCTGCACGACCGCGGTCTCCGCGTCCGCCATGCCCGCCCAGCGTTCCAGGACGGGGTGGTCCTGGTCGGAGAGCGCCCGCATCACGGTCCGGATGTCGAACGGCTTCTTGCGGTCCGGGTTGGCCTCGGCCGAGAAGATCTCGCCGACGGTCGTGAAGTCGCTGCCCTCCACGGTGTGCGGGAAGTCGGAGACGTCGCGGTCGACGGGATCGGTGGTGACCGCGCGGCGCGGGGCCCGCTCACCCGGCGCGACGTACGTGTGGTCGTAGTACGACATCAGCACGTCCCGCGCGGCGACCAGGTTCGGCGCCCAGTACTGCGCCTGCCCGTTCGGGCCCATCACCCGGTCGTAGCCGCCGATGCCGAAGTTGTCCTCGGCCGACACGCCGCCGGAGAAGTCCAGCGACTGCTTGCCGGTGAGCACCATCGCCGACTCCGGCGTCATCACCAGGACGCCCTTGGTGTGCATGAGCATCGTCGCCTCGGCGTTCCAGTACGGCTGCGCGCCGACGTTGATGCCCGCGACCACGACGTTGATCTCGCCGCCGTCCTGGGTGAACTCGACGATCCGCTTGAGCGCCGCCGCCACCCAGTCCATGTTCTCCGTGCCCGACTCCATGGAGATGCGCGCGCCGGCGGACAGCGCGTACCACTCCAGCGGCACCCGCATCCGCTCGGCCAGGTCCAGCGCGGCGATCACCCGCCGGCACTCGGGCTCCGACAGCGCGCCGAGCGCCTTGGTGGGGTCGCCGAGCAGCACCACCCGGGTCACGCCCTCCGGGTGCCGCCGGGTCGGCGTGGTGACGACGCCCGCGACGATCGCCGCGGTGTTGCGGCCCTTCGGCCGGTCCACCGGCACCAGGGCGTGGCCGTCGTCGAGGTCGTGCTCGGTGAACTCGCCCAGGACCTCTGTCAGCTCGTACGGGTACACCGTGTTGCGGCTGCTCGCGCGCAGCACCTTCTGCCGGTAGCCGTCGACGGGCTCGACCGGTTCGTCCGACGGTTCCCCGACGGTCAGCCGGGTGCCGCCGGCGGCGTCGAACGAGATCCGCAGGACGATCTTGACCAGCTCGCCCGTCTCCCGGTCGCGCCGCCGCGCGATGAACTCGATCTCCTCCAGCCCGGCGCCCGCGGCCGTCGGCAGCATCCGCTCGACGAGCATCTCCATCTCCGCGCGGGTGAGCTCGCTCGGCGGCCAGACGTAGATCACGATCCGGTTGGTGGTGAGGCGCTTGCCCGACGGCCGCCGCTCCTGCGCCCGGCGGATCGAGTCCAGGCAGGTGGCGAGGGTGAACTCGGCGGTCGGGAGGCTGAGCAGCCTGCCCTCGTGGTCGCGCAGCTCGGACAGGTCGCGCACCTGCGCGAACGCGACGAGCCGGTCGTCGGACGGGTTCTCCCGCGCCACGCACCGGTAGAGGTAGACCTCCTCGTCCGAGGACGGCAGCCGGGTGAGGTCGAACCTGCCGAGCCGCTCCATCCGCATCCGCTGCGCGATGTAGGGGTGCAGTCCGCGGATCAGCCGCTCCTCGGTCATCCCGGCGGCGGACGGGCGGAACGTGAAGTGGTGGTGCATGACGGCGCCGCTGCTGCCCGCGACCGTCGCGGTCAGCCGGCGGACCCGGTCGGGCAGCGGATGCGCGCCGATGACCTCGTGCAGCGCCGCCGCCATCGCCTCGAAGTCCTCCGGCTGGTTCTCCCAGGAGAGGTAGACGTCGGCGTCGACGGCGTCCTCGCCGTCCGCCAGCTCCGCGAGCCCGCGCAGCGCCCCGCCCAGCGCGTCGAAGCTCACCGCGGTGGAGACCAGGCTGGACCCGGCGCGCTCGGCGACGATGAACGCGCAGCCCGCGACCTCGCTCGTGCGGACGCCGGCCAGGCCCTTGTTGCCGTAGTAGCGCCGGGTCAGCACCTCCAGCATGACCGAGTTGTCCCGGACGCCGCGGCGCAGCCGGCGGCCGAGCAGCCGCACCAGCGGTTCGGTGCTGCGCACCATCTCGGCGATGCGCTCGGCGCGGTCCGGCGCGTCCGGGTGGGCGTCCAGGTGGTGGAGGTGCGCGCGGACGCCAGCGTAGACGCGGGCGCGGTTGCGGCGCAGCATCGGCTGCGCGTACCAGGCGAACACCACGCCGCACGCGAGGTCGTAGACGACCGGGAAGCGGATCTGCGTCGCGGCGATGAGCCGCTCCAGCGCGAGGCCCGCGGGCTCGCGCAGCGCCTCGGCGGGCGGCGGCTCGCGCAGCCACGCGCGCAGCAGCGACGTGACGACCGCGGCGTCCGCGGACGCGCGCTGCTGGGCGAGGAAGATCCGGAAGACCGCGGCCTCCAGCTCGGCGGAGCGGTCCAGCTCGGTGACGCCGTAGTGGCCGAGGGCCTTGGCGAGGGCGGCCTGGAACGCCTCCGGCAGACCGGCCCGCTCGACGTCCAGGCTCTGCAGGTAGGTGTGGAAGTACTCGCGGGCGCTGTGCACGTGCCCGTCCCCGTCGGCGCCGTCGCCGCCCGCCGGGCGGTTGCGGCTCAGCTCGGCGAGGTCGGCGAACACGTCGAGAAGCGCGATCTCCGCGGCGAGCCGGCGGTGCCCGTCCGCGGCGGCGGCCTCGCGCGCGGCGAGGTAGTCGTGCAGGACGCGGCGCTCGTCGTGCGGGTCGACGTCGAAGCCGAGCAGCAGGCTGCGCAGGTCCTCCCGGCCGCGCGCCGCGCGCTCGCACGCCGGGACGGCGCCGGGCGCGGCGGGCAGGTCGAGCTGGACGGACGCGGCGGCCGAGGCGTCCCCGGCCTCGTCGCCGTCGCCCGCGAGCGGCTCCAGCCGGAGCAGCGGCGCGCCGGTCTCGACCTGGCTGCCGACCGACACGACGCATTCCTTGAGCCGGGCGCGGAACGGCGCCCGCAGCACCGTCTCCATCTTCATGCTCTCCAGTACCAGCACCGGCGCGCCCGCCTCGACCTCGGCGCCCGCCTCCAGCGGCGTGGCGACGACCAGCGCGGGCGCGGGGGAGCGGACGACGCCGCCCTCGTCCCGGCTGACCCGGTGCGTCACGCCGTCGACCTCGACCAGGTGGACCGGCCCGTGCGTGCCGGTGAGCAGCCGGTACCGGGCGCCGTTGACGACGATCTGCGCGGTGTGCCGGTCGAAGCGGTCGATCTCGACGTCGGCGGTGCGGACGTCGTCGCCCGCTTCGATGCCGACGCGGAACCGCTGCGCGCCGATCCGCGCGACGCGCACCCGGTAGGAGGCGCCGCGCAGCTTGAGCTCCAGCGGCCGGCCGCTCTCGTGCCGCACCTGCGGGCGCCCGCCGGACGCCGTCGACAGCAGCCGCCGCCGCGCGGCGCGCTCCCCGTCCTCGTAGGCGTCGATGGCGGCGGCGGCCAGCGCGATCGCGGAGTGCCGGTGCGAGACGAGGTCGCCCTCGGCGCGCACGCGGTCGATCCAGCCGGTGTCGGCGCCGGCGCCGATGACCTCCGGGCGGTCGAGCAGGTCGAGCACGAAGCTCTTGTTCGTCGCGCCGCCCTCGATGATCACCGTGGTCTGCGCCATCGCCCGGCGCAGCCGGCCGAGCGCCTCGTCCCGGTCCCGGCCGTAGGCGATGATCTTCGCGATCATCGAGTCGAAGTCGGCGGGGATGGTGTCGCCCTCCCGGACGCCGGTGTCGACCCGGATGCCCGGTCCGGCGGGCAGGTCGAGCCGCGCGATGCGGCCGGGGGCGGGCGCGAAGTCGCGGTCGGGGTCCTCGGCGTTCAGCCGCGCCTCGACGGCGTGCCCGCGCTCCGCCGGCGGCGCGCCCTCGAGCCGGCCGCCCGCCGCCACGTGCAGCTGCGCCCGCACCAGGTCGAACCCGGTGGTCGACTCGGTGATCGGGTGCTCGACCTGGAGCCGGGTGTTGACCTCCAGGAACGCGAACAGCTCGTCGCCGGGGTGGTAGAGGAACTCGACCGTGGCCGCGCCCCGGTACCCGACCGCGACGGCGAGCCGCTCGGCCGACGCCTTCAGCCCGGCGGCCTGCTCCGGGCTCAGCACCGGCGACGCCGACTCCTCGATGATCTTCTGGTTGCGGCGCTGCACCGAGCAGTCGCGGACGCCGAGCGCCCACGCGGTCTCGCCGTCCGCGATGACCTGCACCTCGACGTGCCTGGCGCCGGTGACCAGGCGCTCCAGGAACACCACGCCGCTGCCGAACGCCCGCGCGGCCTCCTGGCTGGTGCGCTCGTAGGCGTCCGCCAGCTCGGCCTCGCTCGTGATCACGCGGATGCCGCGCCCGCCGCCGCCGGCCGTCGCCTTCAGCATCAGCGGGTAGCCGATCTCGGACGCCGCCGCGAGCGCCGCGTCCAGCGTCTCGACCGCGCCGCGGCTCCACGGGGCGACCGGCACCCCGACCTCCTCGGCGATCAGCTTCGCGCCGATCTTGTCGCCGAGCCTGCGCATCGCCTCCGCGCTCGGCCCGACGAAGGTGACGCCGACCTTCTCGCACAGCTCCGCGAACGCCGGGTCTTCGGCGACGAACCCCCAGCCGACCCACGCCGCGTCGGCGCCGGTCTCCACGAGCGCGCGCTCCAGCACCTCCAGATCCAGGTACGGGCGCGCGGACGCGGGGCCGAGGTCGTAGGCGATGTCGGCCTCGCGCACGAACGTCGCCGTCCGGTCGACGTCGGTGTGCAGGGCGACGGTCTCGATCCTCGTCCCGGTCTCCGCGGCGATGTCCCGCACGGCGTGGATGAGCCGCATCGCGGCCTCACCCCGGTTGACGATGGCGACACGACTGAACACCCGACCGAGCCCTCCTGTAGACCACTGCGCACGCCGCGAGTCGGCGACCCCGACGGTGCCACCTTTCCGCCTACCGGTCCGTAGCGCCATGTCGCAGACATCGCACGCTGAGCCCGTCGAGTTGTGGGAATCGTGCAAAGCGGCGCCGTCGCCCCGGGCGCGGTTCCGGGTGTTCCGCGGCCCTGGCCGGGCACCCTGCGGGAGTGGAACCGCTGCTGACGTTCGGGCACGGCACCGCGGGCCGCGCGGAGCTGGCGCCCCTCCTGCGCGATGCCGGGGTGCGGTCCGTGGTGGACGTGCGCACCGCGCCGGGCAGCCGGCGCAATCCGGACGTGCACCGCGACGCCCTGCGGGAATGGCTGCCGGCCGGGGGCGTCGGCTACCGGTGGGACCAGCGGCTCGGCGGCTTCCGGCGGCCCGCGCCTGACTCGCCCGACACCTTCTGGCGCAACGACTCCTTCCGCGGCTACGCGGGGCACAGCCGCACCCCCGAGTTCCTGGACGCCGTGGACGAGCTGCTGCGCGAGGCGGAGCCGACCCGTACGGCGGTGATGTGCAGCGAGTCGGTGTGGTGGCGCTGCCACCGCCGGATCATCGCCGACTTCGCCGTGCTGGCCCGCG
Source organism: Actinomadura monticuli (assembly GCF_041463655.1). NCBI lineage: Bacteria > Bacillati > Actinomycetota > Actinomycetes > Streptosporangiales > Thermomonosporaceae > Actinomadura > Actinomadura monticuli. The sequence goes on from NZ_JAXCEI010000010.1 coordinate 290,929, forward strand.
GCCGCGCCGTCCTGCACCTCGCCCATGACGGCCGGCTCTCCGAGCATCTCCCGACGTCCGGGGCACGCCTCCGTGACGATGGGCTGCTCGTCTATGACGGAGAGTGAGTGTCCGCCGATGCCCCGGGACCGGGCGGCCAGGGGGCCGGCCAGTGCCCCACCCTGGTGCGCGCTCCGCCCCCGCCGGTGACAGTTGGCCCATGGCTTCCGGAAGAAAGTTCGGGGGAGCTGTCACAGGGCGGGCGGCCGTCCTGTCCTTGATGGCAGCCGGACGGCACGGAACGCCCCGGCGGACAGGAGGGAATGCGGCATGAAGATCGTGGTGATCGGCGGCACCGGCCTGATCGGGTCGAAGCTGGTGGCGGGGCTCGGCGAGCGCGGCCACGAGGCGGTGGCGGCCGCCCCGAACACCGGGGTGAACACGCTGACCGGGGAAGGTCTCGCGGACGTCCTGACCGGCGCGCAGGTGGTGATCGACGTGGCGAACTCGCCGTCGTTCGAGGACGCCGCCGTCCTGGAGTTCTTCGAGACCTCGACCGACAACCTGATGGCCGCCGAGGCCGCGGCGGGCGTCGACCACCACGTCGGGCTGTCGATCGTGGGGACCGAGCGGCCGCCGGAGCGCGGCTACTTCCGCGCGAAGGTCGCCCAGGAGAACCTGATCCAGAAGTCCTCGATCCCCTTCTCGATCGTGCACGCCACGCAGTTCTTCGAGTTCACCAGGGGCATCGCCGACTCGGCCACGGAGGGGAACACCGTCCGGATCGCGCCGGTGGCGTACCAGCCCATGGCGGGAGACGACGTCGCCCGCCAGGTCGGCAGGGTCGCGCTCGGCTCACCGCTGAACGGGCGGATCGACATCGCCGGGCCCGAGCGGTTCCGGATGGACGAGTTCTTCCGCGACGCGCTGGCCTTCTGGAACGACCCCCGCGAGGTGGTCACGGACCCGCACGCGCACTACTTCGGGGCCGAGGTCGAGGAGAACAGCCTGGTCCCGATCGGCGACGCCGTCCTCGGCACGATCCGCTACAGCGAGTGGCCCAGGCGCGGCCAGGCCGCCAAGTAGCGGACCGGCCGGAGACGGGGGTTCCGCCATGACGGCACCGGCGATGGTCGCCGAGTTCGATGACGTCGCCGGCTGGACGGCGGACGCCGTCGAGCTGCTGGGGGAGCGGCACGCCATCCCGGCGGCGTGCCGCGGCAGCGCGAGCCCGGCCGCGCTGGCCTGGCTGGCGGAGGCGTGCGAGCTGTCGGCCGGGACGACGCTGTTGGACGTCGGCGCCGGCGCGGGCGGCCCGGCGGCGTGGGCGGCCGAGCGGTTCGGGGTGCGGCCGGTCCTGCTGGAGCCGATGCCGGCCGCGTGCCGGGCCGCCGCCCGGCTGTTCGGGCTCCCGGTGATCAGCGCGGACGGCACGCGGATCCCGCTGCGCACCGGGTCGGCCGGCGCCGCCTGGTGCCTCGGGGTCCTGGACACCGTCCGGGACAAGGCCGCGATGCTCGCCGAGATCCGGCGGGTCCTGGCGCCCGGCGCCTCGCTGGGGCTGCTGGTCGTCGTCGCGCGGAGCCCGCGGGTCCGCGCGGCCCCGGACGGCAACCACTTCCCCACCCAGCGGGAGCTCGCCGCGCTGCTCGACGCCGCCGGTTTCGACCTGGTCGAGCAGATCGACCGGCCGGAGAGCGTGCCGCTGGCGTGGTCCCGGCGCGCCGAGCAGGTCGCCGCGGTGGTGGCGGCCCGCCATCGCGGCGACCGCGCCTACGCGCTGGCGGCCGGCCAGGGCGAGCGGCTGTCCCGCCTGCTGGCCTCCGGCCGGCTCTCGATGCAACTGGTCCATGCGGTCGGCCGCCCGGTCCGCCGGGCGCCCATCACGCGAGGAGAAGGAATGAGCAAGGACGGCGACTTCGAGATCGAGTTCGAGGTCGAGATCGAGGCGGAACTGAGCCTGGTCGAGTCGAGCCGCGCGGACGAGGCCGCCGGGCGGCCGACCGCCGAATGGCTGTTCGACCCGACGGACGCCGAGCGCGACGAGGTCGGCCTCCGCAACCTCCTCGGCGCGGCGGAGGCATTGGAAGGCGAGCATGAGTGACCCGCAGGCCATGACCGCGGCGGCCCCGCCGGCCCGGATCACGACGCTCGAAAGCCTCCGCGAGCACCTCCAGTGGGCGATCGAGCTGGAACACGCGACGCTGCCCCCGTACCTGTGCGCGCTCTACTCGCTCGACCCGGCCCGCAACCCGGAGGCCGTGCGGGCGGTGGGCAGCGTCTTCGCCGAGGAGATGCTGCATCTGGCGCTGGCCGCGAACCTGCTCAACGCGGTCGGCGGCCGGCCCCGGCTGGACGTCCCGGAGATGCTGCCGCCGCATCCCCGCCGGCTGCCCCACGGCGACCGCTCCCTGCGGCTCTCCCTGGTCCCGTTCGGCGCGGAGGCGATCGAGACGTTCCTCCGCATCGAGCGGCCGGCGCCTCCCGGCGCGCCCGCGGAGGCCGACGGCTACGAGACGATCGGGCAGTTCTACGACGCGATCGAGAAGGGACTGCGCCGGCTCTGCGACCGGCTCGGCGAGCGGGCCGTTTTCTGCGGCGACCCCGCCCGCCAGGTGACGTCCGCGCACTTCCGCAACAGCGCCGGGCGGCTGATCGCCGTCACCGGCCTGGCGTCCGCGCTGGACGCGCTGAAGGAGATCGTCGAGCAGGGCGAGGGCACCGCGCGAGGCGAGGTCTGGGACGGCGACCGCGACGTCTTCCACCCCGAACGCGACGAGGTCGCGCACTACTACCGGTTCCAGGAGCTGAAGCTCGGACGGCGATACCGGCGCGGCGACACACCGGAATCCGGGCCGACCGGCGAGGCGATCAGCGTGGACTTCGAGGGCGTCCACCCGATGAGGCGCGACCCCCGGCGGGCCGACCACGCCCCCGGCAGCGCCGTCCGCGCGGCCCAGGAGGAGTTCGACCACACCTACTGCGCCGTCCTCCATCTCCTCGACGAGGCGTTCAACGGCACCCCGTCCATGCTCGCGGTCGCGATCGGCAGCATGTACGCGCTCAAGGCGCAGGCCCAGGCACTGATGCGCATGCCGGACGAAGACGGCATGACCGCCGGCCCCACGTTCGAGTACGTGCCGCCCGGGGAGCGCGGCTGGAGGGCCGGGGAGGGGCGCCGCATCGTCGTCCTGCGCGACGGCCCGTACGTCGTGTACGGCGGCATCCCGCTCCGCCGGAAGAGCAAGATCGTCTCGGCGGACAACGACGCGCTGACCTGGAAGACGGGCGAGGACCTGCCCACCGAGGACGTCTACGCGCTGTGCCGGTGCGGGCATTCGGGCTCCAAGCCCTTCTGCGACGGGACGCACGCCGTGATCGGGTTCGACGGGACGGAGGCCGCCCCGCTGCGCCCGTACAAGGAGCTCCAGCACGTCCACGACGGAGTCGGGATCTCGGCCCAGCGGGTCGGCGAGCTCTGCATCCACGCCGCCTTCTGCATCGGGCGCACCAGGCCGATCGCCGCGATGCTCGCCGACACGGACGACAGCGACGTGCGCTCCGACATCATGGGGCGGATCGACCACTGCCCGTCCGGGTCCTACAGCTACGCCCTGGAACGCGGCGGCGAGACGATCGAGGCCGACCTCCCGGCGGCCGTCTCCGTCCTGGCGGAGGAGGACGGCCTGGCCAGCGCGCTGTGGGTCACCGGCGAGGTGCCGGTCCACCGGGCGGACGGCCTGCCGCAGGAGACCCGCAACCGCGTGACGCTCTGCCGCTGCGGCCGTTCGGCGAACAAGCCGCTGTGCGACGGCACCCACCGGGAGATCGGTTTCCGTGACGAGCGAACACCGTAACGGCGCCGCGCGGCCGCCGGGCGCCGGGATCCGGATCAGGGTGCGGATGCGGGCGCGCCCGATCGACGAGCCGCACCGCGCCGCGAGCCCGCTGGAACTGCTGTTCGACCTGACCTTCGTGGTCGCGATCGCGGCGGCCACCGCATGGCTCGCGCACGACATCGCCGAGGGCCACGGCGCCGCCGGGGTCGTCCCGTTCCTCCAGGTCTTCTTCGCGATCTGGTGGGCCTGGATGAACTTCACCTGGTTCGCCTCGTCCTATGACACCGACGACGTCGCCTACCGGCTGCTGACCATGCTTCAGATGGCGGGCGTGCTGGTGCTCGCCGCGGGCGTCCCGGCCGCCGTCGACCATACGGACTACCGTGCCGTCACGATCGGCTACCTCATCATGCGGATCGGCCTCGGCGCGCAGTGGGTGCGGGCGGGCGTCGAGGAGCCGGCGGGCCGCCGCACCGCTCTGCGCTACGCCGCCGGCATCTCCGTCCTGCAGGTGGGATGGCTGCTCCGGCTGCTGCTCGCCGAGACCGGCAACCTGCCGGCGTCCGCCGAGGTGCCGGCGTTCGTCGCGCTGGCCGCGTGCGAACTGGCGGTGCCGCTCTGGGCGGAGCGGGCCGCGCCGACCACCTGGCACCCGCACCACATCGCCGAGCGGTACGGCCTCTTCACGATCATCGTGCTCGGCGAGAGCGTCCTCGCCGCGACCCGGGGCGTCGCGGGATCGCTGGAGGACACCGACGTCGGCGGTCCCCTCCTGGTGATCGCCGTCTCCGGTCTCGTCGTGCTGTTCTCGCTCTGGTGGCTCTACTTCCTGGCGCCGGCGGGCGAGGGGCTCAGCGACCGCCGGCACCGCTCCTACCTGTGGGGATACGGCCACTACGGCATCTTCGCTTCCCTCGCCGCCCTCGGCGCCGGCCTGGAGGTCGCGGTCGAGCAGACCGGGCACGGCGTGCACGCCTCGCCCGCCGCGATCTGCTACGCGGTCGCGATCCCGCTGAGCGCGTACCTGGGGCTGCTGTGGCTGGTGCACGCGTCGATCGTGGCCGAGCCGCTCGCCCATCCCGTCGCGGTCGCGGCCTGCGTCACCGTCATCCTGCTGCTCCCGTCGGCGGCGCCGCACGTCGGGACGGCCGCCGTGATCGCCGCGATCGCCGGGCTCTGCGTCTTGCTGACCGCCTTCACCATCGCGTCCAGGCGTCCCACCCGAGCCGGGGGGTGATGGAATGGGGGGCAGGACGCCCACCCGACGCATCCCGGCAGGAGCGCACTTGAGCCGCGACCCCGACATGCCCGCCCCGACCCCGCCGCCGGTTCCCGGGGGACGGGCGCGCGGCGTCCTGGTCAGGCTGCTGGTCCTGGGGGCGGTCCTGCTCGGGCTCGGGGTGCTGGCGGCGCTTGCCGGTGAGGCGCTGTGGGAGGACATCGGCGCCTGGGTCGACTCGCTCGGCCCGTGGGGGCCGCCGGTCTTCGCGCTCTGCTACGTGCTGGCGGTGACCGCGCTGGTGCCCGGTTCGGTGCTGAACGCGTCCGCCGGGGCGCTCTTCGGCGTCGCCGTGGGGACGGTGGCGGTGCTCGCGGGCGCCACGGCGGGCGCGGCCCTCTCCTTCGGCCTGGCCAGGCTCCTGGGACGCCCGGCCGTGGCCCGCCTCGCCGGGACGGGGCGGCTCGCCCGCCTGGACGCCTACCTGTCCCGCCGGGCTTTCGAGTCGGTCCTGGTCCTGCGCGTGGCGTCGGTGTTCCCGTTCGGCGCGGTGAACTACGGGGCCGGGGTGGCCGGGGTGCGGTTCGCGCCCTACATCGCCGGGACCGCGCTCGGGATCGTGCCCGGCACGCTCGTCTACACCGGGCTCGGCGACGCGCTCCGCGAGCCCGGCTCCCCGCTGGTGTGGATCGCGCCGGTGGGCCTGGTCCTGCTCAGCGCGCTGAGCTGGTGGACGGCGCGGCTCGTCCGCTCCTCCGCGGCCCGCAAGGAACCGGGCGCGGAAGACGCCTCCCTCAGCTGAGGCGCTGCCCGTTCCGCCCTGTCACAGGCGCGGAAGAACGCGCCCCTCCCCGAGAAGGAATTCGAGAAGGGGCGCGGGCGAAAGACTCAGCCATTCGGCAGGTCGTAGCGCCCATTCTTCGCATCGGCGAGGAACCGTTCCCAGACTGCGTGACGGAAGCCCAGCACCCCGGCGGAATGCGGTGCCCTGCTGTCACGGACACCGATCACTCGCGGCAGCAGGCGCGCGGTCTCGACACAGTCGCCCATCGCGGAATGGGAGCTTTTGAACCATCGGGCGTCCGAGAGCGGAGCGCGGCGCATCAGGACGTCCTTTCCGAACCGGCGGGCGTGGTGGGCTGCTTCTCGCGCGACTCTTCGGCGCCGTTCACCGGGTCGGGAGTCGGCGTCCGTGTCTGCGTCGGGGTCGGGGTCGGTGGCGCGGTGGGCGGTGGCGTCGCGGGATCGGTGCGGCGCTCGCCGGGCTCGGACGGCCGCGCCGGAACGATGTGCACGGCGGTCGCCTTGCACGTCCCGGACGGCCGGTTCCGCGTGACCCCGACGACGATCGCCCCGGCCGTCCGGGTGATCGGGAAGCTGAGCGTCGCGGGGTCCTTCGCCTGGTTCGCCAGCGGCGTCCCGCCGGCCGTCGCGGTCCAGTCGCACCCGGGCGTTCCGCTCGGGACGTGGGCCATGAGGATGCCGTCCACCGCCGGCGCGCTCAAGGTGATCTTCACGTGTCCGACCGGCAGGTCGCTGGTGACCGTCCAGGTCTTCACGCCCGGACCCCCCTTCCCGGGCGGCACGGGGGGCATGGGGATCGCCTTGATCCCCTTCGCGGACGGGGAGGGAGCCGCCGTGCCGGATCCGGGCCGTCTGGGCGGGTCCATGGCGCTGACCTCCGTGATCCGCGGCGGCACGTCCGCCATGCCCGTCGGCGGAATGCCGCGCGGTTCCTGCGTCGGCTTCCCCTGCGCGGCCGGCGGAGGGGTCTGCATGCCGCGGAGGTCCAGCATCCCTACGTAACCGAGCAGGCCGAGGACGAGGACGCCCGCGGCGGCGGCCCCGATCACCGCCCAGGGCGAGATCGTCCGCCTGGCGGTCTCCGGCGCCTTGCTGAGGCTCTCCGCAACGAGGCGGCGCACGACCGGGAGGTCCTGTTCCACCAGCGAACTGATCTCCGCGCGCTTCCGTGCCCGGCAGCCCTCAAGCATGGCCTCGACCTGCGCGTCGTACACGCCCGCACTCTTCTTCTTCGTCATGAGGTCTCCTCTGCTCCGGTCATTCCGAGGATGGGTGCGAGTAGCGCCTTGGCCTTTTTTATGCGCCTGTTAACCGTGGATTCGGAGATGCCGAGGAATGCGGCTATCTCGGCGGCTGACATGTCACCGAAGAAACGGCAGAGGAGCACTTCGCGGGACTTCTTGGGGAGCTTGTCTATAGCCTGCTCGACCATGATCTCTTGCTCGCGCGCGTCGGTGGCCAGATCGCACTGCCGTGCGTCGATACGGCTCTGCAGCTCATGTATTTCTGTGGGAACGTCCTTCTGGTCTCGTCTGTTCCACTTTTTCAGTGTGTTATTCATGGTCGTGTAGATATAGCCATCGAGGTTCTTGATGTCCTTCTGCGGGTTCGCAAGATCCCGTTCGATGATCTTCAGCGTCACCGTATGGATGAGGTCCACCCTCTCCGCCTGGGGCAGCGGATGGAGGCCTCCGACCTTGTTCGCGGCCTCGGCGGCTTTTCTGTATATCTTCTCGAACTTCTCATCCGGCACTGCCGCGGAAGGCGATTTCGCCTTGTTGATATGAAGTATGCGCAATGTCCTAGTTGACTCTTTCGTAGGAGGGGCTGGTATGGCCGGCTTCCCTTCGTGTGCTGAGCCCGTTCACCTAGAAAGAGTCGTGGCGACGCATCCGCGCGCGTAAAACCGCATAACTTTTTGATCACGACCGTCGGGTGGAGTTATTGGATCAATTTGCCCGTGTTTGCGGCCGATTCGAGAAATCAGATTATGGCGACAGGTGTCGGTAAAAGTCGCCAATCGACTGGAATTCTGAGACTCTCGGGAACCTGTGGGAAAGTGGCCGCATCGCATGGCAACGCGACCCCGGGCAGGACCTGCCCTGGGTCGTGGCGTTGAGGCGTCCTGCGCGGCAGGTGCGGCCGCTGCCGCGGGCGGGGCGGCATGCGGCAGGACGGGTCGGCCGCCCCAGGTCGTGTTGGCCGGGGGCGGTCAGGGAGAGCGCCGGGAGGCCGTATCGCCGTCCCGGGGCCCGGTCAGCCGGTCAGTCCTCGCTCCAGCCGTGCTTGCGGGCGAAGGCGAGGAGGCTTTCGCGGAGCTTCACCACGTGCGCACCGGTCAGTTCCGGCGCGGTGTCGAGGATCAGCTCGGTCAGCTCGATGCGCAGCTCCGTCGTGGTGAGGACGTCGCAGAGGCCCTCGTCGTCGGCCGAGGAGACCCGGGCGGCGCTCGCGGGGACCACGCGGTCGCCGACGACGCTGACGTCGAACGCCTTCAGCCCGCGCTCGCCGTCGATGAGCTCGTATTCGACCGACGTTCCCGTGGTGATGAGGGTCTTGTCGTCGTTCAGATCATTCACGTGGACGAAGACGTCGGGACCGCCCTCGTCGGGGGTGATGAATCCGTACCCGCGAACCTCGTCGAACCGCGCGATCCTGCCCACATGTACCACGACGACATCCTCACCGAACGCACCTGCACCAGCTGCCGCCGAAATGCGCGGAGGGATCACGATCGCGCCGCACCGTCCCGGCCTTCGGTCCCAGCGTAGCCAAAGAGCGGCCCGGCGTGCGCCGATGGCATTTCCGCCCGAATTGGCCTGTCGGGGCGGTAAGGGGCCAGGGCTGCCTCCTCATCGCGGAGATCGGCGGCGATGAGGTCGGCCAGATGCGGGCCGAGGGTGATGCCGCTGTGGGTCACGGCCGTGTAGAGGCCGGGGCGGTGCGGGCCGACGAGCGGGCGCCCGTCGGCGGGGAGCGGACGGACGCAGCGCCGGAACCGCTCGATCCGGGCGGTGAGGCCGGGCAGCAGCGCGCGGGCGCGGTCGAGCAGCTCGGCGGCGCGGGCGTGCAGGTCGGCCGGCGGGGTGCCGAGGTCGGTGGCCTCGTCCAGGTCGGCGGCCTCCAGCACGAGACCCCCCTCCGGCGTGGGGCGCATGTCGAGGGCGGGGGAGTGGACGACGCCGTTGAGCAGTCCGGGGGCCGGGCCGGTGGTGGCGGTGAGGCCGGGCGCGGCCGACCCGGGCGCCTCCGCGTCCACCAGGGGAAGGCCGACGCCGGCGGTCGCGAGCAGGGCGGCGCTGTGCCGGCCCGCCGCGCAGATCGTGAGGTCGGCGTCCAGGTCGTCGCCGGTGCCGAGCCGGACCCCGGTGACGCGCTCGCCGCGCAGGTTGAGCCGGGTCGCCGGCACGCCGGTGATCACCCGGGCGCCGGCGTCGCGGGCGCGGCCGGCGAGGGCGGCGACCGCGTCCGGGCCGTGCACCCAGCCCTCGCCGGAGTAGTGCGCGGTGACCGCGCCGGCGGCCGGGCGCAGGGACGGCTCGATCTCGCGCAGCCGCCCCGCCGTGATCAGCTCGGCCCGGTAGCCGAGGGCCGACAGCCGCGCGACCCGCTCGCTCAGCAGGGTCTTGACCGGTTCGGTGTCGGCCCACGCCGTGTTGCCGGTGACGCGGAACCAGCCGGGGTCGCCGAACTCCCCGGCGAGGCGCCGCCAGGCGCCGAGGGCGGCGACGCGCAGGGAGTGGTAGGCGGGGTCGCTCGGATCGTTGGCGTTGAGCCAGGCGAAGCTCGCGCCCGAGGCGCCCGCCCCGGGCCGGTCGCGGTCGACCAGGGTCACCTCGGCGGCGCCCTCGCCGACCGTCCCGCCGGCGAGCCGGTCGGCGAGGGCGGCGCCGATGATCCCGCCGCCGATGATGACGATGCGCACGGGTTCCAGCATCGCAGGCGGGCCACCGCCCGGCCATCCCGGCGCCGGGCCGGATGCGGGCGGGCCGGATCCTTCTAGGCGGCGGCGGTGCGGCCGATGCGGACCCGCCAGGTCTCCGGCCCCTCCTCCAGGTAGTCCCAGGTGAACGCCCCGTCGTGCTCGGCGGCGAACTGGTAGTACAGGGGCTTCGGGTCGTGGTCGTTGATGAGCACGAAGCCCTCCCCGGAGCCGAGCGAGGTCCACGTCTCGAAGATCAGCTCGTGCCGGCGCGCGGGCGCCTCGGTGCGGACGTCGAGCGGTCGGTCCTCTGCGGCCATGACGGTCTCCTCCCGGTATTTATCCAAGATCAGATTGTTTATACAAGGAGGTTAGTGCAAAATAGCGGATGCGACAACGCGCGAAGGCCCCGCCCGGACGAGCGCCGGGCGGGGCCTGGGCGTGCCGTTCAGCCGCCGAGGTTCACGCCCGGCCCCGGCGCCGCCGGCCGCTTGTTTGCGGGGTGTGCTCTCGGGTACCGGGCGGGGCGTTGATCGTTGGCCACGACGGTCGGCGTTTCCTTGGGGGAGGGGAACGGGCGGTGGCGATTCCGGGGGCGTCCCTGGCCAGGGCGGTGCTGGGCGCGCCGGCCGCGGCGGCGGCCACGGCCTCGGCGCTGGTCGCGCGAGGAGCGCGTGAACTGTACGCGGGCCTGGAGAGCGCGGAAGCGGCGCTGACCCGTGCGGACGACGGCGGCCCGGCACGGCCCGCCACCGTCCGGACGGACCCGGTCTCCGCGATGCGCGACGCCGCCGGCGAGCAGGCGCGCCGCACCTCCCGGGCGACCGGCGCGCTGGCGTCCCTGGCCGCCGGAGGACCCCGGCGCCGCGTGTGGGCCCACCGCGGACGAGCCCACATCCAGGCGCACGGGCTCTCCGGCAGAGGACCGCGGCACCGCCGGTACGTCCGGGCGCTGACCGAGGATCTGCGCCGCCTGGACGGCGTGAACTGGGCGGAGGTCAACGCCGTCACCGGAAGCGTCCTGGTCGCGTACGCCGAGCACGACGTCGACCTCGGGGCGCTGGTGGCGGCGGTCCAGGACGTCGAGGACGCGCACCACGCCACCCCGTCCGGCGAGGCCGCGCACGCGCGGCCGCCCGATGACGAGATGGCGTGGACGGCGGCCACGTCCGCCCTGGTGGCGGACTGCGCCGGGATGGCCGGGGCGGTGGCCGCCAGGCTGCTGGGCCTCCCGGCGCTGCCGAGCCCCGTCCAGGCCGCGGTGGCGGCCGCGGACTCGGTGCCGGCCGTCCGGGCGGAGCTGGCCCGGCGGCTGGGCGAGCCGCGCGCGGAGGCCCTGCTCGGGCTGGCCGGCGCGATCGTGCACGGAGCCGGCCAGGGGGTCGCGCCGCTCGCCGCCGACGCCGCGCACCGGGCCCTCCAGCTGTACGAGATCGCGGCGCGCCGGGACGCGTGGCGGCGCCGCGAGCCCCGGCTGGCGATGCCCGGGCGGCAGCCGCAGGTGCGCGGCGTCCGCGCCGAACGGCCCTGCCCGCTGCCCGACGGCCCGGTGGAGAAGGCCGTGAACCGGACGGCGCTGGCCCATCTGCTCGGCGCCGCCGGCGTCCTCACGGCCACGCGGGAGCCGTCCGCCGCGGCCGACCTGCTGCTGGAGACCGTGCCCAAGGCGGCGCGGCACGGCCGGGAGGCGTTCGCCGCGGTGCTGGCGCACGACCTCGCGTCGCGCGGCGCCGTGCTGCTGGACCCGTCCGCCCTGCGCCTGCTGGACCGGGTCAGCGCGGTGGTCATCGACTCCGCGGTGCTGTGCGACGGCGACCTGCGGCTGCTGTCGGCCGTCGCCACCGCCGACGGCATGGACGATGCGGAGGTGTGGCGCGCCGCCGGAGCGGCGCTGGCCGCGATCACCCCCGACGACCTGGACGGACCCGGCCCCTGGCGCACCGGCGGGACGCAATGGCGGCTGGTCCGCGCGGCGGACGCGCCGTCCGGCGGCGCCGCCGGCCCCGCCGGCGTCACGCTCGACCTGACCGGCGACCGCGGGCCGTGCGGCCGGGTACGGGTCGGCCGCTCCCTCGATCCGCTCGCCGAGGCGCTGCTGGCGGCGGCGCACGAGGCCGCCGACGTGGTCGTCCTCACCGAGCACGCCGGGACGCGCGAACTGGTCGCCTGGAGCGACGACCCCCCGGTCGCCGCCGACGCCATGGCCGAGTCGGTGCGGGCCCTGCAGCGCGACGGGCACGTGGTGCTGGCCGTCACCAGCGGGCGGGACGAGGTGCTCGACGCGGCCGACGTCGGGGTGGGCGTGCTGCCCGAGGACGGCCCGGCCGACTGGTGCGCCGACCTGGTGTGCGGGCCGGGGCTCGCCGAGGTGTGGCGGCTGCTGACGGCGGCCCGCCCGGCGCGCCGGGCCGCCGACCGGGCCGCGGAGCTGTCGCTCAGCGCGTCGGCGCTGGGCGCGCTGCTCATCGCGGGGCGTCCCCGGCGGCGCCGCGCCGGGCTCGGCCCGCTGCGCCGCGCGGCCGCGCCCTGGCGCGACCTGCCGCCGGTGCACGCGGCGTCCGTCACGGCGATGCTCGCGAACGCGGCGAGCGCCAGGCGGGTGTCCCGCCGCCCGCTGCCGCCGCTGGTCGTCCACGAGGCCTGGCACGCCGTCACCGCCGAGGAGGCGTTCCGGCGGCTGGCCCGGACGCGGCCCGGGGACGCCGGAGGCGCGGACACCGGCTCGCGCGCCGCAGCGCTGGCGAGGGCGCCGCTGGTGCGCGCGGCGCTGGTCCGTCCCGCCGACGCCGCCGTCCGCCTGGCCGCCGCGGTGCGGCAGGAACTCGACGACCCCCTCACCCCCGTCCTCGCGCTGGGCGCCGCGGCCTCCGCCGTCGTGGGCTCCAGCGTGGACGCGCTGCTGGTCGGCGGCGTCATGGCCGGCAACGCCCTCATCGGGGGCGCGCAGCGGATGCGGGCGGAGAAGGCGCTCGGCGAACTGATGCTCGGGCAGCAGGTCCCCGCCCGGCGCGTCCGGGCTCCGGCCACCGCGTCCCCGGGCCCGGACGCGTTCGCCGGACTGCGGTCCGCCGACGCGGAACGGGTCACGGCCGCCCGCCTGCGGACCGGCGACGTGATCTTGCTGCGCTCGGAGGACGTCGCCCCGGCGGACGTCCGCCTGCTGTGGGCCGAGTCGCTGGAGGTGGACCAGGCCGCGCTCACGGGCGAGTCCGTGCCCGTCGACAAGAGCGTCGAGCCGTCGCCCGGCGCCGACCCGGCGGACCGGCACTGCATGGTCTACGAGGGCACCACCGTCGTCGCCGGCGGCGCGGTCGCCCTCGTGGTCGCCACCGGCGAGGCCACCGAGGCCGGACGCGCCGCCGCCCTGGCCGGGACGGCGCACGGCTCGTCCAGCATGCAGGCCCGCCTCGCCGAGCTCACCCGGCAGGCGCTGCCCGCCATCGCGCTCGGCGGCGCGGCCGTCACCGTGCTCGGCATGCTGCGCGGCCAGCCGCTGCGCCGCGCCCTCGGGTCCGGCGTCGCGGTCGCCGTCGCCGCCGTCCCCGAGGGCCTGCCGCTGGTCGCCACCGTCTCCCAGCTCGCGGCGGCACGGCGGCTGTCGCGGCTCGGGGTCCTGGTCCGCTCCACCCGCGCGCTCGAAGCGCTGGGACGGGTCGACACCCTCTGCTTCGACAAGACCGGCACCCTCACCGAGGGCAGGCTCCGCGTGGTCCGCGCGGCCGGCCCGGCCCGCCCGCTCCCGCTCACCGGCGACGACGGGCGGCGCATCCTGCGGGTCGCGGCACGGGCCTGCCCCCGGCAGGACGCGCAGGTCGCGCACGCCACCGACCGGGCCGTCCTCGACCGCGCCGCCGACCTGCCGCCCGACACCCGCTGGACGCTGGAGGAGGAGCTGCCCTTCGAGGCGACCCGCGGGTTCTCCGCCTCCCTCGGACGCGACGGCGACCGGACCGTCATCGCCGTCAAGGGCGCCCCCGAGGTGCTGCTCGCCGAATGCGCCCGGCTCCGCGCCGCGCGGCGCTCCGAACCGCTCACCGCGGCCCGCCGCCGCGCCGCCGCCGCGACCGTCCGGCACCTGGCCGGGCGGGGACTGCGCGTCCTCGCCATCGCCGAGCGCCCCGTGACCGACCCCACCGGGGTCCGCGGCCGGATCGCCGACCACGTCGAGGACCTCACCCTCCTCGGCTTCGTCGGCATCGCCGACACCCCGCGCCCGACGGCGGAGGAGGCGGTGCAGCGGCTCGGCGGCGCGGGCGTGCGGACCACCATGATCACCGGCGACCATCCGGCGACCGCCGCCGCGGTCGCCGCCGAACTCGGCATCCCCGACGCCGACCGGGTCGTCACCGGCGCCGAACTCGACGCCATGTCCGCCCCGGAGCGGATCGAGGCCGTCCAGCGCGCCGCCGTCTTCGCCCGCGTCTCGCCCGCCCAGAAGGTCCGCATCGTGAAGGACCTCCGCAAGGCGGGGCGCGTGGTCGCGATGACCGGCGACGGCGCCAACGACGCCGCCGCGATCCGCCGCGCCGACGTCGGCATCGCGGTCGCCGGACGCGGCTCCGGCGCCGCCCGCACCGCCGCGGACCTCGTCCTCACCGCGCCCGACACCGCCCTCATCCTGGACGCCCTGCGCGAGGGCCGCGCCCTGTGGCACAGCGTCCGCGACGCCGCCGCGATCCTCGTCGGCGGCAACGCCGGAGAGGTGTCGTTCACCGTCCTCGGGACGGCGCTGAGCGGGAGCGCGCCGCTCAGCCCCCGCCAGCTGCTCGTGGTCAACATGCTCACCGACATGCTCCCGGCGCTCGCCGTGGCCATCACCCCCGCCGACACCGGCCCGGGCGCGGACGCCCCCGTCCACGGGTTCACCGGCCGGGACATGCGCCGCGTCCTCGCCGTCCGCGGCACCGCCACGGCCGCGGCGGCCCTGCTCTCCTGGCAGGCGGGCCGCCGGACGAGCCTGATCCCCGGCGGCCGGCGGCGCGCGTCCACGATGGGCCTGGCGGCCCTGGTCGGCGCCCAGCTCGGCCAGACCCTCATCGCCCGCTGGCGGAGCCCCCTCGTCCTCGCCACCGGCGCCGTCTCGGCCGCCGCCCTGTTCGCGATCATCGAGACACCGGGCGTGAGCCAGTTCTTCGGCTGCACCCCGCTGGGCCCCACCGCCTGGACGATCGTCACGGCGGCGGCCGCGGCGGCGACGCTGGGAGCCGCCCTGATCCCGCACCACCCGCAGCCGGCCGCCGACCCCGGCGAGCCGGCCGGCTTCAGCGGCGGGCGCGAGCGATGACCCGGAGGAGGGCCTCCGGATCGGGGGCGTTGACGATCCTCCATCGCGTCCCGCCCGGGACGAGCGCCCACCACTCCTCGGTGTGGACGCCCCACCAGCAGATGACGCCGGACCGTTCCTGCAGGTCGGCGATCGTCGCCGCGTGGGGCTGGTCCGGATGGGGAAGGGGAGTTGGACGCGCCGTCTCGGCCGGTCGACGCTCGTGCGTCCGCGCGGCGAGGGCAGCGGTCACGTACGGAATGAGGATTCGTGTGATCCGCTCGGCGGCGAGTGCCGGTCTGGTGTGCGGGGCCAGGTCCTCGCCGGTGCTCGACCGGTACCACCAGACGTCGGGGGTCGTTGCGGGGACGAGGGTGATGCTGTCGCCGACGTCCGGGACGGCCGGGTCGAACACGCGCAGAAGCGGGCATGAGCCCTCGTAGCGCGGGACGGCCTTCCACCCTTCCCGGATGACTGCATGCGCAAGTCGGTCAAGGCAGACCGAAATAGAAGAAGTCGGGGCGTCGGCGTTCAGATTCTTCGGTTCGATCCGCCGCATTACCAGCGCACCCACTTACCGGGGTCGGACGTCCTTTTGCGGGACGCGCGAGTGAGTTCGTCCGCGAGTGCCTTGCGAAGGTCTTCCGCGCTGTCGCGTACAACGGTCGGATCTACACCGGACTTAGGGTCGTGCAGGGTGGCGACCCAATCGCCGAGCCTTCCGTCGTAGCGTGTGGCGCGCCAGATTCGATGACCCTGAAAGTCCTCACGGAGCCGGGCCAATGCCTGGTCAGCGGGGTCGACGGTCATGTCCATGATCAGTTCGAACTTTCGTCGTGATTTCTCTCCGTTACCGCTTCCCACCCTCCTGTAATCGGGCTACGCTCTGGAAGAGCGGGAAAGAAGAAGTCCCGAAAACCCGCATCTCCCCCTTAGAAAATGATCTTCCTTTCGAATATCCGGAGGTTCCCGTGCCTCGTCGCCCCCGCGACCCCGGCGTCCCGTCCTCGCCCGCCGAATACTTCGGCGTAGAACTGCGCGCTAAGCGGGAATTGTCCAGCTTGTCGCGACCGCAACTCGCGGAGAAACTCGGCTACTCGCCCCAGCGGATCGGCCAGATCGAAGCGGGCGGCAGCCCGCCGTCCGAGGACTTCGCCAACGACTGCGACGTCTTCTTCAAGACGGACGGCTCGTTCCACCGCATCTGGAAGTGGATCAGGGACTTCGGACGCCTTGCCGTCCTGCCTCCAGGCTTCCCCGACTTCATCGCCCGCGAGCGAGAGGCCGAGGTGATGCACATCTTCGAGACGATGGTCATCACCGGCCTGTTTCAGACGCCCGAGTACGCCTACGAGGTGCTCAAGTCCGACAAGACATCCGAAACTGTCGAGCAGCTCGTCGCGGCTCGAATGGAGCGGCAGGACATCCTCAAGCGGGAAAATCCGCCTTGCGTGGTTGCGATTTTCGACGAGGGTGCCGTTCGCCGACCCTTCGGAAGCGCCGAGATCATGAAGGGCCAGATCCGGCACCTCATCGAACTCGCTGACCTGCACAACATCGTGATCCAGATCGTCCCGACGGCCAAGGGAGGCTATGCGGGGCTGGCGGGCTCATTCACGATCATGAGTTTGCGAGACGATGACGACGTCGTGCACGTAGGTAGTCACGTAGGGGCGCAGCTTGTCGCCCACCCTGACGCCGTCCGGAAGTATGGGGTACGTTTCGATTTGATCAGGGGTGCGGCGATGTCCGCTGATGACTCCTTGAACCTGCTCCGGACGATCTTGGAGGACCTGTGAAAACGCAGGACGTGTCCGCCATGCAGCGGCGTAAGGGCCGTCGCGGTGGTGTCATCGGTGGACAGAGTGTCGAGGTCGTGCTGGTAGCGGCGCGCTGGCGAAAGAGTAGTCAGAGCGACGACACCGGCGGTCAATGCGTCGAGGTTTCGTCAATGGTGCCCTTGCCCCTTGCAGAGTGGCGTAAGAGCAGCAAGAGCGATAAGACCGATGCGTGCGTCGAGGTGGCCGACATGTCGGCGGCGGTGGCGGTGCGGGATTCCAAGGACCCGGACGGCCCGAAGTTGGTGTTCGGATCGGCCGCGTGGGAGGCGTTCGCGTCACAGGTCAAGTCCGGCACCCTCGACCTGGCCTGAAACCGGCGAGACAGAGCCCTCGGCCCGACCGATGTCGGCAGGCCGGGGGCTTCGTGCGTCAGGCGTCCGGCCGGGACTGCCCGCTTGTCCGCCGCGCGTCTGGGCTACCTGCCCGCCCGTGGCCGGGACGCAGGCCCACCGTCCCGGCCACGGCACGCCGGTCCTGGGCACGCGGGCGCCCAGGACGGTGCCACACCACCATGGCCAAGCCGCTGGGCGCACCCATTGCCTCGTCCCGCCCGCCTGCCCGCCTGTATGTGCGTGACGCCACCGGTCCGCGCGACGGCCGCACTGTCCCGTCCCGGACGGGTGACGCGCGACGGTGCCCGCGCGACCCGCCATCGCGTCCTGTCCCGGTATGACGCTTCATGGCGGCAGTGACCGTTCAGACAAGAAGAATGTCCTGAGCTGGACGGGTGGGCTTGCCGAGGGTCGCGCCCGGGCCAGACAACTCCGGCCCTTGCCGCCCCGCCACGGGCCCCTGCAACGGCTCGATCGCCTCGGCGATCGGGTGCTCTCGGTCGCTCCCGGCGCCCTGACCGGCATGAGTGCGAATGCGCGACGGATGATCAAGGTGAGCGGTTGACGCGTTGGCCTTTTCCGGCAATGAGTGCCACCGCCAGGTCGGGCCAAGTGTCTTATACGTGACTGCTTTTCAGCTCTTTCGCGATCGGGGGAACCATGCGAAGTCCGTGCTTCACGTTCACTGCCAAGGTCCGTCGTCTCATGCCGATACCGGCGATAGTGCCGGCGTTGGCGTTCGTGGTAGCAGTGCCGCCGGCGCAAGCCGCACAGCCGCAGCCCTGGCAGGTGGTGAAGACCAACGACATCGCCCAGTACGACGACATGGCGGCGGTCACGGCGACCAGCAGGCGCAACGCCTGGACGTTCGTTGTCGGTGACCAGCACGAACAGATCATCGCGCAGCACTGGGACGGCAGGGTCTGGCGCGACGTGGGGGTGCCCGCCGGCGTGCCCGGGGAGGTCCGAGAGGCCAGTGCCGCATCCGCTTCCAATGTCTGGGCGGTCGGCGACAGCGACAGCGCGTCCAGAGGCTCGTACGCACTGCGCTGGACCGGTCGCGAATGGGTGGTCGCGCACCGATGGGCCACCGGCGTCGTCAGCGGCGTGACCGCGGTGGGCCGCAACAAGGCATGGGTCTTCAGCGACGGACGCCGCGATGCCGGCGTGGGCACCTGGTACTTCAACGGCCACAGGTGGACCCAGGTCCAGCTGCCGTACAGCATCGAACGGGCCGACGCCGTGTCAGCGCGCGACATCTGGGCGATCGCCAACGACTCCTCGGACAGCTTCAAGGTGATCGCGCATTACGACGGCACGGCCTGGACCCGGGTACCGGTCGGCGGCGCGCTGCCCGAGGACATCCAGGGCGGCGAGGGAGAGCCCTCCCAGCAAGTCTTCCTGTCGGACGTGGTCGCGGTGTCGGCCACGGAAGTCTGGGTGACGGGGACGGTGTGGCGTACCGACGACCTCGGCACGACGCGGCTTCCGGTGGCCGCCCGCTGGGATGGCAACCGGTGGCAGAAGGTGGACGTGCCGGGGAACTGGAGTCCGCGGGTCGCCGCGGCCGACGGCCGAGGCGGGCTGTGGATCTCCGGGGAAGGCGATGAGGGGGAGTCGGGCCGTGCCGCACCGGTGCTGATGCACCGCTCATCCGACGGCACGTGGTCGAGTTCGTCCGTCCAGGCCGGGGACCGTATCGCCTACGTCGACGGCATGGCCCTGGTTCCGGGGACGACCACCCTGTGGGGCGTGGGTGAGCTACGGCCCGCGGATCAGTCCTCGTCCGACGGAGCCATCTTCCGCCAAGGGTGAGCACCGCCGACCGACAGGGAACGCGGCGGGGCGATCGCCCACGGGAGATCGCCCCGGCGAAAGCCTGAGGCATGGCGTCCGAGAACGCGGCCGGCCGACGGGCTGTTCCGTTCGTGGGTCACCGACCACGCGATCGGCGGCGTCGCTGGACCGGTGGCCGGTGTTCACCGGCGGTCGAAGCCCCGTCCGGCCGCGGCGGCCGGCCGGCTGACACATTCCGGCCACACCCCGTTACGCGTACTTCTACTGGACGAAGATGGGCGCCGTGGCCATCGAGCAGGAAGTCGAGGACGCCGCGGAGTTGCGGCTCCGGGTCCGCCTGTGCATGAACGACCCGCGGCTGGAGGACCTGGCCGCCGCACTGGTCCGCGAGGAGATGATCGAAACCCTGACGGGCGTCCGGACCCGGCTCCCGTCCGCCCTCGACGGCGCCGACCTCGGGGGCGTCTTCCAGGCCATGCGAGACCTGATCCGCACCATGCGGTCCGCGCCGCCCCACGACCTCACGGCGGCCCGGCCGCGGCTGCACGACTTCGCGTGCCTCGACGCCGCACCCCTGGACGGCTCGCCCGAACTCGACCAGGCCCGCACCATCCTGGTCCAGCTGTCGGTGTTCGCACTCTTCTGCCTCACGGTCATCGAGGTCTTCGAGAACGGTGTCTTCGACACGCGCCGGGCGGTGTCGCTGGGCGCAGGCGACTCGCCGGGCTCCTTCGAGGAACTCGGCGCCGCTCGCCGGGAGTTGAGCATCTCACCCGCCGGCTGCCGTGCCACCCTCGCCCGCTTCCGCGAAGCATGGAACCTTCCCCCCCGTCCGACCGGAGGCATGACCGCCCGCCCCCGCGTGCGGAGCCGGTGCCCGGGCGCCTCACCGCGGAATAGCAGCACCGGGAAGCCCGTACCGCGTTAGTACGCGACGCGGTACCAGTGCGCGGACTCGCCCGCGAGCGATTCCAGCCGGACGCGTGTGCCGCCCGGGTCGTCGAAGAGCCGCACGCCGTCACCGAGGAGGACCGGGGCGATGAAGACGAGGACTTCGTCGAGGAGCTTCGCCTCGATGCACTGCCTGGCGACGTCCGCGCCCAGGACGTTGACGTAGCGGTCCCCGGCGGCTGCCTTGGCCTCCGCGACCGCGGACTCGAGGTCGCCGGCGAACGTCACGCCCGCGACCGGACGAGGCGGTGGGCGATGGGTGAGGACGACCACCGGCCCGTGATACTGGCCGCCGAACGCGCCCTCCTTGTCGGTGCCCTTGTTCGGGTCGTCGCCGCCGAAGGTGCGGTTGCCGACCAGGAGCGCGCCGATCTGCGCGAGCAGCCGCTCGGCGGTCGGGTTCGGCTCGCCCAGGTGCTCGGTGAGCCAGGACATGTCCCCGCCCGGTCCGGCGATGAAGCCGTCGAGCGACATCGTCGCCGAGTACAGCAGCTTGGCCACAGGTCTTCCTGCCGTCGTGTTTCTCAAGCCGAGACCCCGGAGGCCCGCACCGCGATGCGGATCTCACCAGGCCCGGCGTGCGACGGGATTCTCAGAGCTTGAAGAGCTTGGTGTAGGGAGCGAGGACCTTGATCTTCTGCGTTCCGAAGTCGACCAGGACGGAGTGCCCGTCATGGACCTCCACGACGCGGCCGAGCCCGTACTTGTCGTGCGTGACCCGGTCCTCGGCCTCGAAGACCTTCGCCGGCGGGGCGGCGGGCGGGGGCTTGAAGGGGCTGGTGGGCAGGTGTCGCCGTCGGGCGGATCCGGTGGATTTCACCCTTGCAGTATGCGCCCACCTGGGGTGTTGTGTGGCCGTCTTCGGACAGGAGAGATCGAATCTTCACGCGGAATCCCGCGTGTGGTGCCGTCTCCGGGCCGTGTGCTAGGCTTCGGTGAAAGTTGCGGTTCCCAAGACATGTTCATGCGCCTGCGGATCAACTTCGGCGGGCGCATTTTTTGTTGCTCTGGATTTTCCGGATGGGCCATCGCGGCGTCCCCGGACGCGCAAGGCGCCGGGACCGACCAGAGGGAGAACGACCATGGCCACCGGTACCGTCAAGTGGTTCAACGCGGAAAAGGGCTTCGGCTTCATCGAGCAGGACGGCGGCGGCGCCGACGTCTTCGCCCACTACTCCAACATCGCGGCCCAGGGCTTCCGCGAGCTGCAGGAGGGCCAGAAGGTGTCGTTCGACGTCGCCCAGGGCCAGAAGGGCCTGCAGGCGGAGAACATCGTCCCCGCTTGATAGCCGATCGTGTGGCGGGCGGGCTCGCGTAGCCCGCCCGCCGCGCGAGGTGTCCGCACGGGCACCGGCTCCGAGGGGCGCACCCCGCCCCGGCCCGCAGCGGAAGCGTTTCGGGTTTCATCCCGGTTCGTCTTCGAGAACTTGTCGTCCGGCCTGCGGCCGTGATTCCGCTCCGCGGAGCACTTCCTCGACACGCACCGCTTTCGAGGAAGGCCCCACCATGTCCCAAACCTCCGGCCCGGCCGCCAGGGAACGCTCCTCCCGGTCCCGCCGCGGCACCGGCCGCCACCGCCCCGCGCAGCGGCCCGACGCCGGGACCCGCGTCCCGGAGACCTCCACCCCGCCGCTCCCGAAGGTCGAATCCTTCTCGGAGCTGCCGCTGCCGGCGCCCCTCCTGGCGGAGCTCGCCCGGCAGGGAGTGACGACCCCGTTCCCCATCCAGGCCGCGAGCCTGCCGAACGCCCTCGCCGGCCGGGACGTCCTCGGCCGGGGACGCACCGGCTCCGGCAAGACCCTCGCCTTCGGCCTGGCCGTCCTCGCCCGGACCGCCGGCCACCGCGCCGGGCCGCGCGCCCCCTCGGCCCTCGTCCTGGTGCCCACCCGCGAGCTCGCCCAGCAGGTCACCGCCGCGCTCGCGCCGTACGCGGACGCCGTCGGCCTGCGGCTCGCCACCGTCGTGGGCGGCATGTCCCTGTCCCGCCAGGCGAGCGCGCTCAAGAGCGGCGCGGACGTCCTGGTCGCCACCCCCGGGCGGCTCGCCGACCTGATCGAGCGCGGCGACTGCCGGCTCGGCGAGGTGCGGACGACCGTGCTGGACGAGGCCGACCAGATGACCGACATGGGCTTCCTGCCGCAGGTCACCCGGCTGCTGGAGCAGACCCCGCGCGGCGGCCAGCGGATGCTGTTCTCCGCGACCCTCGACCGCAACGTCGACCGGCTCGTCCGCACCTTCCTCAGCGACCCGGTCACCCACTCGGTCGACCCGCCGGCCGGCGCGGTCTCCACCATGGAGCACCACCTGCTGCACGTCGCCGACGACGACAAGCACGAGACGACGGCGCACATCGCCGCCCGCGCCGGGCGGGTGATCATGTTCGTGGCCAAGAAGCACGCCGCCGACCGCCTGGTCCGCAAGCTGACGGCCCGCGGCGTCCGCGCCGCCGCCCTGCACGGCGGCAAGACGCAGTCGCAGCGCAACCGCGCGCTGGACGGCTTCCACACCGAGGACGTCACCGTGCTGGTCGCCACCAACGTCGCCGCCCGCGGCATCCACATCGACGACCTCGACCTCGTCGTCAACGTCGACCCGCCCGCCGACCACAAGGACTACCTCCACCGCGGCGGACGCACCGCGCGGGCCGGGCGCACCGGAACCGTGGTCACCCTCGTCCTCCCCGACCAGCGCCGCGAGATGAACGACCTGATGACCAAGGCCGGCATCACCCCGCACACCGCGAGCGTGCACCCCGGCGACGGCGAGCTGGCGCGCATCACCGGCGCCCGCCCCCCGGCCCGCCCCGCGCCCACCGCTGCTCCCGGGCGGGCACCGCGCAACGGCGCGCCTTCCCCGCAGACCGGGAACCCCCGTTCTACCGCGTCGAGGCGGGGGTCGCGCGATGGCGCGTCCGCCGGGCAGGCTGGGAACGGCCGCGCCGCCGCGCCGAAGCGCGGGTCGCGCGATGGCGCGGTTGCCCCGCAGGCCGGGACCCCGCGTTCTGCCACGTCGAAGCGGGGGTCGCGCGACGGTGCGTCCGCCGTGCAGGGCGGGAACGCTCGGAGTGGCGCGCCCGCGCGCAGGCCGCGGCGCCGCGCGTCGTCGCTGAACACCTGACGCCGAACAGCTGAGACCCCGCGGTACGCCGATCGCGCTGCCCGGGGAGAGGCCCCACAAGCCGCACGGCCCGATCGATGAGCCGGCGCCGTTGGCGAGGGCATGGCCGAGTCCGGAGGGAAGAAGACCCGCCCTCGCCCTCGCCCTCGCCGTCGGCGATCGGTCACATCGTGTCGAAGAGGTTGCGCTGGCCGGCGCGGAACCGGTGGGCGTCGAGGTCCTTCAGGCCGTCGAGCTCGGGGGGCTGGTAGAGGGGCCACACCTGGACCTTGGCGGCGGGGGAGCCGGCCGCGTCGAGGAGCGCGTTGACGGCGGCGCGGCCCGATTCGTTGGCGCCCTCCATGGTGGCGAGGTCGACGCTCGTCCGGACGAAGTCGCCGGCCATGAACAGGTTCGGGACCTCCGTCCGCGGGTGGGGGCGGTTCTTCCAGCTGCCGACCGTGTTGACCATGAGCGGCTCGTCGTTGGAGCTGCGGCCGGCCGCCGGGTCCCAGGTGATCGCGGGGTCGAGGAACCACGAGTGCAGGAGGTCGTCCGGCAGGACGGAGCGGCCGGTGTCCTCCAGGTGGTCCTTCATCTGCGCCCAGGCCTCCTTGACGACCTGGGCGGGGCTGCACTGCTTGGCCGGCTTGCCGAACAGGATGCCGGGGGTGTCCCAGTCGGAGATGTCCAGGGAGAGGGTGTCCAGGACGTTCCCGTCGCCGTAGCCGGCCGGGATGTCCCGGTCCCAGAGCTTGCTCTGCAGCACGGCGGTGATCTGCCAGGGGGAGTCCATGAAGTTGACCTCCTGGCCGATGCCGTCCGGGGTGCGGCGCAGGAAGAGCTGGAGGCCGTTCATCCACTCGGTGTGCAGGTCCTTCAGCGCCTCCAGCGACGGGTCCAGCGCCAGGACGTCGGGGGACAGCAGCGCCCGCGCGCGCTCGACCGGCATCGCCGAGATGAACCAGTCGGCCTCGGCGGTGCGGCGGCGCCCGGCGCCGTCCACCAGGCGGACGGAGGTGATCCGGCCGGAGGAGACCTCCAGGGCCTCGGCGGTCTGCCCGACCTCGAACCGGACGCCGCGTCCGCGCAGGTAGTCCACCCAGGGGTCGATCCACGCCTCGTTGGTCGGCCCGTTGAGCATCCTGGCGATGGCGCCGTCCGCGCCGAGGCCGAGGCCCGACAGCACGAACGCCTGGCCCATGGCGCCGACCGTCTTGGTGCTGGCGACCTCCTCCTTGACGGCGACCAGCCCGCGGGTGAGGAACCGCGCGACGATCGCCTGGTAGTCGCGGGACTTGCCCTCGGCCCGCACGTACTCCCACCAGGGGACGTTCTCCCACTGGCCGAGGCGGCGCTCGTCGCTGCTGGTCATGTAGACGATGAAGCGGTTGACGAACAGGGCCAGCTCGTCGGGCGGGATGGCGCCGGCCTGCTCGACGACGCCGGTCAGCGTCTCCTGCAACGAGGCCAGGTCGAACCCGCCGCCGGAGCCGGAGAAGTCGGGCGTGATGATGTCCGAGCGGCCCCCGTTGCGGGCGATGCGCGTGGAGGTCAGCGGGAACATGTTGTCGTGGACGCCGTTGGCGTTCCCCTCCACCGGGATGCGCCGCATCGTGTCCGGGACGTTCCGGTAGAACCCGGGGAAGAAGCGGAAGCCGTGCTCGCCCTGGAGGTCGCGCCGTCCGCCCTTGCCGGTGCCCGCCACCGGGATGCTGCGCGCCTTCCCGCCGAGGGCCTTGCGCTCGAACACGGTCACCTCGAAGCCGCGTTCGACCAGTTCGTGGGCGGCGGCGAGGCCGGACATGCCGCCGCCCAGCACCGCGACCCTCCGTTTCGCCTCCGCCGCGCGGGCGGACGGGACGGGCAGCAGCGCCGCCGCCCCCATCGCCGCCGTGCCGTACAGGATCCGCCGCCGGGAGACACCGTCGTGCGTCGGTTCGTTCATGGTCGCCGTCCTTTGCGGGTCAGGAGGAGCGCGGCAGCCGCGCGGGCAGCGTCCGGATGTGCTCGATCAGGCCGAGGGAGCCGGGGACGGTGCGGCCGAGCGACTCGGGCAGGGCGAGCAGGCCGGCGTCCAGGATGAACGGGTCGACGACGTGGAAGCTGCGGTCGAGGCCGGGCCGCTCGCCCTTGAGGCCGTCGGGCGTCGCGAGCTGGGACGACGGGCACGTCAGCCGGGTGGTCTCCGGGTAGGAGAACAGCCCGGACACCCGCCAGTCCGACAGCTTGATCGTGCTCATGCAGCCGTAGGTCTCCTCGGGCGTCGCCCGGCCGACCACGCCCTGCCAGGTCCCGTCGCCCTTGACCACGCCGCCGAGCAGGGTGGCGGTCCCGTCCGGCTCGTGGGACACGCCCCACTCCCAGCCGGAGTAGCGCTGGTCGACGACGCTGAAGTTCCCCCAGTTGTGGTCGTGGTAGCCGCGCCATCCGGTCACGTCGATCCGGGACGATCCGGGCGGTTCGAGCCAGCCGGTCACCCGGCTCGTCGCGACGGGCGACGACCAGTACATCGTCTGGCCGCCGTCGTACTCGATGGGCCCGCCGGTCACGCCCGGCACCGCGTCGTCGAACCAGATGTCGCCCTTGGCGAAGATCCCGTGCCAGGTCAGGTGGTAGCCGCGCGCCGGGTCGTAGACGAGGTCGCCGGCGCTGCTGCGGACGACCGGCCCGTCGGTCGCCTTGACGTCCAGCGCGAGCTCGGGGAGGACCAGCTTCTCCCCCTCCTCCGGGTACCAGAAGATCAGTGCGGTCGGCACGGGCGCGGTGAACAGCATCGCGATGAAGGTGCGCTTCGTCGCCGGGTCCATGACGTGCGCGTACCACCACTCGGTGGCGGACCCGGGATGCGGCCCGTCGTCGCGGGGCTCCGCGAGCTTGCCGGGCACCGGCGTGAGGTCGGAGCCGGTGACGTCGGTCCGCGGGATCCACGACCCGGGGTCGTCGTCGCCCGCGGCGGGGCGGACGGTGGCGGCGGTGATCGCGCCGGCGGCCAGCATCGCCGCCAGTGGGACGGCGAGTTTCCGCCGGAGGGTGTCGAGACGTACCACGTTGAGCCTCCTCGGCCGAGCCCCCGTGACGTCCGGCCCCTGGTGTGGAGCCGTGGACCGAGTGTGATTCGGTCAACGGTCGGTGTCAAGCACTGTGTCGACACACTGTCCGACAATGGCCCGCGCCGGGTACGCTGCCGCCATGGCCTCCACCACGCGTCCGCGCAGGAAGGTCCGCGAGCGCCGCGAGGACGTCCGGAACCGGGTCCTGAGCGCGGCGACGGAGATGATGGCCGACGGGACGCCCTACACCGAGCTGCCCGTCCAGCGCATCGCCGAGCGGGCCGACGTGGCGCGGTCGACGTTCTACCTGCACTTCCCCGACAAGAGCCGGCTGCTGATCGCGCTCGCCGAGCAGGCGGTGGAGGAGCTGTTCGGCGAGGCCGTCATCTGGTGGCGGGCCGACCACGCCGGCGGCCAGGACGGCGTCGCGCACGCCATGCGGCAGATGATCGCGGCCTACCGCGAGCACCGCCGGGTCCTCGACGCCCTGGGCGAGGTGGCCGGCTACGACCCGGACGTCGCCGCGTTCTGGCGCGACCGGAAGCGGCGCTTCGACGAGGTCGTCCGGGACCGCCTGGACGCCGAGCGCCGCGCGGGCACCGTCGACCCGGCGATGGACGTCCCCGCGACCGCGCAGGTGCTGATCTGGATGGTGGAGCGGACGATCGCGGGGCACTGCCGCCACGACGAGGGCCCGGGGGACGAGCGCATCGCCCGCACCCTCGCCCGCGTGATCTGGCTGACGGTCTACGGCATGCCGCCGTCCCCGCCCGGCGTCCCGCGCGAGCCCGCCGCCCCTTGATTGTGGACAGCTGTCCAGACTAGATTCCACCTGTGCAGAGCGCCGATCTCCCCGAACTGGGCTGCTACGGGCTGGCCGGCCATTCGGGCAGCCCCCGCGATCTCCTCGGCGAGGTCGCCGAGGCCGAACGGCTGGGCCTCGGCGCGGTGTTCCTGTCCGAGCGCTTCACCACCAAGGAGGCCGCCGCGCTCGCCGGCGCCGCCGCGGCGGTCAGCGAGCGGATCGGCATCGCGACCGCCGCCACCAACCACAACACGCGGCACCCCCTGCTGACCGCGACGTTCGCGACGACCATGCACCGGCTCTCCGGCGGGCGCTTCGCGCTCGGCCTGGGGCGCGGCTTCGACATGCTCTTCGACGTCATGGGCCTGCCCCGCGTCACCACCGCGCAGCTCGACGACGTCATCGGCATCCTGCGCCGGCTGTGGCGCGGCGAGGCCGTCGCCGGGCACGACGGGCCCGCCGGGACCTTCCCCTACCTCAGCCAGGACCCGTCCTTCGACGAGGACATCCCGGTCATCCTCACCGCGATGGGGGAGCGGACGCTGGAGTTCGCCGGACGGGTCGCCGACGGCGTCGTCCTGCACACCTTCTTCACCGACGAGACCCTCGCCAAGGCCGTCGCCGCCGTCCGGCGCGGGGCCGGCGAGGCCGGGCGCGACCCCGCGTCCGTCCGCGTCTGGTCGGTGCTGGCCACGGTCGGCGACCACCTGGACGAGGAGGCGCGGCTCCGCAAGCTCGTCGGCCGCCTCGCCACCTATCTGCAGGGGTACGGCGACCTGCTGGTCCGCGTCAACGGCTGGGACCCGGCGGTTCTGGCCCGGTTCCGGGCCGACGACCTCGTCTCGGGCTACCCCGGCGCCTTCGACGTCATCGGCACGCCCGGCGACCTGCGGCATGTCGCCGGGCTCATCCCGGACGCGTGGCTCGCGGCGTCCGCGACCGGTTCGCCCGAGCGCTGCGCGGCCCGCGTCGTCGACCAGTTCGACGCGGGCGCCGACGGCGTCATCCTGCACGGCGCGACCCCCGCCGAACTCGCTCCGGTGCTGGACGCCTACCGGCGCGTCCGGCCGGACGGGTTCGACGGCCTGCCCCGCAACCCCGGCCGGGCCCGCCCGTGATCACCGCGTCCTGGCTCGGCGGCGTCCTGGACGGCCGGGTCGACGACGTCGCGATGGAGCCGATCGGCACCGGCCAGATGGGGTCGGTGTACCGGCTGAGCCTGACGGGCGGCGGCGTCCCGGCCCGCCTCGTCGCGAAGCTCCCGCTGCCGGACCCCGCCGTCCGCGCCATGGTCGGCGGCACCTACCGCACCGAGGTGATGTTCTACCGCGACATCGCCGGCACCGTCGCGATCCGCACCCCGCACTGCCACCACGCCGAGATCGACCTCGACACCTTCGAGTTCGTCCTGCTGCTGGAGGACCTCGCCCCGGCGGTGCAGGGCGACCAGCTCGCGGGCTGCTCGGCGGACCAGGCGCGCGCGTGCGTCGCCGGCCTCGCCGGGCTGCACGGCCCCCGCTGGTGCGACGCGTCCCTCCTGGACGCCGGCGGGCTGACCCGTCCGGACGCCTCCGACGCCGCGACCCTCGCCGAGGTGTACGCGCCCGCCGTCGAGATCTTCGTCGACCGCTTCCCCGACCGGCTCAGTGCCGAGGACAAGGACACGCTCCGCCGCAGCGCCGCCGGCATCGACGCGTGGCTGGTCGGGCGTCCCGAGCGGTTCGGCCTCGTCCACGGCGACTACCGGCTCGACAACCTGCTCTTCCCGCCGGAAGGCGCCCCCATCACCGTCGACTGGCAGACCCTCACGATCGGGCTGCCCGCGCGCGACCTGTCCTTCTTCCTGGCCACGAGCCTGAGCGTGGCCGACCGCCGCGCCCACGAACGCGACCTCGTCGCCCGCTACCACGAGGCGCTCCTCGGCCACGGAGTCCGCGACTACCCTTTCGACCTCTGCTGGGACGACTACCGCTTCGCCCTCCTGCAGGGCCCGCTCATCATCGTCCTGGGCTGCGCCTACGGAACCCCCACCGAGCGCGGCGACGCGATGTTCCTCGCCATGACCGCCCGCGCCTGCGCCGCGATCCGCGACCACGGGGCCGTCCCGTAAAGTCGCCCGGTGACCTCGACACTGCGGACCGACCGCCTCATCATGCGCCGCTGGACGGACACGGACCGGGAGCCGTTCGCCGCACTGAACGCCGACCCGGAGGTCATGGAGCACTTCCCGGCGCTCCTCACCCGCGCCGAGAGCGACGCGATGATCGACCGGATCGAGGCGCGCCGCGCCGGGACCGGCTTCGGCTTCTGGGCCCTGGAGGTCACCGCCACGGGCGAGTTCATCGGCTTCGCCGGCCTCTCGGTGCCGCGCTTCGAGGCCCACTTCACCCCGGCGGTGGAGATCGGCTGGCGCCTGGCCCGCTCCGCCTGGGGCCGCGGCTACGCCACCGAGGCCGCCCGCCGCGCATTGCGCCACGCCTTCGACGACCTCGCCCTGGACGAGGTGGTCTCCTTCACCAGCGTCCGCAACCTGAGATCCCGGGCCGTCATGGAGCGCATCGGCATGACCCGTGACGAGTCCGGCGACTTCGACCACCCGATGGTCCCCGAGGGCCACCCCCTGCGCCGCCACGTCCTCTACCGGATCACCGCCCCGCCCCGGGCGGTGTAGGGGCTCAGTCCTCTTCGGGGGGCGGGCCCTCCGTGGGCGGGAGCGGGGTCTCCTTGGTCGGGGGCCCGATGAGGCCGTGCATGACCGCGGCGACCGCGCCTCCCACCAGGGGGGCGACGATGAACAGCCACACCTGCGACAGGGCCGTCCCGCCGACGACCAGGGCGGGGCCGAGGCTCCGCGCCGGGTTGACGGACGTCCCCGTGATCGGGATGCCGATCAGGTGGACGGTGGTGAGCGCCAGCCCGATGGCGACGCCGCTGACGGACGCGATCGCCACCGGGCTCGTCATCGCCAGGACCGCGAACACGAACAGGGCCGTCAGGACGACCTCGGCGAGGAAGGCGCCGCCCATGTTGATCTGGATCATGCTGGCGGCGCCCCAGCCGTCGGCCCCGAGGCCGACGGTCGCGCGGTTGTAGAGGGGGGAGCCGGCGAACGTCGCCCAGAGCAGGAGCGCGCCGAGGATCCCGCCGATGAACTGGGCGATCCAGTAGCCGACGGCGTCGAACGGGGTGATCCGGCGGGCGAGCAGCACGCCCAGCGTGACGGCCGGGTTGACGTGGCAGCCCGAGATCGGCCCGATCGCGTAGACGAGGACGAGCAGCACCAGGCCGAACGCCAGCGCCGTCGCGACCACTCCCGCCGACAGGCTGCGCCCGGCGACGCCGAACCCGAAGGACAGGGTCGCCACGCCCACCGCGACATAGACGAGCAGCAGCGTTCCGATGAGCTCCGCGGCGAATCTCCTGTACACGGCCGTCCCCTCCCAGGCTGGTGCTACCGGCCTACCCGCCGGGTGGCGGAGATCAGCCGAGCATGATCAACCATGGCGAAGGCTTGGCGTTCCGATGGCCCGCGGAGTTCCCGGAGGTCAGTTGCGGGCGAGGGACGACCAGCTCTCGTCCCACAGCGCGTCGCGCCGGCGGTCGCAGCGGCGGCGCGTGAAGAGGTAGACGGCCAGCAGCGGCAGGCCGACGGCGCCGGCCGCCATGCCCCCCGACACGGCGGAGGTCGCGATGGTCTCGGCGTGGGTGCTCGGGGCACGGGCGAGGGCGCCGGACGCGTCCACCCAGATCCGGTGGCTCATCCCCGGTCTGACGGACTTGTCCGCCGCGACGACGGCCGTGTGGGGCCGGCCGTCGGGGGACGTCCAGACAAGTTCGGCGTAGGCGTGCCGGACGCCCGCGCCGTCCTGCGGCTGCGTCCGGGTGACGCGGGCGTCGACCCGGTGGTTCGCGGACTGCTGCCGCTCGGCCGCGACGCCCGCCTGGTAGGCGTGCGCGGCGATGACGGCGGAGACGGGCGGCGCGAGGCCCGCGAACAGGACGGCGGCCCCGGCGCCGACCGCCCGCTGGCGGCGGTCGACGGGGCGGCGCAGGTCGTTGCGGTCGAAGCCGAAGCGGCGGACGCGTCCGAGCCTTTCCATCTCTCCTCCTCCCCCTCCGAAGGTAATAGGTGTGCAAAGTGCTCCGGCACGGCGCGCGTGTTCCGCGCGCCGGGACCTTCGTCCTCTTCTTGGGCGGGCGGGCGGCGCGCAGACTGGGCAGAAGGAGGCAGGCATATGAACGGCGAAGAAGGGACACGATGGCCGCACATCCTGTTCGGGTATGACGGGACGGCGGAGAACGAGGCGGCGCTGCGCTGGGCGGTCGAGGACGCCCGGCTCCGGGGCATCGGGCTGGTGATGTGCCACTGCTGGCACTGGCCCTATCCGGCGGGCCACACCGACCCCGGCATCGAGGCGATCATGAAGCGGGCCGGGGAGAACCTCCTCGACCGCGGTGTGCGCCGCGCCTACGAGCTGGGCGTGCCGGGCGCGGTCCGCAAGCGGCTGCGGCGAGGACCGGCGACCGAGGCGCTGCTGCGCGCGTCCGCCGACGCCGAACTCGTCGTGATCGGGGCGCCCGGCCAGGCGGTGGAGGGGTCGGTGGCGCGGGAGCTGCCCGCCCGGTCCCCCCGCCCGGTGATCGTGGCCCGCGCCGGAACGCCGCCGCCCCGCGTCGTCGTGGGCGTGGACGGCTCGCCCGGCTGCTCCACCGCCCTCCGCTTCGCCGCCGAGGAGGCCGCGCTGCGCGGCTGGGACCTGCAGGTCGTCCACGGCTGCTGGGAGCCCGGCGCGGTCGTCGAGTCCGAACTCGCCCTCTTCCACGACCGGGAACTGCTCGCGGAGACCCGCGCCGCCGAACTGGACCGGGCCGTGGAGCCGCTGCGCGAGCGCCACCCGGATCTGAGCATCGAGGCGTCCTCCCTCCTGGAGCGCCCCTTCGACGCCCTGCGGGACGCGGCGGAGGACGCCGGCCTCGTCGTGCTCGGCGACCGGGGCACCGGTTTCGACCCGCTCGGCGCGACCGCGACCGCGATCCTGCTCCGGGCCCGCTGCACCGTCGCGATCGTGCCGGGACCAAGGTCCCGCGACGCGCGGACGCTCGCCCCTGACCGGCGCGCCCCCGCCCGGCAAGGCTAGAAGCGGGAAGGGAGCGGTGATGACTGATCGACGCGGTGTGGTCGTGGGCTACGACGGGTCCGGCCAGAGCGAGGAGGCCGTCCGGTGGGCGGCCGAGGAGGCGCGGCTGCGGGGCGTGCCGCTGACCGTCGCGCACGCCTGGGAGATGTACGCGGCGGTCGGGCCGATGGCGGTCCCGGTCGCCGACCTGCGGGCGGCGGCCGAGGAGGTCGCGGCCGAGGGCGCCAAGCACGCCCGCGAGGAGACCGGCGACGTGCACGCCGTCCTCGGCCGGGGCGGGCCGACGACGGCGCTGATGGAGGCCGCCGCCGGCGCCGAGCTGGTCGTCGTGGGCTCGCGCGGCCGCGGCGGGTTCGCCGGCCTGGTGCTCGGCTCGACGGCCGTGGAGCTGGCGGCGCATGCCCCGTGCCCGGTCGTGGTCGTCCGCGAACGGCGCGCCGAGGGCCCCGTGGTCGTGGGCGTGGACGGCTCCGCCGCCTCCCTGGAGGCGATCGGGCTGGCGTTCACCGAGGCCCGGCTGCGCGGCGCGGAGCTGGTGGCGCTCACCGCCTGGCCGGCCGACGCCGAGCCGGGGCCCGCCCCGCTGGTGGACGCCGAGGTGCTGCGCGAGTTCGCCGGCGAGCGGCTCGCCCGCCTCGTCGCGCCCTGGCGGGAGAAGTTCCCGGACGTCCCCGTCCGGACCGAGGTCGTCACCGGCCCGCCGCGCCAGGTGCTGCTGGCCGCCGCGAAGGACGCCGGCCTCCTCGTCGTCGGGTCGCGCGGGCTCGGCGGCTTCCGCGGCCTGCTGCTGGGCTCGGTCGGCCACGCGCTGCTGCACCACGCCGCCTGCCCGGTCGCCGTCACGCCCGCCCCGCGCGACTGACCGGTCCGCCGCGACGCGCGGGCGTTCCCGGCGGGGACGCCCGCGCGTCGCTACTCGGCTACCAGGGCCTCGGTGGCGTTCAGGGCGGGGCCGGTCGGCAGGTCGGGGTCGAGGATCAGCTGCAGCAGCAGGCCGTCCAGCATGGCGGTGAACAGCATGGCGGTGCCCTCGCGGCGCTCCGCCGGCCAGTCGGGGCACAGGTGCCCGAGCCGCGCGGCGATCCGGGCCCGGACGGCCCGCGACCAGTCCCGCCGCTCGGCGCCCATCCGCGGGTCGCGCAGCGCCCGCACCAGCAGTTCGGCGGCGAGCCGCAGGTTGCGCTCGCCGGCCGCCATCCGCGGCACGAGATCGCGCAGCGCGCGCAGCGCGGCCGGGGTGTCGGGCGCGGCGATCAGCGCGTCCACCACCGGATCGACGATCATCTCGCTGGCGCGCTGCGCGACCGCGATGTGCAGGCCCGGCAGCCCGTTGAAGTAGTGGTGCAGCAGCCCCGGACGGGTACGCGCCCGGTCCGTGACGGCCCGCGCGGTGACCGCCGGCCAGCCGCCCTCGGCGAGCAGATCGAGACCGATCTTCACGAGCTGGTCCCGGCGCGCCCGCCCGCGAGGAGTCGACGCCCGGCCCGCGCCGGCGGAGTCCTCGTGGGTCATGCCGCCCAAGCTATCCCAACCCTTGCAGCGGGCAAAGATCGTCGCCCGCGGCTCGGCGGCGGCACGGGCACACGGTCCCGAGAGCGGACGTCCCGGCGATGCGTGCGCGTCCGCACCGGCGGCTGGGACCGGGACGGACCGGTGCGGGCGGGCGCGGGGGCCGTCTACGACGGTCCCCGCGCCCTCCTGGACGACCTGGACGCCGGCCCCCTCGGATGAGGGGACCGCGCTACGACGCGCGCTCGCGCTCCGCGCGCAGCTGCATCGCCACGTCGATGATCATGTCCTCCTGGCCGCCGACGTAGCCGGCCTCGCCGACCTTCTGCAGGATCTCGTGCGCCGGGACGCCGTAGCGCTCCGCGGCCCGCTCGGCGTGCAGCAGGAAGCTGGAGTACACGCCCGCGTACCCCTGCGTGATCGCGCCCCGGTCGGCGAACGGCAGCCGGTGCAGGAACGGCTTCACGACGTCATCCGCCGCGGCCATCGCGCCCTGCACGTCCACGCCCGTCGGGACGCCGAGCCGCTCGAACGTCGCGACCAGCACCTCGGTGGGGGAGTTGCCCGCCCCCGCGCCGAGCGCGCACAGCGCCCCGTCGATCTGCCGGGCGCCGTTCTGCTGCGCCAGGACGGAGTTCGCGACGCCCAGCGACAGGTTCTGGTGCCCGTGGAATCCGACCTGCGCCTCGTGCCCGATCTCCTTGACCAGCGCGCTGATCCGCTCCTGCGCGTCGCCGAGGACGAGCGCGCCCGCGGAGTCGACGACGTACACGCACTGCGCGCCGCCGTCCACCATGATCCGGGCCTGCTTCGCCAGCTCCTCCGGGCCGACCCGGTGCGACAGCATGAGGAACCCGACGGTCTCCATGCCGAGGTCGCGGGCGGCGGCGAAGTGCTGCAGCGACACGTCCGCCTCGGTGCAGTGCGTCGCGACCCGCGCGACCGACGCGCCCGCGTCGTGCGCCATCTTCAGGTCCTTGACCGTACCGAGCCCCGGCAGCAGCAGGACGGCGATCTTGGCGCGGGTCGCCTCGTCCACGGCGGCGGCGACGAGCTTGACGTCGTCCTCCAGCGAGAAGCCGTAGTTGAAGGACGAGCCGCCGAGGCCGTCGCCGTGCGTGACCTCGATGACCTCGACGCCCGCCGAGTCCAGCGCGTGCACGACGCCGCGGACCTGCTCCTCGGTGAAGCGGTGCGCCATCGCGTGGCTGCCGTCCCGCAGCGTCGAGTCGGTGATGCGGATCTTCTCCGCCGTCTGCTCGGTCATGAGGTGGCCTTCCTGCGCGCGAGCTGCTCGCCCACCCGGGCGGCGGCCGCGGTCATGATGTCGAGGTTGCCGGCCCACGGCGGCAGGTAGTCGCCGTTCCCGCGGACCTCCAGGAACACCGCGACGCGGGCCATCCCGTTCCAGATGTCGCGGGGCTCGTCGAACTGCGGCTCGGCGCGCAGCGTGTAGCCGGGCACGTAGGTGGCGACCTCGGCGACCATCTTCTCGATCGACGCGGCGATCGCCTTGGTGTCGGCGTCGGACGGGATCGCGCAGAACACCGTGTCCCGCATGATCATCGGCGGGTCGACCGGGTTCAGGATGATGATCGCCTTGCCCCGGCCGGCACCGCCGACCTGCTCGATCGCGCGGGCGGTCGTCTCGGTGAACTCGTCGATGTTCGCGCGGGTCCCCGGCCCGGCGGAGCGCGACGCGATCGACGCGACGATCTCCGCGTACGGCACCGGGACGACCGACGACACGGCGTGCACGATCGGGATCGTCGCCTGCCCGCCGCACGTGATCATGTTGAGGTTCGGTGCGTCCGACAGCGTGTCGAGGTTCACCGGCGGGCACACGAGCGGGCCCGCCGCCGCCGGCGTCAGGTCGATCGCGGTGATCCCGGCCTCTTCGTAGCGCGGCGCGTTCGCCAGGTGCGCCTTCGCCGACGTCGCCTCGAACACGATGTCGGGCAGCGTCGGCTGCTTCAGCAGCCAGTCCACGCCCTCCGCCGACGCCTGGACGCCCATCTTGCGGGCGCGCTCCAGACCGTCGGACTCGGGCACCACCCCGACCATCGAGTGGACGTCGACCAGTTCGCTGCGCGTCAGCTTGACCAGCAGGTCGGTGCCGATGTTGCCCGGCCCGACGATGGCGGCCGTCAGCTTGCTCATGGGTGCTCCTTGCGGGGGGACGACCCCCCGCTCCCCCCGGTTCGCTTCGCTCATGCCTGCTCCTCCTTTCCGAACCGGGCGGTCACGGAACCGATCCCGGCGAACGTCGCCGTCAGCGTCTCCCCGGGCGCGACCGGCACGGCCGCGGTGATCGAGCCCGGCAGCACCACGTGCCCCGCCTCCAGGCTCACGCCGCGCTCGCCGAGCACGTTCGCGAGCCACACCAGCGCGTTGATCGGCGAGCCCAGCACCGCGCCGCCCGCGCCGGTGTCGATCAGGTCGCCGTCGCGGCGCAGCAGGCAGCCCATCAGCGACAGGTCCTGGTCGTCCAGCCGGACGGGGCGGGTGCCGAGCACGACGCCGCCGCTGGAGGCGTTGTCGGCGATCGTGTCCGGCAGGGTGATCTTCCAGTCCGCGATGCGGGAGTCGATGACCTCCAGCGCCGGCAGCACGTACTCGACGGCGGCGACCGCGTCCGCCGTGGTCGCGCCGGGTCCGGCGAGCGGCCGGCCCAGCACGAACGCGATCTCCGGCTCGATCCGCGGCTGCAGGAACCGCGAGGTGTCGATCGGGGCGCTCTCCTGCAGGAACATCGTGTCCAGCAGGACGCCGAAGTCCGGCTGGTCCACGCCCATCTGGCGCTGCATCGCGGCCGAGGTCAGCCCGACCTTGTGGCCCTTGATTCGCGCCCCGGCGGCGGTCCACGCCTCGACCTGGGCGAGCTGGACCGCGTAGGCGTCGGCCACCGACATGTCCGGATGGTCCTTCGTCAGCGGCGAGATGGGAGTGCCGGTGGCGTACGCGTCGAGCAGCGCCGCCGCGGCCTTCTCCACGGAACCCGGGTCCATTGGGCCGTCCTTTCGTCGTCTGCCGCCGAGCCTCCCCCGCCCGGGGCGCGCCGGGCAACGCACGCGTCCCGCGTGGTGGGACACTTCTTCTACAGTGGCGCCATGCCGCCGGACGACACCTTCCTGCGCCGCGCCGTCGCGGTGCTGACCGCGTTCCGCGCCGACGACGACGGCCTCGGCGCCGCCGAGCTCGCCCGCCGCAGCGGCCTGCCCAAGTCGACCGCCCACCGGATCGCCCTGGACCTCGCCGAGGCGGGGCTCCTGGAGCGGGACGGCGCGCGGGTGCGGCTCGGGCTGAAGCTGTTCGAGATCGGGCAGCGCGTGCCGCGCCAGCGGGTGCTGCGGGACGCGGCCGTCCCCTACATGTCGGACCTGCGGGAGGCGACCCGGCAGACCGTCCACCTCGCGGTGCTGGAGGGCGCCGAGGTCGTCTACGTGGAGATCCTCGGCTCGTCGGGCGGGCCGCGGCTGCCGTCGCAGGTCGGCGGGCGGCTGCCCGCGCACGTCACCGGGGTGGGCAAGGCGATCCTGGCGTTCTCGCCCCCGGAGGCGGTGCGGGCCGTCCTGGACGCGGGGCTGGTCAAGCGGAGCGAACGCAGCGTCGTCGCGCCGGGGCTGCTCACGAAGGAGCTGGAGCGGATCCGCCGCGAGGGCGTCGCCTACGACAGGGAGGAGTCCGGCGCCGGGATCGTGTGCGCGGCCAGCGCCGTCCTCGGCCAGGACGGCCTGGCGCTGGGCGCCCTGTCGGTGTCGGGGTGGGCCACGAAGATGCGCCTCGCCGCGGTGGCGCCGGCCGTCCACACCGCCGCGCTCACCCTCTCCCGCACCCTGCAGGGTTAGCCTCCGGGGAGGTGGCGGGCCAGGAGCTGCGCCAGATGCTCGCCCTCGCGGTCCGCCAGGTCGCTGAGCTGGGTGCGGCAGCTGAACCCGTCGGCCAGGACGACCTCGTCCGCTCCGGTCTCGCGGACGGCGGGCAGCAGCCGCGTCTCGGCGACGGCCACCGAGACGTCGTGGTGGCCCTTCTCGACGCCGAAGTTGCCGGCGAGCCCGCAGCAGTCGCCGAGCCGGCCGACCTGCGCGCCCGCCTCCCGCAGGAGGGCGGCGTCCTTCGTCCAGCCCATGACGGCGTGGTGGTGGCAGTGCGGCTGCGCGATCCCGGTGACGCCGGACAGGTCGGGCGGCGTCCAGTCCGCGGTCTCGGCGAGCAGCTCGGCCAGGGTGCGGGTCGCGGCCGACACCTCCCGCGCGGCGGCGGCGTCCACGCCCCGCAGCAGCTCCTCGGCGTCCGACCGCAGCACGCCCGTGCAGGACGGCTCCATGCCGACGACCCGCGCGCCGCGCCGGACATGGGGGAGCAGCGCGCGGACGGTCCGCCGGGCCCGCGCCCGCGCCCCGTCGAGCTGGCCCGTCGAGATCCACGTGATGCCGCAGCACACCGGGCGCTCGGTGACCGTCACGCGGTAACCGGCGTGCTCCAGCACCCGCACCGTCGCCGTGCCCACCTCGGGGGAGAAGGCGTCGGTGAAGCTGTCGACGAACAGGACCACGTCGCCGTTGCGCCCCTCGGGGCTCCGGTGGGACGCGAACCAGCGGCGGAACGTCACGGGCGCGAACGCGGGCAGCGTCCGCCGCCGGTCGATCCCCGCGCCCCACGCCACCAGGGGCTTCAGGGCCGGTGACCGCAGGGCCGCGTTCAGCGGCCCGATCGACGCGGGCGCCTTCGCCGCGAGCCGCGTCCAGCGGGGGAGCCAGCCCAGCGCGTAGTGGGCGCGCGGCCGGATCCGCCTCCGGTAGCGCCGGTGCAGCGCCTCCGCCTTGTACGACGCCATGTCGACCCCGGTCGGGCAGTCGGACGCGCACCCCTTGCACGACAGGCACAGGTCGAGCGCGTCGTGCAGCGCGTCGGACTTCCAGCCGTCCGGCCCGAGCCGGCCGCTGACGACCTCCTGGAGGACGCGCGCCCGCCCCCGCGTGGAGTCCTTCTCCTCGCGCGTGGCCAGGTAGGACGGGCACATCACCCCGCCCGCCGCCGTATTGTCGGCCCGGCACTTGCCCACGCCCGTGCACCGGTGCACGGCCCGCGACAGGTCGCCGCGGTCGTCCCGGTAGGCGAGACCGAGCCCCCGGTTCAGCGGGACGAGCCGGACCGCGCGCAGATCCTCGTCCACGGGAGCCGGCCGCACGATCACCCCGGGGTTCAGCACGCCGCCGGGGTCGAACACGTCCTTGACGTCCGCGCACAGCGCGAGGGCGCCGGCCGAGTACATGTGCGGCAGCAACTCGCTGCGCGCCCGCCCGTCGCCGTGCTCGCCCGACATGGTGCCGCCGTGCCGCGCCGCGAGCGCCGCCGCCTCGTTCAGGAAGTCGCGGAAGACCCGCCTGCCCTTCGCCCGCCCGAACGGGAAGTCGATCCGCACGTGGATGCAGCCGTCCCCGAAGTGCCCGTACGGGACGCCGAACAGCCGGTACTCGCCGAGCAGCGCCTCGAACTCCCGCAGGTAGGCGCCGAGCCGCTCGGGCGGGACCGCCGCGTCCTCCCACCCCGCGTGGGCCTGCTCGCCCTCGGGCGTCCGCGCGACGAGCCCGGACCCGTCCTCCCGGATGCGCCACAGCGCCTCGGCGAGCGCCATGTCCTCGACGAGCGTCGAGTCGACGCACCCGGAGTCGCCGGCGACCCGCTTCGCGGCGGCCCGCAGCGCCCCCGCCTCGGCCCCGGCGAGCTCCACGAGCAGCCACCCGGACCCCTTCGGCAGCGGCGGGACGGCATCGGCGCCGCGCCGCTCCCGCACGACGTTCGTGATCCGCGAGTCGAGCCCCTCGCACGCCACCGGCCCGTGCGGCAGGATCGCCGGGACCGCGTCGGCGGCCTCCGCCATCGACCCGTACCCGAGCACGACCAGCACCCGGCACGCGGGCTCCCGCACCATCCGCACCCGTGCGGCCAGCGTCACCGCGAGCGTCCCCTCGGTGCCCACGAGCGCCCGCGCGACGTCGAACCCCTTCTCCGGCAGCAGATGCTCCAGCGAGTAGCCGGACACCTGCCGCCCGAACCGCCCGAACTCCGTCCTGATGAGCGCCAGGTTCTCGTCCACGAGCCCCTTCAGCCGCTCGAGAAGGGGGCTCGGCGCGGGCCCGCCGGGCACGTCCCCGAGCCTGAGCCGCTCCCCGGACCCGCTGACCACGTCGAGCCCGAGCACGTTGTCGCTCGTCCGCCCGTATCCGAGCGCCCGCGACCCGCACGCGTTGTTGCCGATCATCCCGCCCAGCGTCGCCCGCGTCCGCGTGGACGGATCGGGCCCGAACCGCAGCCCGTGCCCGGCTGCCGCCTGGTGCAGCCGCGCCTGCACGATCCCCGGCTCGACCAGCGCCGTCCCCGCCTCGGCGTCGATCTCCAGCACCCGGTTCAGATGCCGGCTGACGTCCACCACGACGCCCGGCCCGACGGCGTTCCCCGCGATGGACGTCCCGCCGCCCCGCATCGTCAGCGGCACCCCGGCGTCCCGGCACACCTCCAGCACGACCGGGAGCTCCCCGGCCTCCCGCGGGGTCACGACGACCGCGGGCGGCACCCGGTACAGCGACGCGTCGGACGAGTACATGGCCCGCGCGAGCGCCGAGTCGTCCACCCCGGAGACCCCGGCCCGCCGCAACGCCTCCGCAACCTCGCCGTGCCCGCTCACCGAACCTCCGTCCCCCGCAGCGAACTCCCGACAGCCCACGTTAGTACCCGCCGCCACGCCGCCGTCCCCACCGGCGGGCTCGGCGCTTGCGCAGGTGGGGGGTACGCCACTAGGACGTTCGGCGGGACGAAGGTCCCTTCTGAGCGGTATGCCGCGTCCGCGAGGGTGAGTACCGGCGGGATGGCGATCATGGTTATCCCGCATGCGGCCGGGGAAGGCCAACGGGCACTGCGCTTGGGAGCGATGGAGAATGGTGCGGCAGGTGACTGAATCTCGGCAGGAGACCGGGCCGGCGGAGTCCGAGCGGGCCGGGGCGGCCGGGCGGCCGTGGGTCATGCTGGTGATGGCCACCCTGGGGTTCGCGGTGAACTTCTGGGCGTGGGCGCTGCTGAGCCCGCTCGCCCCGGGGCTCAAGGAGACACTGAAGCTGACCTCGTTCGAGCAGTCGCTGCTCGTGGCGGTGCCGGTGCTCGTGGGGTCGCTCGGCCGCATTCCGGTGGGGGCGCTGACCGACCGGTTCGGCGGGCGGGTGATGTTCCCCGTGGTGTCGCTGATCACGATCCTGCCCGTCCTCTACCTGGGGATCGCCGGGCACTCGTCGCTGCCGGCCCTGCTGGTCGGCGGCTTCTTCCTGGGCATCAGCGGGACGGCGTTCGCGATCGGGGTGCCGTTCGTGAACGCGTGGTTCCCGCCGGAGCGGCGCGGGCTCGCGATCGGGATCTTCGGCGCGGGCATGGGCGGCACCGCGGTCAGCGCGCTGACCACCGTCAAGGAAGCCGACAAGTGGGGCACCCAGACCCCGTTCGTGGTGATGGCCGTCCTGCTCGCCGTGTACGCGGCCGCCGCGTGGCTCATCCTGCGGGAGCCGCCCGGACGCACCGCCCCGACCGAGTCCCTCGCCAAGCGGCTCGCCGCGACCGCCCGGCTCGGCGTCACCTGGCAAATGTCGGCCCTGTACGCGGTGGCCTTCGGCGGCTACGTCGCGTTCTCCGTCTACCTCCCCACCTATCTGAAGGCCGAGTACGGGCTGTCGCAGGCGGACGCGGCGAACCGGATGGCGGGGTTCGTGCTGCTGGCCGTGGTGATGCGGCCGTTCGGC
This sequence comes from Actinomadura monticuli, assembly GCF_041463655.1. Classification (NCBI taxonomy): domain Bacteria; kingdom Bacillati; phylum Actinomycetota; class Actinomycetes; order Streptosporangiales; family Thermomonosporaceae; genus Actinomadura; species Actinomadura monticuli. The sequence continues at coordinate 332,264 of NZ_JAXCEI010000010.1, forward strand.
GGCTGGCTGTCGGACCGGCTCGGCGCGGTGCGGGTGATGACGGTGTCGCTGTCGGTGACGGCCGCGGGCGCGGTCGTCCAGTCGTTCGCACCGGCGCTCATGCCGGTCGGGACGATCGCGTTCCTGGCGATGGCGGCCGCGCTCGGCGCCGGCAGCGGCGCGACGTTCGCGCTGGTCGCGAAGCTGGTCCCGACGAACAAGGTCGGCGCGGTCACCGGCGTGGTGGGCGCCGCGGGCGGCCTCGGCGGGTTCGTCCCGCCGCTGCTGATGGGAGCGCTCTGGGGCAGCCTCGGGGAGTACCGGATCGGCCTGCTGCTGCTCTCGCTCGTCGCGGCGGCGGCCGGGGTGTTCACCATGACGACCGTCCGGCGCGCCGTGGCGACGCGCCAGGCGACCTGAGCTGCCCCACCGCGCTGAAGATCAGCGGGATGATGAGCCCCGAGGTGCGATTTATCCCGAAATAAAGGGGAAGAAGGGGATCCGACTTGAGTTCGACCAACGGCCGGTCTGGGATGGACGGCCCGCTGGAAGACGCGCTGGTGAGCACGCGCAGGTACTTCACCCGCGCGAACGTCTCACCCGACCTGCGCACGGTGACCAAGCGGGGAGGCCGGGAGGCCGACGCCTTCTACCGGGACCGCTGGTCGCACGACAAGGTGGTGCGCTCCACCCACGGGGTCAACTGCACCGGGTCGTGCTCCTGGAAGGTGTACGTCAAGGACGGCATCATCACCTGGGAGGCGCAGCAGACCGACTACCCGTCGGTCGGCCCGGACCGTCCCGAGTACGAGCCGCGCGGCTGCCCGCGCGGCGCGTCCTTCAGCTGGTACACCTACTCGCCGACGCGGGTGCGGTACCCCTACGTCCGCGGTGTCCTGCTGGAGATGTACCGGGAGGCCAAGGCCCGGACCGGCGACCCGGTGGAGGCGTGGCGCGAGATCGTCTCCGACCCGGAGAAGGCCCGCGCGTACAAGGACGCGCGCGGACGCGGCGGCCTGGTCCGGGCCACGTGGGACGAGGCGACCGAGATGATCGCCGCCGCGCACGTCCACACGATCAAGGAGTTCGGCCCGGACCGGGTCGCCGGGTTCTCCCCGATCCCGGCGATGTCGATGGTGTCGCACGCGTCCGGCGCCCGGTTCGTGTCCATGCTCGGCGGGACGATGCTGTCGTTCTACGACTGGTACGCCGACCTCCCGGTGGCGTCCCCGCAGGTGTTCGGCGACCAGACCGACGTCCCCGAGTCGGGCGACTGGTGGGACGCCGGCTACCTCATCATGTGGGGCTCCAACGTGCCGGTCACCCGCACCCCCGACGCGCACTGGATGACCGAGGCCCGCTACCGGGGCCAGAAGGTCATCGCGGTGTCCCCGGACTACGCCGACAACGTCAAGTTCGCCGACGAGTGGCTCGCCGCCCAGCCCGGAACGGACGGCGCCCTGGCGATGGCCATGGGCCATGTCATCCTCAAGGAGTTCTTCGTCGACCGCCAGGTCCCGTACTTCACCGACTATGTGAAGCGCTACAGCGACCTGCCCTTCCTGGTGCGCCTTGAGGAGCGCGACGGCGTGTACGTCCCGGGCAAGTTCCTCACGGCGGCCGACCTGCCGGGCGCCGAGGCGCAGTCCGAGAACGCCGCGTTCAAGACCGTGATCCTGGACGCGGGCACCGGTCACCCGCTCGTCCCGAACGGCTCGCTCGGCTTCCGCTACGGCGAGGCCGGCGAGGGCAGGTGGAACCTGGACTTGGGCGACGCCGACCCGCTGCTGTCGGTGGAGGGCGGCGAGGCGGTCGAGATCGAGCTGGCCCGGTTCGACGGCATCGACGGCGCGCCGGGCACGCTGCGCCGGGGCGTGCCCGTCCGCAACGTCGGCGGCCACCTGGTCACGACCGTGTTCGACCTGCTGCTCGCCCAGTACGGCGTCGGGCGCGACGGCCTGCCCGGGGCCTGGCCGACCGGGTACGACGACGCCTCCGAGCCCGGCACCCCGGCGTGGCAGGAGACCATCACCGGCGTCCCGGCGCAGGCCGCCGAGCGGATCGGCCGCGAGTACGCGGCCAACGCCGAGGAGACCCGCGGCCGCTCGATGATCATCATGGGCGCGGGCACCAACCACTGGTTCCACTCCGACACCATCTACCGGACGTTCCTCGCGCTGACCACGCTCACCGGCGGGCAGGGCGTGAACGGCGGCGGCTGGGCGCACTACGTCGGGCAGGAGAAGTGCCGCCCGGTCACCGGGTGGGCGCAGCTGGCGTTCGGCCTCGACTGGTCCCGGCCGCCCCGGCAGATGATCGGCACCGCGTTCTTCTACCTGCACACCGACCAGTTCCGCTACGACCAGTTCGACGCCGGCGCGCTGTCGGCGGCGACCGGCGGCGGGACGTTCGCGGGGCGGTCCACCGCCGACGTGATCGCGCAGGCGGCGCGGCTCGGCTGGATGCCGTCCTATCCGACGTTCGACCGCAACCCGCTGACCCTCGCCGACGAGGCGGAGGCCGCCGGGAAGCAGGCCGGCGAGTACATCGTCGACGAGCTGAAGGCCGACCGGCTCAAGTTCGCCTGCCAGGACCCCGACGCGCCGGAGAACTTCCCCCGCGTCCTGACCGTCTGGCGGTCCAACCTGCTCGGGTCGTCCGCGAAGGGCAACGAGTACTTCCTGCGGCACCTGCTCGGCGCCGCCGACGCCGTCCGGGCGGAGGAGACGCCGCCCGAGGCCCGGCCGGAGGAGGTCGTCTGGCGGGACGAGGCCCCGGCGGGCAAGCTCGACCTGCTGTTGTCGCTGGACTTCCGGATGACCAGCACCACCGTCTACTCCGACATCGTGCTGCCGGCGGCGACCTGGTACGAGAAGCACGACCTGAACACGACCGACATGCACCCGTTCGTGCACTCGTTCAACCCCGCGATCGGGCCGCCGTGGCAGACCCGCAGCGACTGGCGCGCGTTCCAGGACATCGCGACCGCGTTCAGTCGGCTCGCCGAGGGGCACCTCGGCGTCCGCAAGGACGTCGTCGCCGTCCCGCTGCTGCACGACACCCCTGACGAGATGGCGACCCCGCACGGGCGCGTCCTCGACTGGGCGAAGGGCGAGTGCGAGCCGGTCCCCGGCGTGACGATGCCGAAGCTCGTGACGGTCGAGCGCGACTACCCGGCCATCGCGGCGAAGATGACCGCGCTCGGCCCCCTGGCCGAGCGGCTCGGCGCCACCACCAAGGGCGTCACGTTCGACGTGAAGCGCGAGGTCGAGTACCTCAAGCACAAGAACGGCGTCGTGCGCGGCGGGCCGGCGGACGGCCGCCCGTCGCTGAAACGGGACGTGCACGCCTGCGAGATGATCCTCGCGTTCTCCGGCACGACGAACGGGCATCTGGCCACCCAGGGCTTCAAGACGGTGGAGAAGCGCACCGGGACGCGGCTCGCCGATCTCGCCGCCGAGCACGAGGGCAAACAGATCACGTTCGCGGACACGCAGGCGCGTCCCGTGCCCGTCATCACGTCCCCCGAATGGTCGGGCTCGGAGAGCGGCGGGCGCCGCTACTCGCCGTTCACCATCAACGTCGAGCGCCTGAAGCCCTGGCATACCCTCACCGGGCGCCAGCACTTCTACCTCGACCACGACTGGATGGCCGAGTTGGGCGAGCAGCTGCCGGTGTTCCGGCCGCCGCTCAACATGTCCGCCCTGTTCGGCGAGCCGGAGCTGGGGGAGACGGGCGAGCTGGGGCTGACCGTCCGGTACCTCACCCCGCACAACAAGTGGTCGATCCACTCCGAGTACCAGGACAACCTGTTCATGCTGTCGCTGTCGCGCGGCGGCCCGGTGATCTGGATGAGCGGGGTGGACGCGGCCAAGATCGGCGTCCGCGACAACGACTGGATCGAGGCGGTCAACCGCAACGGCGTCGTCGTCGCCCGCGCGATCGTCAGCCACCGGATGCCCGAGGGCACCGTGTACATGTACCACGCGCAGGACAAGCTGATCGACGTCCCCCGCGCGGAGACGACCGGCCGCCGCGGCGGCATCCACAACTCCCTGACCCGGCTGCTGATCAAGCCGAGTCACCTCGTCGGCGGGTACGCGCAGCTGTCGTTCGCGTTCAACTACCTCGGGCCGACCGGCAACCAGCGCGACGAGGTCACCGTCATCCGCCGCCGCTCCCAGGAGGTGCAGTACTAATGCGCGTCATGGCGCAGATGTCGATGGTGATGAACCTCGACAAGTGCATCGGCTGCCACACCTGCTCGGTCACCTGCAAGCAGGCGTGGACCAACCGCAGCGGCGTGGAGTACGTCTGGTTCAACAACGTGGAGACCCGGCCCGGTCAGGGCTACCCCCGGCAGTACGAGGACCAGGAGAAGTGGCGCGGCGGCTGGACACTGAACAGCCGCGGCCGGCTCGCGCTCAAGGGCGGCGGCCGGTGGCGCAAGCTGCTGACGATCTTCTCCAACCCGAAGCTGCCCGGGATCGACGACTACTACGAGCCCTGGACCTACGACTACGAGACCCTCACCAACGCGCCGCTGCAGGAGCACACGCCGGTCGCCCGGCCGAAGTCGCTGCTGTCCGGCAAGGACATAAAGGTCTCCTGGTCGGCGAACTGGGACGACGACCTCGGCGGCTCCGTCGAGCACGGCGACAAGGACGTCCTGCTCAAGGACATCTCCGACAAGGTGAAGATGGAGTTCGACAAGACCTTCATGTTCTACCTGCCGCGGATCTGCGAGCACTGCCTCAATCCGTCCTGCGCGGCGTCCTGCCCCTCCGGCGCGATCTACAAGCGCACCGAGGACGGCATCGTCCTCGTCGACCAGGACAAGTGCCGCGGCTGGCGGATGTGCGTGTCCGGCTGCCCGTACAAGAAGATGTACTTCAACCACCGGACCGGCAAGGCCGAGAAGTGCACCTTCTGCTTCCCGCGCATCGAGGTCGGCCTGCCGACGGTGTGCGCGGAGACGTGCGTCGGGCGGCTCCGCTACATAGGCCTGATCCTCTACGACGCCGACAAGGTGCTGGAGGCCGCGTCCACACCCGACGACAAGGACCTCTACGAGGCGCAGCGCAGCGTCTTCCTCGACCCGAACGACCCCGAGGTCATCGCGGCGGCCGAGCGGGAGGGCATCCCGCAGGACTGGATCGAGGCGGCGCAGCGGTCCCCGATCTACGCGCTCATCAACACCTACAAGGTGGCGCTGCCGCTGCACCCTGAGTACCGGACGATGCCGATGGTCTGGTACATCCCGCCGCTGTCGCCGGTCGTGGACGTCATCCGCGACACCGGGCACGACGCCGAGGACCCGGGGAACCTGTTCGCGGCGATCGACGCACTGCGCATCCCGGTGGAGTACCTGGCAGAGCTGTTCACCGCCGGGGACACCGCGGTCGTCGACGGCGTCCTGCGCCGGCTGGCCGCGATGCGCTCCTACATGCGCGACATCAACCTCGGCCGCGACGCCAACGAGGCCATCCCCGAGGGGGTGGGGATGACGGGCGAGACGATGTACGACATGTACCGCCTGCTGGCGCTCGCCAAGTACGACGAGCGGTACGTGATCCCGACGGCGCACGCCGAGGACGCGCACGGCCTGGAGGAGATCGCCACCGAGTGCAGCCTGAACTACGACGGCGGGCCCGGCATGGGCGGCGCCGGGCTGCCCGGCGGATCCGGCCCGTTCGGTGAGGCGTCCGGGCGCCCGAACCCGATCGCGGTGGAGAACTTCCACATGCTGCAGGGGCGGCAGACCGCCGACAGCCCGGTCGACCCGGCCGACAAGCACAAGCGCGTCAACCTTCTCAACTGGGACGGCAAGGGCGCGCCCGCCGGGATGTTCCCCGAACGCGAGGGCGGCTCGGAGGTCGGGCCGGGGGGCACCAACCCGCCCGCCGACTCCGGCGCCGCCGAAACGGAGCCGAAGCCGTGAAGATCAAGACCGCCGGCAAGAAGGGGCTGGACGACGCCGAACTGGCCACGGCCTGGCAGGCGGCGTCGCTGCTGCTCGGCTACCCCGACGAGGAACTGCTCGCCCGGCGCCCGCTGCTGCGCCGGGCCGCCGCGAGCCTGCCCGCGCCCGTCGCGGAACCGCTCGGCCGCGTCCTCGACCACCTGGACGCGACCCCGCCGCAGACCCTGGCGGCCGACTACGTCGCCACGTTCGACCACCGCAAGCGGTGCTGCCTCTACCTGACGTACTACGCCTACGGCGACACCCGGAAGCGGGGGATGGCCCTGCTGCGGTTCAAGCAGGCGTACCAGGCGGCCGGGCTCGACCTCGGCGACGGCGAGCTGCCCGACCACCTGGCCGTGGTGCTGGAGTTCGCCGCGACCGGGGACCCGGTCCAGGGGCGGCGGCTGCTGGTCGAGCACCGCGCCGGCCTGGAGCTGCTGCGCATCTCCCTCACCGAGGCGGGGTCGCCGTGGGCGCCCGTCCTGGACGCCGTGTCGGCGACGCTGCCGCCGCTGACCGGCCGCAACGAGGAGGCCGTCGCCCGCCTCGTCGCCGAGGGGCCGCCCGAGGAGACGGTCGGCCTCGCGCCCTACGGGGCGGACGCGACCGCCATGGGGCCCGTCTTCCTGCCCGATCCCGTCGTTGGAGCCCGCTCATGACCACCGATCTGCCCGTCCTCGCCGGCGCCGCCGCGGCGGAGAGCGGCGGCGATCCCGGCGTCCTCGGCACCCTGCTGTGGGTCGCCCTGCCCTACGTCACCATCGCGGTGTTCGTCCTCGGGCACGTCTGGCGGTACCGCTACGACAAGTTCGGCTGGACGACCCGCTCGTCCCAGCTGTACGAGCGGCGGCTGCTGCGCATCGGCAGCCCGCTGTTCCACTTCGGGATCCTCGTCGTCGCGCTCGGCCATGTCGGCGGGCTGATCATCCCGGACCGGTGGACGGAGGCCGTCGGCGTCACCGAGCACATGTACCACGTCGTCGCGGTCGTCCTCGGGACCATCGCCGGGTTCTGCACCCTGGCCGGCCTCGCCATCCTGATCTACCGCCGCCGGACGGTCGGCCCGGTGTTCCTCGCGACCACCCGCAACGACAAGATGATGTACGTGGTGCTGGCCGGCACCATCGCCATCGGGCTGGCCGCGACGGTCGCCGCCAACATCATCGGCGACGGCTACAACTACCGGGAGACGGTCTCGCCCTGGTTCCGGTCGGTGTTCTACCTGCGGCCCGACCCGGACCTGATGACCGGCGTGCCCGTCCTGTTCCAGCTGCACGCGCTCAGCGCGCTGCTGCTGTTCTGCATCTGGCCGTTCACGCGGCTCGTGCACATGCTCACCGCGCCCATCGGCTACGTGACGCGCCCCTACATCGTCTACCGCAGCCGCGACGAGCACCTGGGGATGCACGAGACGCGGCGCGGCTGGGAGCGGATCCAGTAGCCCCGGGAACCGGTGAACGCTCCCACCCCGCGCCGGGGTGGGAGCGTCGTCGTCCGTGCCGCGGTCAGCGGATCCAGAGGTCGGGGCCGAAGACCTCGTAGTGGATGCGCTCGTCGGAGACGCCCGCGTCCAGCAGGCCCCGCCGGATCTCGCGCATGAACGGCAGCGGGCCGCACATGAACACGCGGGCCTTGTCCGGCAGCGGCAGCTCCGCCACGTCGATCCGGCCGGCGCGGACGTCCTCGCCCAGTTCCGCGTCGCCCGGCTCCTCGTACCAGGTCAGCTGCCGGAAGCGGGCCATCCGCCCGCCCGCCTCGGCGATCTGCCGGCGCAGCGCGTGCGTGCGCGGGCTCCGGTCGGCGTGGACGGCCAGGACCTGGCGGCCGCCGCCCGAGGCCGCCAGATGGTCGATGACCGCGGCGGCGGGGGTGATGCCGATGCCCGCGCTGATCAGGACGAGCGGGTCCTCCTCGTCGTCCAGCACGACGTCGCCGAACGGCCGGGACACCTCCAGCTCGTCGCCGGGCGCCGCGTGGTCGACCAGGTATGCCGAGACGGCCCCGTCCGGTGCGGAGCCCTCGCCGCGCACGCGCCGGAGCGTGATCTGGACCGTGTCGCCCGCCGCCTTCGACAGCGTGTATTGGCGGGGCTGGCGCAGGCCGTCCGGAAGCGTCACCGCGACGGAGACGTACTGGCCGGGACGGTGCGCGGGGACCTCGCCGCCGTCGGCGGGCGTCAGCACCAGCGAGACCACGTCCTCCGCCTCGTCGCGCCGTTCCACGATCCGCCACGGCGTGTACGGGGCGGCCGGATCGCAGGAGGCGTCCTGGTAGAGCCGCGCCTCCTCGGCGATGAGGAGCGTCGCGAACAGCCAGTACACCTCGGACCAGGCCGCGTGCACCTCGGGCGTCACCGCGTCGCCCAGCACGTCGGCGACGGCGCCCATGAGGTGCCGCCCGACGATCGTGTACTGCTCGGGGCGGATGCCGAGTGAGGCGTGCTTGTGCGCGATCCGCGGCAGCATCTGCTGGAACGGCGTCCCGGCAGCGGGATCGACCAGGTGAGCGGCGAAGGCGGCCACCGACCCGGCGAGCGCCTGGCGCTGCTCGCCGTTGGCCTGGTTGCCCTGGTTGAACAGGTGCCGGAGCTCGGGGTGCGCCGCGAACATCGCGTCGTAGAACCGGCCGGTGATCTCAACACCGTTGGCGCCGACGGCGGGCAGCGTGGCCCGCACGATCTCGGCGTGGTCGGACGAGAGCATCAGAGTCCTTCCTGTGGGGGTGCCGCCGCGGAGCGCGGCGGGGGCGGAGGGAGTGCGCGTGATGGCGCCCCGGACGACCGCCCGATCTTATTGGCGTTGCGCCAATAAGAGGTGTGACGTTCGCCACAGCGAGTCCCGGCGGTGGGCGCCGTGCGGAGGTGCCGCGACGTCAGCGGCGCGGACGGACGGGCATCAGGGGCCTTCCTGTGGGGGAGGCGCCGCCGCGGACGCCGGCAGCGCCAGGGAGAGCAGGACCGGCTCCGGAGGATCGGTCACCAGCTCGCTGAGGCGCACCTGGTCCAGCGCGGCGAGGAACGCCTCCTGCGCCGTCCGCAGCGCGCCGCGCAGCCGGCAGCCGCCGCGCAGCGGGCACGGCGGGTGGTCGCAGTCGACGGCCTCGCCCGGCCCCTCCAGGGCCCGGACGATCTCGCCGACGGGCAGGGCGAGCACCCCGCCGGCGAGGACGACGCCGCCGCCCCGGCCCCGAGACGTCTTGACAAGACCGTGCCCCCGGAGCCGCTGCACGATCTTCGCCATGTGCTGCGGCGCGACGTGCAGGCTGCCGGCGAGATCGGCGGCGGACCGCCGCCGGTCGCCCGCCCCGAGCAGCATCAGCGCACGCAGGGCCAGGTCGGTGGACTGGGTCAGGTACACGAGTTGATCATAGATAAATCGCAGTCCTGGAATCCGATTCAGTGCTGTGGTGATCACCACTGTGCTCTTGACCACAGCGGTTCGCGCCGGTCAGGACGGATCAGCCCACGGGCAGGATGCGGCGGCCGGTGACCCGCCACAGCGGTACCCGGATGAAGTTGTCGCGCGGCCCCGGGGCCCAGGGCCGCAGCGGCAGCCGGGCCAGCCGCGCGGCCTCCGCCGGGTCGGTCACCGCGCGGGCCTGCCCGACCACGGTCACCGACCAGCCCGTCCGGGCGGCCGCGTCGAACGCGTCCACCTCGAACGCGACGATGGCGCCGCGCAGCGCGGCGTCGAACTTCGAGCCGGGCGCGGTGCGGATGACCACTGCCTCGTCGCCGTCCAGGACGAAGGTGACCGGCTGGATGGCGGGCAGCGCCTGATCGGTGTAGACCACGCGCCCGACCGGCGCGGACCGCAGCAGCGTCACGCACTCCTCGCGGCCGAGGGTCTCCAGGTCTTCTCCGGTGGCTCGCATATCCCCAGGGTTCTCGAAGCGCGGCGGCGGGCACAGAGGCGAACGTCCCGGGCCGGGGGCCGTGCCCCGAGGCGGAGGTCCCGCCCCCGCGCGGACGTTCGGCCCTGCGCCGGCCGCGCCGTCACGGGAGCCCGGCGGCCCTCACCGGGTCACGGGGCGGCGGGCACGGGCCCGCCGATCCGGCGGCCGGTGATCAGCTCGGGCCGGATCCGGATGAAGTAGTCGCGCTCGCCGGGGGCCCAGCTCTGCAGCGGCAGGGCCGCCAGCGCGGCGGCGTCGCCCGGATCGGCGACGTGCCGGGCGGGGCCGACCGCCACCACCGACCAGCCCGTCTTCGCCACCGTGTCGAACTCGTCGATCTCGAAGGCGACGATCGTGTCGGCGGCGGCCTTGGCCAGCCGCGACGCCCGCGACGTCCGGATGACGATGTCGCCGCCGTCGACGGCGAAGTTCACCGGCTGGACGGCCGGCAGCGCGTGGTGGGTGAACACGATCCGCCCGATCTCCGCGCGCGACAGGAGGGCCCGGCACTCGTCCTCGTCGAGGACCTCCAGGCCGCTTTGGTCGAGCTGCATGGCTCCAGCGTGGAGGGCCCATGCGCCCCGGCGACAGGGACGAAGGTCCCGAATGCCGGGGCCGTGCCGGACATCGGGCGCAAGGGCGGTAACGTCCCGGTCGACCGACGACCGGCCCGCCCAGGAGGTTCCCGTGCTCGCCCTCACCACCGCCGACGTGCGCATCTTCCTGCACGTGCTCGCCGCGACGATCTGGGTCGGCGGCCAGATCACCCTCGGCGCGCTCGTCCCGGCGCTGCGCGGCTACGAGGGCGTCACCAAGACCGCCGCCCGCCGCTACAACATGCTCGCCTGGCCGGCCTTCGCCGTGCTCGTCCTCACCGGCGTCTGGAACATCACCTCGGGCGACATGGGCGACGCCGCGCAGCGCACCCTCGAAGTGAAGGTCATCTTCGTCCTGCTGTCGGGCGCGGCGGCGTTCCTGCACACCCGCGCCAAATCCAAGGCGGGCCTCGCCGTGTGGGGCGCCCTCGGCATGGTCAGCGCGCTCGCCGCCCTCTTCTTCGGCGTCCAGCTCGGCTGACCGCGCGCGCCCGCGCCCCGTCCTGCGCGCCCGCGCCCCGTCCCGCCCGGCTTCGTCCGGGAAGTGACTACTGAGTAGAGCGTCTAGGTTTGTCCCATGAGTGATTCTGTGGCGGTGGGGCTGGTCGGCGCCGGCCCCTGGGCCGGGATGGTGCACGCGCCCGCCCTGGCCGCGGGGCCGGCGACGCGGCTCGCGGGAGTCTGGGCCCGCCGGCCGGAGGCGTCCGCCGAACTGGCCGGACGGCACGGCGCGCCCTCGTTCGAGCGGATCGAGGACCTGTTCGACGCCTGCGAGGCCGTCGCGTTCTCCGTCCCGCCCGACGTCCAGGCCGCCCTCGCCGCCCGGGCCGCCCGCGCGGGCAAGGCCGTCCTGCTGGAGAAGCCCCTCGCCATGGACCTGGACGGCGCCCGCCGGGTCGCCGCCGCCATCGCCGAGGCGGGCGTCGTCTCGCAGATGGTCTTCACGCTGCGCTACTCCCGCGCGGCCCGCGACTTCCTCGGCCGCGTCCGCGGCCTCGAGCCGTTCGGCGGCTACGGCTCCTTCGTCTCCTCCGTGCTGAGCGGCGGGCCGTTCGCCACCCCGTGGCGGCTGGAGAAGGGCGCCCTGCTCGACCTCGGCCCGCACATCGTCGACCTGCTGGACGCCTCGCTCGGCCGCGTCACCGGCGTCCGCGCCCACGGCGACCCGCTGGGCTGGCTCGGCCTCACGCTGGAGCACGAGGGCGGCGCGGTCAGCCAGGCGTCCGTCTCGATGGCCGGCACCGGGGAGCTGCCGCCCGCCCGCGTCGAGGTGTACGGGCGCGGGGGACACGCCGTCCTCGACTGGTCGCAGCTGGGCGACGACGCCTTCGCGACGATGGTCGCCGAGTTCGCCGCCGCCGTCCGCGGCGGGCCCGCCCCGGAGCTGGACGCCGCGCACGGGCTGCGCATCCAGGAGATACTCGCCGCGGCCGATGCGCAGCTCACCGGGTGAGCGCTGGCATGCTTGAGCCATGACACGGACGATCGACGAAATCCTCGCCGACGCGCGCGAACGGCTGGAGCGGCTGGAGCCCGACAAGGCCTACGCGGAGACCCGCGAAGGCGCCGTCCTGGTCGACATCCGCCCGGCCGCGCAGCGGGCCGCCGAGGGAGAGGTCCCCGGCGCGCTGATCGTGGAGCGCAACGTCCTCGAATGGCGCTTCGACCCGGCGTCCGGCGCCCGGCTCCCCGAGGCGACCGGCCACGACCTGCGCGTCATCGTCCTGTGCTCGGAGGGCTACACCTCCAGCCTCGCCGCGGCGGCCCTGCACGACCTCGGCCTGACCCGCGCGACCGACGTCGCCGGCGGCTTCAAGGCGTGGCGGGCCATGGGCCTGCCGACCACCGGGGGCACGGCCGGATGAGGGCCGCCGGGCGCCCCGCCCGGCCCCGCCCGCCCAATTCAACCATTTTCGACGGTCTATATCGCACTCGCCTTAGCATCCCGTTCCACCTTTTTAGCGGAGTTCTATAAAACGCCAATTTCTTTTCGCCGGGGCTTTGATTTCCACGATCACTCGGGTAGAAAAAATGGAAACCACCCCCCGAGGAGGAACCCCTGTGAAGGCTCCCATCACCAGGCTGGCCGTGCCGCTGGCCGCCGCGTCCGCGGCACTGGCCATGACGGCGACCGCCGCGTCGGCCGCGACCACCACCCTCCGCGAGGAGACCGCCACCGGAGCGCCCTACTCCGGCAACTGGCAGGTCTCCACCGTCGGCACGCTCGACTTCTCCATCAACTACCTGGGCGCTCAGATCACGGGCTCCTGCGACGGCGCGCAACTGCAGGGCACCGTCGAGTCCACCGGCCCCGGCGAGCTCACCGCGGCGTCGATCGGCGCCTGCCAGACGTCCAACGGGCTCAGCTCGCCGGCGACCGACCTGGACCTCAGCCAGGTCCCCGACCGCAGCGGCCAGGTCACCTACGATCCCGTCGCCGGCGGACGCGACGGCGTCCTGACCATCAACGCCGGGCTCAACTTCAAGGTCGAAGGCAAGATCCTCGGGTTCCCCGTGACCTGCTACTACGGGTTCCAGACGGGCAGCGCCCCCGGCCTCGCCTTCGACGTCTACAACCGCGACAACCCGAACCGCCCCCTCCCGGGCCTGGACGACGCGCAGGGCCGGGCGAGCAACATCAAGCTCGTGCGGCAGTCCGGGAGCAGCGGGCTCTGCCCGTCCGACGGCACCGGCAGCGGCTCCGCGATCGCCCGCGGGGAGAGCACGCCCGGCTCCGGCGTCTTCGACCGCAAGCTCTACCTGACCTCGTAACGCGGGGTCGCGGCGTGGAGAGGCGGCCGGGTCCCGAGGCCGGTGCAAGGGAGTGATCATCCACCCCGGGCCCGGCCGCCCTCATTCATCCCTCGCGGTGCTGGGTCGCCGTGTCGGAACGACCGGGGGCGTACGGCCGGAATCCTTTGGACGAACGCGAGGAATTCGAGCCTAACTCCGCTGGTCAGCACAATGTAATGACACGGTGCTTACAGTTGTTTCCCACTCGTGTCCGGATGCCGCCGTCGCAAAATCACCCGCCGGACGCGCCGCCTTCCGGCAAGCGCGGAGACGAGCCGCGGCGCCGCCGAGACGGGATCGTCCGCCATTCCCCATCGGCACCGGTCAGGAGACGCGCGCCACAGCGGCGGGCACACGGGCTTCGACGTGCGCTCCTGCGGAACAATGAGGGGGTGAGAGTGGTGGCCGTCTCCGACACGCACGCACCGCGCCGGTGGAAGTCGTGCCCGCCGCGGGTCGCCGAGCACCTGCGCGGGGCGGACCTGATCCTGCACGCCGGCGACGTGTGCACGGCGTCCGTCCTGGACGAGTTGGCCGAGTACGCGCCGGTCCACGCCGTCCTCGGCAACAACGACGGGCCGGACGTCGCCGAGTGGGGCGCCCCCGAACGCCTCGAACTCGACCTGGACGGCCTCGCCGTCGCGATGGTCCACGACAGCGGCCAGGCCCGCGGCCGGACCGCCCGGATGCGCCGCCGGTTCCCCGCCGCCGACCTCGTCGTCTTCGGCCACTCGCACATCCCGCTGGACGAGACGGGCGACGGCGTCCGCATCTTCAACCCCGGATCGCCCACCGACCGACGCCGCCAGCCGCACGGCACCCTCGGCCTCCTCGACATCCACGCCGGCCGCCTGACGGCGGCGCGGATAGTCCCCGTCACCTGACCGCCGGGGCCCTACCGCCATCCGTAAGCGGCCCGCCTGCCGGCGACGTCCATCCCGCCGCGTATGCGCGGCCGCCCTGGTCGCCGGTGCACCGCCCTGCCGAGTCGTCGCAGGGACGGCCAGGCCCCCGCGCTCGAGAACCGGCGAGATGGGGGGGGCGGGCCTCGACTGGTCACGGTGCGCGTGGAATCGTCCCCCTGAGATGACCGCCATGAGGGAGGGGACCCCGGCATGACCGACCGCGTCACCGTGAACGTCCACGAAGGGGTCGCCGACGTGCGGCTCAACCGGCCCGACAAGCTCAACGCCCTCGACATGGGGATGTTCGACGCGCTCGCCCGGACGGGGGAGGCTCTCGCCGCCGACCCGTCCGTCCGGGCCGTGGTCCTGTCCGGTGCGGGGCGCGCCTTCTGCGCCGGGCTCGACTTCGCCAACTTCGCCGCCATGGCCGGCGACTCCGCGCCGAGCGGCGGCGGCGAGCGGTTCAAGCGGCTCGCGAACGACATCACGGCACGCGAGCCGGGACGCATCACGAACCTCGGTCAGCAGGCGGTGCACGTCTGGCGGGAACTCCCGCAGCCCGTCATCGCCGCCGTCCACGGACACGCCCTGGGCGGCGGGCTGCAGATCGCGCTCGGCGCCGACATCAGGATCGTCGCGCCCGACGCGAAGCTGTCCGTCCTGGAGATCCGCTGGGGCCTCGTCCCCGACATGACCGGGACCGCCGCGCTGATCCGCCTCGTCGGCGAGGACGTCGCGAAGGAGCTCACCTTCACCGGCCGCATGCTCTCCGGCGAGGACGCCGCCCGGATCGGCCTCGCCACCCGCACCGCCGACGATCCGCGCGCCGCCGCGACCGAGCTCGCCCGCGAGATCGCCGGCAACAGCCCCGACGCCGTGCGCGGCGCCAAGCGGCTCCTCAACCGCGCCGCGGACCACGACCTGGCCGGCCAGTTCCTCGAAGAGTCCCGGACGCTCGGCGAACTGCGCGGCGGCCCCAACCAGGTCGAGGCCGTCCACGCCTACTTCGAGAAGCGCCCGCCCTCCTTCACCGACCCGGCCTGACGCGGCCGGGCCGCGGCGTGTCGTCCGCGCTGACGGCACGCCGCGGACGCGCTCCGCTAGCCCCAGAACGAGGCGATGTTCTCCGCCGCGCCCTTCCCCTGGGCGAGCCCCGCGTTCGCCGAGGGAGTACGCGTGGACGGATCCAGCGGGTCGGCGCCGAACGCCGTCACCGATGCCTCGTCCGGGACGATCACCTCCACCCGGCCGCCCTCGCCCTCCACGGCGGCGATGTCCGCGGCCAGCGCCGGATCGTCCATCGGCGCGATCAGCAGCACGCGCCCATAGCCCGCCGCGAGGTCGAGGTTGTTCGGCGAACGCACCCCGCCGTCCACGTAGCGGATGCCCCCGATCGTCACCGGCGGCCAGATCATCGGGACGGCGCAGCTCGCCGCGACGGCGTCCACCAGCGAGGCGCCCGAAGCGCGGTCGAACACGCGCAGGTCGCCGGTCAGCGCGTTCACCGCCGTCACGCGCAGGTCACGGGACGGCCATTCGTGGACGGGCAGCCGCGCCTCGATCACGGCCCGCCGCGCGGCCTCGTCGACGGTGTCGGTGGCCAGCGCCCGCGCCCCCAGCCCCCGGCGGATGGCCATCGGGTCGGGGTCCTCCTCCGCGAGCCGCTTCCAGATCTCCGCGAAGTCGGCGACCGTCACGCCCCCGGACGGAACGAGCTCCCGGTTCTGCAGCGCCGGTTCGGCCTGGCGCGCGAACAACTCCGCGACGGGCAGGCCGCTGCCGATCTGCGCCGCCACCGCCGAGCCCGCCGACGTGCCGAGCAGGAGGTCCGCGTGGGTGACGTCCGCTCCCTCGCCGGCGAGTCCCGCGAGCACACCCGTCAGCCAGGCGATCCCCGCGACACCGCCGCCCCCGAGCACCAGGGCCCGTCCGTTTCCACTCATGAGCAGTCCTTCCCCTCGTGACCGTCAGAGCGTAGATGTGCGGTGGGACATCTCCCCTCGCCGGGGGAGGGGCCTGCCCGGCGGCTGGCCCGCGGACCCGCTGGTCACCTGCCGCCCATGGGCCCGTCGGCCCGCCGGGCGCGCCGATTTGACGCGGCCGCTCCGGCCACGTAAGTTAACCCCTCGTCCCCCTCACGGATGCAGGACGTTCGCATGGCGGCCGGCCGGACGACGGGGAAACCACCAACGAATCAGCCGATGCGGCTTTGCCGTGTCTGCTGTGCGCTGGCGGTGTCGGAAAGGGCTCGGTTTTGACAATCGGGCCGGATCTGGTGAAATAGCTGCACCGCCTCGAAGGTGCCGCGGA
>NZ_JAXCEI010000011.1:0-279243 GCF_041463655.1 Actinomadura monticuli
GCCCGCGGCGGCCGCCAGGACGGCGGCCGTGCCCGCCGCGGCGGCGCGCGTGCCGACGGTGCCCGCCACCAGCGCGCCCAGCCCGCCGGGGCGGGCGGCCGGCACGGCGGTACGGCAGGCCCAGGGCAGCGCGAGCCGGCCGGCGACGGCCGCGACGAGCGCCGCGACGGCGGGATCGGGGGCGGAGGCCAGCGCGGCGACCTGGACCAGCAGGGTCAGCAGCAGGGTGACGACGCCGAACGGGCCGATGTCGGACCGCTTCATCACGGCGAGGGCGTCCGCGGCGGGCCGCCCGCTGCCGAGGCCGTCGGCGAGGTCGGCCAGCCCGTCCAGGTGCAGGGCCCGGGTCGCCGCGGCGGTCGCGGCCACCGCGAGCACCGCGGACAGCGGCCGGGACAGGTCCAGCAGATCGCCCGCCAGCAGGACGAGGGCGGCGGCGCCGCCGGTGATCAGCCCGACGGCCGGGGCGAGCAGCATCGCGGTGCGCGCCGTGCCCCGGTCGACCCGCGCGGTGCCCGCCGGGACGACGGTCAGCAGCGTCACCGCCAGCCGCAGCCCCTCGATCACCGGAGCTCCGCGACGCGTCCCGCCACGACCAGCGCGGCCTCCTCCGACTCGGCGGCGAGCCGCTGGTTGGCCAGGCCGAGCACGTCGCGGAAGGCCCGCCCGGACGCGGTCGCCGGCACCAGCGACAGCCCGACCTCGTCGCTGACCGCGACCGCCCGCGCCGCCGTGCCCCGCCACGCCGAGACGAGGGCGTCGAGGCGGGGCAGCACCCGGGAGGGGTCGTCCCAGGCGGCGGTCTCGTCCATCGCGGCGGCCAGCCACGTGCCGATGCCGTCCACCAGGACCGCGCCGGTCTCGGACGCCAGCACGCCCGCCAGGTCGGTGGTCTCGGCGGTGCGCCACCACGCCGGACGGCGGCGCCGGTGCGCGGCCACGCGTTCCGCCCACGCGGGGTCGCCGTCGCCGGCCGGGCCGGTCGCGACGTAGAGGACGTCCGGGCACGCGGCCAGCCGCAGCTCCGCCTCGGCCGACTTCCCCGACCGGCTCCCGCCGAGGAGCAGCGTCCGGAACGGGCCGGTGCGCGGCCGGGCCCAGAAGGCCGTACGCCGCTCCAGTTCGGACGGCGAGGGCAGCCGGTGGTCGACGTGGACGGCGACGACCCGGGTCGCGTCCGTCACCGCCCCGGCGCGGCGGAGGCGCCCCAGGTGCTCCGGTGAGCCGGCCAGGTCCAGCAGGACGGCCGCGTACTCGGTGCCCGGCGACGGCTCCGGACGGGCCCCGGGACCCGACGCCACCAGCGCCACCCCTCCGCCGGGGCCGCGCACCTCGTAGCCGCCGGGCACCTCCGTCCGGGGCAGGTCGTCCAGCGCGGCGCCGTCGATCACGGCGCCGAACGGTTCGTACCGGACGCCGGCCGCGCGCAGCCGGTTGCAGGACGCGCACCGGCATCCCGGCGCGGGCCAGCCTTGTGCGGCGGCGGTGCCGCTCAGCTCGATGTCCATCTTGGTCGGAGACTCTACGGTTACGCTGACCTGGAACGATCACGATGCCCCCGACAGAAGGAGACCCGGTGGGCAACCCCCCGCACGCGCCATGGCCGGGCCAGGGCGGCCCGCAGCCGCCCTACGGCCCTCCCCCCGGCCCGCCGGGCGGCCCCCTGCCGGGGCCGCCTCCCGGGCCCGGCTGGCAGCCCGGCCCGCCCCCGCCCCCGCGCAAGGGCGGCGGCGGCCTGGCGCTCGCGCTCGCCGCCGGCGGCCTCGTCGTGGTGCTGATCGTCGTCGCGGCGGTCGTGCTCGCCCTCCGGGGCGGGGACGGCGACGGCGGGGACGGCGGCGAGGGCGGCGACGTCCAGCTGCGGGCCGGCAAGATCGCCGGCGGCGCGGAGGCCACGCCGCTCGCCGACGGGAGTCTCGCCATGGCCCGGCCGGGCGTCACCGCGCCCGTCGTCGACATCTACGAGGACTTCGCCTGCCCGCCCTGCGGCGCGTTCGACCGCGGGCACGATCCGATGCTGAAGCAGGTGGCGATCGAGGGGCGCGCCAAGGTGGTCTTCCACCCGATGGTGATCTTCGGCGAGAGCACGCAGCCGGCCCACGACAACTCGATGCGGGCGGCGGCCGCGCTGCGCTGCGTCGGCGACGGCGCGCACTGGCTCTCCTACCAGGACGCCCTCTACGCCCACCAGCCCGCGAACGAGAACACCACCGGCTACACCACGCGGGAGCTGCTCTCCTGGGCCGAACCCCTGGGGCTCACCGGCGGCGACTTCACGTCGTGCGTGGAGGACCAGCGCCACGCGGCCAGTGTGAAGACGGTCAGCCAGGGCTACATATCGTCCGGGATCCAGGGGACGCCCAGCGTGCGGATCGACGGGCGCACCCTCGCCTCGTCCGACATCGAGTCGCCCGACGCGCTGCGCCGCGCGATCGAGGCCGCGGCGTGAACCGCTAGTCTCACCCGCGACGAGGGAGGACTGCGGATGGCGTGGAGCTGGCGTTTGGAGAAGGCCGACGGGCGCGCGGCCGGCATGTCGGAGGAGACCTTCTCCACCCAGGCGGACGCGGAGAGCTGGCTGGGGGAGAACTGGCGGGGCCTGCGCGCCGACGAGGTCGACAAGGTCGTCCTGCTGGACGGCGAGACGCTCGTCTACGAGATGAGCCTGCAGGACCCGGAGTGACATGCGGAGAGGGCCGCGGGGCCTCGGCCCCGCGGCCCTCTCGCGCGTCCGGTCAGGGGCGCTTGGCCGGGCTGACGGTCTTGGCCGGGTCGCGGATGACGACCTCGCCGAGGACGTCGTCGATGCGCTTCAGCACGTCGGCGTCCAGCTTCACCCCGGCGGCCTTCACGTTGTCGGCGACCTGCTCGGGACGGGACGCGCCCACGATCGCCGCCGACACGTTCGGGTTCTGCAGCGTCCACGCGATCGCGAGCTGCGCCATCGACAGCCCGAGCTCGTCCGCGATCGGCTTCAGGTTCTGCACGCGGGTCAGCAGGTCGTCGTTCAGGTAGCGCTTGATCATGTCGGCGCCGCCCTTGTCGTCGGTGGCGCGCGACCCCTCCGGCAGCGGCTGCCCCGGCTTGTACTTGCCGGTCAGCACGCCCTGCGCGATCGGCGACCAGACGATCTGCCCGACGCCCTCGCGCTCGCAGAGCGGGACGACCTCCTCCTCGATGACCCGCCACAGCATCGAGTACTGCGGCTGGCTGGAGACGATCCGGTCGAAGCCCATCTCGTCGGCGATCTTCAGGGCCCGCTCGATCTGCTCCGCCCGCCACTCCGAGACCCCGACGTAGAGGACCTTGCCCTGCCGGACGAGGTCGTCGAACGCCCGCATGGTCTCCTCCAGCGGCGTCTCGTAGTCGAACCGGTGGGCCTGGTACAGGTCCACGTAGTCGGTGCCGAGGCGGCGCAGGGAGCCGTGGATCGACTCGAAGATGTGCTTGCGGGACAGGCCCGAGTCGTTCTTGCCGGGCCCGGTGGGCCAGTAGACCTTGGTGAAGATCTCCAGGCCCTCGCGGCGCTGCCCCTCCAGCGCGCGCCCGAGGACCTCCTCGGCGCGCGTGCCGGCGTAGACGTCCGCGGTGTCGAAGGTGGTGATCCCCTCGTCGAGGGCGGCACGCACGCACGCGCGCGCCGCGTCCTCCTCGACCTGGGAGCCGTGGGTGAGCCAGTTGCCGTACGCGATCTCGCTGATCTTCAGACCGCTCCGGCCCAGGTTTCGGAACTCCATGCCACGACCCTAACCGGCGGATGATCGCCTGGAACCGCGCCGGAGGCCCCGGCCGCGCGTCCGGTCAGACGTCCAGCTTCTCGCCGACCCGCACCTGCGGGTTCGGCACGCGCAGCCGGCGGATCTGCATGGCGCGCATCGCGGCGTACATGCCGACGCCCTTGGTGTCCTCGTCCGGGTAGCGCTCGGCGGCCAGCCGCTTGATGCCGCGGCTGAGCATCAGCCCCTCGCCGAACACCACGACGAGCAGCACCGGCGGGGCGAACAGCACCAGCAGCTTGGCGGCGGGGACCGGCATCATGCTCAGCAGCACGATCGCGAACATGGCGTACATCAGGTACGAGCCGACCGTGCGCCGCGCGTCGACGTAGTCGCGGGCGAGCCTGCGGACGGGGCCCTTGTCCCGCTTGAGCAGGTGCTTCTCCTCGCCCTTCGCCATCCCCTCGCGGGCCTTGGCGCGGTTCTCCGCGAGCTGGGCCCTGCGCCGCTTGTAGGCCTCCTTGCCGGTGGCCGGTGCGGTGATGGGCTGGCGGCGGCGTTGCTCGGCATCCCTGCGCTTGGGCGTGGGGCGGCCCTTGCCTCCCGGCTTTACTACCTGAGGAGGATTCGCCGGGGCTTCCGGGGTACGACGCTTGAACACGGGATCAGCCTACCGGCTGCGAACATCGTGGCTGCCTCGCGCGTTAACGCGTAGGGTGATAAGAACCCCAGCAGTGGTCATTGAGCCCAGTTCACGACTGAGGCGACAGCACGAAGGGACCGGCGCCGCGCGATGAGCGTGATGAAGCGAATGTCGATGATCTTCAAGTCCAAGGCGAACAGGGCCCTGGACCGGATGGAAGATCCTCGGGAGACCCTCGATTACTCCTACCAGCGCCAGCTGGAGATGCTGCAGAAGGTTCGTCGCGGGGTCGCCGACGTCGCCACCTCCCGCAAGCGTCTCGAACTGCAGATCAACCAGCTGGAGCAGCAGCAGACCAAGCTGACCGACCAGGGCAAGAAGGCGCTGCAGGTGGGCCGCGAGGACCTCGCCCGCGAAGCGCTGACCCGCCGGTCCGGCCTGGAGAGCCAGCTGAACGACCTGCGCGCCCAGTACCAGCAGTTGCAGGGCGAGGAGGAGAAGCTGACGCTCGCCTCCCAGCGGTTGCAGGCCAAGGTCGACTCCTTCCGCACCCGCAAGGAGACGATCAAGGCGACCTACACGGCCGCCGAGGCGCAGACCAAGATCAACGAGGCGTTCTCCGGCATCTCCGAGGAGATGGGCGACGTCGGCCTGGCGATCCAGCGCGCCGAGGAGAAGACCGACACGATGAAGGCGCGCGCCGGCGCGATCGACGAGCTGCTGGCCTCCGGCGCACTGGAGGACTTCTCCGGTCCCAGGGACGACATCCAGGCCGAGCTCGACCGCATGGGCTCCGGCCCCGGCGTCGACGTGGAGCTGGAGCGCCTCAAGGCCGAGCTGGGACAGGGGCCCGCGCCCAAGGAGCTGAACCAGGGCACCCCGACCGCGCAGCCGCAACAGCAGCAGCAGGACACCCCGCAGCAGGCCCCGTGGCCGAACAACCCCGGGGGTGCCCAGTGATCGTCCGGCTGATGGGCGAGGGCCAGCTGGAGGTGGCCGACGAGGACCTGTCGTCCCTCAACGCCCTCGACTCCGAACTGGAGTCGGCGATCGAGTCGGGCGACGAGACGGCGTTCCGCACCGCGCTGAACGCCCTGCTGGAGAACGTCCGCAAGGTGGGCCGGCCGCTCCCGGCCGACAGCCTGGAGCCGTCCGGGCTGATCCTGCCGCCGGCCGACGCGCACATCGACGAGGTGCGCTCCATGCTCGGGGACGAGGGCCTCATCCCGGACTGATCCCGGTCATCGGGGGCCGGGGGCGCGTCCAGTACGTACACGACGACGAGGGGCCCCGGGGGTGCCGTCCGTTCGGACACGCCGTTATGGACACGCAGGCACAAAACCCGGGTCTCGTGCGTTGGTACAAGTGAATAACAAGGACTGGGGGTTGCCGCATGGCCAGTACGCGCTACGCCTCCGACCGGGGGCTGACGTCGCGGATGCTCGTGACGATGTTCCTGCTGGGGCTGGTGTACGTCGTCTTCGTCGGGGCGTTCTTCGTCTTCGTTCCGCAGTGGGCCTTCGTGGCGCTCGGCGTCGCGGTGGCGTTCCTGCTCGCCCAGTACTTCTTCTCCGACCGGATGACGCTGTTCGCCATGCACGGCCGGGTCGTCACTCCGGAGGAGGCGCCCGAACTGCACGGCGTCATCGACCGCATCTGTGCGATGTCGGACGCCCCGAAGCCGCGCGTCGCGATCGCCGACACCGACGTGCCGAACGCGTTCGCCACCGGCCGCAACCAGAAGAAGGCGGTCGTCTGCGTCACCACCGGGCTGCTGCGCCGGCTCGACCCGGTCGAGCTCGAGGGCGTCCTCGCGCACGAGATGGCGCACGTCGCGCACAAGGACGTCGCGGTCATGACGATCGCCTCGTTCCTCGGCATCTGCGCCGGCCTGATCACCCGGTTCGGCCTGCAGTGGGGCCTGTGGGGCGGGTTCTCCCGCCGCAACAACGACCAGAACACCGGCCTGATCCTGCTCGCCGTCGTCGCGGCCAGCGCGCTCGCCTACGCGGTCAGCTTCCTGCTGACCCGGGCCCTGTCCCGGTACCGCGAGCTGTCCGCCGACCGCGCCGCGGCGCTGCTGACCGGGCGCCCCTCGGCGCTGGCCAGCGCGCTGACGAAGGTCAGCGGCGAGATCGCGCGGATCCCGACGAACGACCTGCGGTCCGCGCAGGCGTTCAACGCGTTCTTCTTCACCCCGGCGCTGAGCAAGGGGTTCAGCGTCTCCTCGCTGTTCTCCACCCACCCGCCGCTGGACAAGCGCCTCGCGCAGCTCTCGAAGATCTCCGACCAGCTCAGCAGGGGAGTCTGATCCGTGGGTTTCCTCGACACCCTCCTCGGCCGCTCCAAGCCGGCCAAGCCCGATCTCGACCAGATCTTCGGGCTGTCGTCGGCGGCGATCACGCTGGAGGCGGCGACGGGGTTCACCCCGACCGGGCGCGGCTCGGTCTGCTTCCGGGCGGCCGAGGGCGGCGCGTTCGCCCGGCTGCAGGCCGACGTCCAGGAGCTGCTGGACGCCGACCAGGGGCCCAAGGTCGAGATCAGCAACGACGACTACGGCTACACCTGGCTGCTCGCCACGCACCGCCCCGAGGAGCTGCCCGACCTCGTCACCGACCTGCACGCGGTGAACTCGACGCTGGAGTCCGGCGGGTTCGGCCCGCACCTGCTGTGCTCCCTGGCGGGCTTCCGCGGCCCGGACGGGCGGCCGCTGGCGCTCGTCTACCTGTACAAGCGCGGCACCTTCTACCCGTTCGCGCCGCTCCCCGGCGACAAGCGCGACAACGCGCTGGAGCTCCAGGTGCGCGGCGCGATCGGCGCCGACCTCCCCTTCGAGGAGGACCTCGGCCGCTGGTTCCCCGTCTGGGGCGCCCCCGGCCTCTGACCGTCCCGCGTCGACCCGTTCTGCGTCACAGGACGCTGAACGGCGGCCCGGGGCGGGCTACCGTCATGGCATGGCGTCCTCCCGCGACATGGACGAGCCGAGCCTGACCTGGCGCATGTTCGCCGCGATGGCCCTGGTCGCGCTCGTCTACGCGGCCGCCGCGCTGCCCGCGTTCCTGGCCGGCCCGGTCTGGGGCGCGGTCGCGGTGGCCGCCGCCGTGGCCGTCGCGGTCTTCTCGGCGCGGGCCGCGGACGGCCTGGTCATGCGGTCGATGGGCGCCCGCGAGGTGCACGCCGCCGAGGAGCCGGAGCTGCACGCCGTCCTGGACCGGCTGTGCATGTCGTCGGGGCTGCCCAGGCCGCGCCTCGCCGTCGCGGCCGTCGCCGCCCCCAACGCGTTCGCCGCGGGCTCGGGGCCCGGCTCGGCGGTGGTGTGCGTCACCGAGGGGCTGCGCGACCGGCTCGACCCGGCGGAACTCGCCGCCGTCCTCGGCCACGAGATCGCGCACGTCGCCAACCGGGACGTGCTCGTCTCGGCGATCGCCTCGTTCCCGAGCCTGGTCGCGGGCCTCTTCCTCACCTGGTGGGCCGGGCTGTTCACCGGACGCGGCCGGGGCGTAGCGGGACGCGTCGCCGCGCTTCCCTGCGGGGTGGTCCTGCTGCCGCTCGCCCTCGTCGCGGCGGTGCTGCACACCGCCGGCACGCTGGTGCTGCTCGCGCTGTCACGGCACCGGGAGCTGTGCGCCGACGCCACCGGGGCGCTGCTGACCGGGCGGCCCGCCGACCTCGCGTCCGCGCTCGACAAGATCAGCGACGAGCTGGACGGCATGTCCCGCGACGACCTGCGGGCGCTGCGCCCGGCCGGCCCGCGCTGCGTGGTCGCGGCGCGCGGCGGCGGCGCGGCCGGGCTGCTGTCCAGCCATCCGCCGCTGCGGCGGCGCCGCGAGCGGCTGGCCGCGCTGTCCTGGCGGCTCGCGAGCGGAGGGTGACGTGGGCGTCCTGGACGGGCTCCTCGGCCGGCCCGCGCCCGCCCCGCCGGACGCCGGGCGGCTGCTCGCGCTGCCCGCCGCCGCGGCGGAGCTGGCGGCCGCGACCGGCTTCGCCCCGACCGGCGAGGGCGGCGTCTGCCACCGCCTGGTGGAGGGCGGGGCGTTCGGCGCGTTCGACCGCGCGCGGCGCGAGGCCGGCCGGCTGCTGTCCGGCGATCCGGCGCGGCGGACGGAGACGACCGACGACCCGCACGGCTGGGGCTGGACGCGCGTCACGCGCGCCGCGGACGACTTCGAGCGGCTGATCGCCGACCTGCACCTCGTCGAGGCGACCCTGGCGGACGCCGGCTACGGGCGCTACCTGCTGTGCTCGGCGGCGGCCTTCCGCCGGGGCGACGGGCGGCAGCGGCTCTACGTGGTGCACGCGCCCGGCCGGGGCGCGTTCTACCCGTTCGCGCCGCGCCCCCCGGACGGCCCCCCGGACGCCCCGGATCACGCCCGGCGCCGCAACAACCTGGTCGAGACCCGGGCCAGGGACGCGCTCAGGGAGACGCTGCCCATGGAGCCGGACACGGCCCGCTGGTTCCCGCTGTGGGACGCCCCCGGCCTGTGAGGGCGCGGGGGCGCCGCCCGCGGGGGCCGGGTCAGGGCAGGGCGAGCATCTGGTCGAGGGCGGCGCGGGCGTAGTGCGCCGTCTCCTCGTCCACCTCGATGACGTTCTGGACGTCGCCCGCGGCGAGGGACTCCAGCGACAGCACCAGGTGCGGGAGGTCGATGCGGTTCATCGTCGAGCAGTAGCAGACGGTCTTGTCCAGGAACATGACGTTCTTGTCCGGGTGGGCGTTCGCCAGCCGCCGGACGAGGTTCAGCTCCGTGCCGATCGCCCAGGACGAGCCGGGCTCGGCGGCCTCGATCGTCTTGATGATGTACTCGGTCGAGCCGATCCGGTCGGCGGCCGTGACGACCTCGTGCCGGCACTCGGGGTGCACGAGGACGTTCACGCCGGGCACGCGCTCGCGGACCTCGGCGACCGACTCCTCGGTGAACCGGCCGTGCACCGAGCAGTGCCCGCGCCACAGGATCATCTTGGCGTCGCGCAGCTGCCGCGCGGTGAGGCCGCCCTCCCGGCGGTGCGGGCTGTAGACGACGCAGTCGTCCAGCGAGAAGCCCATGTCCAGGACGGCGGTGTTGCGGCCGAGGTGCTGGTCGGGCAGGAACAGGACCTTCTTGCCCTTGCCGTAGGCCCAGTCCAGGGCGCGCTTGGCGTTGGACGAGGTGCAGACGACGCCGCCGTGCCGTCCCACGAACGCCTTGATGTCGGCCGAGGAGTTCATGTACGTGACGGGGACGACGTCGTCGGCGACTCCGGCGTCCTCCAGGACGTCCCAGCACTCCTCGACCTGGTCGAAGGTGGCCATGTCCGCCATCGAGCAGCCGGCGCCGAGGTCGGGCAGGATCACCCGCTGGTGCGCGGCGGTCAGGATGTCGGCCGACTCCGCCATGAAGTGGACGCCGCAGAACACGACGTAGGGCGCCTCGGGGCGGGCCGCGGCCTTCTGCGCCAGCTTGAACGAGTCGCCGGTGACGTCGGCGAACTGGATGACCTCGTCCCGCTGGTAGTGGTGGCCGAGGACGAACACCCGGTCGCCGAGGGACGCCTTGGCGGCGCGGGCGCGCTCGACGAGCGCGGGGTCGGAGGCCGGCGGCAGCTCGCCGGGACAGTCCACGCCGCGTTCGCTCGCGGGGTCGGCGGCGCTGCCGAGCAGCAGCAGCGGAAGGTCGCGCACCGGGGTGGTCATCGGGAATCTCCCTCCGCGACGGAGACTTATCGTCGCTTTGACGACTAATGATGGCACATCCGGGCGGCGGCGGTGATGTGACGTAGAACGCACCGCGCCGGAGCGTTAAACACCGCCGATAAGCGGAATGGCCATGTGGCGAGGTACGTTGTCCTACGGGAAGAGGCGTACGACGTCCTCCAGGACAAGCGACAGCCCGCCGCACCGCGGCGCAGCGAGACCCGGGAGCTGAACACATGACGGTTTCAGGCGAGACCACGCAGGAGACCACGCAGCAGGGCGTCGTCCTCACCGACGCCGCCGCCGAGAAGGCCAAGGGCCTGCTCGAGCAGGAGGGCCGCGACGACCTTGCGCTGCGTGTCGCCGTGCAGCCGGGCGGCTGCTCCGGCCTGATCTACCAGCTCTTCTTCGACGAGCGGGAGATGGACGGCGACCAGATCCAGGACTTCGACGGCCTGTCGGTGCGCGTCGACCGGATGAGCGCCCCGTACCTGACCGGCGCCACCATCGACTTCGTCGACTCGATCGAGAAGCAGGGCTTCACGATCGACAACCCGAACGCGTCGGGCTCCTGCGCCTGCGGCGACTCCTTCAACTAGCGGCCCGCCGGGGCTCCGCTCAGGGATGCCCCGGGCCGGCGGTCCCGGCGGTGACGATCGCTCAAGCCGGGTTCGAGGAGCATTCGAAGGGACGGGCGGACGATATGTCCTGCCCGTCCCTTCCGCTTTCGCGGGTGCACTCCGGCGGTGATCCGTGGTGGCATGGGAACGAAGTAGTCTTTCCGGGTTCGAGACAGCCGGTGAACAGCCGGACGACCACGACGAGGAGAGCGACGCCGTGCGCATCGCCGTGACTGGCTCCATTGCGACCGACCATCTGATGACCTTCCCCGGCAGGTTCACCGACCAGCTCCTGCCCGACCAGCTGGACCGGGTGTCGCTGTCCTTCCTGGTGGACGAGCTGGAGATCCGCCGCGGCGGCATCGCCGCCAACATCTGCTTCGGCATGGGCAGCCTCGGCAAGGAGTCGATCCTCGTCGGCTCCGTCGGCTCCGACTTCGCCGACTACCGGTCCTGGCTGGAGCGGCACTCGGTCGACACCGCGTCCGTGCACGTGTCGGACGTCCACCACACGGCCCGGTTCCTGTGCACCACCGACCAGGACCAGAACCAGATCGCCACGTTCTACGCCGGCGCCATGAGCGAGGCCCGCTCCATCGAGCTGAAGCCGGTCGCCGACCGCGTCGGCGGGCTCGACCTCGTCGTCATCAGCCCGAACGACCCCGACGCGATGCTCCGGCACACCGACGAGTGCCGCACCCGCGGCATCCCGTTCGTCGCCGACCCGTCCCAGCAGCTGGCCCGCATGGACGGCGCCGACGTCCGCCGCCTCATCGACGGCGCCGCGTACCTGTTCAGCAACGACTACGAGAAGGCGCTCTGCGAGGAGAAGACCGGCTGGAGCGGCGCGGACGTCCTGTCCCGCGTCGGCGTCCGCGTCACCACCCTCGGCGCCAAGGGCGTCGTCATCGACCGCGAGGGCGAGGAGGGCGTGCACGTCCCCTGCGTCCCCGTCGAGAACGTCGTCGACCCGACCGGCGTCGGCGACGCCTTCCGCGCCGGCTTCCTGTCGGCGACCGCGTGGAACCTGCCGCTGGAGCGCGCCGCGCAGGTCGGCTGCACCATCGCCGCCTACGGCCTGGAGGCCGCCGGCCCGCAGGAGTACGGCCTCGCCCGGCAGGCGTTCCTCGACCGCTTCGGCGCCGTCTACGGCGCCGGCGCCGCCGCCGAGGTCGCCGAGCACATCAGCTGCCCGAACCCGTAGGCCCCCGTGCCGGGGCCGCGCCGCCGGGCGCGGCCCCGCGGCACGCCGGCGCGCCGGCGCGTCCCGCGCGTCAGTACGTCCGGCGGATGTGGAAGCCCCAGCCGCCCTGCTGCAGGGTCTCCTCGCGGACGAAGTCCTGCGACTTCATGCGGCACCAGGCGGGCACGTCGGTGCGGGCGGCGGCGTCGTCGGCGAGGACGGCGACGACCTGCCCGACCGGCACCTCCCGGATCCGCTCGGCCAGCATGATGATCGGGATGGGGCACTTGCGGCCGAGCGCGTCGATGACGAGCACCGGCGGCGGCCCCTCCGGCACGGGGGGCGGCGCCGGATCGCCGGGCGGCGTCCCGGTCCTGCCGCGGCCTCGGAATCTCATGGGCGCGACCGCCTCCCGGTCTCGAAGGTGTTCATCGTCCGGCCGTCCTCATCGTCTCGCGGAGGCGGGCGACGGCGCCGGGGAGCACGGCGAGGAACCGGTCGACGTCCGCCGCGTCGACCCCACGCGGCAGCGATACCCGGACGTTCCCATGGGTAATCACTCCCATCGCCTCAAGCACGTGACTGGGACGCAGCGTATCCGCCGTGCACGAGCTGCCGGAGGAAACGGCGAAACCCAGCCGGTCGAGTTCGGTCAGCAGCGCCTCGCCCTCCACGTACAGGCACGAGAACGTCACCAGGTGCGGCAGCCGCCGGACCGGGTCGCCGACCACCTCGACGTCGGGCACGGCCCGCGGCACCTCCGCGCGGATGCGGTCCACCAGGGCGGAGACGCGCGGCGCGTCCGCCGCCATGTCGGCACGGTACGCCTCCAGCGCGGCCGCCGCCGCCACGATGGCCGGAACGTTCTCGAACCCGGGGACGCGGCGGCCCTCCCGCTCGTCGTCCGGCAGCGGCGACCGCCACCGGGTGCCCTTGCGGACGGCGAGCACGCCGACGCCGGCGGGGCCGCCCCACTTGTGGGCGCTGCCGGCCAGGAACGACCACCCGCCGGGGACGTCCGCCCGCCCGAGCGACTGGGCGGCGTCCACGAACAGCGGCACGCGGGCGGCGCGGCAGGCCTCGGCCACCTCGGCGACGGGCTGGACGGTGCCGACCTCGTGGTTGGCCGACTGCAGGCACGCGAGGGCGGTGTCCGGGCGCAGCGCCGCGGCGAACTCCTCCGGGTCGGCGCGGCCCGCCCGGTCGACGCCGACGACGGTCACCTCGCCGCCGTCGCGCTCGTGCCGCTCCGCGGCGTGCAGCACGCTGGAGTGCTCCACGGCGCCGACCACCAGGTGCCGCCCGACGCGCCGGCGCGCCTGGAGCCCCCCGAGGACCGCCAGGTGCACCGCCTGCGTGCCCGACGAGGTGAACGACACCTCGTCGGCGCGCGCGCCGAGGACGCCGGCGACCCGCGCGCGGGCCCGGTCGAGCAGCAGCCGCGCGCCGCGCGCCGTCCCGTACAGCCGCGCGGGATCGGCCCAGCCCGCGTCCAGCGCCTCCAGGAGCGCGGCGCGCGCCGCCGGGTGCGGCGGCTCGGTGGACGCGGCGTCGAAGTAGGCGGCCCCGGAAGGGGCGCCCGGCGTGCTCGGATCGGCCACGCGGAAACACTAACCGGGCACCCGATCGGGGGTTCCGCCGACCCTCGCGCTAGGGTGTCCACCAATCGTGTAAACAGTGATCTCACCGCCCGGCCGACCGGGCTTCATCCGTGGGGAAGGCATTCCGTGAGTCCGACCCGCTCTGGGGAGCGGCGTACGCCTGTGCGCAGTCGCCGCGCATTGAAAAGCGCCGGTGCGCTAGGGCTGCTGGCGCTCGCCGCCACCGGCTGCAGTGGTTCCCGGCTGGGCCTGCCCGAGCCGATCAGCGTGCAGGGCGAGCGCATGCTCCACCTGTGGCAGGGCTCCTGGATCGCGGCTTTCGCGGTCGGGGGAGTCGTCTGGGGCCTGATCATCTGGGCCGTGCTGTTCCACCGCAAGCGCTCCGACGACCTGCCGCCCCAGGTCCGCTACAACCTGCCGATCGAGATCCTCTATACGGCGGTCCCGTTCGTCATCATCGCGGTCCTGTTCTACTTCACCGCCCGGGACGAGAACTTCGTCGAGAAGACCACGGACGATCCCGCCGTGGTCGTCGACGTGACCGGGTTCCAGTGGAGCTGGCAGTTCGACTACAAGGAGAACGGCAAGACCGTCGCCTCCGTCGTCGGCCAGCCGGTGGCCCCCAACGGACCCGCGCCGGCCAAGCCGGTCATGACGATCCCCGCGGGCAAGACCGTCCGGGTGAAGCTGCACGCCAACGACGTCATCCACTCGTTCTGGGTCCCCGCGCTGATCTACAAGAAGGACGTCATGCCGGGGTACGTCAACGAGTTCGAGTTCACGGCGACCAAGCTCGGCACCTATGAGGGCCGCTGCGCCGAGCTCTGCGGCGTCGACCACAGCAAGATGCTGTTCCAGCTGAAGGTCGTCACGCCCGAGCAGTACGACAAGTTCATCGCAGATTCGAAGCAAGCACTGGCCGCGGGAGGTGGGAAGTGACCGCGACGAGTCACGCCCCGAGCGCGCCGATCGCCGCGCCGCGGACGAGCAAGGGGCGCCTCCTCGCCTCCTGGATGTCGTCCACCGACCACAAGGTGATCGGCTACCTCTACCTGATCACTTCGTTCGTCATGTTCCTGTTCGGCGGCGTGCTCGCCCTCCTGATCCGGGCGGAGCTGTTCGAGCCGGGGCTGCAGGTCGTCAGCAACGAGCAGTACAACCAGCTGTTCACCATGCACGGCACGATCATGCTGCTGATGTTCGCGACGCCCTTGTTCGCGGGCTTCACCAACGTCATCATGCCGCTGCAGATCGGCGCGCCGGACGTGGCGTTCCCGAGGCTGAACATGCTGGCGTACTGGCTGTTCCTGTTCGGCAGCCTCATCGTCATCGCGGGCTTCCTGACCCCGGGCGGCGCGGCCAGCTTCGGCTGGTTCGCCTACGCCCCGCTGTCGGACGCGGTGCGCTCGCCGGGCGTGGGCGGCGACCTGTGGGTGATGGGCCTGGCGATGTCGGGCTTCGGCACCATCATGGGCGCCGTCAACTTCATCACCACGATCCTGTGCATGCGCGCGCCGGGCATGACGATGTTCCGGATGCCGATCTTCACGTGGAACGTCCTGCTGACCTCCATCCTGGTCCTGCTGGCGTTCCCCGTCCTCGCCGCCGCGCTGCTGGCCCTGGAGGCCGACCGCAAGCTGGGCGCGCACATCTTCGACGCCGCGCACGGCGGCGCGCTGCTCTGGCAGCACCTGTTCTGGTTCTTCGGGCATCCGGAGGTCTACATCATCGCGTTGCCCTTCTTCGGCATCGTGACGGAGATCCTCCCGGTGTTCAGCCGCAAGCCGGTCTTCGGCTACATCGGCCTGGTGTTCGCCACCATCAGCATCACCGGCCTGTCCATCACCGTGTGGGCGCACCACATGTTCGTGACCGGCCAGGTCCTGCTGCCGTTCTTCTCCTTCATGTCGTTCCTCATCGCCGTGCCCACGGGGGTGAAGTTCTTCAACTGGGTGGGGACCATCTGGCGAGGGCAACTGACGTTCGAGTCGCCGATGCTGTGGTCGCTGGGCTTCCTGGTGACGTTCCTGTTCGGCGGTCTCACCGGCGTCATCCTGGCGTCCCCGCCGATGGACTTCCAGCTCTCCGACTCCTACTTCGTGGTGGCGCACTTCCACTACGTCGTGTTCGGCACCGTGGTGTTCGCGATGTTCGCGGGCTTCTACTTCTGGTGGCCGAAGTGGACCGGCAAGATGCTGAACGACAGGCTCGGGCACGTGCACTTCTGGCTGCTGTTCATCGGCTTCCACGGCACGTTCCTCGTCCAGCACTGGCTGGGCGCGGCGGGCATGCCCCGCCGGTACGCCGACTACGCCGCCGAGTTCCACGGGCTGAACGAGCTGTCGACCATCTTCTCGTTCGTCCTCGGCGCCTCGATGCTGCCGTTCTTCTACAACGTCTACATCACGTGGAAGAAGGGCAAGAAGGTCGAGGTGGACGACCCGTGGGGCTACTCCAACTCGCTGGAGTGGGCCACGTCGTGCCCGCCGCCGCGGCACAACTTCAACTCGATCCCGAAGATCCGTTCCGAGCGGCCGGCGTTCGACCTGCACCACCCGTACGTGGGTGCGAAGGGCGAACTCGCCGGGACGAAGGGGGAGTAGCCGATGCGCGTCCAGGCGTTCATGTTCTACGGGTGCGCGGTCTTCTTCCTCGCGACCGACGTCGTGTACTGGCTCTGGTCCAAGGACTGGACGGGCACGACCGCGCTCGGGCTGGCGGTCGGCCTCGCCGGGCTCATCGGGTTCTACGTCCACTTCACGGTCCGCCGCCTCGAGCGGGCGAACGCGGGCCCGCTGTTCGAGGACGACCCGGAGGGCGACATCGCGGACGCGGCCGGTGAGCTGGGCTTCTTCAGCCCGCACAGCTGGTGGCCGCTGTTCGTGGGCCTGTCGGCCGCGGCGGTGTCGCTCGGCGTCGTGTTCGGCTGGTGGCTGGTCATCCTCGGCGCGTGCGCCGCGATCCTGACCACGATCGGTCTGGTCTTCGAGTACTACCGGGGTCATTTCGCCCACTGATCAGTAAAAGAACCCCATCGGGGGCCGGTGTCCGCTTTTTTGCGGGTACCGGCCCTTTCACATACTGGGCGCCGTTCCAGCACCGGGCTGGGCAGGCGGACCGATCGCCCAGGAGGACGACCGGGGGGACCACATGCGGGTGGGTGGCTCGGGACCGGGGGAGCGGGGGCGGCGCACCGCCGCCGTCCTCGTCGGCGCGAGCGTCGTGGCGGGGGCCGCGGCGTGCTCGGGAGGCGGTGAACCGGACGGCGCGGCCGCCGTGCGGCTCGCGGTGTCGCCCGCGGGCGGCGGCGGGAAGCTCAGGCCGGACAGCCCGATCGACGTCCGGGCGCACGGCGGCACCATCGAGAACGTCACCGTGTCCGCCGGGGACGGCGCGGTCGAGGGCGACCTCAGCGCGGACCGGACGCAGTGGCGGTCGCGCTGGTCGCTGACGCCGGGGCAGACCTACACGGTGGCGGCGACGGCGCTCGGGAAGGACGGCAGGACCCGCACGGTGTCCAGCCGCTTCACCACCGCCGAGGTCGCGAAGACGAACGCGGCGACGATCGAGGCGCCGTACGACAAGGAGACGGTCGGCGTCGGGATCCCGATCATCATGAACTTCCAGCGCCCGGTCAAGGACCGGGCGGCGGTCGAGCGGGCCCTGGAGGTCACCGCCGACAAGACCGTGGAGGGGGCGTGGCACTGGTTCGGCGACCAGCAGGTCGTGTTCCGGACGAGGCAGTACTGGCCCGCCCACGCGAACGTGCGGTTCCAGGCGCACCTCAGCGGCGTGCGCACCGGCGGGGAGGTGTACGGCGGGAAGGACTACGCCGTCGACTTCAAGATCGGTGACTCGCACGTGTCGACGGCGGGCGAGGACAACCACAAGATGGTCGTGATGGTGAACGGCAAGAAGGCCCGCACCATCCCGACCAGCATGGGCAAGGGCGGCGCCCGCATGTACACCACGACCAACGGGGTCCATCTGACGATGGGCAAGGAGGACCCCACCGTCATGACGTCGGACTGGATGGGCATCGCCCCCGGAGGCGCCGGCGGCTACAGCCTGACCGTGTACAAGTCCGTGCGGATCTCCAACAGCGGCGAGTACGTCCACAGCGCGCCGTGGTCCGTCGGCAGCCAGGGGCACGAGAACGTCAGCCACGGCTGCATCAACATCAGCCCGTCCAACGCGAAGTGGTTCTACAAGCTCAGCTACCGGGGCGACCCGGTGCGGGTGACGGGCACCAGCCGCGAGCTGGAGCCCGACAACGGCTGGGGCTTCTGGCAGCTCGGCTGGGACGACTGGGTGAAGGGCGGCGCCCTCAAGAAGCCGGTGACGACGGCGCCGCACGCGGACGCGGCGACGCTGTCCGCCCGGCCGGGCGGACAGCCGAAGGCGCCGGCGGAGCAGGGCGCGGAAGGGAACTGACGCCCCGGCTCACCGGCGCGGCGGCGGCGGGACCGGCGCGCCGTTCATGCGGGCCCAGTCGCGCGCCATCGCGATCCGGTCGGGCCCCGACGGATGCGACATCCACAGGAGGTACTCCAGGGCGTCGGGGCTCAGATCGGAGATGTTGCGCACCGACAGCGCGTGCTGCATCGACACGAATGTCGCCGGGTCACGGGTGAGGTTCAGCGCGTGCGCGTCCGCCCGGGCCTCGATGCGCCGGCTGACGAGGTTCTGGACGGGCGCGGCGAGCTGCGTCCCGGCGGTCACGAGCGCGAGCAGCAGCGCGATGGTGCGCGGGTCCGCCGCCCCGCGCCCGCCGCCCGGGCCGGGCTCCCCGGGCGCCTCGTCCGGGCCGCCGTCCGGATCGGCTCCCGCGCGCCGCAGCAGGCGCGGTGAGGTCATCAGGAGGTACAGCAGGCACAGCGCCCCGGCGATGCCCAGCGCGCCCACCAGCGTGCCCCACAGGACGTCGTCGCGCTTGGCGTGGCCCAGCTCGTGCCCGACGATCGACTCGATCTGCGGGCGCGGCGACTTCAGCAGCGTGTCGTACAGGACGATCCGGCGCGTGGAGCCGAACCCGGACACGTAGGCGTTCAGCGCGGTCGTCCGGCGGGAGGCGTCGGCGACGAGGACGTCCTTGACGGGCACCCCGTCCCGCTCCGCCATCGCGAGGAGGTCGCTGCGCAGCCGGCCCTGCTCCAGCGAGTGGAACTTGTTGAACACCGGCTCCACCGCGACCGGGTAGATGAACGACACGAGGACGACCAGGACGAACCCGCCGGCGGCGGCGCCCGTCCACCAGTAGCGGGGGAAGCGGCGCATGAGGGCGTACAGGAGCAGCAGCGCGATCGCGTAGAGGACCCAGGTGACGCCGAGCGACTTCAGCTGGTCGACGAGCCACGCCGGCCAGCTCTGCGTCGACAGCCCGTACCGCCGCAGGACCGACTCGCTCCAGACGTCGAACGGGAGCCCGGCGAGGCGGAGCACCGTGGTGAGCGCCAGCACGGCGAGGACGACGCGGAGCGGGCGGCGGCGGGTGCGGGCCGTGACCCGCGCGATGAGGCGCGCTCCGAGCGGGGTGAGGCCGAGGACGAGGATCACCGCCAGGCCCGCCAGCAGCCCCGCGTACGCGGGCGGGTTGACCGCCGAGTCGAACGCCCTGGAGCGGGCGATCTCGGCCGGGGAGAAGTCGAGCGCGGGATCGGCCCGTACGTGCCCGCCGGGGACGTGTCCGGGCAGCGGGTTCCACGGGGTGGTCAGCGCGAGCACGGCGCCGACCCCGGCGAACAGCACGGCGGCGGCGACCCCGGCGGCGACACGAGCCCGCCGCGTCCCTCTCGTGTCGTCCGTGGGGGGACGGCCCTCCGCGCCCCCCGGCTCGCTTCGCTCACTCAAGAGAGTTCCCTCTTCACATAGTCGCGCCACACGGCGGTGAAGCGGTCCCGGGTGAGGCCGAGCACGTCGCCCAGCGCGGCCGCCTCGGGGACGCGCCCGGCGGCCCGGTACAGCCGCACGAGCGTCGCCTCACCGTAGCGGTCGGCGACCATCCGGCAGGCGAGCCAGGCCTCCTGGTACGCCTGGGAGAGCCGGGGGGAGCCGCCCGCGAAGTCGGCGGCCGCCGGCAGCGCGGCCGGGAGCCGCCCCGCCGCGACCTCGCGGCGCAGCTCGCCCGCCGCCGACCGGGCGCCGATCCTGACGCGCCGGTAGCCGACGTAGTCGGCGAAGCCCTCGATGAGCCACAGCGGGGTCCGCCGGTCGCGGGCGCCCCCGGTCGCCACGTGCGTCAGCTCGTGCGTCAGGACGACGTCGCGGCCGAGGGCGTTGAGGCGGCCGAACGTGCCGGGGGAGACGATGACGCGGTCCTCGCCGCGGCCCCCGCCCGCCGACGGCGCGACGGTGGCGAGGGCGGCGATCTCGTCCAGGCTCTGGCCGGGGCCCGCCAGCGCGGACGCGAGCCGCGCGTCGGCCGGGACGAGCGCCACGACCCGCTGCGCCCACCCCCGGCCCACGACGCCGGTGACGACCGGCACGGCGGCGTCCAGCCGCGTGGCGATGCCCTCCAGGCCCGTGCTGTCGCCGATGACGAGGCTCGCGCGGCCCTCCACGACGGACAGCGGGCCGCCGTCCCAGATGCCGGCGTCGTCGGTGAGGCCGTGGGACGTCCCATCCCCGACGATCCGCCAGGTGCCGGAACCGGGGGCGAGGGTGAGGTAGCGGGTGCGGGCCACGTACCCCTTGTCGAAGCCCCGCAGCTTGAAGCGGACCTCCACGCGGACCACCGCGCCGTCCGCCTCCACGGACTGCGTGCCGGAGACACGCTCCTGCCAGCCCTCCAGAGGCAGCTTGCGGAGGTTGTCGTACATGCGGGACTGGACGTCCTGGAACGCCCTGGGCGCGTCGCCCACGGTGGCGAGGAAGGCGATGCGGTCGCCGTCCCGCACGGCCCGCGTCCGGTTGGCGAGAACGGCGGCGGCGTCGTCGGGACGGAACGGCCCGGCCGCCTCGGCGCGGCCGTCCGGGGCCGCGCGGACCTGCGGCGCCCCGCCGCCGGACCGGGCGCCGAGGAGCCCGGCGCCGCCCGCGAGCAGCGCGGCGGCCCCGCCCGCGCCCAGGGCGAGAACCCTGCGCCGCGTGACGGGGCCCTGCTCGGGATCCCCGTGGCCGGGGTCGCCGTGCTCGCCTTGGTCCGGGGGGCCGTCCTCCACGCTCGCGATCCTATGCAGCCCGCGCGGCCCGGGGCGCCGTCACGACCTGTAGTCGGGGTAGCCGTAGCCGACGACGTCGCCGGTCGAGCGCTCCTTGATCTTGACGGCGTTGCCGGTGTTGCCCTCGACGGCCTCGATGGTGTCGTCGTCGATCTTCTCGATCACCATGCCGACGTGCCGGATGTCGTCGACCGCCTTGCTGCCGCTCCAGGCGTAGAAGACGATCGCGCCGGGCTTCGGCTCCGTGCCCCAGCGGCCGTGCGACTGGAACCAGCGCGCGTGCTCGACCGTCCAGGCGTCGCTGCCGATCTGGTCGCTGAAGCCGACCTGCTCGCCGACCCAGGAGACGAACATGTCGCACCACTGGGCGTCGCTGTAGCCGCTGACGGAGCCGCCGTCGCGAGCGACGGTCTCCTTGGCGCGGGCGGTGGTCATGTACCACTTCTGGAACTTCGTCTCGCCGCCGCCGTCCTCCTCCACGCCCACCTGGGACCTGGCGATCTTGATCACCTCGGCGGCGGTGGGCCGCGGCTTGCCGGGCTTCTCGGGTGCGGCGGCCTTCGGCTCGGCGGCCTTCGGCTCGGCCTGCCGTCCGCCCTCCCTCTTCTCGGGCGCCGCCTCGGACGCCTTCTTCGGCGGGCCCCCGTCCTTCTTCTTGCCGGGGGTGACGCCGGCGGCCGTGGCCGTCGCCGGGGCGGAACCGAACGGCAGGACGGCCGCCTGCGCGGTGGCCGCGGCGGTGCCGAGCACGGCGGCGCCGACGATCACGCCGCCGGTCGTCCGCCACGTGAGGGACAGGGATCTCGGCTTGCGGTGCCTGCCCGAGGGCTTCTCGGGACTGACCGGGGTCTGCTTGCGGTGTGCTCCTGGCACGGGGGGATCTCTCCTCGACTTCCATGCCGCCTACCGGGTTAGCTGACGGGTTCGGGCGTGGAAGCCGCCCTACGGCCTGCGGGCAGGCCGATTCACCCCGTGGAAAAGGACGCGATGGGTCCCCGGCTCCGCGTCCGGCGCGTGTGCGCGCCGGTCCGCGGACTCGGCGGTGACGTACCCGGGCGGGCACGCCGGTTCGGATGGGATGCTCCGGCGGGCGGGGGCGCCCGCGGAGCGCAGGGGTTCTCAGGGCGTGGCCGCATGGGGCGGCCACGCCCAGGGAACGCTGCGGAACTCACTCCTTCGTTTCTCCCAGACGCCTACCGGGTTAGCTGACGGGTTCGGGCGTGGAAGTAGCCCTACGGCGGCTCTCACCAGAGGGGGGAGAGACGCGCCGATTCACCCCGGGTGCCGGAATGCCCGTCCGGGAGGTGTCCCGGACTCCGGCGGTGTGGGTCCCCGGTTCCGCGCTTCGGCGGATTCGGCGCTGCCGCTGCGATCCTGGGGGCGAGATGGGGCCCGGCGCGGGACCTGTCTCCCGCGTGCGAAAGAGCGGCGCTGATGTTGTGGACGGACGCCGGCCCCGATCCGGGGGAGCGTCCGGGGGCCTGACCCGGAGGACCGCCGTGGCAGCGCGCTCAGCGCCATGCACGCTGCTGGCGTGCGCACGGTGGGCCGGGACGGCCACGGCCTGCGTGCAGGCCGGTTGCTGCGAACGGTGCGGCGCCGTCGGCGCCGTGGGGCGACGCGTGGGTCGTGCCGCCCGGGGGGAGCGGCGCGTGGCTCGCGCCGCCGGATACGCGGCGGCTGGATGCGCCGCGTGGGGCCGTGGCGCCTGGTGGGCGCCGCGGGGCCGCAGCGCCTGGAGGGCGCCGGGGTGGTGCAAAGGTACCAAAGCCCCAACAGAAGGCAAACCCCCCAAAATCAACAACGGACCAGGTCAACCCTGGTCCGTTGTCGAAGCGAGGCCCCGCGGCGCGGCGCGGGGCGGTGTGTCAGGGGCGTCCGGAGCCGTAGTAGCCGTTCAGGTAGTAGCCCGAGGTGATGCTGACGATCTGGACGTTCTTGCCGGTGCTGGGAGCGTGGATCATCTTGCCGCCGCCCACGTACATGCCGACGTGGCCGAGGCTGTTGAAGAACACCAGGTCGCCCGGCTGCAGGTTGCTCTTGGCCACCCGCTTCGTGGCGGCGTACTGCGAGTTGGTCGTGCGGGTGATGTTGACGCCCGCGGCGGCCCACGCCTTCATGGTGAGGCCGGAGCAGTCGTAGGAGCCCGGGCCCTCGGCGCCGTACTGGTACGGCTTGCCGAGCTGGGCGTAGGCGAAGTCGAGCGCCTTGCGGGCCGAGCCGCTGGCCGGGCCGGTGTAGGTGCCCCCGGTGCCGCCCGAGGACCCGCTGCCGCCGCCGGAGGACGTGCCGCCGCCGAGCCGCCGCACCAGCGCCTTCTGCTTCTGGACCTGCTTGTCGAGTTCCTTCTTCTTCTGCGCGAGCTCTTCCTGCTTCTGCTTCACCTCGTCGTAGGCCGTCTTGGCCTGCGCCTGCTCGCGGCGGAGCCGCTGCGCGGTCGCCAGGAACTGGGTGAGCTGGGAGCTGCGCTCGTGCGACAGGTGGGAGAAGACGGCCGCCTGGTCGAGGATCGCCTGCGGGTCCTTGCTGCCGACGAAGCCCGTGACGTCGGCGGAGTCGCCGTTCTTGTAGGCGGTGGCCGCCATCTGGGCGATCTTGGAGCGCTGCTCCTCGAAGGCGGCCTGCTCCTGCTTGCTCGCCTTGGTCGCCGCCGTGAACTTCTTCTTGGCGACCTTGAGCTTCTCCTTGTTCTGGTTGTACTTCTCGACCTCTTGGTCCATCAGCTCGTTGAGCTTGTCGAGCTTCTTCTGGGCCTGCGCCCTGGTCGGCTTGGGCTCGGCGTGCGCCACCACCGGAGCGGACGCGAGGGAGGCGGTCAGGCTCAGGCAGGCGACGGCCGCCAGGCGGCGGGACGCGCCTCTGCTCGCCGAGCCGCCTCTCCGGTCACGCCTTCGCGCTGGTGCCCCGATGAGATCTTTGGCCACGGTCGGTCTCGCCCCTCTCGTCCACGACGTCAGCGGACGACACTAGCGATGGCCGACAACCGCCACAACCGATTCGTCGCTCTTTGATTGACATCGGCGATCATTGTCGCTTTTTCGTGACATTCCGATCACGGAGTGCGAGGCGTCCCTTATCGGGGCCTTATCGCGGCCTTAAACGCGGCGCCGGCTCAGGAGCGGCCGAGCCGGCGCAGCAGCAGCGCGGACGGGCAGGGCCGGGCGTCGGCGCGGCGGGCGCCGTCGGCGACCTCGCGGTCCGAGGACACCACCACCACGGGACGGCCCGGCGGCTCGGCCCGCACCAGCTCGACGATCATCTCGTCCGCGGTCTGGCCCGGGGCGCTGAACCGCACCCGGACGCCGCGCGGCGCGGCGATCGCGACCGGGGCGTCCAGCTCCGCCCCGTCGAACACGCAGGTCACCTCGGCGCGGGTCTGCGCCGCCAGCCCGCCGAGCCCGGACACCAGCCGGCTGCGCTGGTCCGACAGCGGCAGCTCCCCGTACCCGGTCTTCGTGACGTTGTAGCCGTCCACGATGAGGTGCACATGCGGCAGCGTCAGCAGCCGGTCGAGCAGCTGCGGGTCGCCGTCGGACACGGCCCGGCCGGGCAGCGGGCGGTGCGCGTGGCCGCCGACCAGGTCGGCCGGGCGGCCGATGGTGGAGGGCAGCGCCAGCTCGCGGCGGATGCCCTGCGCCGCGTCGCCGAGCGTGTCGAGCAGCATCCGCAGCCGGACGTCGTCGACGTTGCGCCCCTCCCGCGCGGCCCGCTTGGCGGCCTCCGCGGCCGCCTCCGCCTGGGCGGCGCGGGCGCGCAGCTTGCGCAGCTCCTTCTCGGACGCGGCGGTCGACTCGCGGGCGGCGGCCAGCGCACGCTCGGTCTCGGCCGCGACCGCGCCCGCCCGCTCCTCCGCGGCCCGGAACCGGGTGCGCGCGTCGTGCAGCTTGCGGCGCAGCTCGGCGACCTCGGCCTTGGTCTCGCGCAGCTCCGCGCGCAGCTTGTCCAGCTCGGCGGAGCGCGCGGCGCGGGCGGCGGCCAGTTCCTCCTCCAGCGCGGCGACGCGGCGCCCGGCGGCCTCCTCCTCCGACACGCTCGCGGAGCGCTCCAGCTCGGCGCGCGCGGACTCCACCAGGTCCGTCCAGCCCGCGGGCCGCAGCAGGTAGGCCAGCACCGCGACGCGCACCGGGTCGGCGGCGGGCGGCACCCGGCCGTCCTCGACCGCCTCCACCAGGTCGGCCTGCGTCTCGCGCAGCGGCCCGGCGACCCGGCCCCGGAAGCCGGGGTCCTTCTCCAGCACCGCCGCGATGTGCTGCCCCGCGAGCTTGGCGCGCTTGCGGCGCTCGAACCGCGCGAACCGGCGCAGCGGAGCGGGGACCTCGTCGGCGGGCAGCGCCCCGATCAGGTCGGCGGCGGCCTCCACCACCGACTGCCGGACCGGCTCGGGGAGGGGCCTGCCCAGCCGTTCTCCGGACTCCGCGCAGCCGGGGGTCGCTTCGGGGCCGCTGTCGATGATCCCGCTCCTTCCGGGCTACGCCGCCGGTGGGCCTGTGTCTTCCCTGCCGCCCCGCGGTCTAATCGGCGATCGACCTGGGCGGACGTGCGGTCGGGCGGCTCGTGCCGGGCTCCCCGGAACCCGTCCCCCGCGGCCCCCGCCCGGCGGGACGCGCCGACGCCCCCAACCCTAGCGGCACGAAGTTCTGTCGGTGGGGTCCTCTACGGTCGCGCACATGACGGCTGCGCACGGTGGTCAGGGGACCGACGCCCGCGTTCAGGGCGTCCAGGGCGTCCAGGGCACCCTGGACGACCTCGGCACCCCGCTCTCCGACGTCACCTTCGTGGTGGTCGACCTGGAGACCACGGGCGGCTCGGCCGCCGACTCGGCCATCACCGAGATCGGAGCGGTGAAGGTGCGCGGGGGAGAGGAGCTCGGCGAGCTCGGCACCCTGGTCGACCCCGGCGGGCCCGTCCCGCCGTTCATCACCGCGCTGACCGGCATCACCACCGCGATGGTGACGGCCGCGCCGCGCATCGAGGCGGTGCTGCCCGCGTTCCTGGAGTTCGCGCGCGGCTGCGTGCTCGTCGCGCACAACGCCCCGTTCGACATCGGCTTCCTGAAGACCGCGTGCGCCGCGAACGGCTACGCCTGGCCCGCGTTCGCCGTCGTCGACACCGTCGACCTCGCGCGGCGCGTCCTGTCCAAGGACGAGGTGCCCAACTGCAAGCTCGGCACCCTGTCGCGCTTCTTCCGCACGTCCACCGAGCCGACGCACCGCGCGCTCGCCGACGCCCGCGCCACCGTGGAGGTCCTGCACGGGCTCATCGAGCGGCTCGGCTCGTTCGGCGTCACCTCGCTGGAGGAGATGCGCGGCTTCGCCAAGGCGCCCACCCCCGAGCAGCGCCGCAAGCGGCACCTCGCCGACGACGTGCCGAGCACGCCCGGCGTCTACCTCTTCGAGGACCACGCCGGCGAGGTGCTGTACGTCGGCAAGAGCGGCGACCTGCGCTCACGCGTGCGCAGCTACTTCACCGGCTCGGAGACGCGCTGGCGCGTCCGCGAGATGGTCGGCCTCGCCGAGAACGTCCGGACGATCGTGTGCGCCACCGGGCTGGAGGCGGAGGTCCGCGAGCTGCGGCTGATCGCCGAGCACAAGCCGCGCTACAACCGCCGCTCCAAGTTCCCCGAGCGGGCGATCTGGCTGAAGCTCACCGTGGAGCCGTTCCCGCGGCTGTCGATCGTGCGCGAGTGCCGCGCCGACGGCGCCCGCTACCTCGGGCCGATCTCCTCGCGGCGGCAGGCCGAGGAGGCGCGGGCGGCGCTGCACGAGGCCGTCCCGCTGCGGCAGTGCACCCAGCGGCTCACGCTCCGGCTGATCGAGAGCGGCAAAGCCGGGGCGGCGGGAGCACGCGCGTGCGCGCTCGCCGAGATCGGACGCTGCGGCGCGCCCTGCGACGGGCGCGAGTCCGCCGACGCCTACAACGTCCACGCCGGGACGGCCCGCTCGGTCATGGAGGGCGACGTGCGCCCGGTGGTGGCCGCCGCCAAGGTGCGCATCGACCGGCTCGCGTCCGAACTCCGCTACGAGGAGGCCGCCGCCCAGCGCGACCGGCTCGCCGCGTTCGTCCGCGCCGCCGCGCGCGGGCAGCGGCTCGCCGCGCTCGCCCGGCTCCCGGAGCTGGTGGCGGCGCGGCCCGCCTTCGACGGCGGCTGGGAGCTGGCGGTCGTGCGCTACGGCCGGCTCGCCGCCGCCGGGACCGTCCCGCCGCGCGCCCAGCCCCGCCCCTACGTGGACGCGCTCATCGCCACCGCCGAGACGGTGTTCCCGCCCGCGGGGGAGGCGCCGGGCGGCGTCGCGCTCGGCGCGCCGCCCTCGGCGGGCGCCACCGCCGAGGAGATGGAGTGCGTGCTGCGCTGGCTCGACCTGCCCGGCGTCCGGCTCGTCGAGGTCGACGGCCCGTGGACGTGCCCCGTGCACGGCGCCGAGGGCCTGCGCGAATGGATCGACCGCGCCTACGACAGGCCCTACGAGCGGCACGAGCCGTCGCATCGGAGGGCCGGCCGGCCGCTAAGGTGACCGTGTGGCACTGCCCCTCTACGACAGCCAGCCGGCCCGGCGCGTCCCGTGGGTGACGTACCTGCTGGTCGCGGCCAACGTGGTGGTCTTCCTGCTCACCCCCATGTCGAACTTCGCGACCTGGTACGGCGAGGACCGGGTCCGCGAGTGCCGGGCGGCGCACTTCACCTACGAGTACGGCGCGGTGCCCAAGGAGCTGACCACCGGCGACCAGCAGCCGATCCCGACCGACATCGCGCACGACTGCGGGCCCGCGACCTTCCACAAGGCGCCCTGGACGGCGGCGTTCACCTCGATGTTCCTGCACTCCGGCGCGCTGCACCTGCTCGGCAACCTGGTCGCGCTGTTCGTCGTCGGCATGGGCGTCGAGGACCGCCTCGGCCGATGGCGCTACCTCCTCGGCTACCTGGCGTTCGGGCTCGTCGCCGTCTACGGGTTCGCCTGGACGTCGCCGGACTCGACCGTCCCGCTGATCGGCGCGTCCGGGGCGATCGCCGGGGTGATGGGCGCCTACGTGATCCTCAACCCGCGGGGCCGCATCGTGAGCTGGGTGCCGCCGGTCATCGTGGTCCGGCTGCCGGTGTGGGTGGTGCTGGGCTACTGGTTCGTCCTGCAGTGGCTGTCGCTCGGCGACGAGAAGAGCAACGTGGCCTACACCGCGCACATCTACGGCTTCGCCGCCGGGGTGGTGTTCGCTCTCCTCGCCCGCCGCGCCGGCCCCGCGCGGCGCCTGGCCGCCCTGAGCCGCGGCTGACCCTGCCGGTAGGGTCGGAGGGTCCGATCTGACGGGGCGAATCTCACGGGGAGGGTGAAGTGGTCACTGCGATCGTGTTCGTCAAGGCCGACGTCGCGCGCATCCACGAGGTGGCCGAGACGATCGCCGCGCTGGACGGCGTCAGCGAGGTCTACTCCATCACCGGCGACCACGACCTGATGGCGATGATCCGGGTGCGCCGGAACGAGGAGCTGAACGACGTCATCC
This sequence comes from Actinomadura monticuli, assembly GCF_041463655.1. NCBI lineage: Bacteria > Bacillati > Actinomycetota > Actinomycetes > Streptosporangiales > Thermomonosporaceae > Actinomadura > Actinomadura monticuli. The sequence goes on from NZ_JAXCEI010000011.1 coordinate 28,089, forward strand.
CGGGCCGCCTCAACAAGGTCGACGGCGTCGTCGGCACCGAGACCCACATCGCCTTCCGCACCTACTCCCAGCACGACCTGGAGCAGGCCTTCGCGCTCGGCCTCCCCGACGCCGACTGACGCCCGCCCGGCCGCCGGCGGACGGCCGGCTAGGGCCCGACGCCGAGGGCGACGCAGTGCACGCCGTCCCCGCACGGGCGGGCGGCGTGGCCGGGGCTCTCGCGGTAGACGGCGCCGGGCGGCCACGTCGCGGTGTTGGACGCCATGACGCGGCCGGGGGCGTTGACGACGAACGCGGGCGCGGGGATCTCGCGCAGCACGGGGACGATCTCGTTCTCGAACGTCCGGGCGAACACGTCCGCGGCGGCGACGCCGGCGAAGGCCCCGGCGACGTGCACGGGCGCGGACAGGGTCAGGACGTACTCGTCGCTGCACAGGTAGTCGACGTAGGGCCCGCAGACGGTCCGCTCGGCGCCGCTCTCGGGGCCGGTGAACCACTCCCAGCTCGTGTAGTCGTAGAGGGCGCTGCGCTCGGGGTCCAGGTCGCGCAGCAGCCGGCACGGGCGGCCGGCGGGGCCCGCCTGCCACCACTCCATGTACCAGGCGGCGTCGGCGAGCAGCTGCGGCGCGGCGATGAACCCGAGGCCGCAGACGAGCGGGCCGAGCCGGGGGAGCAGCAGCGGGCGCAGCGCGGCGAGGTCGGCGCTGACGGGGGCGCGGCCGGCGCGCTGGACGTCCGCGAGGCACCGGGCCGTCGCGTCGCGGACCCGGGCCACCGTCTCGAAGACGCCGTCCAGGGTCGCGCGGACGTGTGCCGCCGCCGCGCCGACGGCCGGTGGCTCGGCGGGCATGGGTCCCCCTCGGGGTCAGAGTGCGAGCCGTCGTTCAATGAGACGTTCTACCGCATTCAAGACGTGACTTTCAGCTACATCGCGGGCTCGGGCGTCGTCGGCGTCCGCGATGGCGCCGACGATCCCGGCGTGCTCGGCGTCGACGCGGCCGCGCCGGTCCGGCAGGTCGTGCACGGCCCAGACCAGCGGCCCGATCTCGGCCTGGAGCCGGATCTCCTCGCGGGTGAGCCGGCCGGACTGGGACGCGGCGGCGACCTCCAGGTGGAGCCGGCCGTCCAGCCTGCACATGCCGGCGCCGGCGGCGGTGCCCGCCATCTCCTCCAGGGAGCGGCGCAGCCGCCGGACGTCGCCGGGCAGCGAGCGCAGCGCGGCGAGGCGCGCGGCGGCGCCGGCGATGGCGGCGTAGTGGTCGCCGAGGTCGCGCAGCTCTTCCGCGCTGAGCGAACGGAGCCGCTCGTCGAGGTCGAACGGCCTGGCGGGGGCCCGGACGAAGCTGCCGCCGCCCCGGCCGCGCCGGGTCTCGATGAGTCCCTGCTGACGCAAGGCCATCAGTGCTTCGCGTAGTGTGACCGTGGATACACCGAGATGTGCCGCGAGGTCGGTCTCGCTCGGCAACTGCTCCCCGTCGCCGAGGAGGCCGAGCGCGATCGCGTCGGTGAGCCGCCGGACCACCGCGTGCACCCGCGCGGTGTTGTCGACGGGAGCGAACACGACGAGGTGCGCGCTGTTCATGGGCCCCCTCCCGGTGTTGCACACAGTGATACCGGAACATCACTTGAACTGAAACCTATGAATCCATATGTTTTCGGTCATGCCGGTGACAGCGGTGAGGATCCGCGATCTGCGCAAGACCTTCGGTTCCGTCGAGGCGGTGGCGGGCGTCGACCTCGACATCGGGGACGGCGAGTTCTTCTCGATGCTCGGCCCGTCCGGGTCCGGGAAGACGACCGTGCTCCGGCTCATCGCGGGCTTCGAGCGCCCGACGTCCGGCACGGTCGAGCTCGGCGGCACCGACGTGACGGCCCTTCCGCCGTTCGACCGTGACGTCAACACCGTCTTCCAGGACTACGCCCTCTTCCCGCACATGGACGTGCTCCGCAACGTCGAGTACGGCCTCAGGGTGCGGCGGGTGCCGCGGGCGGAGCGCCGCGAGCGCGCCCTCGCGGCCCTGCACGGCGTCCGGCTCGGCGGGCTGGAGTCGCGCCGCCCCGGCGAGCTGTCGGGCGGCCAGCGCCAGCGGGTGGCGCTCGCCCGCGCCCTGGTCAACGAGCCGAAGGTGCTGCTGCTGGACGAGCCGCTCGGCGCGCTCGACCTGAAGCTGCGCGAGGAGATGCAGGTCGAGCTGAAGAGCCTGCAGCGGCGGGCGGGCATCACGTTCGTGTTCGTCACCCACGACCAGGAGGAGGCGCTGACCCTGAGCGACCGGGTCGCCGTCCTGAACGGCGGCCGGATCGAGCAGGTCGGCACGCCGGCCGAGGTGTACGAGCGACCGGCGACCGAGTTCGTGGCGGGGTTCGTCGGGACGTCCAACCGGATCGGCGACGTCTGCGTCCGGCCGGAGAAGATCCACGTGGCGACCGGCGGCGACGGGCGGGAGGGCGCGCCGGGCACGGGGGACCGGCACGCCCTCGGCACGGTCGCCGAGGTCGTCTACGCGGGCGCGGTGACCCGCTTCGTCATCGACCTGGAGTCGGGGGACCGGGTCGTGGCGCTGGAGCAGAACCTGCGGACGTCCTCCATGGACGTGCTGGGCCGGCGCGGTGCCCGCGTCCGGATCAGCTGGCACGAGGCGCACGAGTTCCACGTCCCGGGCGCCGGCGCGGGCACCGGCACCGCCCCGGCGCCCGCCTCCTGATTCACCCCCAACCCCCGAAAGCAAGGAGTTCCCCATGTGGTCCACACGCGTGGCGCTCGCCGCGGCGGCGACGCTGGCGATCGGACTGACGGCCGCGGCCTGCGGCGACGGCGACCCGGGCGGCAAGGCGTCCGGGGCCGGGCAGGGCGGCTTCACCGTCCCCAAGGTCCCGATGCGGCAGTCGCTCGGCGCGGGCGAGGGCGCGGTCAACCTGGTCGCCTGGGCCGGCTACGCCGAGGACGGCTCCAACGACCCGAAGGTCGACTGGGTCACGCCGTTCGAGAAGCAGACCGGCTGCAAGGTCAACACCAAGATCGCCGGGACGTCCGACGAGATGGTCACGCTGATGAAGACCGGCGAGTACGACGCGGTCTCCGCCTCCGGCGACGCCTCGCTGCGGCTGATCGCCTCCGGGACGGTCGCGCCGGTCAACACCGGCCTCGTGCCGAACTACGCCGACGTGTTCGCGGGCCTGAAGATGAAGCCGTGGAACTCGGTGAACGGCGTCTCCTACGGCGTCCCGCACGGCCGCGGCGCCAACCTGCTGATGTGGCGCACCGACACGGTGAAGACCGCCCCCGACTCGTGGGGCGCGGTGTTCGACGCGAACTCCCCGTACAAGGGGAAGATCACCGCCTACGACTCGCCGATCTACATCGCCGACGCCGCCCTCTACCTGATGTCGGCCAAGCCCGAACTCGGGATCAAGAACCCGTACGCGCTCGACCAGCAGCAGTTCGACGCGGCCGTCGGGCTGCTGAAGACGCAGCACGGGCTCATCGGCGAGTACTGGTCCGACTACACCAAGGAGGTCCAGGCCTTCAAGAGCGGCGACTCCGTCCTCGGGACGACGTGGCAGGTCATCGCGAACCTCGCCGAGGCCGAGAAGGCGCCGGTGAAGGTGACGCTGCCCAAGGAGGGCTCCACCGGCTGGTCCGACACCTGGATGGTCGGCGCGAAGGCCAAGCACCCGGACTGCGCCTACAAGTGGCTCGACTGGATCGTGTCGCCGAAGGTGAACGCGCAGGTCGCCGAGTGGTTCGGTGAGGCCCCGGCGAACGCGAAGGCGTGCGGGGAGACCGCCGACAAGAAATTCTGCGACACCTTCCACGCCACCGATGAGAACTACTTCTCCAAGGTGCACTTCTGGACGACGCCGATCGCGCAGTGCCTCGACGGGCGCACGGACGTCACGTGCGTCGACTACTCCAAGTGGACCCAGGCGTGGACCGCGATCAAGGGATGACCGCCCCCGCCCGCACCGGCGGTGCGGACGCCCGCCCGGCGCCGGGTCCCCGGCGCCGGGCGGCGGCCCTGCTGCACCGCCGGCCGCGGCTGCGGCTGTCGCTGCTGCTGTCGGCGCCGCTCGCCTGGCTGGTCGCCGTCTACCTCGGCGCCCTCGCCGCCATCTTCCTCACCGCGTTCTGGACGACCGACGTCTTCACCGGCGAGGTCGTCCGCCGGTTCACCCTCGCGAACTTCCAGACCCTGCTGGACGAGCCCGTCTACCGGACGGTCGCGCTGCGCAGCCTCGGCGTCGCGGTGGCCGTCACCCTCATCGACACCGCCATCGGCTTCCCGATGGCGCTGTACATGGCCAAGGTCGCGAGGCCCCGGCACCGGCCCTACCTGATGATCGCGATCCTGGCACCGCTGTGGGCCGCCTACCTCGTCAAGGCGTACGCGTGGCGGGTCATGCTGCAGCAGGGCGGACTGCTCGACGAGGCGCTGCGGCCGTTCGGGCTCGGCAGCCCCGGCTACGGCCTCCCGGCGACCGTGCTCGTCCTGTCCTACCTGTGGCTGCCGTACATGATCCTGCCCGTCTACACCGGCCTGGAGCGGCTCCCGGACTCGCTGCTGGACGCGTCCGGCGACCTCGGCGCCCGGCCGCTGCGCACGTTCCGCACGGTCATGCTGCCGCTGGTGTTCCCGTCCCTGGTGGCGGGGTCGATCTTCACGTTCTCGCTGTCGCTCGGCGACTACATCACCGTGAAGATCGTCGGCGGCCGGAGCCAGCTGCTCGGCAACGTCGTCTACGACAACATCGGCGCCGCCAACAACCTGCCGTTCGCCGCGGCCGTCGCCACGATCCCGGTGGTGGTGATGCTCGGCTACCTCGCCGCCGCCCACCGCACCGGCGCCCTCAGGGAGCTGTGATGACCTTCTCGCCCGCCGCGCGGATCGCGCTGCGCGTCCTCATGGCCCTCGGCCTCGCCGTCATCTACGTGCCGCTGCTCGTCGTGCTGGTCAACTCCGTCAACGCCGACAAGACGTTCGGCTGGCCGCCGCCCGGCTTCACCGGGCGCTGGTGGTCGCAGGCCCTGGACAACGAGGGCGCCCGGCAGGCCGTCCTCACCAGCGTCAAGGCGGGGCTCGGCGCGACGGCCATCGCGCTCGTCCTCGGCACGATGGCCGCGTTCGCCGTGTCGCGGTACCGGTTCTTCGGACGCGAGACCGTGTCGCTCGTCGTCGTCCTGCCGATCGCCCTGCCCGGCATCGTCACCGGTATCGCGCTCAGCAACGCCTTCCAGGTCGTGCTGAAGCCGCTCGGGATCGGGCTGGGCCTGTTCACCGTCATCGTCGGGCACGCCACGTTCTGCGTCGTCACCATCTACAACAACGTCCTGGCCCGCCTCCGCCGCACGGGGACGAGCCTGGAGGAGGCGTCCGCCGATCTCGGCGCGGACACCTTCCAGACGTTCCGGTACGTGACGCTGCCGGCGCTGCGCTCGGCGTTCCTCGCCGGCGGGCTGCTGTCGTTCGCGCTGTCGTTCGACGAGATCATCGTGACCACGTTCACCGCCGGGCCGGGCGCCACCACGCTGCCGATCTGGATCTTCAACAACCTGTTCCGCCCGAACCAGGCGCCGGTCGTCAACGTCCTCGCCGCCGCGCTGATCGTCCTGTCGGTCATCCCGATCTACATCGCGCAGCGGGTGTCGAGCGGCGCCAGGGGAGTGGCGTGAGCGGGGGAGCGGGCGCCGACGACGGGGGCGGGCTCAGCCGCGCAGCGCCCGGGTCGTGTCGATCCAGCGGTCGAGGAGGGTGCTCGCGGCGCCGGAGTCGACGGCCCGCGCGGCGCGCTCGAAGCCGTCGCGCAGCGCGGCGGTGAGCTTGGCGGCGGGCGGCGCGCCCTCGTAGGCGGTGATGAGCGCGGCGGCGTTCAGCAGCACCATGTCGCGGACGGGGCCCGGCGCCCCGGCGAACGTCTCGCGCGCCACCCGGGCGTTGAACGCGGCGTCGGCGCCGCGCAGGTCCTCCGGCCGCGCCGGCGGGATGCCGAGGTCGGCCGGGTCGAACGTCGTCTCCGTGGCCGTCCCGTCGCGGACGACCCACACCGTGGAGGTGCCGGTGGTGGTCAGCTCGTCCAGCCCGTCGTCGCCGCGGAACACCAGCGACGAGCAGCCCCGCGCCGCGAACACCCCGGCGATGACGCCCGCCATCCGCGGGTGGAACACGCCGACCGCCTGCGCGGACGGGCGCGCCGGGTTCGTCAGCGGGCCGAGGAAGTTGAACACCGTCGGCGTGCCGAGCTCGCTGCGCGTCCGCGACGCGTGCCGCAGCGCCGGGTGGTAGAGCGGCGCGAAGCAGAAGGTGATGCCGAGCTCCCCGGCGACCCGCGCGGTGTCCTCCGGCGGCAGGTCGATGGCGACGCCGAGGTGCTCCAGCAGGTCGGCGGCGCCGCACGAGGACGACGCGGCGCGGTTGCCGTGCTTGACGACCCGGACGCCGGACGCGGCCGCGACCACGGCGGCCATCGTGGAGACGTTGACGGTGTGGGCGCGGTCGCCGCCCGTCCCGACGAGGTCGGCGATGGGGCCCGGCACGTCGATGCGGGTGGCGTTGTCCATCATCCCGTCGGCGAGGCCGGTGACCTCCTCGACCGTCTCGCCCTTGGCCCGCAGCGCGATCGCGAAGCCCGCGATCTGCACGTCCGTGGCCTCCCCGGCCATGATGCTGTTCATGGCCCAGGAGGTCTCCTCGCTGGACAGCGAGCCGCCCGACAGGAGGGCGTTGAGCAGTGCGGGCCAGGTGGTGCGCGCGTCCATGTCCCCTACCGGGTCTCTTCTGGGGTCGGCGTTACAGGGCTTCGCCCTCAGAGGGCGGTGAGGCGGTTCGCGAGGCGGGCGCGCATCAGTTCGGCGAGCGCGTTCGCGAGGGCCATCGGGTCGACCGGCAGGGCCACGACGGCGTCGGCGCGCGACCAGGTGGCGAGCCAGCCGTCGTCGCGGCGGCCGATCAGCGCGAGGACCGGCGGGCAGTCGTACACCTCGTCCTTGGCCTGCCGGCACACGCCGAGCCCGCCCGCGGGCTGCGCCTCGCCGTCGACGACCAGGACGCCGATGTCGCCCCGGTCCAGGCGCTCCACGACGGCGGGCTGGGTCGCGATCTCCACGAACTCGACCTTCGGCAGGTCGGCGGCGGGACGGCGCCCGATCGCCATCCGGATCTGGGCGCGGGTGTTCGCGTCGTCGCTGTAGACGAGGACCTTCATCGGGCTCTCCGGGGCGGTGCTCATGCACGTGAGGGTACCGGGTCGCGGACCCGGGCAACACGCTCGGGGAACCCTAGGAGGGGGGTCATGCGCCACTCACGGGATGGGGGCGCAATAATGTCGCCCGTGACAGCATCCGCGATAGAGACAACACCTCACGCACGGGCGAACCGTCCCAATCTGGTCAGCGTGGGGACGATCGTTTGGCTGTCGTCCGAGCTGATGTTCTTCGCGGCGCTGTTCGCGATGTTCTTCACGATCCGCTCCGTGACGATCGGCCAGTCCGGTGAAGACGCGTGGCCGGGCGCACCCCTGGACCTGCCGCTGTCGGCGGTGAACACGACCGTTCTGGTGCTGTCCTCGGTGACGTGCCAGATGGGCGTGTTCAGGGCCGAGGCGGGCCAGGTCGGGCGTGACGGCGGCCTTCTGAACTTCCGCCGCTGGGGACTGCGCGAGTGGTACATCCTCTCGTTCCTCATGGGCGCCTACTTCGTCGCGGGCCAGGGCTACGAGTACTTCAACCTCGTCACGCACGACGGGCTGACCTTCTCGTCCTCCGCCTACGGCTCGATCTTCTACCTGGCCACCGGCTTCCACGGACTCCACGTGATCGGCGGCCTGATCGCGTTCCTCTTCCTGCTCGGGCGCACCTACGCCGCCAAGCGCTGGACGCATGAGCAGGCGACGAGCGCGATCGTCGTCTCCTACTACTGGCACTTCGTCGACGTGGTGTGGATCGGCCTGTTCTCGGTCGTTTACCTGCTCGACCTCTGACCCATCCCGACGACATGACCCGAACGGGGATTTCCGTGAAAAGGATCACCGCATGGCGACGGCGCCCGTGGGCGGGCTACGCCGTCGTGCTGGCGGCCCTGGCGGCGATCGGCGTGATCTACGCCGGCTTCTCGCCGCAGACCGACCGCGCCGAGGCGCAGGGCACCGCGCAGGCCGCGGAGGACTTGAAGCACGGGCAGGAGCTGTTCAACAAGAACTGCGCGAGCTGCCACGGGCTGAACGCCGAGGGCACCAAGGACGCCGAGGGCAAGGCGATCGCCCCGAGCCTCATCGGAGTGGGCGCCGCCTCCGTCGACTTCCAGGTCAGCACGGGCCGCATGCCCGCGTCGAACCCCGGCGCGCAGATCCCGCGCAAGCCGCCGATCCCCGCCTTCAACACCTCGATCAAGACCGACTTCGAGGAGAAGGAGAAGCGGGAGGCGGCCGAGAAGCAGAAGGCCCAGGCCGAGAAGAACCTGGCCGACCTGCGGGCCTACATCTCCTCCCTGGGCGGCGGCCCCGAGGTGCCGCCCGCCTCCGCCGTCGACCCGTCCAAGGGCGACCCCGCGCTCGGCGGGAAGCTGTTCCGCACCAACTGCGCGCAGTGCCACAACTTCACCGGCCAGGGCGGCGCGCTGACCGGTGGCAAGTACGCGCCCGCGCTGTCGGGCGACGACGTCACGCCCACCCAGATGTACGAGGCCATGCTGACGGGCCCGCAGGCCATGCCGGTGTTCAACGACACCACGCTCCGGCCTGAGGACAAGCAGGCGATCATCGCCTACCTGGTGCAGACCCGCGAGGAGCCCAACCCGGGCGGTAACGGCCTCGGCCGCATCGGCCCGGTGAGCGAGGGCCTGGTCGCCTGGGTGGTCGGGATCGGCCTGATGGTCATGGCGGCCATGTGGATCACCGCGAAGAAGCCGAAGAAGCTGAAGAAGTCATGAGCGACGACAACAAGGAGACCGCGGGCTCGACGGGCCCGCGCGAGGACGACGGCCGGCGCGAACGCGTGATCGGCACGCCGTCCCCGGCGAGGGAGAAGGCGCTCCTCGCCGAGGACAACATCTCGGCGCCCGCGGGCGTGGGAGAGCAGCTCGACGAGGCGTCGGCCAAGCGCGCGGAGCGCGTCGTCGCGTCGTTCTTCCTGCTCGCGTTCCTGGCGAGCGTGGTGTTCATCGCCTACTTCATCGGCTGGAGCGGCCGCGACGGCGGCATGCACGGCATCTGGGACGCCCGCGAGGTCAACTTCTGGCTCGGCGGCACCATGGCGCTGGCGTTCCTGTCGATGGCGATCGGCATCACCATCTGGGTCCGCCGGCTGATGACCAGCAAGCCGATCGTCCAGGAGCGGCACGAGCTGGCCGCCGACGAGGAGACCAGGGCGGCCTTCAACCGCGACTTCATGGAGGGCGCGGAGGACAGCGGCATCACCAAGCGGCCGCTGCTGCGCCGCACGCTGCTGCTGGCCGCCGCGCCGCTCGGCCTGGCGCCGCTGGTGCTGCTGCGCGACCTCGGCCCGCTCCCGGAGAAGAAGCTCCGGCACACCTTCTGGGGCGACGCCGTGAAGCGGGCGCAGGCGGAGGGCAAGCGCGGCGTCCGCCTGGTGGTGGACGGCACCAACAAGCCGCTCAAGGTCAGCGACTTCGCCACCCCCGGCTCGATGATCACCGTCCTGCCGGAGGGCATGGAGGAGCACCTTCCCGAGGACCAGGTGCTCACCCAGGTCGCGAAGGCCGTGACGATCCTCATCAACGTCCCCTCCGGCGAGTTCAAGCCCGCCAAGGGACGCGACAACTGGCACGTGAACGGGATCGTCGCCTACTCCAAGGTCTGCACGCACGTCGGCTGCCCGGCGGCCCTGTACGAGCAGACGACGCACCACATCCTGTGCCCGTGCCACCAGTCCACCTTCGACGCCACCGACGCGGCGAAGGTCGTCTTCGGCCCGGCGGCCCGGCCGCTCCCGCAGCTGCCGCTGTCGGTGGAGGACGGTTACATCATCGCGACGAGCGACTACCACGAGCCCGTCGGACCGAGCTTCTGGGAGCGCGGATGAGCGAGGCGACAGCTCCGAAGGCGGTCGAGGCTCCGCTGACGTTCCTCGACGACCGCCTCGGTTCCACCACCTTCTTCAAGCGGAACATGAAGAAGGTCTTCCCGGACCACTGGTCCTTCATGCTGGGCGAGATCGCCCTGTACTCCTTCATCATCCTGCTGCTGACCGGCGTGTTCCTGACGCTCTGGTTCAGGCCGAGCATGGGCGAGGTCGTCTACGACGGCTCCTACGTCCCGCTCAAGGGCGTGAAGATGTCGGAGGCCTACGCCTCGACGCTGCACATCAGCTTCGACGTCCGCGGCGGCCTGCTGATGCGGCAGATCCACCACTGGGCGGCGCTGCTGTTCATGGCGTCGATCCTGGCGCACATGCTGCGGGTGTTCTTCACCGGCGCCTACCGCAAGCCGCGCGAGCTGAACTGGCTGATCGGCATCGGCATGTTCACGCTCGGCATGCTGGAGGGCCTGGCCGGGTACTCGCTCCCGGACGACCTGCTGTCCGGCACCGGCCTGCGCATCACGCAGGGCGTCGCCGAGGGCATCCCGGTCGTCGGCACCTATGTCTACATGTTCCTGTTCGGCGGTGAGTTCCCCGGCCAGGACATCGTTCCCCGCCTCTACATGGTGCACATCCTGCTGATCCCGGCGCTGCTGCTGGGCCTGGTCACCGCGCACATGATGATCATGTGGGTGCAGAAGCACACCGCGATGCCGGTCAAGAACCAGTCCGAGAAGCAGGTGTACGGCTACCCGTTCTACCCGGTGTTCATGGCCAAGACGGGCGCCTACTTCCTGTTCACCTTCGGCGTGGTGGCGCTGTTCGGCGCGTTCGCGCAGATCAACCCGATCTGGCTGTTCGGCCCGTACGACCCCGGCGCGATCTCCTCGGCGTCCCAGCCCGACTGGTACATGGGCGTCCTGGAGGGCTCGCTGCGGATCATGCCGGGCTGGGAGATCAACGCCTGGGGCCACACGCTCAGCCTGAGCGTGCTGATCCCGGCGGCGCTGCCGCTCGGCATCGTGTTCGGCGGCGCGGCGGCCTGGCCGTGGGTCGAGGCGTGGGTGACCGGCGACAAGCGGCACCACCACGTCAACACCCGGCCGCGCAACGCCCCGGTCCGCACCGCGACGGGCGTCGCCGCCGTCACGTTCTACGGGCTGCTGTGGCTCGCCGGCGCGAACGACGTCCTCGCCGACAAGTTCCACGTCTCGCTGTTCGCCACGACGTGGTTCTTCCGGGTGACGTTCTTCGTCGGGCCGGTCATCGCGTTCATCGTCACGAAGCGGATCTGCCTCGGCCTCCAGCGCAAGGACGCCGACATCGTCGGCCACGGCGTGGAGAGCGGCGTCATCCTCATGTCGCCGGACGGCAAGTTCTCCGAGCGGCACGAGCCCGCCCGCGACGAGGAGAAGCACGTCCTCCTGTCCAAGGAGAACGCGCGGCTCCAGCCGCCGGACCGGGACGCCAGCGGCATCCCCGCGCCCGGCTCCAAGGGCCCGATCGGTCACCTGCGCTCGCGGCTCAACCGCGCGTGGACCTACGACGACATCCCCGTCGAGGAGCACGAGCACGGGCACGAGGAGATCGAGAGCGGCCGGACGTCGCAGGAGATCAAGCACTGACCGCACGCGCAGGGGCCCGCCACCGCAGCCGCGGTGGCGGGCCTTTCCGTTCCCCGGTCCGTATTCCTCCGTATTCTGGCCGGACGATGACCAAGACCCTGTTCGTCACCAACGACTTCCCGCCCCGTCCGGGCGGCATCCAGGCGTTCGTGCACGGCCTCGCGGCCCGCCGCCCGGCCGGATCCGTCGTCGTCTACGCGCCGGCGTGGAAGGGCGCCGCCGAGTTCGACGCGCGGCAGCCGTTCCCGGTCGTCCGGCATCCGGGCACGCTGATGCTGCCGGAGCCGGGGGTGCTGCGCCGGGCCGCGGACGTCCTGCGCGCCGAGGGCTGCGACTCGGTCGTGTTCGGCGCGGCGGCACCGCTCGGCCTGCTGGCCCCGGCGCTGCGGCGGCGCGGCGCCGCCCGCCTCGTCGGCGTCACGCACGGCCACGAGGCCGGCTGGGCGGCGCTGCCGGTGGCGCGGCGGCTGCTCCGCCGCATCGGCGACGACCTGGACGTGCTGACCTACCTGGGCGAGTACACCCGCTCCCGGATGGCGCGGGCGCTGAGCCCGCGCGCCGCGGCGCGGATGTCCCGGCTCGCGCCCGGCGTCGACGAGAAGGTCTTCCACCGGAACACGGGCGGCGACGAGATCCGCGCCCGGCACGGGCTGGCGGACCGCCCGGTCGCGGTCTGCGTGTCCCGCCTGGTGCCGCGCAAGGGCCAGGACGCGCTGATCCACGCGTGGCCGCACGTCCTGCGGAAGGTGCCGGACGCCGCCCTCCTGCTCGTCGGCGGCGGCCCCCACCGCAAGGACCTCGAACGCCTGGCCGCCTCCCTCGGCGTGGAGCGGAGCGTGGTGTTCACCGGGGGCGTGAGCTGGGAGGAGCTGCCCGCCCACTACGACGCGGGCGACGTCTTCGCGATGCCGTGCCGGACCCGCCGCCGCGGCCTGGACGTGGAGGGCCTCGGCATCGTCTACCTGGAGGCGTCGGCGACCGGGCTGCCCGTCGTCGCGGGCGACTCCGGCGGCGCGCCCGACGCCGTCCTGGACGGCGAGACCGGCGTCGTCGTCCCGGGCCGCTCGGTCCAGCGCGTCGCCGTGGCCGTCGCCGGTCTCCTCGCCGACCCGGCGCGGGCCCGCGCCATGGGCGAGAAGGGGCGCGCCTGGATCGAGCGCGAATGGCGCTGGGAGATCCAGGCCGCTCGGCTGGGGAGCCTCCTGGCCCCTTGAGGTGGCAGGATGCGGCTATGGACATCGAGGACGTATGGGCCCGCGTTCCGGGGGAGGCCGCCGGGTGGCTGCGGGAGCTGGACCCCGGCCATCGCCATTCGGGGTTCGAACCGCCGCGCCGGCCCGACGCCGCCTGGCTCCTGCACGCGATGTACGTGTGGGAGGAGGGCCTGGTCACCACGACGCACGACGATGTCCACCAGTCGATGACGGCGGCGGGGCTGACCGGGCAGTCCGACGTCGGCGACCTGCTGGAGGGCGCGATGGTCACCGGCGTCGACCTGGGCCGCAGCGGCGACCCGGGCGCGGGCTGGCGGCGGCTGCGCTGGCGGGAGCTCGCCCGCGGCTTCGGTGAGCCCGTCGTCCCCGACGGCGCGCTGCCCGGCAGCCGCTGCCTGCGCCAGGGCCACCCGGCGGGCAGCTGGTCGGCGGCGATCCGGCCGCCCGCGGAGGGCTGCCTCGACCGCGAGAGCTGGTACCGGCTGATCGGCGTCCTGCTGCGGCACAGCCCGTCCGGCGCGGGCACCCCCTGCCAGGCGTACTACTGCCCGCTGGTCACCGCCGACTGGGACGACGACACCGTCCTCGCCGGCCGCCTGGGCGACGCGGGGGGCCTCTACGACCACCCCGACATGGGCAGCTGCCCGTCCAACCTGTGGCCCGAGGACCGCTCCTGGGTGGTCTACTGCGACTGGGACCTGTGGGGCACGAAGGTGGTGGGGCCCACGGCCCTGGTGGAGGCGGTCCTGACCGACCCCGCACTGGAGGCCGTCCGCCTCCCCTGGAGCCGCTGAGATCTGGAGCCGCCGAAAGAGGACCCCGCCCCCGCGCCGTGGGCGGGGTCCTCCCGCCCTCAGCGGCTGAGGGCTCGTGCCTCGCCCCGGAGACCGTTCCCGCGCGGACCGCCCCTGCCGAGGTGGGGTGGGTGTGATCCGCCGCCGCCGGCCCGGCGCCCTCGTGGGGAGAACCTGGAGGTGGGGCGCGCCGGGTGGGCCGGCCGGCAGGACCGGATCGGGTCCGCGCGGACGGGAGTGCGGGGCACGAGCCCGGCATCCGGCACCGCGCGGCTCGGCGCCGCGGCGGTGCCCGGCCGCGGACGTGCGGGAGGCGGGGCGGCCCCCGGGCCGATCCCGTGTCGCGGTGATCGTTTCATCGGGGCCTCCTCCCTGCCGCACGTCCGCGGTCGCTGACATTTCCGAAGGTAGGGCGGCCGGCGGCCGGGTGCGGCGCCGTTAAAGCGCGCTTAAGGAGCGGATCATCCGTCGCTAAGCCGCCTTCCAGGTCCGGCCACGGGAACGGCCGTCCGCGGCATGTACGGGGCCACCGGACGCTGGGATGATCAATTCCTTGGAGGCGGGCGGGCGGAGGAGGACGGATGCGGTCTCGCGGCGTCGTGGTGCTGGCCGGGATCCTGGGCGTCGTGCTGGCGGCCGGGCTGACGGCGGGCTGGGCGCTGCGGCGCGAGCGGGACCGGAGCCCGGAGGAGGTCGCGGCCGGCTACTTCGCGGCCTGGCGGAAGGGCGACCTCGACGGCATGCGCGCGTTCGTCGCCGACCCGCCCGCCGACTTCGCCGCGCAGCACCGGGCGCTGTCGCGCGGGCTGACGGTCATCGGGATCACGCTGGAGCCGCGTCCCGTCGTCCGGACCGGGGCGGGCGAGGCGCACGCCGACTTCACCGTCGCCCGCATGCTGGCCGACCACGGGACGTGGTCGTTCCGCTCGGTGCTCCGGCTCGGCCGGGCCGGCGGGCGGTGGCGGGTGCTGTGGACGCCCGCGACGCTGTACCCGGGGCTGAAGGGCGCGGGGGAGTGGGCGCTGCGGCAGGTCCGCGTCCCGGCGGTGACGCTGGTGGCGCGGGACGGGAGGGCGCTGCCGGACGACGGGCCGCTGGCGCCCTACCTCGCCGGGATCGTCGAGTGGCTCGACGAGGACGCGGACCAGGCCGTCTGGACGATCCAGATGCGCGACGGCGGCGGCCCGCCGCAGCGCGTGAAGCTGCTCGACGCGGCGAAGGGCCGCAGGATCCGGACGACGCTCGACCGGCGGCTGCAGGCGGCGGCGGAGAAGGCGCTCACGTCCGTGGCGCGGCAGGCCGCGATCGTCGCGGTCCGCCCGTCCACCGGGGAGATCCTCGCGGTGGCGGACGAGCTGGGCGGCCTCGGCGCGTTCGCCGGCCGCTACCCGCCCGGCTCGACGTTCAAGGTGGTGACGGCCGGCGGGCT
Organism: Actinomadura monticuli; assembly: GCF_041463655.1. Classification (NCBI taxonomy): domain Bacteria; kingdom Bacillati; phylum Actinomycetota; class Actinomycetes; order Streptosporangiales; family Thermomonosporaceae; genus Actinomadura; species Actinomadura monticuli. Next base: position 43,181 of record NZ_JAXCEI010000011.1, read on the forward strand.
GGTCGCGGACGGGGCGGGCCCCGGGACCGCCGCCGACTGCCCGGCCTCGGTGGTCACCGCCCAGCGCACCATCCGCAACGACGAGGACCACGCGCTCGGCCGGACGACGCTGAGCGGCGCGTTCGCCGCGTCCTGCAACACGACGTTCGCGCGGCTCGGGGTGGAGCGGCTCGGCGCGGCCGGGCTGGCGGCGAGCGCGCGCCGCTTCGGGTTCGGCGCCCCGATCAGCCCGGGCGTCGAGGCGGCGCAGGGGAGCTTCCCCGATCCGGAGAACGGCGCGGAGCTGGCCGAGGCCTCGATCGGGCAGGGCCGCGTCGAGGCGAGCCCGCTGCTGATGGCGTCGGTCGCCGCCGCGGCGGCGGACGGCGCGTGGCGCTCGCCCCGGCTGCTGCCGCCGAAGCTGATCCGCGAGGGCGGGGGGAGGACGCCCGCGCCGCGTCCGGTGCCCGGGACGGCCGCGCTGCGCGCCATGATGCGGGCCGTGGTCACCGGCGGCACCGCGGCGGGGGCGGGCCTGCCGCGCGGGACGGCGGGCAAGACGGGCACCGCCGAGTTCGCGGGCGGGGCGCACGCCTGGTTCATCGGGTACCGCGACGACGTCGCGTTCGCGGTGTTCGTCCAGGCCGGCGGGTCGGGCCCGAAGGTGGCGGCGCCGCTCGCCGCGAACTTCCTGAATAAATGAACCTGCTGCGTAGTTCGTACGTACTCGTCCGGAGAGCGGAATGGTTGCGGGAAAGGTTACGGACGGTTTTTTAGCGCCAATTCGCGTCAGAGCGGCTTCTGGGGCGTATGCTCCCGGAGTGATCGGGCGGGTTCGTCGAGAATCCGTCCGGGGAACGCGGTGGGAGCGAGCGGGCTCCCACGCCGCGGTCCCGCGATGTCTCAGCGGAACCGCCGCCGGGCGATGAGCCCGGCGGCACGGAGCCACCGGCGTTCGCCTTGCCCTCCGTCTCCTCCACAGGAGAGGGCATGGCGCGACGCGATAACGGGCATGCGTCCCGGAGCAACACGCATGTTTCATCGTGGGCGGACACGCCCGCGCGTGCCTCATCGAGACCGGCGTCCGGACAGGCGCGCTGGTCCGAGGAGCCCCAGTGGCCCGAAGGGTCCTGGTGGTCGGAGCAGCCGGACTGGTCCGAGTCGGGGCGCACGCCGTCCCGGCGCGCGCCCAGCCGGCGGGAGATGAAGCGGCACGAGGGCAAGTCCCGCGCGCGGCGGAAGCCGCAGGAGCCGGAGGAGCGGCCGGAACCGCGCGCACGCCGGCGCGACGGCCGCGGCGACCCCTTCGACGTGCGGAACCGGGGTTCCGGCCGCGAGGACCCCTTCGAGGCGCGGAACCGCCGGCCGGCCCCCCGCGGCCGCACCGACGCGCGCACTGACGCGCGCATGGAGCAGCCCGACGCGCGCGGCCCGCTGTCCGGTGCGCAGGCTCCGCCGTCCGACTCGCGGGCCACGCGGATGGACGCGCCCACGATCGCGTTCGCGCCCCGGGACGCGCGGAGCGATGCGCGTACGCGGGACTTCGACGCGCGCACGGGTCAGTTCGAGGACGCCCGCACGGGTCACTTCGAGGACGCGCGGACCCGGCAGTCCGAGGACGCGCGGACCCGGCAGTTCGACGCCCGCGCGGAGGGACGGGACCGGTCCCGCGACTTCACGTCGCGCGGCGGGCGGCCGCGCCGGCCGGAGCCGAGGACCGGGCGGCGCGCGGAGGGCCGGCGGCCGGCCCGCGCGGCGTCGCGGCGGCAGGGCCCGCCGCGCCCCGGGCCGACGGCGCGCCCGCGCCGCGGCAAGCGGCCGGCCGACCGGCTCGGCATCGGCGCGATCGTGCTGTCCACGGCCGTCGGCCTGTCGCTGCTCGGGATCGCCGAGCGGGCGCTGCTGGACGGCGGCCCCCTCGGCGGGTCGTCCGGCCCGGTCGGCTCGCAGCGCGCGATCCAGCCGCCGAAGCCGGGCACCGGGACCCCCGCCCAGCCGCAGCAGCCGGCGCAGCAGCCCGGCGCGGGCGGCGCGCCGTCGGAGGCGCCGGGCGCGCCGAGCCTGCGGGCGCTCGCCGCGCAGGTGCGCGAGCTGACCCTGGACGAGCGCGGGGCCGCCGCCCGGCAGGCCTACGGCGTCGCGCCGGCGCAGCAGCCGATCGTGGGCGCCACCCGGACGAGCGCCGACAAGACGTGGGTGTTCGGCACCAGCGCGATCCCCGTCCCCGACACCAGCACCGCCAACCCGGAGGTCGCGTTCTACGCCGCGCACTGGACCGGCTCCCAGTGGCAGGTCGGGCTGTCCGGCGGGAAGGCGTTCGCCGCCCTGCTCGGCGACGTGCCCGCGGCCGTCATGTCGGCGTCGGAGGTGCGGCTGCTGAGCAAGTACGGGTCGGTCGGCGCCGCGCAGGCCGCCGCCCTCGTCAACGGGACGCGGGCCGGGGACCGGCTGATGCTGCCGTGGCGGATCGGCCAGGTCTGGGCGATGACGACCTCGGACGGCTCCACGTCGCCGCGCCCGCTCGGATCGCTGGCGTTCTCCGGCGGCGACGGCCGCGTCGTGGCGTCCGGCGACGGCCGCCTCTACCGCTTCTGCGGCAACGCGTCCGGCAACGCGCTGGTGATGCTGATCCACCCGAGCGGCCTCGCGACCACCTACTACGGGCTGCGGAACGCGACCAAGCTGCGCGACGGCAGCGTCGTCGAGCAGGGCGACGTGCTCGGCGCGACCGGCACCGGCCGGCCCTGCGGCGGCGCGGCGGCGCCCCGCGCGGAGGTCGGGTTCGGGCTGCGCGGCGGCGCCGGGACCGTCCCGCTGGACGGCGCCGAGATCGGCGGCTGGACGTTCCGCGAGCGGGCCAAGCCGCTGCTCGGGTTCGCCGAGCGCGGCGCCCTGCAGGTGCTTCCCGGGGGGCTGATGGCCAACCTCGGCCCGGTCCCCGCGGCGGACGAGCCTCCGCCGTCATCCCCGTCCCCCGGCCCCTCGCCGGAGGACGGCGCAGGAACGGCCGCCGCCCCGGCGCCGGCCGCAACCTAGGAAGAGGAGTCCGAACGGTGCGAACTCGCAGCAGTGATGATCCCGCGGTGCCCACCTGGGTGCTGCGCGTCGTGCTCGCCGGGGCGGTGCTGGTGCTCGTCGGCGCGGCGACCCCGCCGGGAGCGGTCGCCGTCGCGAACGTGCAGTACTTCCTCAACTTCTACGCCGGCGTCTTCGCCCTGGTCTCCTACACCACCGCCGTGATGTGCGGGCTGCTCGCCACCGAGCGGCTGATCCTGAAGATCAGGCACCGGGTGCTCGCGCAGGCGGCGCACCGCGCCGCGGCCGTGGTGGCGACGGCCATGCTCGCCGCGCACGTGTCGGTGAAGGTGATGAACGGGCTCGCGCTGCCGGCGCAGATCGTCGTCCCGGACGGCGGCGCCGTCGGGCTCGGCACGATGGCGGCGGAGCTGATGGTCCTCGTCCTGATCACCGGGATGGTGCGGGCGAGGTTCGCGGTCCGCGGCAAGACCTGGATGTGGCGCTCGATGCACGTGCTCGCCTACATCGCCTGGCCGATGGCGATCGTGCACGGCCTCATCACGGGGCGGTCCGCGGCGAACTGGGTGGTCCTCAGCTACGTGATGAGCGTGGTGCTCGTCGTGCTCGCCCTCGTCACCCGCATGATCGTGGTGATCAAACCGCGGGAGCTGCCCCGCGCCGGGGACGAGATCGCCCCCTTCTCGGTGCCGGACGGCGCCGGGCGCGCCCGCTACCGGCGTGAGATGGCGGCGCGCGAGCACGAGGAGGGCCGCGCCGCCGCGGCGGCCCGCGACCTCGACGCGCGGGACTACGACGACGACCCGCGCCGGACCATCGCCGACCCGCGCGGCATGCCGGTCACCGGGCCGGGCCGTGACACCGAGGTCCTGCGATGAGCTCGACCGTCACCGTCACGGGCATCGGCGGCCCGCGGCTGACGCTCGGGTTCGACCGGTTCGACCGGCTGGACATCGACCGCCACCTGGCGGTGCACGGCAAGCTCCGCGCGCCGGGGCTGGACGACCTGGTCCGCATGGCCGAGCAGGTCGACATGCGGGGGCGCGGCGGGGCGGGCTTCCCGTTCGCCCGCAAGCTGATGGCGGTGGCGGCGCGGATCAGGCATCCCACCGCCGACCAGACCGCGCTGCTGCCCGGGGAGCGGGCCGACGAGCGCGGCTCCAGCGAGAACGTCGTCGTGGTCGTGAACGGCGCCGAGGGCGAGCCCGGCAGCTCCAAGGACAAGGTGCTGCTGTGCCGGGCCCCGCACCTCGTCCTCGACGGCGCCCAGATCGCCGCGTCCGCGCTCGGCACGCAGCGGATCGTCGTCGCCGTCGAGGACGACGAGGCCGCCCGCTCCATCCGCGCCGCGATCAGCGAGCGGCGGATGCCGGCGCGGGTCGTCCGGCTGACGGAGCGGTTCATCTCCGGGGAGAGCGGCGCGGTGATCCGCGCGGTGAACGGGGAGACGCCGATCCCGCCGGGCGTCAAGGTCCGCGCGTCCGACTCGGGGGTGGACGGCTACCCGACGCTGCTGTCCAACACCGAGACGTTCGCGCAGCTCGCGGTGCTGGTCTCGCTGGGCCCCGACCTGTACGCCTCGGCCGGGACGGACGACGAGCCCGGCACCACGCTGCTCACGATCGGCGGGACCCAGGTCGTGGAGGCGCCGTACGGCACGCCGCTGCGGACCGTCCTCGACCACTGCCAGGTGCCGCCGTCGCCGGGCGTGCTCGTCGGCGGGTACCACGGCATGTGGCTCGGCCCGAGCGGGGTGGCGCGGGCCGTGCTGTCGCGGGCCGGGATGCGCCGCGTCGGCGGGACGGTCGGCGCCGGCATCATCCTGCCGCTCACCCAGGGCACCTGCCCGCTCGGCGAGGTCACCCGGATCGCCTCCTACCTCGCGGCGCAGTCCGCCGGGCAGTGCGGGCCGTGCCGGCTCGGGCTGCCCGACGTCGTGCGGTCCCTGAACGCGCTGACCGAGGGCGCCGGGACGGTCGAGGACGTCCGCCGCGCCGCCGGCGTGGGACGGGGCCGCGGCGCCTGCACCCACCCGGACGGGACGGCCAGGTTCGTGCTGTCGGCGATGGAGGCGTTCGGCGCCGACATCGACGCGCACCGGTGGGGCGGCGGCTGCGGGCTGTCCACCTACGGCGTGCTGCCGCTGCCCGTGCCGGACGGCTCGGAGGGGCGGGTGGCGATCGACTGGAGCCGGTGCGACGGGCACGGCCTGTGCGCCTACCTCGTCCCCGAGCTGATCCAGCTCGACCGGTACGGATTCCCGGTGGTGCTCGGCACCGACATTCCCGCGTGGATGGAGAAGGACGTGCAGAAGGCGGTCGCGATGTGCCCGGCGCTCGCGCTGCGCGTCGTCGGCGGGGTGCCGGGCGAGCCGTCGCGGCGAAAGGCGCAGGCGTAAGAAAAATGACGAAAAGTGGACGCCGTTGAACCTTTGAGGTGGCGCAGTGCGTATTGATGACGAGACCCGCGTCGTGCCCGTAGAAAATCTCGGGAAAGGAGGAGAATGATCATGGGGAAGGCATACGGAATGGCGGAGAGGCGCAGGCTTCCGCTTCCGGGCAAAGGGCGTCTGCTCCTGATCCTGGCCGTCATCGCCGCCGGGGCCGCCGCCTTCGCGGTCGTCATGAACCCGGTCGGCGTCCCCGCCAGCGGCGCGGCCAACCTCGGCGGGACCGTGAACACCAAGTGGGGGCCGCTGAGCGCCCAGGACCGGTCGGTGCTCGTCAAGGTCAGGCAGGCCAACCTGTGGGAGACGCCCGCGGGCCAGCAGGCCCAGCAGCGTGCCGCGTCCCCCAGGGTGCGGGAGGTCGCCGGGATCATCTCGGACCAGCACATGCAGCTGGACGCCTCCACCCGCGCCGTCGCGGAGCAACTGGGCGTACTCCTGCCCGTCGAGCCCAACGGGGCGCAGAAGAGCTGGCTGCGAGAGATGTCCGGCAAGTTCGGCGCCGATTACGACAAGACCTTCGTGCTGCGGCTGCGCGCCGCGCACGGGCAGGTGTTCCAGCTCCTCGCCAAGGCTCGCGCGCAGACCGAGAACACCGTGATGCGATCGTTCATCGAAAGCGGAATGAAATTCGTGAACACTCACATTTCTCTGCTGGAGAGCACCGGGCTGGTTCCCCGGCGCGCGCTGCACTGACAACACATCCCACCCCGCAAAGGGAGCACTTTTCCATGGGACGAAAGAAGAAAGCCTTCGCGGTGCTGATCCCGGCACTCGCCCTGGTCGCGACGGCCTGCCAGGAGACACCCGGCGTGGCCCAGCCGAACGGGCCGCAGGCGACCAGGACGGCGAACCCGGCGGCGTATCCCGGACGGCCGGCCGCGGATGACGGCTCCGGCATCCCGAACCTGCAGGGCGGAGGCCAGCAGAACGGTGGCGCTCAGGGCTACGGGCGGCCGACCGCCCAGCCCACCGCCGAGCCCCCGGCCGACCCGGCCGCAGAGCCCCCGGCCGATCCGAGCGCCGAGCCCCCGGCCGATCCGAGCGCCGAGCCCCCGGCCGATCCGAGCGCCGACCCGACCGATGGCACGGGCGGCCAGAACGGCGACGGCGGCCAGATGGGTGGTGACGGCGGCCAGAACGGCGACCAGGGCGACGGCCAGAACGGCGATCAGGGCAACGGCGATCAGGGCAACGGCGACCAGGGGAACGGCGACCAGGGCGAGCAGCCGCCGCCCAACCCCGAGCTGCGCGCCGACCAGTTCGTCGACATCCGCAAGGCGCCCCGCGTCCGGCAGCCGCGCCGCACCCGGCAGGCGTCCACCGGCGTGTTCGCGTCCGAATGCGGCGTGAACGAGGGCCAGGCGCACAGCAACCCCGACAACGTGCTCGCCGCGCCCGGGGTCGTGAACGGCGCGCACCACATCCACGACTACGTCGGCAACCTCGACACGAACGCCTTCTCCACCGACGAGACGTTCGCCGCGGCCGGAACGACCTGCACCAACGGCGACAAGTCGGCCTACTTCTGGCCGGTGATCCGCCTCCGCGACGGCCAGGACGACTCCGACCGCGCCGCGCAGAGCACGGCGGACGGCAACATCGGCAGCATCGTCACCCCGTCCAGCGTCAAGCTGCAGTTCCTCGGCAACCCCCGCAGCAAGGTGACCGCGATGCCGCAGTTCATCCGGGTCGCCGTCGGTGACGCCAAGGCCGTGACGAACGGGCTGAAGAACGCGCACGCGTCGTGGACGTGCAGCGGCTTCGAGAACCGGGCGTTCACCGACAAGTACCCCCTGTGCCCCCAGGGCAGCCAGGTGAAACGCGTGCTGAACTTCCCGAGCTGCTGGGACGGACAGAACACCGACAGCGCCAACCACCGCGACCACATCCAGTTCCCGGACGCGCGGACCGGGCAGTGCCCGCAGGGCACCAAGGCCGTGCCGCAGCTGCGCATGACGCTCGCCTACAACGTGCCCGCCAAGCCGCTGGCGTTCGCGCTGGACAGCTTCCCCGAGTCGGGCCACGACCCGGTGACCGACCACGGCGACCTCATCAACGTGATGGGCGAGCAGCTGATGCGGCAGGCCGTCAACGCCATCAACAAGGGCGCGCGCACCACCGGCAAGCGCCGCCGCTGACCCCGGGGTCCCGGCGTCCGGACGCGTCCGGACGGCGGGAGCGGATCACGGAAACGCGGCCGGTGAGGGCGTCCTCACCGGCCGCGTCCGCGCGCGTGCGGCGGCCGGCCGTCCTACGATCGCGGCATGGACATTGTGATCGCGGGCGGGCACGGGCAGATCGCGCTGCGGCTGTCACGGCTGCTGGCCGCACGGGGGGACACCGTACGCGGCATCATCCGCAACCCGGACCACGCCGCCGGCGTCCGGGACGCCGGCGCCGAACCGGTCGTCTGCGACCTGGAGACCGCGGGCGCGGCCACCGTCGCCGGCCACCTGGCCGGCGCGGACGCCGTCGTGTTCGCCGCCGGCGCGGGCCCCGGCAGCGGTGCGGCCCGCAAGGACACCGTCGACCGCGCCGCGTCCGTGCTGACGGCGGACGCGGCGGAGCGCGCGGGCGTGCGCGGTTTCGTGCAGATCTCCGCGATGGGCGCGGGCGAGAAGGCCGCGCCGGGACGCGGCGAGGTCTGGGACGCCTACATCCGCGCAAAGGGCGAGGCCGAGGACGACCTGCGCGATCGGGACGCCCTCGACTGGCTGATCCTGCGCCCGGGCCGGCTCACCGACGACCCGGGCACCGGCCTGGTGCGGCTGGACGAGCCGCCGATCGGGCACGGCGCGGTGACCCGCGACGACGTGGCGGCGGTCGTGGCGGCGCTGCTCGCCGAGCCGGGGGTCCGCCGCCGCACGCTCGACCTCCTCAACGGCGGCACGCCGGTCGAGGACGCCGTCGCCTCCCTCCGCTGACGCCCGCACAGGGCTCCGCGGGGCCTACGACGTGTAGAGCGAGTCGATCTCGTCGGCGAAGTCCTTCATCACGACGTTCCGCTTCACCTTCAGGCTCGGCGTCATGTGGCCGGCCTCCTCGGTGAAGTCGACGCCGAGGACGACGTACTTCTTGATCGCCTCAGCCCTGCTGACCGACTTGTTGGCCTCGGCGACCGCGGCCTCGATCTCGGCGACCAGGTCGGGGTCGCGGCGCAGCTCGTCCACGCTCATCGCCGGGGGCTTGCCGTGCCGCTCCTTCCAGGGGCCGAGCGCCTCCTCGTCGAGCGTGATGAGCGCGCTGATGAACTTGCGCCCGTCGCCGACGACCAGGCACTGGCTGACCAGCGGATGCGCGCGGAGCCGGTCCTCCAGCGGGGCGGGCGCGACGTTCTTGCCCGCGGCGGTGATCAGGATCTCCTTCTTGCGGCCGGTGATCCGCAGGAAGCCGTCCTCGTCGAGGGAGCCGAGGTCGCCGGTGTGGAACCAGCCGTCCTCCACGGCCTCCTTGGTGGCGGCCTCGTTGTTCCAGTAGCCGCGCAGGACGTTGATGCCGCGGACGAGGATCTCGCCGTCGTCGGCGATGCGCACGTCCACGCCCGGGATCGGCCGGCCCACCGTGCCGATCTTGATCGCGCTCGGACGGTTGACGCTGGCGGGCGCGGTCGTCTCGGTGAGGCCGTAGCCCTCCAGGATCGTGATGCCGACGCCGCGGAAGAAGTGCCCGAGGCGCTCGCCCAGCGCGGCCCCGCCGGACACCGCGTACTCCACCTTGCCGCCGACGGCGGCGCGCAGCTTGCCGTACACGAGGACGTCGAAGACCTTGTGCTTGAGCTTCAGCCCGAGGCCGGGGCCGCCCGCGTCCAGCGCCCGGCTGTAGGCGATCGCGGTCTCGGCCGCCGCCTTGAACGCCTTGCCCTTGCCCTCCGCCGCGGCCTTCTGCTCGGCGCCGTTGTAGACCTTCTCGAACACGCGCGGGACGGCCAGCAGGAAGGTCGGCTGGAAGGTGGCGAGGTCGGGCAGCAGGTTCGGGATGTCGCTGTGCCCGAGGATGATGCCGCCCTCGATCGCCGCGACCTGGATCAGCCGCGCGAACACGTGCGCCAGCGGCAGGAACAGCAGCGTGGAGCTGCCCTCGACGGCGATCTCGGCGATCGCGCCCTGCACGGCGTTGCGGGCGGTCGACACGAGGTTCCCGTGGGTGAGCTCGCAGCCCTTGGGGCGCCCCGTCGTGCCGGAGGTGTAGACGAGGGTGGCGATGTCGGCGGCGGTGCGGGACCGGCGGCGCTCCTCGATCACGTCGTCGCCGACGTCCGCGCCGAGCCGGACGACCTCGTCGACCCCGCCCGCGTCGATGCCCCACACGTGCGCGAGGCCCGGCAGCGCGTCCCGGACCTCGGCGACCCGCGCCTCGTGCTCGGCGGTCTCGGCGAACACGGCCTTCGCGCCGGAGTCGCCGACGATCCACTCGATCTGCTCGGCGGACGAGGTCTCGTAGATGGGGACGGACACGGCGCCGGCCGTCCAGACCGCGTAGTCGAGGACGGTCCACTCGTAGCGGGTCCGCGACAGCAGGCACACCCGGTCGCCGGGCTCGATCCCCGCGGCGGCCAGGCCCTTGGCGAGCGCGGTCGTCTCCGCCGCGAACTCGGCCGCGGTGACGGCGCTCCACGCCTGCCCGGCGCCCGAGCCGCTGCTCCGGCGCACGACGATCGCGCCGGGCTCCTCGGCGGCCCGGGTGAAGGGCGCGTCGGTCAGATTGGCGGAGTCGGGGACCTCCACCATCGCGGGGACGCTGAACTCGCGCACGGCCCAACTCCTGTAGTCGGTCTTCCAGGTCGGCGGGGAAGTCTCCAGAGGGCTTCCCGCACCCGAATGATACCCATGAGTAGGAATCGGACCGGGTTAACGGCACGGCAAAGACGGCCCGCCGCCCGTGGCGGCGGCCGTGCCGTCGCCTACTCTTGACCCCGGTCGCACCACGTACGCAGGGTTCGGGGTTCGGGGGATCGCCATGTCGCTGCTCGAAGTGATCGCGCTGACCGCGGACGACGCCCGGGCGGCGCAGGACGGCGGCGCCGACCGGATCGAGGTCGTCGCCGACATGGCCGCCGACGGGCTGACGCCCGATCCCGACCTCGTGGCCGCCATCCGGACGGCCACGATGCTGCCGATGCGCGTGATGCTCCGCGCCAACGGGGGCTTCCGCACCACCGGCGCCGAGCTCGACCGGCTGCGCCGGGCCGCCGCCGACCTCGCGGACGCGGGCGCGGACGGGTTCGTGCTCGGCTTCCTCGACTCCGCCGGCCACGTCGACGCCGCCGCCACCGGCAAGCTCGCCGCGGTCGCGGCCCCGCTGCCCTGGACGTTCCACCGCGCGCTGGACCACGCGGCCGACCCCGTCCAGGCGTGGCGCACCGTCCGCCATCTCGGCGGCGGGCTCGACACCGTCCTCACCGCGGGCTCGGCGCGCGGCGTCGACGCGGGCGTGGACGTGCTGGTCCGCCGCGCCGCCGACGACCCGGGCGCCGCCGCGATGATCATGGCCGGGGGCGGGCTGCGGCGCAAGCACGTCGCGGTCCTCGCCGCCGCGGGCGTCACGGCCTTCCACGTGGGCACCGCCGTCCGCCCGGACGGCGCCTGGGACGCCCCCGTCGACCCCGTCCTCGTGCGGGAGTGGCGCTCGCTGGTGTCCGCGGCGACCGGCTGACCGGCCCGCCCGTTCTCCCGGGCGGTCTGTCCTATTAGAGTCGGTTCATGAGGATCCACGTGGTGAGCGACGTCCATGGCCGCGCGGACGCCCTGGCGGGCGCGGCCGACGGCGCCGACGTCCTCATCTGCCTGGGCGACCTGATCCTTTTCATCGACTACCAGGACCACGGGCAGGGCATCTTCGCCGACCTGTTCGGCCAGGAGAACGCCGACCGCTTCATCGCGCTGCGCACCGAGAAGCGCTTCGACGAGGCGCGCGCGTTCTCCCGGCGCCTGTGGGCGTCGCTGGAGGGTGACGCGTGGCCGCACATCGAGCGCGCCGTCGACCGGCAGTACGCGGACCTGTTCGCGGCCATGCCGTCCCCGGCGTACCTCACGTACGGCAACGTCGACGTCCCCCGCATGTGGGGGCGGCACCTGCGCGACGGCCACCACGTCCTCGACGGCGAGACCACCGAGATCGGCGGGCTGCGGTTCGGGTTCGTCGGCGGCGGGCTCCGCACCGAGTACCGCACCCCCTACGAGCTCGACGACGAGGCCTACGCGGCCAAGATCGAGGCCGTCGGCGAGGTGGACGTGCTGTGCACCCACATCCCGCCCGCCGTCCCCGACCTGCTGTACGACACGGTGGCACGCCGGTTCGAGCGCGGCAGCGAGGCGATCCTGGACGCGATCCACCGGACGCAGCCGAAGTACGTGCTGTTCGGGCACGTCCACCAGCCGCTCGCCAGCCGGGCGCGGATCGGCCGCACCGAATGCGTGAACGTCGGCCACTTCCGCGCCCGCGGCGTTCCCCACGTCCTGACGGTGTGACGGATACCTTCTCTACGAGAGCGGGTCCGGGCGCGGGCCCGCGGACAGCCGGAGGGAGACGCAGATGGCGGACCGCACGAGTTCTTCCATCACGGTCAAGGCCGGGAAGGCCGAGATCATGGCGGTGATCGCCGACCTGGAGGCCTACCCGCGGTGGGCGAGCGGCATCCGCGAGTTCACCGTGCAGGAGACCGGGCCGGACGGGCGCGCGGCGCGCGGCCGGCTGACCTTCGACGGCGGCCCGTTCAGCGACACCGTCGGGCTCGCCTACGACTGGGACGGCGACGACCGGGTCACCTGGGAGCTGGTCGAGCCGGGCACGGTCGTCACCGGGCTGCACGGCACCTACGCGCTGGCCGAGGAGGACGGCGTCACCGAGGTGACCTACGAGCTCGCCGTGGACGTCCGCATCCCGATGATCGGCATGGTGAAGCGCAAGGGCGAGAAGCGGATCATCGACTCCGCCCTCAAGGGACTCAAGCGCCACGTGGAGCGCTGAGCGGCGCGGAGGCGTCCGAAAGGGCATTACCGCGCACCCCGTCTCCGGGGGGATGATGGGAGTGATGGGGCCGCCACCGGCGGTGGTCCCTCGACATCGGGCAGTGCGGCAATGGCTCCAGCCGGGGCGCGCGAGGAGGAGGAAGCGTTACATGGCCCTGACCATCGGCGTGGATGTGGGCGGCACGAAGGTGGCCGCGGGGGTCGTCGACGACCGGGGGACGATCCTTGAGAAGGTCCGCCGGCCGACTCCCTCGACGAACCCGAAGGAGACCGCCGAGACCATCGCCGAGGTCGTCGACCTGCTGAAGGGCAAGTACGACGAGGTGTCGGCGGTCGGCCTCGGCACCGCGGGCTTCGTCGACGAGGCCCGCGCCACGGTGCTGTTCGCGCCGAACCTCGCCTGGCGGGACGAGCCGATCAAGGAGAAGGTCGAGAGCCTCGTCGGGCTGCCGGTCGTCGTCGAGAACGACGGCAACGCGACCGCGTGGGGCGAGGCCCGGTTCGGCGCGGGCCGCGGCGAGAACTTCCTCGTCCTGGTGGCGCTCGGCACGGGCATCGGCGGCGGCATCATCATCAACGGGGAGCTGTACCGGGGCGCGTTCGGCATCGGCGCCGAGATGGGCCACTTCCGGGTCGTCCCGGACGGGCGCCGCTGCGGCTGCGGGAACCGCGGCTGCTGGGAGCAGTACGCCAGCGGCAACGCCCTCGTGCACGAGGCCCGCGACCTGGCCCGGGTGGCGCCCGCGATGGCCGGGCGGCTGCTGGAGCTCGGCGGCGGCCGGCCGGAGGGCATCAGCGGCCCCGAGGTGTCGCAGGCGGCCCGCGAGGGCGACAAGGCGGCGCTGGAGTGCTTCCGCACCATCGCGCACTGGGCCGGCCAGGGCCTCGCCGACCTCAGCGCGATCCTCGACCCGGGCGCGTTCATCATCGGCGGCGGCCTGTCGGACGCCGGCGACCTGCTGCTCGACCCGATCCGCGCCGCGTTCGAGGACGCGCTGACCGGACGCGGCCACCGTCCGCTGCCCGACATCCGCATCGCCGAGCTGGGCTCGGCGGCGGGCATCGTCGGCGCCGCGGACCTCGCCCGCGTCCGGCCGTTCCAGGACGTGGCCGTCTAGGGGTGGCCGCCGTCCGCCTGCTGAGCTACAACGTCCGGTCGCTGCGCGACGACGCGGCGGCCGCGGCCCGCGTCGTCCGCGCGATCGCCCCGGACGTGCTGTGCCTGCAGGAGGTCCCGCGCTTCCGGACGTGGCGGCTCCGGCGCCGCCGCTTCGCGGTCGCCTGCGGCATGCGGATCGCGGCGGGGCGGCGGGCCTGCGGGCTCGCCGTCCTGGCCGCGCCGCACGTCCGCCGCGAGGCGCGCGAGTTCCACCTGCTCAGCCCCGAACCGGGCCTGCACCGCCGCGCCCTGGCGATCGCCGTGCTGGACGTCCGCGGCGCCCGCGTCATCGCTGCCTGCACCCACCTCGACCTGAAGCCGGAGCCGCGCCTGCGCCACGTCGGCGAGGTCCTCGCCCATCTCGACCGCGCCCGCGCCCGCTACGGCGCACCCGTGGTCCTCGCGGGCGACGTCAACGAAGAACCGGGCGGCGCCGCCTGGAACGCCCTGACCGACCGCTTCGAGGACGCCTATGCCGCCGCCCCGGCCGGCGCGGAACTCACCTTCTCGTCCAGCGACCCGGTCCGCCGCATCGACGCCGTCTTCACCGACCCCGCGATCACCGCGGCGGCCTGCGGCGTCCCCACGGACGAGGCCCTGATGCGGGACTACCCGGCGGCCACGGACCACCGGCCCCTGCGGGCCGACCTGGACGTCCCCGGCTGAGGCGCCTCACGCCCGGGGACCGCCGCCCGCCGCACCCGTCAGACGACCGCGCCGTCGTCGGGGTCGCGGGGCTCGTCGCCCATGCGCAGGACGAGGGTGACGAAGCCGCCGATGAACGCGGCGACGGCGAGGAAGGCCGCCCAGCCGGGGACGTCCCAGTCGAGGATGACGGTGATGAGCAGGTAGACGGGCCCGCCGATCAGCGCGATCCAGGCGCCCTTGGTGAGCGGGTCGGCGGCCGGCAGCGGCGGGGGAGGGGGCGGGACGTAGTGCTCCTCGTCGCCGCCCGCCTCCGGGAACTCCGGCGGCTCGGTCGGCTTGATCACGCGGGCGCGGGGGAGCCGGCCGGTGCGGTCCTCGCCCTCCCCCGGAGGGTCGGCCGGCTCGGCGGGCTCCCGGACGTTCTCCTCGTCCGGCCAGGGGACGTCGTCGCCCTCGGGGACGGCGTCGAAACCGGCGACGATCTCGGCCCAGATGGCGTCCTCGTCGCGCTCGGCGGCGCCGCCCGCGTCCGTCCCGGCCTCGCCCCCGGCGGGGTCGGCGAGGCCGGTGTCCGCCCGGTCGGCCTTCTCGGCGCGCCCGGCGGGCTCGCCGCGGCCGTCGTCGGAGCCGCGCGCGGAGGCGTCCCGCAGCCGGGCGAGGTGGACGCGCAGGATGCCCTCGGCGGTCGGCTTCATGTCGACGTCCACGTACAGCCGGTCGAGGACGTCGCCGGACACCGGCTCGGCGGCCGGCTCGGCGAGTTCCGGCAGCCCGGCCGGCGAGGTCGCGTAGGCGGCCACCCCGGCCTCGCCGAGCGCCGCCAGCATCGCGTCGGCCAGATGCGGGGCGAGGTCGACCAGCGGGGCGTAGGTGTCGGCGGACAGTCCATTGCCACGGCGATTCACGGGGCCGGCTCCTTCGACGACTCCGGCGTGACCGACAGCACCGGCATGGCGGCCTCCGCTCCCCTGACGACAGTGCGGTGCCCGGTCGCGCCCGCGGCACGCGGCGGCGCTCCCGGACACCCCGAAACGTGTGTCCCACGGTATTCGCTGCGCCGCGCGGGACAAGCCCCCGGGCGCACCCGTTTGAGATTCACCGTTCAGAGCCTACGTTCAATCCCGCCCCGTCCGCCGCGCGGACCGGTCCCGCTGTGGGGTACCGACCGGTAGATAGGCGAGACGGCAAGTGGGAGGATGTTCCATCGTCCCCGCTCGGTCAGGGACCGGTCTGCCCGCCCCGGAGGGCGCCGGTCCGAGGAAGGTGCCCGCATGGTGTGGTTCTGGATCCTGCTCAGGATCGTCCTGTCGCCGATCCTGTACCTCGGATGGTGGCCGCGGAACTCGGGCATGCGGAACGTCCCCAAGCGGGGCCCGGCGCTGATGGTCAGCAACCACCTGTCGTTCGCCGACCACTTCTTCGGGCCGCTGCCGCTGATGCGCCCGATCTACTTCATCGGCAAGGGCGAGTACTTCACCGGCAGGGGGATCAAGGGGCTGATCAGCAAGGGCTTCTTCACCGGGGTCGGCGTCGTGCCGGTCGACCGGACCGGCGGGGACGCGGCCGAGGCGGCGCTCCAGACCGGCCTGCGGATCCTCGGCGAGGGCAAGCTCCTCGGCATCTACCCGGAGGGCACCCGGGCGCCCGACAACCGGCTGTACCGGGGCAAGACCGGCGTGGCGCGGCTGGCGCTGAAGTCCCGCGTCCCGGTCGTCCCGATGGCGATGATCAACACGTTCGAGCTGATGCCGCCCGGCCGGCCGCTGCCGCGGCTCGGCATCCGGCCCGGCGTCCGGTTCGGGGAGCCGATGGACTTCTCCCGCTACTACGGCCGCGAGGACGACCACGAGGTGCTCCGGGAGATCACCGACGAGATCATGGCGGCGATCCGGGCGCTGTCCGGGCAGGAGTACGTCGACCGGTACGCCGCCGAGGTCAAGGCCGAGATGGCCGGCCGGCCGGCGCGGTCCGCCGGGGAGGACGACGGCGGCCTGGGCGACCGCGGGTAGCGCGCCGCCCATGAGGGGACTGGAGGTCGCGCTGTGGCGGGCCGTGGCGGTCTACCGCGGCCTCGCCCTGCTGTACGCCGCGGTCGTGATCGCCATGAACTTCGACGGCTACGCGCATCCGGCCGCCGGCTGGGCCGTCCTCGCCGCCATGGCGGCCTGGACGGGCTACGCCGTGCACGCGTTCAGCGATCCGCGCCGCCGCGGGTGGCCGCTGCTGGCCGCCGACCTCGCCGTCGCCGCGGCCTCCGTCCTCGCGACGGCGTGGGTGGAGACGGCCGCGAACATCGCCGCCGGACGGCCCACGCTGCCGGTGTCGTGGGTGGCGGCGGCGGTGCTGTCGTGGGCGGTCGCGGGCGGCCGGCGGCTCGGCATCACCGCCGCGCTCGTGCTGGCCGCCGCGAACCTGCTGGTCCACGCCATCGCCGGGACGAGCGGCGGCATCGGCGGCACCGCGTTCAACGGCATCGTGCTGCTGTTCCTCGCCGGGCTCGTCGTCGGGCACGTCGTCCGGCTGGCGCGCGAGGCGGAGGCGCGGCTGGCGCGGGCCGTGGAGCTGGAGTCGGCCAACCGGGAGCGGGAGCGGCTGGCCCGCCGCATCCACGACTCGGTGCTGCAGGTCCTCGCCATGGTGCAGCGGCGCGGCGGCGAGCTCGGCGGCGAGGCGGCCGAGCTGGGCCGGCTGGCGGGCGAGCAGGAGGCCGCGCTGCGCGCCCTCATCGGCGGCGCCCCGGCGCCGCCGCGCGTCCCCGACGCCGACGCCGATCTGCGCCCGCTGCTGACCGCGCACGCGTCCACGTCCGTCACGGTCTCGACGCCGGCGACGGAGGTGCCGCTGCCCGCGCACGCCGCCCGCGAGGTCGCGGCGGCCGTGGCGGCGGCGCTGGACAACGTCCGGCGGCACTGCGGCGGCGGCGCCCGCGCCTGGGTCCTGCTGGAGGACGGCGAGGACGGGATCACCGTCAGCGTCCGCGACGACGGCCCCGGCATGCCCGCCGGCCGGCTGGACCGGGCGGCCGCGGCCGGGCGGCTCGGCGTCGCGCAGTCCATCCGGGGCCGCGTCGCCGACCTCGGCGGCGAGGTGGTGATCGTGTCGGCGGCGGGCGAGGGCACCGAGATCGAGATGACCGTGCCGCGCCGCCGCGCGCCGCGGCCTAGGGTGTGAGCGTGAGCCTGCGAGTCATGGTCGTGGACGACCACCCGATGTGGCGCGAGGCCGTCGCCCGCGACCTCGCCGAGGCCGGGCACGACGTGGTCGCGACCGCCGGGGAGGGCCGCGCCGCCGTCCGCATCGCCGCCGCCGCGCGCCCCCAGGTCGCGGTCGTCGACCTCCAGCTCCCCGACCTCAGCGGCGTCGAGGTGACCCGCCACCTGGCCGCCGCCGACCCGCCCGTCCGGGTGCTGGTGCTGTCGGCGAGCGGCGAGCAGCAGGACGTCCTGGAGGCGGTCAAGGCGGGCGCCACCGGGTACCTGCTGAAGTCCGCCGCCCGCGAGGAGTTCCTGGACGCCGTCCGCCGGACCGGCGAGGGCGACGCCGTCTTCACCCCCGGCCTGGCCGGGCTCGTCCTCGGCGAGTACCGCCGCCTCGCCGCCGCCCCCGCCCGCGGGGACGACGACGCGCCCCGCCTCACCGACCGCGAGACCGAGGTGCTGCGCCTCGTCGCGAAGGGCCTGACCTACAAGCAGATCGCGCAGCGGCTGGTGCTGTCCCACCGCACGGTGCAGAACCACGTGCAGAACACCCTCGGCAAGCTCCAGCTCCACAACCGCGTCGAACTCGTCCGCTACGCCATCGAGAAGGGCCTCGACCAGGAGGACTAGGGCCGGATGAACCACGGGCGCGGCGCCCGCGTCTGAGCTCGTGAACGTGCGGCAGGACGGGAGCGCGCATGGTTGACGAGATCTGGGGGCCCGCGCTGGGGTTCCTCGCGGCCCACCTTCTGGCCGGGGCCCTGCTGCTGGTGGGCCTGCGCCGCGTGCGGGCGCGGCTGGTGCGCGGCAACCCGCCGTCGCGGGACCCGCACCCCTACGAGGTCGCCTACCTGCACGGCGGCGGGCGGCACGCGATCGCGGCCTCGATGACGGCGCTGCGGCTCGACGGCGCGGTCGACGCCCGCGCCGACGGGCGGCTGGTGGCGACCGGGCCGTCCGGCGCGGGCCCGCGCGCGGCCGGGACGCCCCTGGACGCGGCGGTCTTCGGCGCGATCGCGGGCGGCCGGGCCGGGACGCTCGCCGAGCTGACCGCGGAGCCGGGCGTCCGGGCCGCGCTCGATCAGCTGCGCGACGGGCTGGCCGCGCAGGGCCTCGTGATCCCGCCGGGCGGGCGGCTCCGGCTGCGGATCCTCCAGGGCGTCGCCTTCGGGTGGGTCGCGATCGGCTTCCTGGCCTTCGTCGTGAGCAGGGTCTTCGACGGGTTCCCGGCCCTGTTCGTCCCGGTCGCCGGCCTGTTCTGCCTGGGGATCGGCGCGCTGGCGCTCGGTTCGGACGGCGAGCGGACGAAGGAGGGGGAGCGGGCGGTCGAGCAGATGAAGGAGCGCAGCCCCCATCTCGATCCCGGGAACGCCTCCTCGTACGCGGATCTCCCCGCGCCCGCGGTCCTGATGGGCGTCGCGCTGTTCGGGACGGCGGCGCTGATGACGTTCGACCCGATGTTCGCCCAGACCATCGGTCTCGGCCGCTACCTGGAGCTGACCGGCGTCGCGGCGACCTCGGGCGGTCACTCGGGGTCGTCGTGCTCGTCCACCGCCTCGGTGTGCTCGGCGTCCTCCTGCGGTGGCGGCGGCTCGTGCGGCGGCGGCGGGGGCGGCTGCGGTGGCGGCGGCTGCGGGAGCGGCTGCGGCGGAGGGGGAGGCTGCGGTGGCGGGGCCTGACGTCCCGGAGCTGGGCGTCGGGATCGGATGGCGGCCGGAGATCGCGGGCTTCGTCGGCGCGCTGCCGGGGCTGCGCTTCACCGAGGTGATCGCCGAGTCGGTGCATCCGGAGCATCCCGCGCCGGAGCTGGCGGAGCTGCGCGGCCGGGGCGCGGCGGTCGTCCCGCACGGGGTGAAGCTGTCGCTCGGCGGCGCCGAGCCCGTCGCCGCCGAGCGGGTCGCGCACCTGGCCGCCTGCGCCGAGGCCCTGGGCGCGCCGCTGGTGAGCGAGCACGTCGCGTTCGTCCGGGCGGGCGGGATCGAGGCGGGGCACCTGCTGCCGGTGCCCCGCACCCGGGCCGCGCTGGACGCGCTCACCGCCAACATCCGCCGCACCCGGGCCGAGCTGCCCGTCCCGCTCGCGGTCGAGCCCATCGCGACCCTCTTCGACTGGCCGGACGCCGAGTACGGCGAGGCCGACTTCCTCACCGAGCTGCTCGACCGCACCGGCGCCCTCCTCCTGCTGGACGTCGCCAACGTGTACGCCAACGCCCGCAACCGCGGCGAGGACCCCCTCGGCCTCCTCGACCGGCTGCCGCTCGACCGCGTCGCCTACTGCCACGTCGCGGGCGGGACCGAGCAGGGCGGCCGGTACCACGACACCCACGCCGCCGCCGTCCCTCCCGAGGTCCTGGACCTGGTCGCCGAGCTGTGCGCGCGGCGGCGCCCGCCCGGGCTGCTGCTGGAGCGCGACGGCCGCTATCCGCCGGCCGGCGAGCTGCGGGCCGAGCTGGACGCCGTCGCCGCCGCCTCGGGCCACCCGGTGATCACATGAGCGGCCCCTTCGACCCCGGTCTGGCGGCGGCGCAGGAGGCGCTCGTCCTCGCCATGACGTCCGGCGGGCCGCTCCCGGACGGCTTCGACGCCGCCGCGGTCGGGGCCGCCGCGCGGGGCATCCTCCTCAAGCGGGCCGGGGAGGCCGCCCGCGCCTGGCCCGCGCTCGCCGCGTCCTACGGGCCGGCGTGGCGGGAGGCGTTCACCGGCTGGGCCGCCGCCCGGCCGACCCGCGGCTCATTCCGGGACGGGTGGGACTTCGCGCGCGCCCACCGCGGCGATCTCGGCGCGGGCGCGGCGCGGGAACTGGCGCTCGCCGAGGTGCGGTGGTCGTATGACGGCGAGGCCCCGCCGCGTCCGCGCGCCCTCGCCGTGCGGCGGACGCCCGGGGGAGTGGCGGTGCTGGTTCGCGGGTACGTCCGGGTCTTCGGACGGGCCGCGAATCGCTGACCGCGCGTTGCGCGAACCGATGTGCCACCGCACCCGCCAGCGGCTATGGTCTAGACCAATGGCGGCGGACCGGGACATCCGGCCGCGCGGACCTGGCCAGAGCATGTGAACCGAGGGAGGAGCCCGGTGGCGGGAGAAGGAGACGGCATGCGCGTCGGAGTGCTGACCGGTGGCGGGGACTGCCCCGGACTGAACGCGGTGATCCGCGCGGTCGTCCGCAAGGGCGTGCAGGTCTTCGGCTATGAGTTCGTGGGCTTCCGGGCCGGCTGGCGCGGGCCCCTCGAAGGCGACACCGTGGCCCTCGACGTGCAGGCCGTGCGCGGCATCCTGCCGCGCGGCGGCACGATCCTCGGGTCGTCGCGGACGAACCCGGTCAAGGTCGAGGGCGGCGTCGAGCGGATCAAGGACAACCTCGCCGGCCTCGGCGTGGACGCGCTGATCGCCATCGGCGGCGAGGACACCCTCGGCGTCGCGCGCGAGCTGTACGACAACGGCGTCAACGTCGTCGGCGTCCCGAAGACGATCGACAACGACCTGAACGCGACCGACTACACGTTCGGGTTCGACACCGCCGTGAACATCGGCATGGAGGCCGTCGACCGGCTGCACACCACCGCCGAGAGCCACCACCGGGCGCTGATCTGCGAGGTCATGGGCCGGCACGCGGGCTGGATCGCGCTGCACGTCGGCATGGCCGCGGGCGCCAACGTCATCCTCATCCCCGAGCGGCCCTTCGACATCGAGAAGGTCTGCCAGTACGTGGAGAGCCGCTTCAAGACCCGGTACGCGCCGATCATCGTCGTGTCCGAGGGCGCCCACCCCGTCGACGGGCAGATGCGGTTGCAGACCGGCGAGCGGGACTCGTTCGGGCACGTCCGGCTCGGCGGCATCGGCCAGGCCCTCGCCGACGAGATCGAGAAGCGCACCGGCAAGGAGGCCCGCGCCACCGTGCTCGGGCACATCCAGCGCGGCGGCACCCCCACCGCGTTCGACCGCGTCCTCGCCACCCGCTTCGGCCTCCAGGCGATCGACGCGGTCAAGGACGGCGACTTCGGCAAGATGGTCGCGCTCCACGGCACCGACATCGTCCGCGTCGGCCTGGACGAGGCGACCAAGGAGCTGAAGACCGTCCCGCTGGAGCGCTACTCCGAGGCCGAGGTCTTCTTCGGCTGACCGGCTCCTCCCGGCGGGAACAGCCGTACCGGGTCGCGGTGTTGGGCTCTCTGGGCCACACTGGAGTCGCACCCCTCGACCTGTTCCCGCCAGGAGGATCACGCATGACCACGCTCGACACCGCGCCGGCGGACGTCCGGGAGCAGCCGCCGGTCGACGGCGAGCCGTGCGTGCTGCTCAAACTGGGCGAGGTCGTCCTCAAGGGCAAGAACCGCGAGCAGTTCGAACGCCGGCTGGCCGACAACGTCCGGCTGGCCGTCCGCCCCATCGCCCGCGTCGACGTCGTGCGCCGCCACGGCGTGTTCATCGTCCGCAAGCACGACGCCGACCTCGCCACCATGGAGCGGGTCGCGCAGCGGATCACCGACGTCATGGGCATCGTGTGGGCGCACCGCGCCTGGCTGGTCGGCAAGGACCTCGCCAGCGTCGAGCGCGCCGCCCTGGAGCTCATGGACGGCCGCACCGGCACGTTCGCCGTCCGGTCCCGGCGCCGCGACAAGCGGTTCCCGATGACGTCCACCGAGCTCGACCGGCACATCGGCGGGCTCGTCGCCGAGCGCTACGGGCAGCCCGTCAAGCTCAAGGACCCCGCGCACACCCTGTCGATCGAGGTCGACCGGGACGAGGTGTTCGTCTACTCCGGCGGCCTGCCCGGCCAGGGCGGCCTGCCCGTCGGGATGAGCGGCCGCGCCCTCGTCCTCATGTCCGGCGGCATCGACTCGCCCGTCGCCGCGTACCGGATGATGCGCCGCGGCCTGCGCGTCGACTACCTGCACTTCTCCGGGATGCCGTTCACCGGCCCCGAGTCGATCTACAAGGCGTACGCGCTGGTCCGCGAGCTGGACAAGTTCCAGGGCGGGTCCCGGCTGTTCGTCGTGCCGTTCGGCAAGGCGCAGCAGCAGATCAAGTCGTCCGGCGCCGAGCGGCTCGCGGTGATCGCGCAGCGCCGCCTCATGCTGCGCACCGGCGAGATCCTCGCCCGCCGGCTGCGCGGCGGCGCGCTGATCACCGGCGACGCGCTCGGCCAGGTGTCCAGCCAGACGCTCACCAACATCACCGCGCTGGACGACGCCGTGGAGCTGCCGATCCTGCGGCCCCTCGTCGGCATGGACAAGGTCGAGATCATGGACCAGGCGCGCCGCATCCGGACGCTGTCGATCTCCGAGCTGCCCGACGAGGACTGCTGCAGCATGCTCGCGCCCCGCCGCGCCGAGACCAAGGCCAAGATCGACGACCTGCACCGGATCGAGAAGCGCCTCGACGCCGGCGAGCTCGCCGAGCAGCTCGCCGCCTCCGTCCAGGAGCACCGCCCCGCCTACGGCGACCCGGCCTCCTGATCAGCGCGCGTCGAAGTCGGTCGGGCGCGGCGGCTCGGGGCCGTCGGGGCCCATCAGGGTGATGCGCTCGATCCGGACGATGCGGAACCGGCGCCCGGCGACCGCGATCCCGTTGCGGCGGGTCTCGTCCTCCATGAGCTCCGCCGCCTCGGCGAACCGGGCGATGTCGGCCTCGCCCGGGCTCTCCACCGCCGGCACCACGTGCCGGAAGTAGGTGATCAGCGCGTCGCGGGCCTGCTGCGGGGCCTCGTGCAGCCGGCCGACCGGCCGCCAGCGCCGCTCGCTGCGCTCGGCCACCGTGAACGCGGGCGCCAGCGCGACCGGGGTGAGGAACGCGCCGGTCGGCTCGTTGCCCGCCGCCGCAGCCGCGTCCAGCACCTGGCACAGCAGCTCGGCGGTCGCGAAGTCCGACGCCGGGCCGTCCTCCGGCAGCAGCTCGAAGGGCCGGGCGGGCGCGGCGCCGCGGCCCGCGGGCAGCGGGTCGAGGTCCGTCGGCCGGGGCGGCTCGGGGCCGTCCGGGCCGGTCCGCACGAGCTGCTCGATCCGCGCGATCCGGAACCGCCGCCCGGCCGCGGCCACCTCGTCCACCGGTCCGCGCCGCAGCGTGCGCGCCGCCGCGAGCAGCTCGCGCTCCGGCGCGCCGCCGGCGAGCGCCGCCAGGTCCTCCAGCCGTCCGCCGAGCAGCTCGCGCGCGCCCTGCGGCAGCGGGTCGCACGGGCACACGACCTGCCAGCCGCCCGGGACGCGCTCGGCGGCCGTGAACAGCGTGCCCACGGCCACGAGCTCCGGGTAGGCGGTGAGGGCGCGGCACGCGT
Organism: Actinomadura monticuli; assembly: GCF_041463655.1. Lineage (NCBI taxonomy): Bacteria > Bacillati > Actinomycetota > Actinomycetes > Streptosporangiales > Thermomonosporaceae > Actinomadura > Actinomadura monticuli. The sequence continues at coordinate 66,884 of NZ_JAXCEI010000011.1, forward strand.
CCGCGAGCATCACCGCGGCGACCGGGTCGACGCCGTCCAGATCCTCCGGGAACAGCCGCCCCCCGGCGTCACCATCGCCCGTAGTCATGCCGGACATCATCCTCGCCGAGCCCGCTCCGGCCAATGGTTCAGACCAATTTGTTACCGCCGCGTTCCCGCCGGGCCGGCGCGATCGCCGCGACCAGGCTCGCCGCCAGCAGCGCGAGGCCGCCGAGGGCGAGCCCGCCCAGCCGCTCGCCCAGCAGGACCGTGCCGAGCGCCGCGGCGACCGCCGGCTCCGCCAGCGTCAGCGTCGTCGCGGTCGCGGCCGGGGTGGTGCGCAGGCCCCGCGCGAACAGCAGGTAGCCGCCGCCCGTGGTGACCACGCCGAGGTAGCAGGCGATCAGCGCGCCGGACCCGGTGAGCAGCCACGACGAGCCGGTGGACAGGACCGGGAGCAGCGGGACGGCCGCCGCGCCGAACAGCGCGCCGGCGACGGCCCGGTCCTCCTCGCCCCGGGTGATGAGGACGGACGCCACCGTCGCGTACACCGCGTACGACAGCCCGGACAGCAGCGCCAGCGCGATGCCGGCCGGCTCGACGCCCGCGTCCCGGCCGCCCCCGACGAGCAGCGCGCAGCCCGCGACGGCCCCGGCGGTCGCCGCCACCCAGCGGCCGGTCGGGCGCGACCGCCCGGCGAGCAGGCCGATCACGCCGGCGAACGCGGGCGCGCTGCCGATCGTGACGACCGTGCCGGCCGCCACGCCGGTGCGGCCGGCGGCGACGAAGAACGCCGTCTGGTACACGGTGACCGCGACCGCGCCGAGGCCGATCAGCGGGAGGTTGCGGCGGTCGCCGAGCAGCCGGCGCAGCCCGGCGCCGCGGCGCGTGCAGGCCGCGACCGCGAGCAGCACCAGGCCGCCGACGACGATGCGGATCGCGGCGACCGAGAGCGCGGACGCGCCGCCGGCGAAGGTGCGGACCGTCCCGGTCGTCCCCCACAGGGAGGCCGCCAGCAGGACGTCGGCGCCGCCGCCGAACCGAATGAACGTGTTGCGTGACACGGGAGAAGCTCCTGGGCTCGAATCGGGAGAGAACATCCGGATCCGGGGCGCAGGAGGACGCGGCCGGGCGCGTTCGCGCCGGGCCGCGTCACCGTTCGCCGCAGGTGCGGTCGCCGCGCCCCGTCAGGAGCGCGGCGGTCCGCAATCAGAAACCCAGTAAGCCACGAAAGGGACGATACCGGGGCGTCATCGTGGGGGACGACCTGAGCGTTGCGATCGAGTGCGAAGCCAGGTTCGAGCGAAGCGAGAACCTGATCGCGCAGCGAGCCGCAAGGCGAGCCGAAGCGATGCAGCGATCGCCGCTTCGCCCGTGGAAGGGAGGGCGCTCTAGCGCCCGACCGCCGAGGGCGAAGCAATCGACGCCGTGAGGGTGCGGCCGACGACGGGGGGCAGGTCGCGGACGAGCTTGGCCAGTTCGCGCAGGTCGCCGTCCACCAGGGCCTGGGGGCCGTCGCAGAGGGCGGTCTCCGGGTGCGGGTGCACGTCGATGATCACGCCGTCGGCGCCGACCGCGACCGCGGCGCGGGTCAGCGGCAGGACGAGGTCGCGGCTGCCGCCCGAGTGCGACGGGTCCACGATGACCGGCAGGTGGGAGAGGCGCTGCGCCACCGGGACCGCGGAGATGTCGAGGGTGTTGCGGGTCGCCTTCTCGAACGTGCGGATGCCCCGCTCGCACAGCACGATGTCGAGGTTGCCGCGCTGCGCGACGTACTCGGCGGCCATCAGCCACTCCTCGATCGTGCCGTTCATGCCGCGCTTCAGCATGACCGGCTTGCCGGACTCGCCGGCGGCCTGCAGGAGGGCGAAGTTCTGCGCGTTGCGGGTGCCGATCTGCAGCATGTCCGCGTACGAGGCGACGAGGTCGACGTCGGCGGCGTCCACCACCTCCGTCACGATCGGCATGCCCGTCTCCTCCCGCACGTCCGCGAGGATGCGCAGGCCGGCCTCGCCGAGGCCCTGGAACGCGTACGGCGACGTGCGCGGCTTGAACGCGCCGCCGCGCAGCAGCGCCGCGCCCGCCGCCTGCGCCATCTGCGCCGCGCCGAGCGTCTGCTCGGGGGTCTCCACCGCGCACGGGCCGGCGATCAGCGTCATGGTGCCGGGGCCGATCGGCACGCCGCCGACCCGGACGACCGAGCGCTCGGCGTGGTTCTCCCGGCTCACCAGCTTGTAGGGCGCCGAGATGCGGATCACGTCGGTGACGCCGCGCATCCCGCGCAGGTTCAGCGAGCCGAACTGCTGGACGTCGCCGACGAGCCCGACGATGGTCCGTTCCACGCCGCGGCTGACGAATGCGTCACCCCCCGCCGTCTCGACCAGTGAGACGACGGCCTTGATATCCGCTTCGTTGGCCTCCGGGGCCATGACGACGACCATGCGTGTGCTGCCTCTCCTGTTTCACCCGGGAACCCCGGTGGGCCCCGGGGCCAACCCCGGAAACGACGAAAGCCCCGGGCCGCAGTGGCCCGGGGCTTCTCGTTCCGTGGTCTGTCAGCGCAGCGTCTGGCAGACCAGCCGCCCGGGCTGGCCGTACCAAAAGAAATAGACGACGTTGCGCACGGGCCCAAGCGTAGCCGATGTCCGGGACCCGGTTCTGCACCGCCCCCGAATATGGCTCAGCTCACGCCGGATGGCAGGATGGCCGCGTCATGACCCACCCCGAGCCTTCGCTGCCGCAGCCGCGGGACCTGCCTCCGGGCCAGTACGTCCCCCGGGGCTGGCCCGTCCTCCACTACGGCCCCGTGCCGAAGTTCCGTCCCGAGTCGTGGGACTTCCGGGTCTTCGGCGCCACCGAGTCGGGCGGGCAGCACCGCTGGACCTGGGACGAGTTCGACGCGCTCCCGAAGGCCGGGTCGGTCTCCGACTTCCACTGCGTCACCAAGTTCACGATCCCCGGCAACGCGTGGAAGGGCGTCCCCGGCACGGCGATCGTGGAGCTGGCGCCGCCCGCGCCGGACGTCACGCACGTGATGGTCTGGGCCGAGTACGGCTACAGCGCCAACATCAGGATGACCGACTTCCTCGCCGACGGGACGGTGTTCGCCACCCACCACGACGGCGAGCGGCTGACCGCCGACCACGGCTTCCCCCTCCGCATCGTCGTCCCGCACCTGTACGCGTGGAAGAGCGTGAAATGGGTCCGCGGCGTCGAGTACCTGGTGCAGGACCGGCGCGGCTTCTGGGAGGAGCGCGGCTACCACAACGTCGCCGACCCGTGGCGGGAGCAGCGCTACTCCTACCAGGAGGACGACGGCGAGTCGCCGCCCCTGTGACGGCCGTGCGGCGCCGGTGACCGGACGGACCATCCGAGGCCGCCCGTAAATGGGCAACGACCGGACCGCCGGGGACGCCGGATGTTACCGTAAGTCGCCATGATCCTACCGTCCGTCGCCGATGTCGCGGCGCACGCCACCGTCGCCGGCGCCTCCTCCGGGGGCTGGACGCTGCGCCGGTGGCTGCGCCTGCGGCGGCGCGCGCCCGCCGACCCGGCCGAGCAGGCGGCGTTCGCGGCCCTGCACCAGATCGCACGCGCGGCGCCGCCGCTGCGCGCCGGGCTCACCGCCGACACGGCGCGCAAGGCGGCGCGCTGGCTGCGGCCGCTGCTCGGCGCCGAGGCGGTCGCGCTGGTCGCGGTGCGGCCCCCGGCCGTCCAGGGCGATCCGGACGGCGCGGACGGCGCGGACGGCGGCGACCGGGCCCCGGCCGCGCCGCGCCTGCTGGCCTGGGACGGCGCGTGCGGCGGCGCGCACGCGGCGGAGGCCGTCCAGCACGCGCTGCCCGTGCTCGCGTCCGGACGTCCCCGCGTCGGCGCCCCCGAGCCGGTCGGCTGCGCCGACCCGGGCTGCCCCGTCCGGGCGGCCCTGACCGCGCCGCTCACCGTCGGGGGACGGGTGGAGGGGACGCTCACCGCCTACTGGCGGACCGCGTCGGCGGCGCGGGTCCGCGCGGTCGGCGAGGCCGCCCGGCTCGCCGCCGGCCAGCTGGAGCTCGCCGAGCTGGACATGGCCCGCATCCGGCTCGGCGAGGCCGAGACGCGGGCGCTGCGCGCCCAGATTTCCCCGCACTTCGTCTACAACTCGCTCACCACGATCGCCTCGTTCGTCCGCACCGACCCCGACCGGGCCCGCGCCCTGCTGCTCGACTTCGCCGACTTCGCCCGCTACTCCTTCCGCAACCCCCGCGACTTCACCACCCTCGCCGACGAGCTGCGCTCCATCGACCGGTACCTGCTGCTGGAACGGGCCAGATTCGGCGAGCGGCTGCGGTGCGACGTCGAGGTCGCGCCGGAGGTGCTGCCCGTCGCCGTTCCGTTCCTGGCCCTGCAGCCGCTCGTGGAGAACGCCGTCCGGCACGGCATGGCGGGGGGCCGCGGGCCGTTCCACATCACGATCGCGGCCCGCGACTCGGGCGCCGAGGCCGCGATCAGCGTCGAGGACGACGGCGTCGGCATGGACCCCGAGCGGCTCCAGGAGATCCTGTCCGCCCCGCTCGGCGGGCCCGGCCCGGCCGGCTGGGGCGGCGTGGCGGCCCGGGGCCGGCGGGACGGGCGCGCCGACCCCGGCATCGGCCTCGCGAACGTCGACGAGCGCATGCGCCGCGTCTACGGCGACGAGTACGGGATCACCGTCGAGACAGCGCTCGGCGCCGGGACCAAGGTGAGGTTGCGCGTTCCGAAGTACCGTCCGGGGGTTTTTCCGGAGTGAGTCCCCGCCCCGCGACACCGAACTCACTTCTTGGAATCGATTGCGAACGGACGGTAATCGCGGCAAAGTCGCCCTCATGCTTCACGTCCTCGCCGTCGACGATGAACGGCCCGCCCTGGAGGAGCTGTCCTATCTCCTCCGCCAGGATCCGCGGATCGGGCAGGTCACCGGCGCGGGCGACGCCTCGTCGGCGCTCCGCGACCTGAGCCGCAGGCTCGTGGAGGGCGAGCGCCTCGACGCCGTGTTCCTGGACATCCGGATGCCGGGGCTCGACGGGCTCGACTTCACCCGGCTCCTCACCGGGTTCACCGCGCCCCCGCACGTCGTGTTCGTGACCGCGCACGACGACTGCGCCGTCACCGCCTACGAGCTCGGCGCGCTCGACTACCTGCTGAAGCCCGTCCGGCCGGAGCGGCTGGCCGAGTCGGTCCGCCGGGTCGCCGAGGCCGTGCACCGGACGGGCCCGCCCGCCGCCGATCGGCCCGACCCCGACGACGAGCTGATCCCCGTCGAGCTCGGCGGGCGGACCAGGCTCGTCTCCCGCCGGACGGTGACGCACGTGGAGGCGCAGGGCGACTACGTCCGGCTGCACACCGCCGACGGCGGGTACCTGGTGCGGATGCCGCTGTCGGCGCTGACCAAGCGGTGGGAGGCCGCGGGGTTCATCCGGATCCACCGCAGCACCCTGGTCGCGTGCGCGCACATCACCGAGGTGCGGTTCGACGGCGGCCGCGCCGCCGTCCGGATCGGCGACGAGCTGCTGCAGGTCAGCCGCCGGCACACCCGCGAGGTGCGGGACCGGCTCGTCCGCAAGTTCCACCAGCCGGACGCGGACGAGGCGCGGGAGACCCGCGATGGACGGTGAACGGCGGGTGGCGGTGTCCGCCGGGGCGTGTGCCCGCGTGTGCGCGCCGGGGGAGAGCGCCGCGCCGGGGGAGAGCGCCCCGCCGTCCGGCGACGCGTCCGACCCGCCGGACGCCGACCCCGTCCATACCGGGCCGCCCTCGTCCGCCGCGTACGAGGCCGGCGTGCCGGCCTCGGGGCCCGCCGAGGCGCGCGCCCTGGTCCGCGCCCAGTTGCGGGCCGCCCTCGGCACCGGCGCGATCGTCCTGGCCGTCCTGGCGGGCCTGCCGCTGCTGGCGCTCGTCCCGGCGGTCGCGCACGCGCGCGTGCACGGCGTGCCGCTGCTCTGGGCCGTGCTGGCGTTCGGGGTCCAGCCGGTCTGGGTCGCGATCGCGTTCCGCCAGCTCAGACGGGCCGAGCGGGCCGAACGGGCGATGGGCCGCCGGTGAGCCGGCCCGCCCGCACCACGTCCGACCTGCTGGTCGCCTCGCGCGGCGTCACCCCCTGGTGGAACGCGTCCGCGATCAGCGGCGAGTACATCTCCGCCGCCACCTTCGTCGGCGGCGCCGGGCTCGTGCTCGCCTACGGCGCCGACACGCTGTGGCTCCCCGTCGCCGCGACCGCCGGATACGTCCTGCTGCTGGCGTTCGTGACCGCGCCGCTGCGCCGCTCCGGCGCCTACACGATCTCCGACTTCGCCGAGTGGCGGCTCGGCTCCCGCGGCGTCCGCCGCGTCGTCACCGCCTGCGTCTGCTTCGTCGGCTGGTTCTACCTGCTGCCCCAGTTCCAGGGCGCGGGCGCGGCGCTGCGCGCGCTGACCGGCGCCCCCGCCTGGACGGGCTGGGCCGTCGTGGTCGCCGTCACCCTCTCGCTCGTGCTGTCCGGGGGCATGCGCAGCATCACCGCCGTCCAGGCCGTCCAGTTCTGGGTGAAACTGGTCGCCGTCGCGGTGCCCGCCGTCGCGCTGCTCGGCATGTGGCACATGGCCAGGGGGCCCGGCCCGCTGGGCGACGGCGTCCCCCGGTTCGAGGACACCACGCGCGTCCACGTCCGGGCCGACGTCACCGTCACCGTCTCCGCGCCCGTCACCGTCACCGCGCGAGGACGCGTGGACGGCGTCCCCCGCCACGGCGAGGCGGTACTGCTCCGCGAGGGCCGGCACGCCGTCGGCCGCGACACCGTCGTGGTCTTCCCCGGCGGCGCGCGGGTGCCGCACGCCGAGGGACTCCCCGTCCAGGACGGCGCGACGTGGGCGACGCCGCTCGGCCGCGGCGAGGAGCACGGGCTCTACCGCACCTACTCGGCGATGCTGGGCGTCCTGCTGGGCACGATGGGGTTACCCCACATCCTCATGCGCTTCTACACCAACACGTCCGGCGTCGCCGCGCGCCGCACGGCCGCGCTCGTGCCCGTCCTCCTTGCCCTGTTCTATGTGTTCCCCATCCTCTACGGGACCCTGGGGCGCGCCTACGCCCCCGACCTCCTCGTGACCGGCGACACCGACGCCGCCGTCCTGCTGCTCCCGCGGCGGTCGATCGGCGGGCCGCCCGGCACGCTGCTCACCGCGTTCGCCGCCGCCGCCGCCTTCGCCGCCTTCATCTGCACGTCCTGCGGCCTCGCCGTGGCCATCGGCGGGACGATCTCGCAGTGCCTCCGCCGCGGCGGCGCGGCCGCGTTCCGGGCCGGCGTCGTGATCGCGCTCGCCGCGCCGCTCGCGCTCCTGCCCGCCCTCGGCCCGCGGGGCGCGGCCGGCCTCGTCACCACGGCCCTCGGCGTGTCCGCCTGCTCGCTGTGCCCGCTGCTCGTCCTCGGCATCTGGTGGCGGGGCCTCACCCCCGCCGGCGCCGCCGCCGGCCTCCTCCTCGGCGGCGGCCTCGCCGTCTCCGCCGGCGTCACCGGCCTCTTCCACCGCGCCCCGCCGGGCTGGCCGGACGCCGTCCTCACCCAGCCCGCCCTCCTCATCGCACCGGCCGCGTTCGCCGCCATGATCGCCGTTTCCGCGCTGACCCGCCGCCGCGTCCCCCGCCACACCGACCGAGCGCTGCGACGCCTGCACCTCCCCGAGGACGCACCCGCCCGCTGAACGCCCGTGATTCATCTACGAACGGCACCCGTCCCGCGTGGACCGTTCCCGCGCGACCGCTCGTCCCGCCGCACCGACCGCTCGTCGCATGACTACGCTACGCACATCTCCGGCTACGTACCGCTTAACGAAGACCGCGTTTTCCTGGTGCCGCCCGCCCGCACCGCGCGTCTAGTGTTCTCAGTGGCACCACAAGCCACACCGCCACCCGGAGGCGCGGGCGGCCGGCACCCCGGCCGCGAGACCTCCCACAACAGCAAATCCCGGAGATCCGGCACAGCCGGATCGGAGTCGCCGGATCCCGTACCGGGGGGGTGGGATCCGGTGGCCTGTGGCTCGGGCGTCGTTGAACAGTCGGGGGGTTGTTCAGCGGCGCCCGAGTCGTTTTCATTTGTTCTTCCTTGGCGGTCGGGCCCTGGGGGCCCTCCCTTCGGCGGAAGAACGTGCGATCGCTGCGTCGCTCCGGCTCGCCTTGCGGCTCGCTGCGCGATCAGGTTTCTCGCAGGCTCGAACCTGCCTTCGGACGCAATCGCGACGGTCGGGGTCGTTGCGGGCTGGGCCGCCGGTCGGCGTCGTTGCACCAGCCGGTTGCGGTCGCTGCGGAATCGTTGCGTCTGTGCGGGCGTCTGCCGGTGGTCGGTGGCGCGTCTCGGGCGCGGCAAGTCCGGCCGTCGCGTGGCCAGGGGCCGGCGGGCATCGTCGCTTAGTGGCCGCGGTATGGCGGCGTGGGGTGCTCAGGGCGGGCCGACCGGTGGGGATCAGGTGTCGCGTAGGCGTTTCAGGGTTCTTATGTCGTTCGCGTGGGGTTCGGGGGCTCGGCCCGGGGTTTCTATGAGGAAGGGGATGCCCCTGGCGGCCGGGTGGGTGAAGAGGTCGGCGAAGGGCTGCTCGCCGATCCGGCCGGCGCCGATGTTCTCGTGGCGGTCCCGGCCGGAGGCGCAGGGGTCCTTGGAGTCGTTGGCGTGGATCAGTTTGAGGCGGCCCTCGCCGACCGTGGCCACCAGGGCGTCGAGGGTCTGCTTGGCGCCGCCGGGGGCCGCCAGGTCGTGGCCCGCGGCGAAGGCGTGGCAGGTGTCGAAGCAGACGCCCAGCTTCGGGTGGTGCTCCAGCTTCTCGAGGAACGGGCCCAGGTCCTGGACCGTGGCGCAGAGCATGTTGTTCTGGCCGGCCATGGGCTCCAGGAGGAGGTCCGGGCCGTCGTCCGGGATCTCCTCCAGGAGCGGCAGGACGTGCTCGTGGACCTGCGCCATCGCCTCGTCGTAGGTCTGGCTCACGGACGAGCCCGTGTGGACGACGACGCCCCGGGCGCCGATGGCGAGGCCGCGGGTCAGGGAGTGGCGGACCGTCGCGATCGACTTGGCCAGGGTCTCCGGGGTGGGGGAGCCGAAGTTGACCAGGTACGGGGCGTGCACGTAGACGGGGAGGCCGTGCTCGCGGAGCTTCGCGTCCTCGGCGGGCCTGCCCTCGGGGAGGGCCCAGCCGCGCGGGTTCGCGACGAACACCTGGATCGCCTCGGCGCCGATCTGGGCGGCGTACTTCAGTCCGCCGGTGGCCAGGCCGCCGGCCACGGGGACATGCGCCCCTACGGGGTTGTTCGTCATGGCGCGTTCAGCCTAGCCGCTCACGGGCCCCGGACGATCGTGACCGTGGAGCCACGCGGGGCCTCGCCGCTGGACGGGGACTGGAAGCGGACGCGGTCGCCGCCGAAGCCCGTCACGTTGACCTTGAAACCCGACTCCTTCAGCGCCTTCCTCGCCTCGCCGACGGTGCGGTTGGTCATGTCGGGCACCGGGATGCGCTCGTCGCCGCCGTCGTCGCAGCCGAACTGGAACGGGCCCGCGTCGACGATGCAGTCGCGCTTGTTGACCACGAGGGTGACCTCGTCGCCTCGGGACACCCCGGTGCCCTCGGACGGGGTCTGGCTGATCACGGTGTTCGGCTCCTTGCCGGCCACCTGCTTCTTCTGAACGTTGACGTTCAGGCCCATGGAGCGCAGCTGGTTGGCGGCGGCGTCGCCGTTCTGGCCGACGAGGTCCGGCATGGACATGCCGCTGGAGACGACGACGGCGACGGGGTCGTCCGGGGACTGCTTCTCGCCGGGCTCCGGGTCGGTGCCGATGACCCTGTCCTTGGCCACGGTCTGGGAGGGGCTCGTGCTCGTCCGGCCGACGGTGAAGCCCTTGTCCTCCAGCGTCTTCCTGGCGTCGGCGAGGCTCTTGCCCTCGACGTCCGGGACCTCGCGGGGCGTGATGCCCCTGGACGGTGTGAGCGTGACGGTCTGCCCCTTCGCGACGCGGGCGCCGGCGGGCGGGTCGGACTTGGCGACGCCGCCCTTGTGGACGCGGTCGTCGTAGACCGCCTTGGCGGTCCGCACCTCCAGGCCGCCGGACTCCAACTGGTCGCGGGCGTCGGCGACCTTCATCCCGATGATCGACGACGGGACGTGCTCGTACTGGCCCGACGTCTGGTACCAGACGGCCCAGCCGAGGATGAGCGCGGCGATCGCGCCGATGGCGACCAGGACGTAGCGGCCGGTCAGCGCGCCGATGGCGCGGTCGGTCCGCGTCGGGGGGACGTACTCGGCCGGCATCGTGCGCGGGTCGAGGACGGCGGTGTGCCCCTGGGCGGGCGGGTGCGGCAGGCCGGTGCCGCCGCGCGACGACTCCTCGAGGCGCCGGTCGAAGTCGCGGGGCAGGCCGCCGAACACCTCGGAGACCTCGGCGTGGAACTGGTTCGCGTCCTGCGGACGGCGGGACGGGTCGTGGCTCGTCGCGTCGGTGACCAGGTCGTCCACCCGCCGGGGGATGCCGGGCACGACGCTGGACGGCGGCGGGACCGTCTCGTTCACGTGCTTGTACGCGACGGCGAGCGGCGTGTCGCCCTGGTGGGGGAGATGCCCGGTGAGCAGCTCGAACAGCATGATCCCGGCGGCGTAGACGTCCGAGCGGACGTCGGCGTTGCCGGACAGCACCTGCTCGGGCGCGAGGTAGCCGACCGTGCCGATGATCATGCCGGTCTTGGTCATCTTGCTCGCCGTCTCGGCGCGGGCGAGCCCGAAGTCGGCGACCTTGACCTGGCCGTCCTCGGTGATGAGGACGTTCTCGGGCTTGACGTCGCGGTGCACGAGGCCGGCGCGGTGGGCGGCGCCGAGCGCGGCCAGCACCGGCTGCATGGTCTCCAGCGCGGCGCGCGGCCCGAACCGGCCGATCGAGGTGAGCGCGTCGCGGAGCGTGCGGCCCGCGACGTACTCCATGACGAGGAAGACGTGCTCGCCGTCGGTGCGCTGGTCATAGACCGCGACGACGTTCGGGTGCGACAGCGCCGCCGCGGCCTTGGCCTCGCCGATGAAGCGGGCGACGAAGTCCTCGTCGGAGGCCAGCCCGGCGTGCATCACCTTGATCGCGACGATGCGGTCGAGGCGGAGGTCCCGCGCGACGTAGACCGTGGACATGCCGCCGCGGGCCACGCGGGACTCAATGCGGTAGCGCCCGTCGAGCACCTTCCCGACGAGTGGATCTGCGACCGTCGTGTCCATCGGTGCGAGTTTACGGGCGAATCGATGCGGATCTCATCAGTCGCGAGTATGAGCATCGATGAGTCCCGGGGCCGATTCGTCCGGGACGCCCGGTTCCGGAGTGGCGGGCGGGACGCCGCGGCCCCTGCTCCGGGACACGGCCACGCCCGCCAGGCAGAGCAGGCCGCCGCCGAGCGTGATCAGGCCGGGGACCTCGCCGAGGAACAGCCACGACATGCCCACGACCAGGGCGGGCACGGCGTAGGTGGTGGCGCCCATCTTCCCGGCGGTCGTGCGGGCCAGCGCGTACCCCCAGGTCGTGAACGCGATCGCGGTCGGGAAGACGCCCAGGTAGACCATGTTGAGGGTGGCGCTCGCCGGGGCGTCGGCGGCCTGCGAGACCAGCTGGCCGGAGAACGGCAGGCAGGCGAGCGCGCCGACCGCGCACGCGAACGTGGTGAACTGCAGCGCCGAGGCGTGCCGCAGCGCGGGCTTCTGGCTCACCACGCCCGCCGCGTAGGTGACGGCGGCGACCAGGCAGAGCAGCACCCCGCCGACGGACGCGCGGCCCTCGCCCGACATCGACAGCCCGACGACGGCGGCGCCCGCGAACGACACGGCCATGCCGACCACCAGCCGGGACGAGACGCCCTCCTTCAGCAGCCAGCCGCCGAGGAGCGCGATCAGGATCGGCCCGATGTTGACGACGAGGGCGGCGGTGCCCGCGTCCACGAGCTGCTCGCCCCAGTTGAGGGCGACCATGTAGGCGCCGAACCACAGCACGCCGGCGGCGGCGATGCCGGGCCAGGCGGCCCTGGGCGGCAGGCCCTCGCGCCGGACGAGCCAGAGCACGCCGAGCACGACCGTCCCGGACAGGAGCCGGCCGAGGGCGAGGGCGCCGGGCCCGTACTCGGCGCCGGCGCTGCGAATCGAGACGAAGGCGGACGCCCACAGCACCACCGTGACGGTGGCGGCGGCGACCGCGCGCTTGTCGGCGCGACCCGGGTTCTCCTGCTGCATGTCACGCACCTTAGGTATGGGTCGTTTCGATGAACACCGAAGGAACGTGCCGGGTCCCGGCGTGTGCCCGAGGTGAACCGGACCCAGTGTGGTGACCGCCTGATTTCAGGTCCAGCGAATATTCCTACAGGGAACTCTTTAGAGGGCCTACGAGGTGGCGAGGCCCTCGAAGGGCGAGGACGCCTGCGCGTAGCGGCGCTTCGGGATGCGCCCGGCGAGCCGGGCGAGCCGGCCGGCCTCCACCGCGTGCCGCATCGCCGCGGCCATCCGCTCCGGGTGCCGCGCGCGGGTCACGGCGGTCGCGAGCAGCACGGCGTCGCACCCGAGCTCCATGGCGAGCGCGGCGTCGGACGCGGTGCCCAGCCCCGCGTCCAGGATCACCGGGACGTTCGCCCGCTCGACGATCAGCTCGATGTTGTGCGGGTTGCGGATGCCGAGACCCGACCCGATGGGCGAGCCGAGCGGCATCACCGCGGCGCAGCCGATCTGCTCCAGGCGGTGCGCCAGCACCGGGTCGTCGCTGGTGTACGGCAGGACGGTGAACCCGTCGTCGACGAGCTGCTCGGCGGCCTCGACCAGTTCGATCGGGTCGGGCAGCAGCGTGTGCTCGTCCGCGATCACCTCCAGCTTGACCCAGCTCGTGCCGAGCGCCTCGCGGGCGAGCTTGGCGGTGAGCACGGCCTCCCCGGCGGTGAAGCAGCCCGCCGTGTTCGGCAGCACCCGGATGCCGCACTCCGCGAGGACGTCGAGCACCGAGCCGCGCGCGGACGGGTCCACCCGCCGCATCGCGACCGTGGTCAGCTCCGTCCCGGACGCGGTCAGCGCCTCCCGCAGCACGTGCATGCTGGGCGCGCCGCCCGTCCCCATGATCAGCCGCGAGCCCAGTTCCTCCCCGGCGATGACCAGCGTGTCGGTGTCCACCCTCATCCTCCCTGTACGCGTCCCCTGTGGGGGGACGACCTCCCGCGCCCCCGGGTCCGGGGCGGGCCGCCGCGTCCGCTCGGCTGCGCTGCGCTCCGTTCGATGCGCGGTCACCCCCCTTGCACGGCGGTCAGCACTTCGAGCCGGTCGCCGTCCCGCAGCGTCGTCGTCTCCCAGGCGGAGCGGCGGACGACCTCGCCGTTCAGCGCGGCCGCCACGCCCGTCCGCGCGGTGGTGACGGACGCGACGGCCTCGGCCAGTCCCGCGCCGTCGGGCAGCTCGCGCGGCTCGCCGTTGACGTGCACCCTCATGCCGGCACCTCGAATCGGGCCGGGGCGAATGGCCCGGCGACCTCGGGGACGGGGCCGTCCAGCAGCATGGCGGCCAGGATGTCGGCGCTCACCGGGGTGAGCAGGACCCCGTTGCGGAAGTGGCCCGTACCGGCGAACAGGCCGGGCAGGCCGGTGGGGCCCATGACCGGCGCGTTGTCCGGCGATCCGGGCCGCAGCCCGGCGGTGACCTCGGCGAACTCCAGCTCGGTGATGCCGGGCAGCAGCTCGCGGGCGTCCCGCAGCAGCTCCCACAGCCCGCCGGCGGTGACCCGCGTGTCGAAGCCCAGCTCCTCCTGGGTGGCGCCGAGGACGATCTCGCCGTCCGCGCGCGGCACCAGGTAGACCGACGAGCCCCGCACCAGGCCGCGGGTGGTGCGCCGCAGGAACGGGACGCGGGTGCGGAGCCGGATCACCTGGCCCTTCACCGGCCGGACGGGGGGAACGATCCCGGGCGGCAGCCCGTCGAGGTCGCCCGACCACGGCCCGGCCGCCAGCAGCACCCGGTCGGCGCGGAGCACCGTGCCGTCGTCCAGCCCGACTCCGGCCGCCGCGCCGCCCTCGACGACGATCCGCGCGGCCTTCCGGCGGACCAGCCGGACGCCGAGCCGCGCCGCCGCCGCCAGCAGCGCCGCGGTGAGCCGGCGCGGGTCGATGGAGCCGTCCTCGGGGGCGAGCAGGCCGCCGCGCACGCCGGGCGCGAGCATCGGCTCCGCGCGCCGGCACTCCCGGCCGGTCAGCGCCTCCGCGGGGATGCCCAGGCTCTCCTGGAAGCGGCGCAGGTCGTCGAGGTACCGGAGGTCGTCGGAGTCGAAGGCGACCTGGAGCAGCCCGTCGGTGCGGTAGCCGGTCTCCAGGCCGGTCAGCTCCTCCAGTTCGGCGACGAACGCGCCGTACCGGTCGCGGGACGCGAGGCCGAGCCGCAGCAGCGGCTCCTCGCCGTAGGTCAACTCGCTGACCGGGGTGAGCATGCCCGCCGCCACCGCCGAGGCGCCGCTCGCGGGGGACGGGTCGACCAGGGTGACGGCCGCGCCGCCCGCGGCGGCGCGCCAGGCGGTGCCGAGGCCGATCACCCCCGCGCCCACGATCACGATCTCCATGCGCGCTCCCTTCGCCGGCATGATCCGGATCAGGTCTGGCGGTCGGCGGCCCGTTCCAGCCGCCCTCTCAGCCCGGTCGCACCGGACTCCCGCGCTCTGTGTCGTTTTATCCGCTTCCCACCTTACGACCTCGGTAAAGCGCGCCAGCTCCTGGACAGGTGTCCACGCGAAAATCGCGGCACATTAGGCTGCCCTTCATGGAGAGGGTCATCGTCGTGGGTGGCGGGCTGGCCGGCGTGCGCGCCGCGGAAGCCCTGCGGAACAAGGGGTACGAGGGCGCGCTGACGCTCGTCTCGGCGGAGCGGCACCGGCCCTACGACCGGCCGCCGCTGTCGAAGGCCGTCCTCGCGGGCGAGTCCGACGACACGACCGTCGACGCCGACTGGGACGCGCTGCGCTGCGAGCTGCTGCTCGGCGAGCGCGCGACCGCGCTGCGGCCGGACGAGCCCGGACGCGGCGGGGAGCTGGCGACCACGGCGGGCGACCTGCCGTTCGACGGGCTGGTCATCGCGACCGGCGCCACCCCGGTCACGCTGCCGGGGCAGGGCCGCCAGCACGTCCTGCGGACCATCGACGACGCCCGCGACCTGCGCTCCCGGCTGACCGCGGGCGCCCGGATCGTGATCGTCGGGGCGGGCTGGATCGGCGCCGAGGTCGCGACCACCGCCGCGAAGAAGGGCTGCCGCGTCACCGTCGTGGAGGCCGCCGACGCCCCGGTCGCCAACGCGATCGGGCCCGAGGTGGGCGCGCTGACCGCCCCCTGGTACGCGGAGGCGGGCGTGGAGCTGCGCACCGGCGTGAAGGTCGCCGCCGTCGAGGCGGGCGGCCTCGTGCTCGCCGGCGGCGGGCGGATCGAGGCCGACGAGGTCGTGACCGGCGTCGGCGTCCGCCCGGTCGTGTCGTGGCTGGACGGCTCGGGCCTGCTGGTCGAGCGCGGCGTCGTCACCGACGGCTCGTTCCGCGTCTACCAGGGCGCGGAGGAGCCCGGCTCCCTCCGCCCCGACATCGTGGCGGTCGGCGACGTCGCCGCCTGGTGGTCGTCGCGGTACGGGCGGCGGCTCCTCGTCGAGCACTGGGACACGGCCCTCAACGCCCCCGAGACCGCCGCCGCGGCCCTCCTCGGCCAGGACGCCGGATACGACACCGCCCCCTACTTCTGGTCCGAACAGTTCGGGCGCATGGTGCAGTACGCGGGCAACCACGCCGCGTCCGAGCGGCTCGTCCTGCGCGGCGACCCGTCCGGGCCGAAGTGGGCGGCGGTGTGGCTGACCGGCGACCGCCTCGACGCGATCCTCACCGTCGACCGGCCCCGTGACCTGGTGCAGGCGAGGCGGGTGATCGCCGCCGGGACGCCGGTGGACCCGGTGGCGATCGCCGACCCGGACGTCCCCGTCCGGCAGGCCGTTCGCTGACGGCGATCGCCGCGGGAGGACAACGGCTGTCCAGCGGGTTTGAGGCTTCCGAAGGCGTGGTAGCAAGGGGGCGTGACGCAGATGCACGCAACCGTTGACAGCGCACTCGACCCCCGGACCGACGCCCTCGCCGGCGAATGGCTCACCCTCCGCGAGACCGCCGAACGGCTCGGGATCAAGCCCAACCGGATCAAGCAGCTCATCCACGAGCACCGGATCCTCGCGGTCCGCCGGGGCGGCGAGCCGATGGTCCCGGCGGCCTTCATCAAGGACGGCCAGGTCATCAAGGGGCTGCCCGGCACGCTCACCCTCCTGTCGGACGCCGGGTTCGACGACGTGGAGACGATCCGCTGGCTGTTCACCGCCGACGACACGCTGCCGGGGACGCCGGTGGAGGCGCTCACCGAGAACAGGGGGACCGAGGTCCGCCGCCGGGCCCAGGCACTGGCCTTCTAGGGGGCCAGGGCACTCCAGGGCGTCCCGCGCCGCCCGGACGCCCCCGCCCTCCCGGCGGTCCCGGCCACCGGGTATCAACGGAGGGCAACGCTCGTGACACGATCGCGGGGTCACGCGCGGCGGCGGTTCGCCGCCCGCGCGGCCCCGCGATCACCTGTGAAAGGACGATGACCGGCAGTGTCCAGGCATCTCCCCTCCGTCCCCTCCGAACTCTCCGAACCCTCCGAACGCGCCGTCGCGCTGCGCGCCCGGCTCAGCCGGGCCCGCCTCTACCTCTGCACCGACGCGCGGGAGGGCCGGGGAGACCTGCCCGGCTTCCTCGACGCCGTCCTCGCGGGCGGGGTCGACATCGTCCAGCTCCGCCAGAAGGGCCTGGAGGCCCGGGAGGAGATGGCGTACCTGGAGATCTTCCGGGCGGCCTGCGACCGGCACGGCGCGCTGCTGGCGGTCAACGACCGGGCCGACGTGGCGCACGCCGTCGGCGCGGACGTGCTGCACCTGGGCCAGGACGACCTGCCGGTGCCCGCCGCCCGAGAGATCGTCGGCGGCGACATGCTGATCGGCCGGTCCACGCACTCCGGCGAGCAGGCGTCGGCGGCGGCCGTCGAGCCCGGCGTCGACTACTTCTGCGCGGGCCCCGTGTGGCCGACGCCGACCAAGCCCGGCCGTCCCGCGCGCGGCCCGAAGCTGCTGGAGTACGCGGCGTCGCTGCGGGCGGCGCGGCCCTGGTTCGGGATCGGCGGCATCGACCTCGGGAACCTCGGCGAGGTGCTGGCGGCGGGCGCGACCCGCGTCGTCGTGGTGCGCGCCATCACCGAGGCGGACGACCCCGGCGCGGCGGCGGCGGAGTTCGCGCGCCGGCTGGCGGCCTGACCTTGTCGTGGTTTGACGTAGATCATGGTGCGGGCGGTGGGAACGATCACCCACAATGGGGGCATGAGCCTCGGACCCGATGACGACCGCACGGTCGACCTGGACGACGACCTGGAGATCCTGCCCGACCAGACGTCCGACGACACCGACACGGGCTGGGGCGAGTGGCGCGGCGGGGCCGGCGACGACGACCGCCTGCTGGAGGAGCGCCCGCCCCACTGGTGACGAGGGCAGGCCCCGCTTGAGAACAACAGCCCGCTCAGAACACCGGCCCGCTCAGAACACCAGGCCGAGCGCGAACCCGGCGGCGACGACGGCGCCGAGCGCGACCATCATCCGCCACCGGTAGCGCGGGATCCGGGTCGGGCGCGGCTTCGGCGCCGGGCTCCGGCCGTCCCGCAGCGCCCGGACGAGCTGCGGCGCGGTGGGCCGGGCGGCCGGGTTCTTGTCCAGGCAGCGGGCCGCGAGGTCGCGCAGCGGGCCCTGCATGTCGCCGAGGTCGGGCCGCCGGGAGGTGACGCGCCGCATGACGGCGGCGCTCGGCCCGGTGCCGAAGGGCGGCCGGCCGGTCGCGGCGAACACCATCGCGGCGCCCCAGGCGAACACGTCGGCGGGCGGCCCGACGGGCTCGTCCTCGATCTGCTCGGGCGCCATGTAGGCGGGGGTGCCGACGGGGCCGGTGGTGATCGGGGCCGCGTCCGCGGTGCGGGCGATGCCGAAGTCGATGACCTTGGCGCCGTCCGGGCCGAGGAGGACGTTGCCGGGCTTGAAGTCGCGGTGCACGATCCCGGCGCGGTGGATCGCGGCGAGCGCCGCCGCCGTGCGCAGCGCGACCTTGCGCAGCTGCGGGGCGGGCAGCGGGCCGCGGTCGGCGACGACGTGCTGGAGCGAGGGCCCCTCGACGAATTCGCTGACGATGTAGGGGCGGTCGCCGGTCATGTCGGCGTCCAGGACGCGCGCCGTGTGCCGCCCGGACACCTTCAGCGCCGCGTCCGCCTCCTTGACGAAGCGGCTGCGCGCGCGCTGGCCGGCGGTCGCGCCGCCGCGCAGCAGCTTGACGGTGACGAGCTCGCCGTCGCCGTCCCGCCCCAGGTAGACGACGCCCTGGCCGCCCTCGCCGAGCCGGCGGAGCAGCGTGTAGCCGCCGAGGCCGCGCGGGTCGTCGGGGCCGAGCGGTGTGCCGTGCCGCCGGTCGCGGCCGTGCGCGGACCGGGGCGCGCCGTTCTGGCGGCCCTGCCCGGACCGGGCCTTAGCGGTCCGGGCGGGATGCCCGGAGTGCCCTGGACGACCGGAACGGGCGGCGGCGGGACGCGGGGAGTGGGGGCTCGTCCTCCCGCGGGAGGTGTCGTGCGGCACAGGGGGACTCCGACTCGGCGGGGACGGACGAAGATTTCCTCATTTGTACCGCGTAACGGCTGAGCACGGCAGGGGAACCCAGATCTTTGTATTTACTGGCACGTCCCGAGTGTCCCCTTCTGGGCGATCTCCCGGGACGAGGAGCCGACCATGACCGTGTAGCACCCGTCCGCGACCTTCCACGCCTTCGCCTCCTCGTTCCAGTAGGAGAAGGACCGCGAGGTCAGCGGGAACGTGACCGTGGTGCTCTGGCCCGGGCCGAGAGTGACCTTGGTGTAGCCCTTGAGCTGCTTGGGCGGCTGCGGCACGTCCACGCCGGCCGACGGCATGCCGATGTAGAGCTGCGGGACGGCCACGCCCGCCCGCGCGCCGGTGTTGGTGACGGTCACCTGGACGGCCTTGGTGCTCGCCTTGAGCCCGCTGTAGGAGAACGTCGTGTAGGACAGGCCGTGCCCGAAGGGGAACTGGGGCTTGATGCCCTTCGCGTCGTAGTGCCGGTAGCCGACCATGACGCCTTCGGAGAACGTGACGGTCTTGTCGACACCGGGGTACTGCGCGGGGTTCCCGGCCGCCGGCGCGTCGTTCTCGGCCACGGGGAATGTCACGGGCAGCCGTCCGCCCGGGTCCACGTCGCCGTACAGGACGCGCGCGAGGGCGTTGCCCGCCTCCTGCCCCGGGTACCAGGCCTCGACGATGCCCTTCACCTGGCCGGCCCAGGGCGTGAGGACGGGGCCGCCCGTGTTGAGCACGACGATCGTGTTGGGGTTGGCCTTGGTGACCTCGGAGATCAGGCCGTCCTGGTCGCCCCGGAGCGGTTCGCCGCACTGGAGCGTCAGGCACGACTTGTCGAAGAACTCGCCCTGGCTGTCGGTGGCGAACACGATCGCCACGTCGGCGTCCCGCGCCAGTCCGGCCGCTTCGCCGCGGTCGTCGCCGTTGGTGAAAGTGATCTCGGTTCCGGAGCCGGCGCGGCGGGCGATGCCCTCCTGCGCGCTCACGGTCGTGAACGGCACGACCTTCGCCGACCCGAACCCGCTCGGCGCGTCCTGCGCCGCCCGCCCGATCAGCGCGATCGACGTGGGCGCGGCCAGCGGCAGGGCGCCGTCGTTCTTCAGCAGCGTGATCCCCGCCTCCTCGATCCGGCGCGCGGCGGTCTCGCTCGCCGTCCGGTCGACGCGGGAAAGGTCGTTGGCGTACGCCTGCCGGTCGAACATCCCGAACGCGAACATCGTCCGCAGGATGTTGCCGACGTGCCCGTCGATGGTCGCCTGCGTGACCTTCTTCTGCGCGACGGCCATCTTCAGCATGAACGCGTTGTACTTCGTGCCGAGCGGCAGCTCCATGTCGAGCCCGCCGTTGGCGGCCCCGGCGGTGTCCTGCGCGGCCGTGTGGTCGGACGGCACGAACCCCTTGAAGCCCCACTCCGACCGCAGGATCTTGTTGAGGACGGCGTCGTCCTGGCAGGCCCACCGGCCGTTCAGCTTGCCGAACCCGCACATGACGGTCGCCGCGCCGCCCTCCTTGACGGCGGCCTCGAACGGCGGCAGGTAGATCTCGCGCAGCGTGCGCGGGTCCACCTCCATGGCGAGCGACAGCCGGTCCTGCTCCTGCGTGTAGACGGCCATGTGCTTGACCGACGTCATCACGCCCTGCTCCTGCGCGCCCTTGATCCACGGCGCGCCGAGCGTCGCGGACAGGTAGGGGTCCTCGCCGAAGCCCTCGAACGTCCGGCCGTTGCGGGGCGTGCGCAGCACGTCCACCGTCGGGCCGAAGATCAGGTCGTTGCCGCGGTGCCGGGCCTCCCAGGCGACCGTCCCGCCGTAGAGCCGCGCGGCGTCCGGGTCGAAGCCCGCCGCCATCGCGATCGGCGCGGGCAGCGCGGTCGCCTTGCCCTGCCGGACGCCCGCCGGGCCGTCGGACATGTACACGGGCGGGATGCCGAGGCGTTCGACGCCGTCGCTCGTGTCGGCGTGCGCGTCCTCGAAGAAGCCGCCGAGCGGGCCGCCGAACGGGTCGTCGGACGCCAGCAGCGCGATCTTCTCGTCGTCGGTCAGCTTCGGCAGCAGCAGCGCCGTCCGCTGGTCGGGGGTGAGCGCCGTGTCGCACCAGGGACGCTGCGCCGGGTCGCCGCAGCGTCCCGCCTCCGCCCGCGCCGCGCCGGGTCCGGGCGCCGCCGTCAGCGCCAGCACGGCCGCGAGCGCGGCCGCCGCCGGCAGCCATCGTCCCGTCCGCATCAGTGCCCCTCCTCGTTCTGGACGCGCAGCGCGTTCAGGGTGAAGGCGACCATGTGGTAGTGGCCGATCAGCATGACCAGCTCGATCAGCTCGTGCTCCCCGAACCGGGTGGCGAGCTCCGTCCAGGTCGCGTCGGTCACCGTGCCCTTGGCGTGCAGCTCGTCGGCGGCCGTGACGACCATGCGGTCGTCGTCGCTCCAGTCGTGGGCGTCGGCGTCGAGCCGGAGCGCGGCGACCTCCGCCTCCGTGAGCCCGGCGCCGAGCGCGAGCCCGCGGTGGTGCTCCCACTCGTACTCGCAGGACCGGTGGTGCGCGGTCCGCAGGATCGCGAGCTCGCGGTCCCGGGCGCTCAGCGTCCCCTTCATCAGCAGCATCGAGCCGAGCCCGATCCACGCGCGGAACAGCTCCGGGTGGCGGGCGAGCGTGGTGAAGACGTTCAGCGGCCCGGTGGTGGCGGCCACGGCCTTGAGGACGTCGTCCCACTCGTTCTCGGGCAGCGGGTCGAAGCGCGGGACGCGGTTCCCCGGGGTGTCGGCGGACATGGCGACATTTCTGCCACCGATCAGTGGGAAAGTTCTAGTGCACTGGGAAAATTTGGCCGGATTGTGTCATCAGTCGCTTAAGTGCTGCGCGTGGTGGCGGCCACGGCGAGCTCGCCCAGGGCCTCCCGGGCCTCGGCGGTGACGGGGGCGGAGCCGAGGGCCTCCTCCGCCTCGCGCAGGTAGCGCTCGATCATCGCCTCGCAGGCGGCGAGGCCGCCGGTCTCCTCGATGATCGTGCGCAGCTCGTCCACGCCGGGACGGTCGAGCGCGGGGTCGCCGAGGCGGCGCTGCACCGCGGCGGCCTGCGCGGCGGTGGCGCGCTCCAGCGTGAGCGCGATCAGCACGGTCCGCTTGCCCTCGCGCAGGTCGTCGCCGGCGGGCTTGCCCGTCGCGGCCGGGTCGCCGAACACGCCCAGCACGTCGTCGCGGAGCTGGAAGGCGATGCCGAGCGGCAGGCCGTAGCCGGTGAGCGCGGCGGTCACGTCCGGGCGGGCGCCGGCCAGCGCGGCGCCGAGGTGCAGCGGGCGCTCGATCGTGTACTTGGCGCTCTTGTACTCGACCACGCGCAGCGCCGTGGCGACGGTCGCGAGGCCGCGGGTGCCCTCCAGCATGTCGAGGTACTGGCCGCACATGACCTCGGTGCGCATCAGGTCGTAGACGGCGCGGCCGCGCAGGCGGCGCTCGGCGTCCAGCCCGCACGTCTCGAACATCTCGCCCGACCAGGCCAGGCACAGGTCGCCGAGCAGGATGGCCGCGCCGCCGCCGAACGCCTCCGCGTCGCCCGGCCACGCCTGCGCCCGGTGCAGCGCCTCGAACCGGCGGTGCGCGGACGGCTGGCCGCGGCGGGTGTCGCTGGAGTCCATCACGTCGTCGTGGACCAGCGCGCTCGCCTGGAGCAGCTCCAGGGACGCGGCGGCGGCCACGATCCCGGGATCGTTCTCGCCGCCCGCGGCGCGCCACCCCCAGTAGCAGAAGGCCGGCCGCAGCCGCTTGCCCCCGCCGAGCAGGGCGTCGAGGGCGGCCAGCAGCGGGCCGAGGTCGTCGCTGATGCTCAGCAGCGCCGGGCGCTGCCGGTCGACGAAGCCGAGGAGGGCCTCGTCGACCTCCTTGCGGATGCGGCTGGTCGACATGCCGCGATCGTATCCACCTGGGGGGATTCAACCTTGCCGCCGGAACGTGAGAAGTCACTGGATTGCCAGAAATGCGTACATAACGCCCGCGAGGTGTGATGAGCATCACGCAAAACGGCGGCCCGAGCCGCCCTCGGACGGCTCAAGGCGCCCTCAAGGGCCTTCTGTAGGCTTGGAGGATGCGACGCGAACGTCCCGACCGGCCCCCGACCGTCCGAGAGCTCCTGGCCTCGGGCGGCAGGTCCTTCTCGTTCGAGTTCTTCCCGCCCAAGACCGACAAGGGCGCGCGGAACCTGTGGCGGACGATCCGCGAGCTGGAGTCCCTGCACCCGACGTTCGTGTCGGTGACCTACGGCGCCGGCGGCGGCACCCGCGACACCACCGTCGACATCGTCGAGCGCATCGCCACCGACACCACGCTCACCCCGGTCGCGCACTTCACCGCCGTGAACCACTCCCAGGCCGAGCTGCGCAACCTGATCGGCCGGTTCGCCGCGGCCGGGGTCCGCAACGTCCTCGCGCTGCGCGGCGACCCGCCCGGCGACCCGATGGGGGAGTGGGTCAAGCACCCCGACGGCGTCGAGTACGCCGCCGACCTGGTCCGGATGATCCGCTCCTACGGCGACTTCTGCGTCGGCGTGGCCGCCTTCCCCTACAAGCACCCGCGCTCGCCCGACGTCGACAGCGACGTCCGCCACTTCATCGAGAAGTGCCGGGCCGGCGCCGACTACGCGATCACCCAGATGTTCTTCCGCGCCGAGGACTACTTCCGGCTCCGCGACCGCGTCGCCGCCGCCGGCTGCGACGTGCCGATCCTGCCGGGCATCATGCCCGTCACGCAGCTGAGCACGATCGAGCGGTCCGAGCAGCTGTCCGGCGCGCCGTTCCCGCCGGAGGTCAAGGCCCGCTTCGACGCCGTCGCCGACGACCCGGAGGCGGTGCGCAGGCTCGGCGTCGAGCACGCCGCCGAACTGTGCCGCGAGCTGCTGGAGCAGGACGCGCCCGGCATCCACTTCATCACGTTCAACAAGTCGACGGCGACGCGCGAGGTCTACTCGCGCCTCGGCGCCGAGGCGTACGGCGCGAGGGGCAGCATCCCGCCCATGACCGCGTAGGGCGGCCCGCCCCCGGGGAACTCGAAGCCGCTCAGCAGGTCCACCATGCCGACCGAGCGGTAGAGGTTGCGGGCCGGGGTGTCCGGCCGCCGGTCGAGCGTCGACAGGACGACCGTCCGCTCCGGCCTCCCCTCGCACAGCGCGTTCAGCAGCGTGCGGCCGAGGCCCCTGCCCTGAGCCTGCGGGTGGACGTGCAGCTCGGCGACCTCGAACGCGTCGTCCAGCCACGCCTCCGCGTGCTCGGGCCCCTCCAGGTCGGACAGCGCCTGGTGGACGACGTCGTGCCACCACTGCCCGCGCGTCCCGTGGAACCCGTACGCGAAGCCCTGCACCGGGCTCGTCAGGACGGGCAGCGCGCCGCGCCGCTCGACCACGAACGCCCGGAACCCCGGGTACGCGGCGTGCCGCTCCATGATGGTGTGCCGTCCCGGGATCTGCTCGTGCGGCGGCTCCATCGCCGCCGCGTACACGTCCAGCATGGGGTTGAGCCTGCGTAGGAAGGCGCGTTGGTCGATCTCGCGCAGCTTCGGGTCCCTCACCCGACAGAGACTAGACCCGGGGGATGGTCCGCTGGGTCGACGAAAGCCGATCGTAGATGTCCCAGAGGATGCGGTCGGCGGCCTTCTTCAGCGTCCCGCGGTTGGCGTCCAGCTGGCCGCCCCACACGCGCGCCTCCGGGCCCAGCCACGCGTCCGTCCCGCGCAGGGTCTTCACGGGCGCGTCGAGGGCGTGCCGCAGCCGGTCGATGCTGCCGTACGCGTCCGCGTACGCCTGGTAGAGCCGCTGGTACTCCGGATTGGGCTGCTCGCTCGGCGACAGCGCGGCGGCGGCGGCGCCGGTGAGCGGCAGGGGCAGGCTTCCCGGAGGCGGTGGAGTGGCCATGGCGACTCTCAGGCGACGTCGGTCGCTCGCGGCGCGGCCGCCAGCGGGGCTCGTCCCGGTTCGCCCAGGCCGAGCCTGGCGATGGCCGCGCGCGTCCGCTCGCTCATGCCGGCCCCCAGGAGCACCTGGACGGCCGCGGGATGGACCCCGGCGCGGTCGGCCTCGGCCAGGAACGCCCGCAGCCACGTCACGTCCACCGTCATGTGGTGGCTGGCCATGCCCAGCGACTCCCGGACGGCCCGCAGCTTCGCCTCGTCCCGGCCGGCCGCCCCGACCAGGCCGGCCGTCGCGGCGGGGCCGAGCCGCTCGTACAGCTTCTCGGTGTAGTCGGGGTCGTCGGCGTTCGCCCTGAGGTGCCTCCACAGCGGGTCGGGGACGGGTTCGCCGTCCCGGACGGACGCCAGCACGGCGAGGGCGTCGGTCTTGGCGGCCCTGGCGGCGGCCCCGCGGTCGGGGAAGCCGCCGATGTCGCCCGCGCCCCTCGGGGTGGGCCCCGGGCCCGTCCCGCGCGGCGGCGGCTGGACGGGCCGGGGCGTCCCGACCGGGGCCCCGCCGCCCGTCCCCGGCGTCCGCGGGCGGACCGGCGGCGGCGGGGCGTCCACCCCGCCGCCGGGGGAGGGGTGGGCGATCGCGTAGTTGTAGCGGCGCGAGAGCATCCCGAGCTGGTCGGCGGCCCACCGCGCCACCTGGTCGGCCTGCCGGTACCCGGCCGCGGACACCCCCGGCGGGGGACGATGCGCGTTCAGCCAGCCCTGGATCGCGTTCTGCGCGTCCTGCAACTGCCTGGCGACCTGGTTCAGCGCGGGCGGGTCGATCCCGCGGAACTCCGGATCGCCCGCGGCCGGCCCCGTGCGCATCTGCGCGGTCATCGCACCTCCGGGAGGTCACCGATCGTCGTGCTCCGACTCCCCAGAATCACACCGGTGTCAGCGGCTGTCGAGGGCCTTCCGCACGGATTCGCCGTCCCGCGCGACCACGGCGCCCTCCCCGGTCAGCACGATCGGGCGCTGGATCAGCACCGGGTTCGCCACCATGACCTCGATCCAGCGGGCCCGGTCGCGCTCCATGTCCTTGAGCCCGAGCTCCTTGGCGACCGGCTCGTTCAGCCGCGCCACGTCCCACGGCTCGGCGCCGATCCGGGTGAGCACCGCGTCCAGCTCCGCCGCCGTGGGCGGCTCGTCCAGGTAGCGGCGCTCGGTGTACTCCACGCCCGCCTCGTCCAGCGCCGCCTTCGCGGCGCGGCTCTTCGAGCAGCGCGGGTTGTGCCAGAGCTCCATCACTCCACCTCCGCGGGGGTCCCCCCGGTGATCCTCAGCAGTTCCTCGTACGACGTGGGGAAGACGGTGTGCGGGTGCCCGCCCGCCGCCCAGACCTCGCCGTACCCGTCCAGCCAGACGTCCACGAGCGTACGGATCGGCGCGGGGTGGCCGAGCGGCGCCACGCCCCCGATCGGCTGCCCGGTCGCCTCCCGGACGAACTCGGGCGTCGCCCGCCGGACCTTCGCCGCGCCCACCAGCGCCGCCACCTTCGCGGTGTCGACGCGGTGCGCGCCGCTGGTCAGGACCAGCAGCGGCGCCCCGTCGGCGTCGAACACCAGGCTGTTGGCGATGGCGCCCACCTCGCAGCCCAGCTGCTCGGCGGCGGCCTGCGCCGTCCGCGCGGAGTCGGGAAGCTCGACGATGGCCCCGGTCGCGCCCTGGTCGAGCAGGGCCTTCGCGACGATTTCGGCATTCGGATGCATGGGAAGCACTTTAAGCTTCCTCCATGCGCGGGATACCGATCGACGTTCGGATGGGCGCGGTGCCGCTGATCGCGGCCGTCGCCCTCGCGGGCTGCAGCGGGACTGAGCAGGCGGAGCCCCGGGCGCAGGAGGGCTCGCCGTCCGCGACGGCGCCCCCGCCCAGGACGCCCGCGCCGACGCCTACCCCTACGCATCGCAAGCTGAAGGCGGGCGCGAAGGGCGACGACGTCGAGGCGCTCCAGCGCCGCCTCAAGGAACTCAACTACGACCCGGGCAAGGCGGACGGGAAGTACGGGCCGTCCACGCAGATGGCCGTGTGGGCGTTCCAGGCGGTCAACGGCCTCAAGCAGAAGACCACCCTCGGCGCGTCCTTCTGGAAGGCCCTGGACGCCCCCGAGCAGCCGCGTCCGATGGCCAAGAAGCGCGAGAAGGACCGGGTCGACGTCGACCTCAAGCGCCAGTACCTCGTCCTCTACAAGGACGGCACGCCGCGTCTCATCTCGCACATCTCGTCCGGCTCGGGGGAGTACTACTGCGCCAAGGACCGCGGCGCCACCGTCCCGCGCTGCCGCTACGCCTCGACGGGCACGGGCGACTTCCGGACGGGCCGCCGCTTCACCGGCTGGGAGACCTCGCCCCTGGGGCGCCTGTACAACCCGATCTACTTCAACGGCGGCATCGCCTTCCACGGCGCCCTGGACGTGCCGATGTATCCGGCCTCACACGGCTGCGTCCGGATGCCGATGCACATCGCCGAATACTTCCCGGACCTCCTCGGAACGAACGTCCCGGTGCACGTCAGGCGGCCTCGCTAGCCTCCGGCCGGCGCTCCCGGCGGACCGTTCCGCACCATATCCCTACCGTCGCCATGCCCGCTGACCTGCGGCTCGCGACACGCGTTCGAACACGTTGACGAATCGGCGTCAGGGCTGTTTACTGGGGAATGCGTCGAACTTATGTTCGACGTTGGTGCGGGACTCGCGGCCCGCGCCAGGGCGACGTCCCCGCCGATCGCGGTGTTTCGGCGGGACGGACGGCCGGGCGGAGTGAGGGGAAGCTCTCCGCCCGGCCGGCCCGAGCCCGGAAGGAGGCACACATGTCCGGAACGATGACCGCACGCGGAGTCCACTCCGCCGCACAGTCCGTCCCGCCGCCGAGCCCGCGCCACCGTCCGATGCCCGCGCCGCGTCCGGCGCACACGGCCGTCGGCCAGCTGCACGCCGCCCGCATGGGCCTCGCCGAGGCGGCCGAGGCCACCTCGCCCGCCGTCCGCTACGTCTGCGCCCACCTGGCCGCGCTGCGCGCCGCCGCGGCGGTGCTGGCGTCCAAGGAACCGCTGGAGACCCACCGCCGCGGCCGGCCGCGCAGCGTGTGGGTGCTGCTGCCCGAGGCCGAGCCCGCGCTGCGCGAGTGGGCCGCGTTCTTCGCCGCCGGCGCCGACAAGCGCGCCGCCGCCGAGGCGGGCCTGCCGCGCGCCGTCACCCCGCGCGAGGCCGAGGAGCTCGTGCACGACGCGGAGGTCTTCGTCACCCTCGTCGAGGACACCCTCGGCATCGACGGGCAGCCGACGCTGCCCGTCCCGGAGGCCGGCTAGCCACCCCCGGAAGGCCCGTCCCCTCCCTCCCCACGGGACCGGCCGCGCCGGAGGCCGGGGCGTCCGCCCCGCGGGCCCCCACCCGCGGGGAGGCGGCCCCGGTCTCCGGCGCCCCCCGGACGATCGCGTCGGCGGCGGCCGCAACCCCCCGAGCCGGCCCCGCCGGCGCGATCCCCCGTCCGGCCGACCCGTCCGGTCGACCCGTCCGGGGAGGCGGGCGCGGCTCCCTGATAGACATCGCGTCATGACGGGAACGCTGCCGCTGGACGGGATGCGCGTCGTGGAGCTGTCGAGCTTCGTCGCGACGCCGCTGGGAGGGATGACGCTCGCGCAGCTCGGCGCGGACGTCATCAGGGTCGACCAGGTGGGCGGCGGCCCCGACATCGACCGGTGGCCGCTCGCGCCGTCCGGCCGGAGCCTGTACTGGGCCGGGCTGAACAAGGGCAAGCGGTCCGTCACCGCCGACCTGCGCTCGCCGGAAGGGCGCGGGCTCGTCGCAGGTCTCATCGCCGAGTGCGGCGTCGTGCTGACCAACGCGCCGCCGCGCCAGGGGCTCACCTACGACGAGCTGAAGGCGGCGAGGCCCGACCTGATCCATGTCCGGCTCCAGGGCACGCGGGGCGGCGGCAACGCCGTCGACTACACGGTGAACGCCGCCCTGGGCTTCCCCGGCGTCACGGGCCCGCCCGACCAGGACGCACCGGTCAACCACTCCCTGCCCGCCTGGGACGTGGCGTGCGGGCTCTACATGGCCGTCGGCCTCCTGGCGGCCGAGCGGCACCGACTGCGCACGGGCGAAGGGCAGAGCCTCCACGTGGCGCTGCAGGACGTCGCCCTGGCCACCGCCGGGAACCTCGGCTACCTCGCGGAGGCGCAACTGGGCGAGCCGAGGCAGCGCCTGGGCAACCACCTGTTCGGCGACTTCGGACGCGACTTCCCCACCGCCGACGGCCGCGTCATGGTGGCGGTGCTCACGGCGCGCCATTGGCGCGACCTCGTGGAGGCGACCGGCCTCGGCGAGGTGAGCGCCGCCCTCGAACGCGCCCTCGGCGCCGACTTCCGCCGCGCCGGAGACCGCTTCACCTACCGCGAGGCGCTCGGCGGCGTCCTCGCCCCGTGGTTCGCGGCCCGCACCTGCGAGCAGGTCGGGGACGGCTTGCGGAACACGTCCGTCCTGTGGTCCCGCTACCGCGACTTCGCGGAGGTGGCCGCCGCCCTGCACGAGGAGCCCCTCATGGGCGAGCTCGACCAGCCGGGCATCGGCCCCCACCTCGCCCCGGGCTCCCCGCTGCGCCTCGGCGACGCCTCGCCGCCCCCCGCTCCCGCCCCCACCCTCGGCGAGCACACGGACGAGGTGCTGCGGGACGTCCTGGACCTGTCCGCCGAACGCATCGGGGCACTGCGGAAGGCCGGGGCCATCGCGGCCTCCTGACCCGCCCCTCCCATCAGCCGTGGCCGCGGTCGGCCGGGGACGCCTCGATGACGCTTTGTCCCGGTATGAGATTGTTAGGGCTGCGAAGCATGGGAGGACGCGGTGGTGGCGCGGGGCGGGCGCGGGCTGGTCCCGCTGCTGGCGTTCCTCGGCGTGATGGCCTACTCGCTGTCCATGGCCGTCGTGACGCCCGCGCTGCCGCAGATCCAGGACGGCCTGGACACCACGCCGGCCGGGGCCGCGTGGGCGCTCACCGCGATGACGCTGTCCGCCGCGGTCGCCACGCCCGTGGTGGGGCGGCTGGGCGACCTGTACGGGCCGCGCCGCGTCCTGCTCGCCGTGCTGGCGATCGCGACCGCGGGGATGGTCGTCGCGGCCCTGGCCGCCAACGTCGCGGCGATGCTGGCCGGACGCGCCCTCGCCGGCATCGGCGGCGGCGTCTTCCCGCTCGCGTACACGATCATCCGGGACGTCATCCCGCCCGCCCGGACGGCGTCCGCGGTCGGCCTCATGTCGTCCATGCTGGGGCTCGGCGGGGCGGTCTCCTGGTGCCTGGCGGGGCCGATCATCGACCTGCTCGGCTGGCGGTGGCTGCTCTGGGTGCCGGTCCTCGGGCTGGTGCCCGGGATCGCCCTCGCCTGGTGGATCGTTCCACGGTCGGCGCCCCGGGAGGCGGCCCGGGTCGACTGGTGGGGCGCGGCGCTGTTCGCCGCCTGGCTGGTGGCCGCGCTCACCGCGCTGACCGAGGGCATGGACTGGGGCTGGACCTCGCCCGGCGTGCTGGGCCTGCTCGTGCTCTCGGCGGTGACGGCCGCCGCCTGGCTGCGGGTCGAGGGCCGCGTCGCCGAGCCCCTGGTCGACCTGAAGGTGATGCGGACGCGCGGCGTGTGGACGGCGAACGCCGCCTCGCTGCTCTCCGGCTACGCGCTCATGGCCGGCGGGCTGCTGTTCCCGCTGCTCGTCCAGCTGCCGGAGGGCACCGGCTACGGCTTCGGCGGGACGGCCACCCAGGCGGCCCTGCTGCAACTGCCCGCGAGCATCGGCATGACCGCGGCGGGCATGACGGCGGGCCTGCTCGACCGGCGCATCGGCTCCCGCACGGTGCTGCTCGGCGGCGCGGTGATGACCGGGCTCGGGTACGCGTTCGTGGCCTTCCAGCACGCCGCCATGTGGCAGCTCTACGTCGGCGGCCTGGCCCGCGGCATCGGCCTCGGGTTCGCCTACGCGGCCGTCGCCAACCTGGTCGTCGCCGCCGTCCCGCAGAGCGAGACGGGCGTGGCGACCGGGATCAACACCCTCATCCGCACGGTGGGCGCGTCCCTCGGCACGCAGGTCAGCGCGGTCGTCATCGTCGTGGTCCCCGGCGAGGGCGGCTACACGACCGGCTTCGCCGTGAGCGCGGCCGTCATGGCCGCCGTCCTGCCGCTGGCCCTCCTCGCCCCCCGCCGCCGCCGATCCCCGGGCGGGGACGTCCTCGTCCTCGACGAGGCGCCCAGGGCCGGCCGGACGGCCCTCAGCCCCTGACCCGGCTCCGCCCCTGACCCGGCTCCGCCCCTGGCCAGGACGCGGAACGGGGCCCGGCGGTGTGCCGGGCCCCGTTGCTGCAGTGCGGTGAAAAAGGTGGTGCGGTGTGTCAGAACGACTCGACGGCGCGGCGCGCCTCCGGGTCGAGGACGCCCCAGCCGATCAGCTCTTCGGTCAGCTCGGTCGGGGACTTGTCGTAGATGACCGCCAGTGAACGCAGGTCTTCCTGGCGGATGGACAGGACCTTTCCGTTGTAGTCGCCCCGCTGGCTCTGGATCGTCGCGGCGTAGCGGGCGAGAGGACCGGCCTTGTCTTTCGGAAGCTGCTGCAACCGCTCTAGATCGATCACGAGCTTGGGTGTAGGCCCGAGCGGGCTCGGCGCGGCTCCGCCGGGCAGCAACTCGGAAACCGGCACGCCGTAGAAATCGGCGAGCTCGGCCAGCTTCTGAACGGTGACGGCGCGGTCGCCCCGCTCGTACGAACCCACGACGACGGCCTTCCAGCGGCCGCGTGACTTCTCCTCCACACCGTGCAGGGACAGGCCCTGCTGGGTGCGGATGGCGCGCAGGCGCGCGCCGAGAGCCTTAGCGTATTCAGACGGCATTCTCGGCCCCCCAGGCTCACTTTCGTCGTCGTCGGACCCCGGTCGTGTCACCGGGGGGAGACAGATTCACGAAGCCAGGGGGCCTCAGGACTCTGTCTCCAGGGATGGTTACGGACAGTGACGGTAAAACGGGTACGGCCCCAGGTCAAGCTGATTGGAAAAAAGCGGTCGAATCCGCAGGGATCGATCCGGGCCGTCCGGATCGTCCGGAACGGCCGCGGGCGCGCTGCGACGGGGGCCGTCACGGCCCGCCGCGACGTCCCGAGCATGATCGAATGTGACCCCTCTCACCTGCGAAGACGTGGACCGGTCCGGGTGCGGAGCGGTCCGGGCCGGCTGCTAACGTGGGTGCGACATGACGTCCTTTAAGGCCCGTCCCGTGAGGCGGGGAAGGAGGTTCCGGCGGTGAATGCTGCCTCCAGGCCGGATCGGCAGGCGGAGGCGCGTGTGGCGGACGGTGATCCCCGGCCCAAGGCCGTTCTCGAGGGTCCCGACATCAGACGCGCGCTGACCCGCATCGCCCACGAGATCCTCGAGCGCACCAAGGGCGGCCACGACGTCCTGCTGCTCGGCATCCAGACCCGCGGCGTGACGCTGGCCGAGCGGCTGGCGGGCGCGCTGCGCGAGGTCGAGGGCCGCCCGGTGCCCTGGGGCTCGCTCGACGTGACGATGTACCGCGACGACCTGCGGATGCGGCCCGCCCGCGCCCTCGGCCGCACCGAGCTGCCCGCCGAGGGGGTCGACGACCGGGTCGTCGTCCTGGTCGACGACGTGCTGTTCTCCGGCCGCACGGTGCGCGCCGCGCTGGACGCCCTCAACGACCTCGGGCGGCCCCGCGCCGTCCAGCTGGCCGTGCTGGTCGACCGCGGGCACCGGGAGCTGCCGATCCGCGCCGACTACGTCGGCAAGAACCTGCCCACCTCGATGCGGGAGACCGTGAAGGTGCTGCTGGACGAGAACGACGGGCGCGACGCGGTGCTGCTGGGCCCCGTGCCGGCCGGCCCGACGGGGGGTGCCGAATGAACCGCCATCTGATCTCCGCCGCCGACCTGTCCCGCGACGACGCGCTGCTCGTCCTGGACACGGCCGAGGAGCTGGCGCAGATCGCGGGCCGCTCCATCAAGAAGCTGCCGACGCTGCGCGGCCGGACGGTCGTCAACCTCTTCTTCGAGGACTCCACCCGCACCCGGATCTCGTTCGAGGCGGCGGCCAAGCGGCTGTCCGCCGACGTCATCAACTTCTCCGCCAAGGGGTCGAGCGTGTCCAAGGGCGAGAGCCTGAAGGACACGGCCCTCACCCTGGAGGCGATGGGCGCGGACGGCGTCGTCATCCGGCACGGGGCCTCGGGCGCGCCGCACCGGCTCGCGGGCTGGGTGCAGGGCAGCGTGGTCAACGCCGGCGACGGCACGCACGAGCACCCCACCCAGGCGCTCCTGGACGCGTTCACGATGCGCAAGCGGCTCGGTGAGCTGGACGGCCGCCGCGTCACGATCGTGGGGGACGTCCTGCACAGCCGTGTGGCACGATCCAACGTCCTGCTGCTGGACACGCTCGGCGCGGACGTCACGGTGGTCGCGCCCCCGACGCTGCTGCCGGTCGCCATCGACACGTGGCCGTGCTCGGTGTCGTACGACCTCGACGCCGTCATCCCCAAGAGCGACGTCATCATGATGCTGCGCGTCCAGCAGGAGCGCATGAACGCCGCCTACTTCCCGACCGTGCGCGAGTACAGCCGCCGCTACGGCCTGGACGTCGACCGCATGGCGCAGCTGCCCGAGCACGCCATCGTCATGCACCCCGGTCCGATGAACCGCGGCGTCGAGATCGCCGCCGAGGTCGCCGACTCGGTCCGCTCCACGATCGTCGAGCAGGTCGCCAACGGCGTCAGCGCCCGCATGGCCGTCCTGTACCTGCTTCTCGGGGGCAGCGAGCCCGCCATCGGCCAGGAGGTCTCCCAATGACGACGTACATCATCAAGGGCGCGCGGATCCTCGGCGGCGAGCCCGCCGACATCCTGGTGCGCGAGGGCGCCATCGCCGAGGTGGGCCGCGGCCTGGACGAGGCCGGCGCGCAGACCGTCGACGCCGACGGGCTGGTGGCCCTCCCCGGCCTGGTCGACCTCCACACCCACCTGCGCGAGCCCGGCCGCGAGGACGCCGAGACCGTCGAGTCGGGGACGAAGGCCGCCGCGGTGGGCGGGTACACCGCCGTCCACGCGATGGCCAACACCGACCCGGTGGCCGACACGGCCGGCGTGGTCGAGCAGGTGTGGCGCCTCGGCCGCGAGGCCGGGTACTGCGACGTCCAGCCGGTCGGGGCCGTCACGCGCGGCATCGCCGGCGAGAAGCTGGCCGAACTGGGCGCGATGGCCGACTCCGCCGCGCGAGTACGGGTCTTCTCCGACGACGGCCACTGCGTGTCCGACGCGGTCATCATGCGCCGCGCGCTGGAGTACGTGAAGGCGTTCGACGGCGTCGTCGCCCAGCACGCGCAGGAGCCGCGCCTCACCGAGGGCGCGCAGATGAACGAGGGCGAGATGTCGGCCGCGCTCGGCCTGCGCGGCTGGCCCGCCGTCGCCGAGGAGGCGATCATCGCCCGGGACGTGCTGCTCGCCCAGCACGTCGGGTCGCGGCTGCACGTGTGCCACGTGTCCACGGCCGGCTCGGTGGAGATTATCCGCTGGGCGAAGAGCAAGGGCTGCCCGGTGACCGCCGAGGTCACCCCGCACCACCTGCTGCTGAACGACGCCAAGGCCGGGACCTACGACCCGATCTTCAAGGTCAACCCGCCGCTGCGCACCGCCGACGACGTCACGGCGCTGCGGCACGCGCTCGCCGACGGCACGATCGACTGCGTCGCCACCGACCACGCCCCGCACCCGGTCGAGGCCAAGGAGACCGAGTGGGCCGTGGCCGCGATGGGGATGATCGGGCTGGAGACCGCGCTGCCGGTCGTCCAGGAGGCGATGGTCGAGACCGGCCTGCTCGACTGGGCCGGGGTCGCCGACCGGATGTCCTTCCGCCCCGCCCGCATCGGCCGCCTGTCCGGACAGGGTCGTCCGCTGGAGGCAGGTTCGCCCGCCAACATCACGCTGTACGACCCGTCGCCGCGCCGCGCCGTGGACCCGTCCGCGATGACCTCCAAGAGCCGCAACACCCCGTTCGCGGGGCTGGAGCTGCCCGGGCGGGTCGCCGCGACGTTCCTGCGCGGCGAGCCGACCGTCCTCGAAGGGAAGCTCCAATGAACCCTGCTCTGCTCGTTCTGGAAGACGGCAGGGTGTTCCGCGGGGTGGCGTACGGGGCCGAGGGCGAGACTTTCGGCGAGATGGTCTTCAACACCGGCATGACCGGCTACCAGGAGACCCTCACCGACCCCTCGTACGCCCGCCAGATCGTGGCCATGACGTCCCCCCACATCGGCAACACCGGTGTCAACGCCGAGGACCCCGAGTCGCGCCGCATCCAGGTGGCCGGCTACGTGGTGCGCGAGCCCGCCCGCGTCGCGTCCAACTGGCGCGCCACCGGCTCGCTGGGCTCGGCGCTGCGGGAGCAGGGCGTGGTGGGCATCGCCATCCCCGGCACGCGCGCGCTGACGCGGCACCTGCGCGACAAGGGCGCCATGCGCGCCGCCATCTTCAGCGGGGCCGACGCCCTGGCGCCCAGTGAGGACGCCCTGGTGCGGCGCGTCCGGGAGACTCCCTCGATGGAGGGCGCCGACCTCGCGCGGGACGTCTCCACCGCCGAGCCCTACGTCGTCCCGGCCAGGGGCGAGAAGCGCTACACCGTCGCCGCGGTCGACCTCGGCATCAAGTCGATGACGCCGTACCGGATGTCCGAGCGGGGCTGCGAGGTGCACGTCCTGCCCGCGACCAGCACCGCCCGGGACATCCTCGCCCTCGGGCCCGACGGCGTGTTCTTCTCCAACGGCCCCGGCGACCCGGCCGCCGCCGGCTACGCCGTGGACGCGCTGAAGGGCGTCCTCGACACCGGCACGCCGTTCTTCGGCATCTGCTTCGGCAACCAGATCTTCGGCCGCGCGCTGGGCCTCGGCACCTACAAGCTGAGGTTCGGCCACCGGGGCATCAACCAGCCCGTCCAGGACCGGGCGACCGGCAAGGTCGACGTGTCGGCCCACAACCACGGGTTCGCCGTGGACGCCCCCGCCGACGGCCCGTTCGACACCCCGTACGGCCCCGCCGAGGTCACCCACGTCAACCTCAACGACGGCTGCGTCGAGGGGCTGCGGCTCCTGGAGCGCCCCGCGTTCAGCGTCCAGTACCACCCGGAGGCCGCCGCGGGCCCGCACGACGCGTCCGGGCTCTTCGACCGTTTCTGCGAGCTCATGGAGGCGTCGAAGTAATGCCGCGTCGCGAAGACTTGAAGTCCGTCCTGGTCATCGGCTCCGGGCCGATCGTCATCGGCCAGGCGTGCGAGTTCGACTACTCCGGCACCCAGGCGTGCCGGGTGCTGCGGGCCGAGGGCCTGCGGGTCACGCTGGTCAACAGCAACCCGGCCACGATCATGACCGACCCCGAGTTCGCCGACGCGACCTACGTCGAGCCGATCACCCCCGAGGTCGTCGAGAAGATCATCGCCAAGGAGCGGCCGGACGCGCTGCTCCCGACGCTCGGCGGCCAGACGGCCCTGAACACCGCGATCGCGCTGTACGAGAGCGGCGTCCTGGAGAAGTACGGGGTCGAGCTGATCGGCGCCGACGTGGACGCGATCCAGGCCGGCGAGAACCGCGAGCGGTTCAAGGAGGTCGTCGCCAAGGTCGCGCGCGAGCGGGGCCTCAACGCCGAGTCCGCGAAGTCGGTCATCTGCCACACGATGGACGACTGCCTCGCGGCGGCCGGTGAGCTCGGCTACCCGCTCGTCGTGCGGCCGTCGTTCACGATGGGCGGGCGCGGCTCCGGCTTCGCCCACGACGAGGCCGGCCTGCGCCGCATCGCCGGCGCCGGGCTCGACGCGTCCCCGACCGGCGAGGTGCTCCTGGAGGAGTCGATCCTCGGCTGGAAGGAGTACGAGCTGGAGGTCATGCGCGACCGCCACGACAACGTGGTGATCGTGTGCTCCATCGAGAACCTCGACCCGATGGGCGTGCACACCGGCGACTCGATCACGGTCGCGCCCGCGCTGACGCTCACCGACCGCGAGTACCAGAACATGCGGGACGTCGCGATCGCGGTGATCCGCGAGGTCGGCGTCGACACCGGCGGCTGCAACATCCAGTTCGCCGTGCACCCCGGCACCGGCCGCATGATCGTCATCGAGATGAACCCGCGGGTGTCGCGCTCGTCGGCGCTCGCGTCCAAGGCCACCGGCTTCCCCATCGCCAAGATCGCGGCGAAGCTGGCGATCGGCTACACCCTGGACGAGATCCCGAACGACATCACCCGCGAGACGCCCGCGTCGTTCGAGCCCACGCTCGACTACGTCGTGGTGAAGGTGCCGCGGTTCGCGTTCGAGAAGTTCCCCGGCGCCGACGGCACGCTGACCACGCACATGAAGTCGGTGGGCGAGGCCATGGCCATCGGGCGCTGCTTCACCGAGGCGCTGCAGAAGGCGCTGCGGTCGCTGGAGCAGAAGGGCTCGTCGTTCAGCTGGGCCGGCGAGGCCGACGCCGCCGAACTGGTCGAGTCGGCCAGGCGCCCGCACGACGGGCGGCTCAGGGACGTCCAGCGCGCCCTCTGGGCCGGGGCCACCGTCCAGGACATGTACGACGCGACCGGCATCGACCCCTGGTTCCTCGACCAGATCGCCGCCGTCAACGAGGTCGCCGAGGAGATCCGCACCGCCGACGACGCCCTCACCAAGGACAAGCTGCTCCGCGCCAAGCGGCACGGCTTCTCCGACGCGCAGATCGGCGAGCTGCGGAACCTCTCCGAGGAGGTCGTGCGCGAGCTGCGGCACGCACTCGGCATCCGTCCCGTCTACCTGACGGTCGACACGTGCGCCGCCGAGTTCGAGGCCCAGACGCCGTACCTGTACTCGGCCTACGACGAGGAGACCGAGGTCCCGCCGGGGAGCAAGCCGAAGGTCATCATCCTGGGCAGCGGCCCCAACCGCATCGGCCAGGGCGTCGAGTTCGACTACTCGTGCGTCCACGCGTCGTTCACGCTGGCCGAGGCGGGCTACGAGGCCGTGATGGTCAACTGCAACCCCGAGACGGTCTCCACCGACTACGACACCTCCGACCGGCTCTACTTCGAGCCGCTCACGCTGGAGGACGTCCTGGAGGTCGTCTACGCGGAGCAGCAGTCCGGTGAGGTCGCGGGCGTCATCGTCCAGCTCGGCGGCCAGACGCCCCTGGGGCTCGCCCAGAAGCTCAAGGACGCCGGAGTGCCGATCGTGGGCACCTCCCCGGAGAGCATCCACCTTGCCGAGGAGCGCGGCGCGTTCGGACGCGTCCTGCACCGGGCGGGCCTCCTCGCGCCCAAGCACGGCACCGCCACCTCCTACGAGGAGGCGCGCGAGATCGCCGCCGAGATCGGCTACCCGGTCCTCGTCCGCCCCTCGTACGTACTCGGCGGGCGCGGCATGGAGATCGTGTACGACGACGCGACGCTGGAGTCGTACATGGCCCGCGCGACGGAGGCGAGCCCCGAGCACCCCGTCCTCGTCGACCGCTTCCTGGACGAGGCCATCGAGATCGACGTCGACGCCCTGTTCGACGGCGACGAGCTCTACCTCGGCGGCGTGATGGAGCACATCGAGGAGGCCGGCATCCACTCCGGCGACTCGGCGTGCGCGCTGCCGCCCATCACGCTCGGGCACGACGACATCCGCCGCATCCGCGAGTCCACGGAGGCGCTCGCGCGCGGCGTCGGCGTGCGCGGGCTCATGAACGTCCAGTACGCGCTCTCCGCGGGCGTCCTGTACGTGCTGGAGGCCAACCCGCGCGCGTCCCGCACGGTGCCGTTCGTGTCCAAGGCGACGGCCGTGCCGCTCGCCAAGGCCGCGGCGCGCGTCATGATGGGCGCCACCGTCGCCGAGCTCCGCGCCGAGGGCATGCTGCCCGCGGCGGGCGACGGCGGCACCCTCCCGCTGGACGCGCCGATCGCGGTGAAGGAGGCCGTCCTCCCGTTCGACCGGTTCCGCAACGAGAGCGGGCAGGGCGTCGACATCGTCCTCGGCCCCGAGATGCGCTCGACCGGCGAGGTGATGGGCATCGACGAGGTGTTCGGCACCGCGTTCGCCAAGTCGCAGCAGGCCGCCTACGGGTCGCTGCCGACCAAGGGGCGCGCGTTCGTGTCCGTCGCGAACCGCGACAAACGGCACATGGTCTTCCCCGTGAAACGCCTCGCTGACCTGGGCTTTGAGATTCTTGCCACGGAAGGGACCGCGGAGGTCCTGCGCCGCAACGGCGTGCGTGCCAAGATCGTGCGCAAGCACAGCGAGGGTCCGGGCCCGTCCGGCGAGCCCACGATCGTGCGGCGCGTCCTCGACGGCGAGGTCGACCTCATCGTCAATACTCCCTTCGGCAGCCCCGGCCAGTCCGGGCCGCGGCTCGACGGTTACGAGATCCGTACCGCGGCCGTGCTGCGGGGCGTACCGTGCGTGACGACCGTGCAGGGCCTCGCGGCGGCCGTGCAGGGCATCGAGGCCGTCGCCGGCGGCCAGGTCGGCGTCCGCTCCCTCCAGGAGCACGCCGAGCGGATCGGCGGCGCCCGCGGCCGCGCCGGCGCGCCGGACGGCACCGTGGCGCCCGGGTGAGGACAGGCCGCGCCCGGCCGGGCCGGCCCCGCCGCCCGGCCGCGCGCGGCGCACGACGAGGAGAGGGAGACGGGTGTCCGACACGCCGGTGCAGACGTCGGCGACGGTCCTGACGGTCCGCCAGGTGCAGGACTACCACGCGATGACGCTGGTGGCCCCGGCCATCGCCGAGCGGTTCCGCCCCGGCCAGTTCGTGGCGCTCGCCGTCGGCGGCGAGCACACGTCCCGCCTGGTCCGCCGCTGCTTCGGGGTGCACGAGGTCAAGTCCGACTACGGCGGCACCGTCGAGCTGGTGTTCGCCGACACCGAGCCCGGCACCGGCTGGCTCGCGGGCCGCCGCTCCCGCGACCAGATCGACCTCGTCGGGCCGCTCGGCCGCCCGTTCCGGCTGCCCCGCGACCCGGTGACCTGCCTTCTCGTCGGCGGCGGCCCCGGCGGCGCCGCCGTGTTCGCGCTCGCCGACACGCTGCTGCGGCGCGGCTGCCAGGTGCACTTCGTGCTCGGCGGGCCGTCCGCCCGGCAGGTGTTCGGCTCCCGGATGGCGCAGCGCATCGGCGACAGCTCGACCGTCGCCACCGAGGACGGCACGATGGGGGAGCGCGGCACCGTCCGCGACGTCCTGCCCCGCGTCATCGAGGAGACCGGCGCCGACGTCGTCTACGGCTGCGGGCCGACGGGCCTGCTGCGCTCGGTCACCCAGATCGCCGGCGACTTCGGCCTGCCCTCGCAGGTGTCGGTCGAGGAGTTCCTGCAGCGGACGGGCGCCTGCGGCATCGGCGTCTGCATGACGTGCATGCTCCCCGTCCACGGCGACGACGGCGTCACCCGCATGGTCCGCGCCTGCGCGGACGGCCCCGTCCTGCGCGGCGACCGCATCCGCTGGGGCGACCTCGGCACGATCCCGTTCGACGCGCTGGGCGCGCCGCGCGTCCTGAGCGTCTCCGAAGGGGGCCAGCAGTGAGCGACCGGGCGGGCGACCGGGTCAGGACCGCACTCGGGCCGCTGGAGCTGCCCAATCCCGTCCTGACGGCGTCCGGGTGCGGCGGGACGGGACGGGAGCTCGCCCAGTTCTTCGACCTCGGCCGCCTGGGGGCGTTCGTCACCACGTCCGTGATGCCCCAAGCGCGCGCGGGCCGCCCCACGCCGCGCGTGACCGAGACCCCGAGCGGCCTCCTCACCGCCATGGGCCTCCCCGGCCCCGGCGTGGAGACGTTCCTCGAACGGGACCTCCCCTGGCTCATCGAGCAGGACGTCCGCACGATCGTGTCCATCGCCGGCAACAGCGTCGAGGAGTACGGCGACGTGGCCCGCCGCCTCCGCGGCGTCCCCGGCGTCGCCGCGATCGAGGTCAACGTCGCCTGCCCCAACGTCGAGGACCGCGGGCGCGTGTTCGCCTGGCACCCGGCCGCCGCCGCGTCCGTCGTCCGCGCCGTCCGCGCCCACGCCCGGCCGGGCGTCCCGATCTTCGCCAAGCTCGCCCCGGACGTGACCGACATCGTCACGATCGCGCTCGCGTGCGTCGACGCGGGCGCCGACGGCCTCACCCTGATCAACACCGTCGAGGGCATGGCGATCGACCCGGAGACGCTCCGGCCGGCTCTCAGCGGCGTGTCGGGCGGCCTGTCCGGGCCCGCCGTCCGGCCCATCGCGGTCCGCTGCGTCTACCAGGTGCACGCCGCGCTGCCCAGCACGCCCATCATCGGCGTCGGCGGCATCGCCACCGGCCTGGACGCGCTGGAGTTCATCCTCGCCGGCGCCTCCGCCGTCGCCGTCGGCACCGCCGTCTTCCACGACCCCGCGGCCGGGCCGCGCGTCCTGCGCGAGCTGGAGGAGGCCCTCGCGGCGCGCCGCATCGGCCGCCTCGCCGACGCCGTCGGCCTCGCGCACAAGCCCGCCGGGTACGTCCCTCCCCAGGTGCGCCCGCAACAGCCCGAGAAGGAGAAGCTGTGACCGCCGCCCCCATCGCCGTCGCGCTGGACGCGCCCGACCTGGAGACGGCCGCGCGCTGGGCCACCCTGGTCACGCCGCACGTCTCCACCGTCAAGGTGGGCCTGGAGCTCTACCTGCGCTACGGGCCGGACGTCGTCGCCAGCGTCCGGGGCGCCAGCCGCGTCCAGGTCTTCCTGGACCTCAAGCTCCACGACATCCCCGCGACCGTGCGCGGCGCCGCCCGCGCCGTGGCGCGGCTCAAGCCGGCCTACCTGACCGTGCACGCCGCCGGCGGCCCCGCGATGATCCGTGCCGCCGTGGAGGCCGTGCCCGCCACGAAGATCGCCGCGGTGACCGTCCTGACGTCGCTCGGCGAGGCGGACCTCACCGCCCTGGGCCTCGCCGGGCCGGCGCCGGACGCGGTCCGCCGGCTCGCCGCCCTCGCCGTCGAGGCGGGCGCGCAGGCCCTCGTCTGCTCCCCGCAGGAGGCCGCCGCCGTCCGCGCCGAGGTCGGGCCGGGCATCACGCTGATCACTCCGGGTGTCCGGCCCGCCGGCGCCGCCAACCAGGACCAGGCCCGCGTCGCCACCCCGGAGGACGCGCTGGCCGCCGGCGCCGACCTCCTGGTCATCGGGCGCCCCATCACGGGCGCCCCCGACCCCGGAGCGGCCGCGGCCGCCATCGCGGCGGCGCTGCGCCGCACCTCCTCCGGCACCGGCTGAGCCCCCGTCTCCCGGGGGGCGAGTGGGCATTGGGGTGACCGTGGGTGCATGGGGCAGAACTGCATTCCGCGAAAGTTTCGAAGCGCACTCGGGCGTGCGCGACCGCACATTGTGGTTTTAGTCGCATGCGAATACCGGGGAAGCGGTGTTCGCATTGCGAGTACTTGCCGAACGACGAAGTCGTTCACGCGGAGCGGCGATTCCGGCCGGGGCGGCCCCCGGCGGGTCGTCCGGTCGATCCGCGTCCGTGTCGCGCCCTGGCGGCGGGCGGGGGAGCTGAGTGGGTGGCGCGGTCCTCCGAGCGGGAGACGATCTTGGCGGGGTCGGGTGTTGTCGAGGATGACAGTAACGGTGCCGCCGCGACGTGCGGAACGGCGGGGCGTGATGAGCGTCACTCGGTCGGGATCGTTTGTGGGAGACCTCACAGGAGGCGCCCGAGGGCGCCCGTCCGGGCCCTCCGGGGGCGCGGCGGGACCGCCGGGCGGGGCCGCGAACCGTAGTGACATATGGGTACGGAGTGCCGCATTTGGGGGTGGAAAGGGGGGATTTTCACGATCATGCGAAAGTCCCAGCAAGGCAAGGGGATGCGCCGCCGACCCCCCCGGATTGGGTACACTCTGTATTCAGGACACTCCGGGGAGTGATATTCGTGAATTTGTGGTGGGCTAAACGGCACTTCACGTTGCCTTATGGGTGGTGAACTCGCTAGTTTCCCAACCCGTCCGACTCCGTCGAGTGGAAACCTGAGGTGACCCGGCGTGGCTCTTCCGCCCCTAACCCCCGAACAGCGCGCCGCAGCCCTTGAGAAGGCTGCCAAGGCTCGCAAGGAGCGGGCCGAGGTTAAGAACCGGCTCAAGCACGGTGGAACCTCGCTCGCCGAGGTTCTCAAAGAGGGTCAGTCCGACGATGTCGTCGGCAAGATGAAGGTGTCGGCCCTCCTCGAATCACTGCCCGGTGTGGGCAAGGTCCGTGCGAAGCAGATCATGGAGCGCCTGGGCATCGCCGAGTCCCGCCGTGTGCGGGGCCTCGGCGCCAACCAGCGCGCCTCCCTGGAGCGTGAGTTCGGCGGAAGTGCGAACCGCTGACGCGCGACTCACGGGCGGGCGCGGCGGTCAGTCCGCCGCGGCCGGGCCGGGGCGACCCGAGACCGGCTCCATCCCGCCCGGCTCCGGCGCACCCATCGCTGCGCCGGCAGGCTCCAGAACGCATGGCCCGCTCGCGCGGCGGCTGACGGTCCTGTCCGGGCCGTCGGGCGTCGGCAAGAGCACGGTCGTCGCCGAGATCCGGCGCTCGCACCCGCGGGTGTGGCTGTCGGTCTCGGTGACCACCCGGGCCCCCCGCCCGGGTGAGACCGATGGTGTGCAGTACTTCTTCGTCGACGACGCCGGTTTCGACCGGCTCGTCGCCGAAGGGGAGCTCCTCGAATGGGCCGAGTTCGCGGGAAACCGCTACGGCACCCCGCGGCGGCCCGTCGAGGAGCGCCTCGCCCGCGGCGAACCGGTGCTCCTGGAGATCGATCTGCAGGGCGCCCGGCAGGTCCGCCGCTCCATGGCGGACGCGCGGCTCGTCTTCCTCGCGCCGCCCAGCTGGGAGGAGCTCGTCCGCCGGCTCACCCGCCGCGGCACCGAGCCGCCCGAGGTGATCGAACGCCGGCTCGACGCGGCCCGCGTCGAACTCGCCGCCGAGAAGGAGTTCGACGTCACGCTCGTCAACACGTCCGTCCAGGACGTGTGCGATGAGCTGCTAACCTTGATGGCTGTTCACTAGTCGAGACCTACCAGTGGAAGGCCACCGAGTGGCAGCCAGCAATGAGGGCATCACCAACCCGTCGATCGACGAGCTCCTCGAGGTCGTCGACACCAAGTACGGCCTCGTGAGCATCGCGGCCAAGCGCGCCCGGCAGATCAACGCCTACTACGCCCAGCTGGGCGAGGGCCTGCTGGAGTACGTCGGCCCGCTCGTCGAGACCCAGGTGCAGGAGAAGCCCCTGTCGATCGCGCTCCGCGAGACGCGCGAAGGCCTCCTGAACGCCGAGCCCATCGAAGGCTGACCCCCTGGGCGGGGCGGGCCATGCTACTCGTCGGCCTCCGGCCGCCTTCGCCGATGCCCGTGGTGTTCATCTGGGGGGCGACCCCCAGACCCCCGGGGCGGGCCATGCTACTCGTCGGCCTCCGGCCGCCTTCGCCGATGCCCGTGGTGTTCATCTGGGGGGCGACCCCCAGACCCCCGGGGGCGGGCCGTTCGGCATGTGATGGGACAGTGGCAGCATGACCTCCCGTAAGCCGCGCGTGGTGCTCGGCGTGAGCGCCGGAATCGCCGCGTACAAGGTGTGCGAGCTGCTGCGGCGGCTCACCGAGTCCGGCCACGACGTCACCGTCGTGCCGACCGAGGACGCGCTGCGCTTCGTCGGCGAGCCGACGTGGGCGGCGCTGTCGGGCAACCCCGTGTCCGCCGCGGTGTGGGACGGCGTGTCGCAGGTCCCGCACGTCCGCCTCGGGCAGGGCGCCGACCTGGTGTTCGTCGCGCCCGCCACCGCCGACCTGCTCGCCAGGGCCGCGCACGGGCTGGCCGACGACCTGCTCACCAACACCCTCCTCACCGCCCGGTGCCCCGTCGTGTTCGCGCCGGCGATGCACACCGAGATGTGGGAGCACCCGGCGACCCGGGCCAACGTCGCCACACTGCGCGCGCGCGGCGCCGTCGTGGTCGAGCCGGCGTCCGGGCGGCTCACCGGCAAGGACACCGGCCCCGGCCGGCTGCCCGATCCGGCCGAGCTGTTCGAGGTCGCGCGGCACGTCCTGGCCCGCGGCGCGG
The DNA here is from genome assembly GCF_041463655.1 of Actinomadura monticuli. Taxonomy (NCBI): domain Bacteria; kingdom Bacillati; phylum Actinomycetota; class Actinomycetes; order Streptosporangiales; family Thermomonosporaceae; genus Actinomadura; species Actinomadura monticuli. The sequence continues at coordinate 111,516 of NZ_JAXCEI010000011.1, forward strand.
ACGGCCGCGACCTCGCCGGACGGCGCATCGTCGTCTCGGCGGGCGGCACCCGCGAGGCCATCGACCCCGTCCGCTTCATCGGGAACCGCTCGTCCGGCCTGCAGGGCTACGCCCTCGCCCGCACGGCCGTCGCCCGCGGCGCCCGCGTGACGCTCGTCTCCGCCAACGTCGCCCTGCCCGACCCCGCCGGCGCCGAGGTCGTCGCCGTCGGGTCGGCCGAGGAGATGCGCACCGCCGTGGTGGCCGCCGCGGCCGGCGCCGACGCGGTCGTGATGGCCGCCGCCGTCGCCGACTTCCGGCCGGCCGGCTACCGGGGCTCGAAGATCAAGAAGGCGGAGGGGGCGGAGCCGGAGCCGATCCGGCTCGTCAAGAACCCCGACATCCTGGCCGAGCTCGGCGCGAACCGCCGTCCGGGCCAGGTGATCGTCGGCTTCGCGGCCGAGACCGACGACGTCCTCGCGAACGGCCGCGCCAAGCTCGCCCGCAAGGGCAGCGACCTCCTCGTCGTCAACCAGGTCGGCGAGGACCTGACGTTCGGCCGCCCCGACAACGAGGCCGTGATCCTCGGCGCGGACGGGTCGCACACCGAGGTGCCCCGCGGCGCCAAGGAGGCCCTCGCCGAGATCATCTGGGACCTCGTCGCCGCGCGCCTGGATCCGCCGCCCGCGGACCGGCCGGTGGCCGCCGGCCTCGACCGAGCCTCTACCGGCACCCGATGACGATCGGGCTAGACTGCGGGCCTATCACTCGTCAATACCCGTGCGGGGGACGTCCCCGCCGAACTCGATGACATATCCGTCCTGCGACGTCAGTCAGCAGCCGCTGCAAGGAGTGCACGTACGTGTCTCGCCGCCTGTTCACCTCCGAGTCCGTGACCGAAGGACACCCGGACAAGATCGCGGACCAGATCAGCGATGCGATCCTCGACTCGATGCTCAAGGACGACCCGAAGAGCAGGGTCGCCGTCGAGACGATGATCACGACCGGTCAGGTGCATGTGGCCGGTGAGGTCACCACCGAGACCTATGTGGACATCCCGGGCGTCATCCGGGAGAAGATCCTCGAGATCGGCTACGACTCGTCCAAGAAGGGCTTCGACGGGCACTCCTGCGGCGTGTCGGTGTCCATCGGCGCGCAGTCGCCCGACATCGCGCAGGGCGTCGACGACGCCTACGAGACCCGCGAGGGCGAGGGCGTCGACGACCTGGACCGGCAGGGCGCCGGCGACCAGGGCCTGATGTTCGGCTACGCCACCAGCGAGACCCCCGAGCTGATGCCGCTGCCGATCACGCTGGCGCACCGGCTCGCGCAGCGGCTGTCGGCGGTCCGCAAGAGCGGCGACGTCCCCTACCTGCGCCCGGACGGCAAGACCCAGGTCACCATCGAGTACGACGGCGACCGCGGCGTCCGCCTCGACACCGTCGTCGTGTCCAGCCAGCACGCTCCCGACATCGACCTGAAGGAGTTGCTGGCCCCGGACGTGAAGGAGCACGTGGTCGACCCGGTGCTCGCCCAGTTCGACCTCGACACCGCCGGCTACCGGCTGCTGGTCAACCCGACCGGCCGGTTCGAGATCGGCGGCCCGATGGGCGACGCCGGCCTCACCGGCCGCAAGATCATCGTCGACACCTACGGCGGCATGGCCCGGCACGGCGGCGGCGCGTTCTCCGGCAAGGACCCGTCCAAGGTCGACCGGTCCGCCGCGTACGCGATGCGCTGGGTCGCCAAGAACATCGTCGCCGCGCAGCTCGCCGACCGCGCCGAGGTCCAGGTCGCGTACGCGATCGGCAAGGCGCACCCGGTCGGCGTGTTCGTGGAGACGTTCGGCACCGAGAAGGTCGCCCCGGAGAAGATCGAGAAGGCGGTCGACGAGGTGTTCGACCTGCGTCCGGCCGCGATCGTCCGCGACCTGGACCTGCTCCGCCCGATCTACTCGCAGACCGCCGCGTACGGCCACTTCGGCCGGTCCGAGCCCGACTTCTCCTGGGAGTCGACCGACCGCGCCAAGGCCCTGGCCTCCGCCGCCGGTCTCTGACCCGGCGCGCGACGAAGGGCCCCGGGGGCGTCCCCGGGGCCCTTCCCGTGTTCGGTCGGGTGCCGCGTCCCGTCAGGTGCCGCAGTGGTTGCCGCGGTGCAAGCCGTAGCGGGCGGCGATGGTGTAGCGGCCCGGACGGTCCGCGGTGAGCCGGACGAAGTCGCCCGCGCGCGCCAGGCAGGCGTCCCCTCCGGCGGCGCTCAGCCAGGGCGACCAGGAGATGCGCATCAGGACGGACCCGCGGGCCGGCATGTCGACGACGAGTTCGCCCGCGTTCAGCTCGCGGACGGTCGCGGGGAGGTCGACGAGGGGGGTCGGGCGCGCGACGCGGAACAGGCGCCAGTGCTCGTCCTTCCAGATCTCCGTGAGGTACGGCTGGCCGCCCTCGACGAGGGCGGCCTCGTCCCGCGCCGACCAGTCGACCTCCTGCTCGGGCAGGACGACGTACTCGACGGCCCACGCGTGCAGCCAGTCGCGGTAGGAGGCGGGCGTCAGCGCGCCGTCCTCGTAGAAGAGCCGGTGGCGCTCGGCGTCGACCTGGCGGTTCCAGCCGCGCGCCAGGACGAAGTGGCGGCTGAGCCCGGACGCCTCCCAGTGGGAGCGCAGCGGCACGACCTCGATGCGGGCCCTGTCGGCGCCGAGGGCGTCCAGCTCGGCGACGAGGCCGCGGGCGTGGTCGGCCGCGGACGCCGCCGGCTCGGTGTGGATCAGGTCGTCGACGGGCTTCACGACCTGCCAGGACGCCGTGACGATGAACGCCAGGGACAGCACGGCGATCCGGACCCGGCCCTGCGCGCGGGCGACCGCCGACAGCAGGAACATCCCGCCGAACAGCAGCGACAGCCGTTCGACGTTGCTGCCGACGGGGGAGGGGACCAGCCACGTGAGGACGATCCCGGCCAGGTAGACGGCCGCGCCGACGCGCACGAACGTCCACTCCTTCGGCGCGCACAGCAGGATCGCGACGACGCTGGCGAGCGCCGGCAGCACGATGGCGGTGAGCGAGATCGGCTGGACGCCGCTGAACGGGAACAGCAGGCTCGTCGTGCCCACCACGACGGGCAGGCCGACGGCGACGCAGACGCCCGCGCGGCGGCGGCCGGTGAGCACCAGGGCGGCGGCCAGCACCAGCAGGAACAGGCCGGCGACCGGGCTCGCGAGCGAGGCGAGCAGGCTGAGGACGACCATACCGGCGGCGCGCAGGGCGGGCGTGCCGCGCGGGGTGAACGCCACGATGACGGCCATGAGCGCGAACAGCAGTCCCAGGGCGAAGGTGACGCGGCCCGAGGCGGAGTTGCACGACAGAGCGAACGCGGCCCACAGCGACGCGGGCAGGGCCACGGGCGCCCTGAACCGCTTGAGCAGGCAGGCGGTGAGTGCGGCCGAGAGGGTGCCGGTCACCACCGCGACCGTGCGGATGCCGAACAGCGCCATCAGGTACGGCGACATCACGCTGTAGGACGCCGGATGCATCCCGCCGTACCAGGCGAAGCTGTACGCCGCCGTGGGGTGCTTCCAGGCGAAGTCGGTCCACGCGGCCTGGGCCGCGAGGTCGCCTCCCTCGGCGGCGAGGAAGAGGGCCCACACGAGGTGCAGGACGGCGGCGGCGACCGTCGCGGCCACCACGGGGTGCCGTGCCCGCTTCTTCCACTTCGTCGACGCGGTCGAGGGTCTGGGCGGACGGCTTGGCGGTCTGGGCCGGACCGGGGCGTCCGCCCGCTCTTGAGTATGCGCTGAGGTCACATCGCCTGCACGGGCTCGTCGTCGGCGGGAGCGAGGAGGGCGTCGGGCAATGGGCCAAGGACGCGCGCCCCCGTTGAAACGGACCAACCCTAGCGTGCGAGCCAGGCTGTCGGGTTGATCTGGTAGGACGGGGAGCGTGACGAAGGACGGCGGGGGGACGGACCTGATCCCCGGGCTGGACGATCTTCCGCGGACGCCCGCCGGCGAACCCGGCGGGTCCGGAGAGTCCGGCGGGTCCGGCGCGCCCGGCAAGCCGAAGAAGGCGGGCAGGGCCGGGCGGAAGGGGGCGCGCCGCCCGGCCGGGGAGCTGCCGGTGGCGCGGATCGCGGTCGACATGTCCCTGCCGCATCTGGACCGTCCGTTCGACTACCTGGTCCCCGCCGAGCTGGACGGCAAGGCCGTGCCGGGGTGCCGGGTGCGCGTGCGGTTCGCCGGGCAGCTCGTTGACGGGTTCCTGCTGGAGCGGGCCGCCGAGAGCGGCCATGACGGGAAGCTGCTGTTCCTGGAGCGGGTCACGTCGTCCGAGGCCGTGCTGACGCCGGAGGTGGCCGCGCTGGCCCGGGAGGTGGCCGACCGGTACGCGGGCACGTTCGCGGACGTGCTGCGCCTGGCCGTCCCGCCCCGGCACGCCCGCGTCGAAGCCGAACCGGTGGCCGAGACGGACGGGCCGGGGATGCCCGGCGCGGTCGAGGCGGGCGTCTGGCAGGACTATCCGGCCGGGGCGTCGTTTCTCGGCGCGCTCGCCGACGGGAGAGCGCCGCACGCCGTATGGACGGCGCTGCCCGGCCCCGACTGGACGGCCGCCATGGCGCGGGCCGCCGCCGCCACGCTGAGCGGCGGGCGCGGCGCGCTCATCGTGGTCGCCGACGGACGCGATGTCGCGCGGGTCGACGCCGCGCTCAAGGCGGAGCTGGGGGAGCTCGGGGAGGGCCTGCACGTCGCCTTGACGGCCGAGCTCGGCCCTGCCGAGCGCTACCGCAGGTGGCTCGCGGTCCTCCGCGGCAAGGCGCGGGCGGTGGTGGGCACGCGCGCCGCCATGTTCGCGCCCGTCGCCGACCTCGGGCTGGTCGTGCTCTGGGACGACGGTGACGACGTCCACGCCGAGCCCCACGCGCCTTACCCGCATCCTCGCGACGTCCTCGCCCTGCGTGCGCACCGGGCGGGGGCCGGGGCGCTCATCGGGGGGTTCACCACCACGACCGACGCCGCCCAGCTGGTGGAGAGCGGATGGGCGCACCAGCTGTCCGCCGACCGGGCACGGGTCCGGACGGCGATGCCCCGCGTCCGGTACGTGGGGGAGGACGCGCAGCTCGCCCGCGACGCCGCCGCCCGCACGGCGCGCCTGCCGAACGTCGCGTTCGAGGCGGCCCGGCTCGCCCTCCAGGACGGACCCGTCCTGGTGCAGGTGCCAAGGCGCGGATACGTACCGGGCATCGCGTGCGGGCGCTGCCGCACGCCGGCGCGATGCGAGGCGTGCCAGGGGCCCTTGTCGCTGGCGTCGTCCCACGCCGCGCCCTACTGCCGGTGGTGCGGGCGTATCGCCGGTGACTGGCACTGCCCCGAATGCGGCTTCTTCCAGGTGCGAGCCGTCGTGGTGGGCGCGAAACGCACTGCGGAAGAGCTGGGCAGGGCGTTCCCCGGCGTGCCCGTACGGACGTCTGGGCGTGACGCCGTCCTCGAACGGGTCGGCCCCGAGCGCGCGCTCGTGGTGTCCACACCCGGGGCGGAGCCGCCCGCGGACGAGGGGTACCGGGCCGCGCTGCTGCTGGACGGCTGGGTCCTGCTGGGCCGCCCCGATCTGCGCGCCGGGGAGGAGACGCTGCGGCGGTGGATGAACGCGGCGTCCCTCGTCCGCCCGCAGGGGCCGGTCATCGTGGCCGCCGAAGGGTCGCTGCCCGCCGTCCAGGCGCTCGTCCGGTGGGACCCGGTCACCTACGCGGAGCGCGAGCTGGCCGAGCGCAGGGAGGCGGGCTTCCCGCCCGCCGCGCGCATGGCGTCGCTCACCGGCTCACCGGCCGCGATACGGGAGCTCCTGGCCGATGCCCGCCTGCCCGAGGGGGCGGAGGTGCTCGGGCCCGTGCCCGTGCCGCAGGCCGTGCCCGTGCCGCAGGCCGTGCCCGTGCCGCAGGCGGGGGCCGGCGCCCAGGAGAGGGAACGCGCGCTGGTGCGCGTGCCCCGCGCCGCGGGGCACGCGCTCGCGCGCGCGCTCAAGGAAGCCCAGGGCGTGCGTAGCGCGCGTAAGGCCGCGGAGACGGTACGGGTCCAGATCGACCCCCTGGAGTTGATCTGACCAATAGGGTTCTCTGGTGGCCGACAACTGGGTGGAGAGTACCGCCGGCGACCTGCGGCGGTGGGCGGGCGAACGCGGCGAGGCGCTGGACGAGCAGGGAGTCCGTATCCTGCTCGGCCTCGCGCGGGAGGAGATGGGCCTCGCGGCCCCGGAGGAACTGACCCCGGACGGGGTCCGCGGGCTGCTGCTGGAGGTCTTCCCCGAGACCGTGGTCGCCGGGAGCGACGACGTCCCCACCGTCCTCGACGCCTTCCGCGCGATCGTGCGGTACCTGGGCGACACCGGCGCCGTGCAGGCGCCGGCCGCCGCCGCGCTGGCGGCCGAGATCGACCGCGTCGGCCCGGAGTTCGCCGAGGTCGTGGCGGCCGTCGACAGCGAGGAGCGGCAGGCCGCCGCCGAGGTGATCGGCGGGCTCATGCGGGCCGAGGGCGTCTCCCTGGACGACCAGGAGGCCGTTGACGCGTGGGTGCGCGACTTCGAGGAGCTGCCCGAGGCGGAGCGCTACGCCCGGACCGAGGAGTACCTGCGGCGGGCCGGTGAGCTGGTCGTCCCGCCCGTCCGGCTGGCGTCCCGGGCGGCGGTGGCCGGGGCGGCGCGCGCGTCCGGCCTGACCGCGGCGGTCCTGGCCCTCGCCGACTGGACGGGCGAGCGCGCCCTCACCGAGCACGACACGCTCACCGCGGAGGACGCCGCCGCGGCCGCCGCCGCACTCGGCCTGGACGGTCCGCGCCGCCACGGCCGGATGGAGGACGAGGGCGCGCTTGAGCGGCTGTGGTGGGCCGCCGTCGAGGCGGACGTCATCACGGCCGGGCACGGCGCCGCCGCCCCGGGCCCGGCCTGCGCGGGCCTCCGGTCGGACGACGACGAGGCGCTGCTCGCCGCCTGGCTGCCGCTGTTCGAGGCGACGGCCGTGCCGGGCCACGACTACGCCGACGGTCTGGACGCGGTGGAGCTCGTGCAGAACGAGCTGACCGGCGTCCTGATCCACCTGTACGAGCAGGACGAGCCGACCGAGCCGGAGATCCTGGCGGGGGCGCTGCTCGGGCACGTGGAGGAGGCCTACGACCTCTCCGACGCCGAGGCCATGGCCGACCTCGTCGCGGACGCGCTGCACCTGGAACTGGCGACCCTCGAGGACTGGGGGATCGTCGAGCCGGCCGGCGACGGCCTCGCGCTGACCCCGCTCGGCGTGTGGGCCGTCCGGGAGCTGCTGCTCGCGGACGGCTTCACCGCCCCCGTCGTCGGCGAGCTGGCCGGGGCGCGCGCGTCCGACCTCATCGAGGGGCTCACCTGGTACCGGCCCGACGCCGCCGACGAGGAGATCGACGGTTGGCTGGCCGCCCACGACCCCAAGGACGCCGCCGCCGACCTGCTGGACGTCATGCGCACGGGCGGCCCGGGGGCCCGCAACCTCGCCGCGGCCGTCCTGCACCGCATCGGCGCCGAGGCCGCGCCCGTGGTGCGCGCCGCGCGGGAGCATCCGCTGGTCTCGCCCTACGCCGCGCTCTGGCTGAACGCCGTCGGCGACCCGTCCGGGCGGGAGCTGGCCCGCGAGGAGTACCTCTGGGTGTTCGTCGACACCGTCGCCGGGATGCTGGAGACCGCCGAGCCCGGCGAGGCGGTCGAGGCGGCCCTCATCGACGCTCCGCCGGAGGCCGAGATGAAGGTCATGGTCGGGGAGCTGTGGCGCACGGAGCATCCCGGCGTGGCCGACGTCCTGGAGGCGCTGGGCGCCCATCACCCCGACAAGGCGACCGCCAAGGCGGCCCGTACCGCCGCCTACAAGGCGCGCTCGGCGCATGAGGGGGCGCGCCGCGGCGTGTGAATCACCACGCGTTGTCTCCGTAAACTGGACCGGCACAGCCCGTTCGCAGAACGGCGCAAGAGAACCACGCAGGAAACGGAGTCCCCGTTGGCCGTCAAGCCCATCCGCCTCTTCGGCGACCCCGTGCTGCGCACGCCCGCGGAGCCGGTGAAGGACTTCGACAAGGAGCTGCGCCAGCTCGTCAAGGACCTCACCGACACGATGATCGACGCTCCGGGCGCGGGCCTTGCCGCTCCGCAGCTCGGCGTGGGCCTGCGGGTGTTCACCTACTACGTCGACGACCGGCTCGGCCACGTGGTCAACCCGACGCTCGACCTGTCGGACGAGCAGGAGACCGACGACGAGGGGTGCCTGTCCCTGCCCGGCCTGGCGTTCCCCACGCCGCGCTCCGTGGGCGTCGTCGCCAAGGGCTTCAACATGCACGGCGAGCCCATCACGCTGGAGGGCACCCACCTGCTGGCCCGCTGCGTGCAGCACGAGACCGACCACCTCGACGGGATCATCTTCATCGACCGGATGGACCCCGAGCAGCGCAAGGCCGCGATGAAGGCGATCCGGGAGGCCGAGTGGTTCGGCGACCCGGCGCCCGTCGTCAAGGAGTCGCCGCACCGGACCTTCGGGAAGGCGATCTAGGTGAGGCTCGTCTTCGCGGGCACCCCGGACACCGCGCTTCCGGCGCTGACGGCGCTCCTGGGCTCCTCGCACGAGGTGGTCGCGGTCGTGACCCGCCCCGACCGCCCCACGGGCCGTGGACGCCGTCTGAGCGCCTCTCCGGTGGCGTCGCTGGCCGCCGAGGCCGGCGTCGAGGTGCTGAAGCCGGCCAAGGCCCGCGACCCCGGGTTCCTCGGCCGGCTCCGCGAGATCGCGCCCGACTGCTGCCCGGTCGTCGCCTACGGCGCGCTGCTGCCCCGGGAGGCCCTCGGCATCCCCCGGCACGGCTGGGTGAACCTGCACTTCTCGCTGCTGCCCGCGTGGCGCGGCGCGGCGCCCGTGCAGCGCGCGATCCTGCACGGCGACGACGTGACCGGCGCGGCGACGTTCCAGATCGAGGAGGGCCTCGACACCGGCCCCGTCTACGGCGTCCTCACCGAGCCGATCCGGCCGACCGACACGTCCGGCGACCTTCTGGGAAGGCTCGCCGTCGCAGGCGCGAGCCTGCTCCTCGACACGATGAACGGGATCGAGGCGGGCGTGCTGGAACCGCGGCCGCAGCCGTCCGAAGGCGTGTCCCACGCGGCCAAGCTGGGGCCCGAGGACGGTCGCGTCGACTGGGGCAGCCCGGCCCTGCACATCGACCGGCTCGTGCGCGCGTGCACGCCGGCCCCCGGAGCGTGGACGAACTTCCGCGACACGCGCGTCAAGCTCGGGCCGGTCCGCCCGGCGCCCGGCGCGGACAAGCTCCCGCCCGGCGAGATCCGCCCAGGAAAGAACGAGGTACTGGTGGGAACGGCCACACATCCCGTCGCGCTCGGGGAGGTCCAGCCGCAGGGCAAGCGCCGCATGGCCGCCGCCGACTGGATCCGCGGCGTCAACCTCGTCGGCAAGGACGCGCTGCACTGATGCCGCCCGCCCGTGACCGCCGACGCGCCCCGAACCGCAGGCCGGGCGGCCCCCGCAGGACCGGCCGCCCCCAGGACCTCGTCCGCCGCACCGCGTTCGACGTGATCCGCGCCGTCGAGACCCGCGACGCCTACGCGAACCTCCTGCTGCCCAAGCGCCTGCACGACCGCGACCTGACCGGACGCGACGCCGCCCTCGCCACCGAGCTCACCTACGGGACCCTGCGCGGCCGCGGCACCTACGACGCGGTCCTCGCGCTGTGCAGCGACCGCGAGCTGCGCCGCATCGACGCCCCGCTGCTGGACGTCCTGCGCCTCGGCGCGCACCAGATCCTCGCGACGCGCATCCCGCCGCACGCCGCCGTGGGGACCACCGTGGAGCTGGCCCGGTCCGTCGCCGGCCCCGGCCAGGCGAAGTTCGCCAACGCGGTGCTCCGCAAGGTCGCCACCCGCGACATGGACGCCTGGCTGGAGATCGTGGTGCCCGCCGGCGCCGACACGACGACGCGCCTGTCCATCGCGCACAGCCACCCGAAGTGGATCGTGTCCGCCCTGCGCGACGCCGTCGGACCGGACGAGATCGACGAGCTCCTCGCCGCCGACAACGCCCGCCCCAGGGTGACGCTCGTCGCCCGTCCCGGCCGGGCCACGCTGCAGGAGCTGTACGAGTCCGGCGCGGAGCCCGCCCCGTACTCGCCCTACGCCGCCGTCATGCCCGAAGGCGACCCGGCCGGTATCGCCGCCGTCCGCGAGGGGCGCGCCGCCGTCCAGGACGAGGCCAGCCAGCTGGTCGCCCTCGCGCTGATCGAAGCCTCCGTGGACGGCCCGGACGCCCGCTGGGCGGACCTCTGCGCGGGCCCCGGGGGCAAGGCCGGGCTCCTGTCGGCCATCGCCGCCCAGCGCGGCGCGCGGCTCCTCGCCGCCGACGTCCAGCCGCACCGGGCCGCGCTCGTCCGGCGCGCGGCCGACGACCGCGCGGGCGTGATCGCGGCCGACGGAACGGCCCCGGCATGGCGTCCCGGGGCGTTCGACCGGGTCCTGGTGGACGCGCCCTGCACCGGCCTGGGGGCGCTCCGCCGCCGCCCGGAGGCCCGCTGGCGCCGTGGCCCGGAGGCGGTCGCCGAACTCGGCACGCTGCAGCGCGGGCTGCTCGCCACGGCGCTGGAGTCCGTCCGGCCCGGCGGGGTCGTCGCCTACGTCACCTGCTCGCCCCACCTGGCCGAGACCCGCGTGGTGGTGGACGACGTCCTGCGCAAGCGCGACGACGCCGAACGGCTCGACGCGCCGGCCGTGCTGGCATCGCTCAGCCCCGGCCTCACCGACGTGGGGGACGGCCCGTACGCCCAGTTCTGGCCGCACCGCCACGGCACGGACGCGATGTTCCTGGCGCTCCTGCGCCGCACCTAGCACCTCGGGGGGTCCGTGCTGACCGGCTTCATGCTCTTCATGTCGTACCTGGGCAGCGCGGGCTTCTACGTCCCGCTGCTCGTCGCGCTGTTCTGGTGCGTCGCGCCGCGCCTCGCGGCGCGGGCCTCGGTCGTCCTGCTGACGTGCGGGCTCCTCAACGCGATCCTGAAGCTGGTCTTCCACGACCCGCGCCCGTACTGGACGGACCCCGCCGTCCAGGGCAGGCAGCCGCTGTCGTCCTTCGGGATGCCGTCCGGCCACGCCCAGAACGGCATCGTGGCATGGGGCTTCTTCGCGGCTCAGACCAGGCGGCGGCTCGTCTGGGCGGGTGCCGCCGTCGTCATCGCCTTGATCGGGGTGTCCCGCGTCTACCTGGGCGTCCACTCGACCGGCCAGGTCCTCGCGGGGTGGGCCGTCGGGCTGCTCCTCCTTGTGGCCGCCCTCGCGCTGGAGCCCGTCGTCGTCCCGTGGTGGGCCCGCCGTCATCTCGGCGTTCAGATGGCCCTGTCCCTCGTGCTCTCCCTGCTGCTGCTGGCCGCGGCCTGGGGTGCGTGGCAGCCGCTGGAGAACTGGCAGTGGCCGCAGGCGTGGGCGGACGCCATCAGGGCGGCCGGCGGCCGGGCCGAGCCCGTCTCGCTGACCGACTCCGCCAGGGCCTCCGGCGGGCTCTGCGGCGCCCTCGCCGGCCTGTCGGTGCTCGCGGCGCGCGGCTGGTTCGACCCCGGCGGGCGGGCCTGGCAGCGCCTGGCGCGCGTCCCGCTGGGCTTCGCCGGAGCCGCCGCGGTCGCCGCGCTCGACCTGCTGCCCACGGGGACGAACCTGGCGGAGGCGTTCGCCGTCCAGATGCTCCTCGCGCTGTGGGTCACCGCGGGCGCACCCGAGGCGTTCGTCCGCCTCGGCCTGGCGGCCCGTCCCACCCCCGGCGTCACCCGGCCGGGTGAGGAACGGGCCGAAACGCGCCAATAGACTCGGGGCATCATGGCTCCTCAGATCTCACCCAGCATCCTGTCCGCCGACTTCGCCCGCCTGGCCGAGGACGTCGCGCGCATCGCCGACTCAGCCGACTGGGTCCACGTCGACGTCATGGACAACCACTTCGTCCCCAACCTCACCCTGGGACTGCCGGTCGTCCAGGCGCTGCTGCAGCACAGCGCGCTGCCGCTCGACTGCCACCTGATGATCGAGGACCCCGACCGCTGGGCGCCGGAGTACGCCGAGGCGGGAGCGAAGAGCGTCACCATCCACGCCGAAGCGGCGAAGGCCCCCATCCGCACGCTGCGCGCCATCCGCTCCGCCGGCGCGCGCGCGGGCCTCGGCGTCAACCCGGCCACCCCCGTGGACGGTTTCGAAGACCTCCTCGGCGAGATCGACATGCTCCTGCTGATGACCGTCGAGCCGGGCTTCGGCGGCCAGAAGTTCCTGGACGTCGTCCTGCCGAAGGTCCGCCGCGCCCGCGAGCTCATCAAGGGCCGCGACCTCCCCGTCTGGCTCCAGGTCGACGGCGGCGTCAGCGCCGAGACCATCGAACGCTGCGCCGAGGCCGGGGCGGACGTCTTCGTCGCCGGAAGCGCCGTCTACGGGGCCGACGACCCCTCCGAGGCCATCCGCAGGCTCCGCGCACAGGCCGAGGAGGCGACGGCCAAGGCGGACTGGTGATCCTGCCCTGCGCCGCCGTCCTGTTCGACGTGGACGGCACGCTCGTCGACTCCACTCCGCTGGTCGAACGCGCGGCCCGCGAATGGGCCGCCGAGTACGGCATCGACCCGGACGAGTTCCTGTCCGATGCCCACGGCCGCCGCACGAGTGACCGCGTCGCCGACTTCCTCCCACCCGACCTTCCCGAAGCCACCGCCCGCCTGGACGCCCGGTCGAACGACCGGGGACCCGGTCGAGGCCGGCCTCGGGGCAGGGCCCGGGGCGTGACCGCCGGGGCCGATCGGCCGGGCGGGCTCAGGTGACGTTCAAGGGCGCACGGGCGTGGCGACCGTCACATGGGGCGCGGAATGGAATGCATGGCACACTGGTTGGCAAAGTACGAACGCGTGCTCCGGGGTCGGTGAAATTCCGAACCGGCGGTGACAGTCCGCGACCCGGCCGAAGCCATCGGCCGGTTGACCCGGTGGAACTCCGGGACCGACGGTTAAAGTCCGGATGGGAGGCAGCGCGCGGTACGCCCCTGACCAGGGGTGTGCGATGACCCGTGTACGTCCCCGGAGCCCTGATCTAGGAGGCCCGGGAGATGTTCACCGGCATCGTCGAGGAGCTCGGCGAGATCGTCGCGATCGACCCCCAGGGGGACTCGGTCGCGCTCGCGGTCCGCGGGCCGCTCGTCACCGAGGACGCCGTCCACGGCGCGTCGATCGCGGTCAACGGCGTCTGTCTCACCGTGGTGGACGTCGAGGACGGCGTCTTCACCGCCGACGTCATCAAGGAGACCCTCGACAAGTCCAGCCTGGGCGCGCTGGAACCCGGCTCCAAGGTCAACCTCGAACGTCCCGTCCGGCTGTCCGACCGGCTCGGCGGCCACCTCGTGCAGGGCCACGTGGACGGCGTCGGCGCCATCGTCTCCCGCGAACCGGGCGAGCGGTGGGACGTCGTCACGGTGTCGCTGCCCGCCGGCCTGAGCCGCTACCTGGTGGACAAGGGCTCCATCACCGTCGACGGCATCAGCCTCACGGTCGTGGAGGCCGGCGACGGGGCCGTCCGAGGGGGAACGGCCCCCCGCACCCCCCGCGACGCCGCCGGCTCCCCTTGGTTCACCGTCGCCCTCATCCCGACGACGCTCGCCCTCACCACGCTCGGCCTCAAGAAGCCCGGCGATCCGGTGAACCTCGAAGTGGACGTCGTCGCCAAGTACGTCGAACGCATGATGGGCGACCGGTCGTGAACCGGCCCGGCGCGGGGCCCGTCGACGGGTTCACGAACCGGCTCCGGGCGTCCCGGAGCACGCACCCTCCCAGGCAGAAGGCGGTGACCGCATGAGCGGCGGCAACGACACGGGCATCAACGACTCGGGCATCTTCGACTCCATCGAGGCGGCGATCGCCGACATCGCGGCGGGACGTCCCGTCGTGGTCGTCGACGACGAGGACCGCGAGAACGAGGGCGACATCATCTTCGCCGCGTCCAAGGCGACGCCCGAGCTGCTGACGTTCACCATCCGCTACACCAGCGGCGTCATCTGCGTCCCGATGGAGGGCGCCGACCTCGACCGGCTGCAGATCCCGCTGATGACGGCGCAGAACACCGAGCGGATGCGCACCGCCTACACGGTCAGCGTCGACGCCCGCCTCGGCGTCAGCACCGGCATCTCCGCCGCCGACCGGGCGCGGACGATCAGGACCCTGTGCGACTCCGCGTCCGAGCCCCGCGACCTCGTCCGGCCCGGCCACATCTTCCCGCTCCGCTACCGGGAGGGCGGCGTGCTGCGGCGGCGCGGCCACACCGAGGCGGCCGTCGACCTCGCCCGGCTCGCGGGCCTCGCCCCGGCGGGCGTCCTCGCCGAGGTGGTGAACGAGGACGGCACCATGGCGCGCCTGCCCGAACTCCAGGTCTTCGCCAAGGAGCACGGGCTCAAGCTCATCTCCATCGAACAACTCGCCGAACACCGCCGCCGCACCGAGGCGATGGTCACCCGCGTCGTCGAGACCCGCCTGCCCAACCGCTACGGGGCGTGGCGCGCCGTCGGCTTCTCCAGCGCCATCGACGGCGGCGAGCACATCGCGCTCGTGCTCGGCGACCTCGGCGACGGCGACGACGTCCTCATCCGGGCGCATTCGGAGTGCCTGACCGGCGATGTCCTGCACTCCGAACGCTGCGACTGCGGGACCCAGCTGGACGCCGCCATGGAGCGCATCGCCGAAGAGGGGCGCGGAATCGTCCTGTACCTGCGCGGCCACGAGGGGCGCGGCATCGGCCTGCTCGCCAAACTGCAGGCGTACGCGCTCCAGGACAACGGCTCCGACACCGTCGACGCGAACCTGGAGCTGGGGCTCCCCGCCGACGCGCGCGAGTACTCCAACGCCGCGCACATGCTGCGCGACCTGGGCGTACGCTCGGTGCGGGTGCTCACCAACAACCCGGACAAGCTCGCGGGCCTGGACGGGTTCGGCGTGGACGTGCGGGGACGCGAGTCCATGCCGGTCGTCGTGACCGAGCACAACCGGCGCTACCTGACGGTCAAGCGCGACCGTCTCGGACACCAGATCGAGGGACTCTGATGAGCGGCGCGGGACGCCCCGAGGACACCGTCGTCGACGCGGCCGGGCTCACGCTCGGCATCGTCTGCACCCGCTGGCACGGGCAGATCACCGACCGGCTGCTGGACCGCGCGCTCGCCGCGGCGAAGGCGTGCGGCGTCGACGAGCCCGTGGTCGCCCGGGTGGCGGGCGCGCTCGAACTCTCCGTGGTCGCGCAGCAGATGGCCCGCGAGTTCGACGCCGTCGTCTGCCTGGGCGCGGTCATCAGGGGCGCCACCGCCCATTTCGACTACGTCTGCGACTCGGTGACCGCGGGTGTGACCCGTGTCGCGCTCGACGAGTCGACTCCGGTGGGCAACGGGGTCCTCACATGTGACACCATTGAGCAGGCGCTGGAACGCAGCGGGCTGCCCGGCAGCCCCGAGGACAAGGGATGGGAGGCGACTGTGGCCGCACTCGACACGGCACTGACCCTGCGAGGTCTGCGGCATCACGGTCACGCCGGGCACGGCGCGAAGCATTCGTAGCGGGTGCAGGGGTTCCGCCCCTGAACGACTCGCGCGTCTGTAGCGGTCGCGAGGGGTTCCGCCCCCGAAAGAGCCGCGCATTCGCAGTCCTCGAACCGCCCGGTATCCCGTACGCATCCTCACCGAAAGGCAATTCCGTGCTGTCACTCGTCCTGCCCAAGGGGTCGCTGGAGAAGGCGACCATGCAGCTGTTCGACGCCGCCGACCTCACCGTCCAGCGCACGTCGGACCGCGACTACCGCGCGTCCATCGACGACCCCCGCATCGACCGGGTCCGGGTCCTGCGCCCGCAGGAGATCCCGACCTACCTGGAGCAGGGGCTGTTCGACCTCGGCATCACCGGCCGCGACTGGATCACCGAGACCGACTCCGACGTGGTCAGCCTCGGCGAGCTGAAGTACTCCAAGGCGACCTCCAACCCGGTCCGCGTGATCATGGCGGTGCCGGACGGGGCGCCGTGGCGGTCGGTGGCCGACCTGCCGGAGGGCGCCCGGATCTCGACCGAGTTCCCGGCGATGACCAAGCGGTTCCTCGACCAGCACGGCGTGAAGGCCACGGTCGTCCCGTCCTACGGCGCGACCGAGGCGAAGGTCCCCGACATCGTGGACGCGATCGTCGACCTCACCGAGACCGGCTCGTCGCTGCGCAAGAACGGCCTGCGGATCCTCGACACGCTGCTGACCAGCTACACCGAGCTGGTCGCCAACCGCGACGCCTACGAGGACGCGGAGAAGCGCGCCGCCATGGAGGACATCTCCCTCCTCCTGCAGGGCGTGATCCGCGCCCGCGGCAAGGTGCTGCTGAAGCTGAACGTCGCCCAGGCCGACCTGCAGAACGTGCTGGACATCATGCCCGCGATGGCGTCGCCGACGGTCACCTCGCTGGCCGGCGGGGAGTCGAACGCCGTGGAGTCCGTCGTCGCCAAGCGCGGCGTCAACACGCTGATCCCGGCGCTGAAGGCGGCGGGCGCGCACGACATCCTCGAGATCCCCATCGCGAAGATCGTTGACTGAGACTCCGGCCCTGCCGACCGTGTGGCGTCCCCGCACCACCCGGATCGTGGCCTACACCACGGCGGGCGTGATCCTGCTCGGCCTGATCGCGCTCGCCGTGGTGGTGCCGGACCAGTACAAGCTGCCCGACCGCGTCCTGATGGTCGGCTTCGGCGCGCTCGTCGCGTGGATCCTGCACATGCTCGCGCGCTGCCGCGTCGCCGCCGACGAGGCGGGCGTCACGGTCGTCAACGCCTTCAGGACGCGCCGCCTCGAATGGCCGCAGATCCTGGACGTGACCATGAACGTCGGCGACCCCTGGCCCACCCTCGACCTGTCGGACGGCACGTCCATCGGCGCCATGGGCATCAACGGCGCCGAGAAGACCCTGGCGGCGCGCCAGCTCGCCGAGCTCCAGGCCCTCCTGCAAGCCAGGGGCGAGACCCCCGACCCCGTCTGACCCGCCCTTAGAGGGCGGTGAACAGGGTGACGGTGCCGGCGCCGATGAGGGCGACGGCCCAGACGCGGTCGAGGTTGAACCAGGCGCGGCGCAGGATCGCCAGGCCGACGACCTCGTAGACGAGCACCGCGATGACGCCCGCCACCGCGAACATCGCGAGGGTGTGCACGGCGGTGACGAAGACGCCCGTCGACAGCGCGCTGCCCGAGGACGAGGCCAGGCCGTGGTCGTGGTGGGCCGGGGCCGTCCCGGACGAGGCGAGCACGGGCAGCAGCATGAGGCCCGCCCCGTGCATCGACGACATCAGGAACGACCACCCGGCGAGCTGCCACAGCGAGATCCGCATGCCCACCCACCGGAAGTGCCGCCGGGACAGCAGCCGCCAGAACCCGAACCCGACGAGGACGGCGCCGCCGCCGATCGCGACCGCCTGGGTCGCGACGACCGAGCGGGTCAGCGCGATGAGGATCGCGACGGCGCCGACCGAGGCGGCGTGGCCCGCCGCGATCGCCGGGAGCGACTGCAGCACGAGTCTCCTGCTGCGCTCCTGGAGGCCGCGGGCCACCGCGAACAGCCACCCCATCGCCGGATTGAGCCCGTGGAACGCGCCCAGCGCCACGAGCGCGGCGAGCGACCCGTCGTTCATGGGTAGCAGTACGAGTCCGAGGAGGCGTCACCGCCCTGGAGGCGGGTCTGGTGGGGGCGGCGGCCGCGGAAGTCGTCGCCGTTCGGGAAGAACCGCTCGTCGAAGGTGAAGGCGTCGTCGGTGGAGTCGAGCTTGGCCATCCAGGCGCCGACGCCGTCCGGGAAGAACTGGTCGTCCCAGGAGCCGTAGAGCGAGTTGGTGACGTAGACGCGCTTCCCGTCGCGGCTGACCTCGACCATCTGGGGCCCGCCCGCGAGGGGGCGGTCCGGGGCCGCCGGGTGCGGCGTCCGGTTGACGATGCCGCCGATGCGCACCGAGCCGGCCTCGACAGGGTTGAACGGGTCGCTGACGTCGTAGCGCTTCAACTCTCCGGTGCCCCAGCACGAGACGTACAGCCACTGGTCGTCCACGGACAGGTCGATGTCGGTGATGAGCGGCGGCACCGCCCCGAACGGCTGGATCACCGGGGGGAGCGCCCCGGCGTCGGCGGGTTCGGCGGGGATGGTGATGACCTTCTTCGCCGCCCACGCGTCGCCGTCGCGGTGCCACACCCAGACGGACGCCGACAGGTCCTCGACGCTGACGACCACGCCGGCGAAACCGTACAGCTTGGTCGGGTCGTGCGCCGGGCGCAGCTCCAGCACCATCTGGTGCTCGTCGCCGAGGTCCACGGTCTGGACGTGCTTGCGCTTGCGGAGGTCGAAGAAGTTCAGCGAGTGCCCGTACTTGCGCCCGAGCAGCAGCTCGGCGACGACGCCGTCCTCCACCATGGACGGCGTGCCCCACTCGGAGGTGACGAGGACGTCGTGCGCGATGTGCCACCACGCGTCGTAGGCGAAGTACTGCGGGCCCCGGTCGACCTCCCAGCGCCCGAGGACCTCGAACGAGGCGTGGTCGAGCAGCGCGATGCCGCCCGGCCCGTCCTCGCCGCCCGCGCCGCCGAGCGCCGTCAGGTAGAGGCCCTCCGGCCCGCAGTGGACGGTGTGCGGGCGCGAGTACCCGGCCCGCTTGGCCAGCTCGTCCGCCTCCAGCACCTTGACGATCTCGGGTGCGGCGGGGTCGTCCTTGGTGTCGATGACGTACACCCGCGAGGACCGCAGGCCGGGCACGATCAGGTACCGGCGCTCGACGTGCGGGTGCGGCGAGCCGGGGCACAGCGCGCTGCTGCACGCGTTCCACCCGAAGTGGTGCAGCTCGTCGCCGAGGAACGGCAGGTCGGTCCAGCCCACCACGGAGCCGTAGGAGCCGGAACCCGGGTCCACGTCGAGGACCGCGATCGCGTCGGGCTTCTCGGCGGCGCGGTCGAACGCGGCCACGTACGCCAGCTTCTCCGCCGGGGCGGCGGCCGCGTCGCGGGGGGAGGCGTAGAAGGTCGGGTCCGGCTTCCACAGTGCCATGGGGGTCGGGTCCTCTCAGACGGGCGTCAGGCGATGGTGACGGGGTGGCGCACGACGGCGCCGAACAGGTAGCCGAAGGTGTTGTAGGGGGCGGTGTCGGGCTGGGACGCGCCGGTCTCGTCGGCCGCCCGCGCGAGCAGTTCGTACCGGCCCGCCGCACGCGGCGTCCACGGGTGCTCCCAGCGGACCCATCCGCGCGGGTTCGGGTGGCGGTCCAGGACGCGGGCGGGACGCCAGGTCGCGCCGCCGTCCACGCTGACCTCGGTGCGCCGCACCCGGCCGTTGCCCGACCAGGACCGGCCGCGCAGGACGTGCGGCCCGGCCGGCAGGGTCGCGTCCCAGGCCAGTTCGAAGGCGGACTTGACGTTCGCGCGGGTGACGGGCGGCGACCCCTCCTGCGGGTAGCCGGGCCCGAAGAGCCGGTAGAAGCGGGTGTTCCACGGCGAGTACAGCGGTTCGGCGGCGACCTGGATGTCGCCGAGCCACTTGATGGAGGCGATCCCCGTCCAGGAGGGCACGACCAGCCGGACGGGATGGCCGTGGTCGGGCGGGAGGGGGGCGCCGTTCATCTCGTAGGCGAGCAGGACGTCCTTCAGCGCCTTGGCGACCGGCAGGGGGCGCCGCACGCGGCCGAGGTTCTCGCCCTTGTCCACGTACTCAGCGTCGAGCCCGCGCGGCAGGATGTCCACGGCCTCGCGGGTTATACCTGCGAGTCTCAGGACGGTCGACAGCCGGACCCCGCGCCACCGCGCGACGCCCACCGCGCCCAGCCGCCAGCCCGTGCCGGACACCTGCTGCCCCTGCTGGGACGTGTAGAACCCGCGCCCGTTGCCCGTGCACTCGATGAACGCCGTGATCGTCTCGGCGGGGAGCCGCCGGAGGCGGTCGTAGGAGAACTCGATGGGGCCGTCCTCGCCGGGGGAGCCGCGCAGCCCGCTGCCCCAGAGCCGGAGCCGCCACGTGCGCGCGTCGATGAGCGGCGTCGAGACGTGGTTGCGGACGAAGAACCGGTCCGCGGGGGTGAGCAGGCCCTGGCCGCGCATGGCCTCCCACCGCATCTCGGCGTTCGTGCCGTGCTCGATGAACAGCTCGGGCGGCAGGGGTTTCACGATGCCTGTGGCCGCCCCGGCCGGAGCGGCGGCCAGCGCGCCGCCGGCTCCGGCGGCCAGGCCGGCGCCGGCGCCCGCCGACAGGCGCAGCAGGCCGCGGCGGGACAGCGAGCGGACGTGTTCGTAGGTCGCCTCGTCGGTCAGGCCGACGTCCTTCCGGTCACCGGATCGCATGGTCCGATGCTGCTCAGTGAGCGCCGAAAAGTCAACTTTCCCTACTGGTTTAACATAAAATTGCCCCCGTGCGGACGGAGCCGCGAAAACGCAAGAGGCCCGGCCGTGTGAGTTGGGTCTCGCGCCGAGTAGCCTCGGTGCCGTGGGGGAGACGGCGTCGATGACCACCGACCGGGTCGGATCGCCCGCGGAGCTCGCGGGCCTGCTGGACCGGCACGCCTACCTGTGCGACGACGGGCTCGCGACGGCGTGCTTCCTCGCGCTGCGGATGGGCCGGCCGCTGTTCCTGGAGGGCGAGGCCGGCGTCGGCAAGACCGAGCTGGCCAAGACGCTCGCGCGCGGGCTCGGCGCGCCGCTGATCCGGCTGCAGTGCTACGAGGGGCTGGACGCGTCCCAGGCCCTCTACGACTGGGACTTCCCCCGCCAGCTGCTGCATCTGCGCGCCGCCGAGGCGGCGGGCGTGCACGACGTGTCGCGGCTGGAGGGCGAGCTGTACGACCGGCGCTTCCTGCTGGCCAGGCCGCTGCTGCGCGCGCTGGAGACCTCGCCGAGCGTCCTGCTGGTGGACGAGCTCGACCGCGCCGACGACGAGTTCGAGGCGTTCCTGCTGGAGGTCCTCAGCGACTTCACCATCACCGTCCCCGAACTCGGGACGATCCGGGCCGAGCGCCCCCCGGTGGTCGTGGTCACGTCCAACCGCACCCGCGAGGTCCACGACGCGCTCAAGCGGCGCTGCCTGTACCACTGGCTGGAGCACCCCACGTTCGACCGGGAGGTCGCGATCATCAGGCGCCGGCTGCCCGGCGCGGCCGAGCGGCTCGCCGGGCAGGTCGCCCGCGCCGCGCAGCGGATGCGCGAGACCGACCTGCTGAAGCCGCCCGGCGTCGCCGAGACCCTCGACTGGACCGAGGCCCTGGTGGCGCTCGGCGTCCGCGAGCTCGACCCGGGCACGGCCGCGGTGACGCTCGGCGCCGTCCTGAAGTACCGCGAAGACCAGCAGCGCGTGCTCGGCGGGCTGGAAGCGCTGCTCAACGGGGGCTGAGCCGTGCGGCGGGACGTCACCGAGACCATGGTCGGGTTCGCCCGGACGCTGCGCGCGGCGGGCGGCGCCGCCGACCCCGAGCGCGTCCAGGCGATGGTCGCGGCGCTCGACCACCTCGACGTCCTCGACCCGAACGAGGTGTACTGGGCCGGGCGGCTGACGCTGTGCGCCGACCCCGCCGACCTCGCCCGCTACGACCGGTGCTTCGCCGCGTACTTCTCCGGCGCGACCGCCCGGCCGGGGCGCCGGCCGCCGCCCGTCGTCGTCCGCCGGATGACGGTGCCCGACCCGGGCGCGCAGGCGGGGGACGACGAGGCGGGCGAGCTGAAGGCGGCCACCGCCAGCGAGGTGGAGGTGCTCCGCGACCGCGACCTGGCGCGGCTCAGCGCGGCCGAGCGCGCCGAGGTCGCCCGGCTCATCGCGGTGCTCGACGCGGGGGCGGAGCGGCGCCGCTCGCGCCGGTTCGCGCCCGCGCCGGCCGGCCGGCTCGACCCCGCCCGGACGGTCCGCGAGACGCTCCGGCGCGGCGGCGAGACGTCCCTGCTGCGGCACCGCGCGCACCGCACCCGCCCGCGCCGGGTCGTCCTGATCGTGGACGTCAGCGGATCGATGTCCCCGTACGCCGACGCGCTGCTCCGGTTCGCGCACGCCGCCGCCCGGTCCGGCGGCCGGGACGTGGAGGTCTTCAGCGCCGGGACGCGCCTCACCCGCCTCACCCGGGAGCTGCGGCACCGCGACCCGGACGCGGCGATGGCCGCGGCGTCCGCCGCCATCCCGGACTGGAGCGGCGGCACCCGGCTCGGCGAGGAGCTGAAGGAGTTCCTCGACCGGTTCGGGCAGCGCGGCCTCGCCCGCGGCGCGATCGCGGTGATCGCCTCGGACGGCTGGGAGCGCGGCGACGCGACGCTGCTCGGCGAGCAGATGGCGCGGCTGCACCGGCTCGCGCACCGGGTCGTCTGGGCGAACCCGCACAAGGCGCGGCCCGGGTACGAGCCGCTGACGGCCGGGATGGCGGCGGCGCTGCCGCACGTCGACGACTTCACCTCCGGGCACAGCCTCGCGGCACTGGAGGAACTGGCCCGCATCGTCGCGGGCGCCGCCGGCGCGCGCGCCGGCACCGGACAGGGGAGGGTTCATGCGTGACGTCCTCGGCGACATCGCCGGCTGGTACGCGGCGGGGGAGACGTTCGGGCTGGCGACGGTCGTGCACACCTTCCGCAGCGCGCCGCGCCCGCCGGGCGCGGCGATGGCGGTCTCGCCGGGCGGGGAGGTGGCGGGCAGCGTGTCCGGCGGCTGCGTGGAGGGCGCCGTCTACGAGCTGGCGCAGTCGGTGCTGGAGACGGGCGAGCCGGTCGTCCAGCGGTACGGGGTGAGCGACGACGACGCGTTCGCCGTCGGGCTGACCTGCGGCGGGATCCTGGACGTGCTGGTCGAGCCGGTCGGCCCGGCGACGTTCCCCGAGTTCGCCGAGGTCGCGTCGGCGATCGAGCGGCACGAGCCGGTCGCGGTCGCCACCGTCGTCGCCGGTCCGGGCCGGATCGGCGCCCGCCGCGTCGTCTGGGCGGACCGCGCCTCCGGCTCCCTCGCGCCGGGCGAGCCGCACGCCGCCCGCCTCGACGCCGCCGTCGACGACGACGCGCGCGGCATGCTCGCGCAGGGCATCACCGGCCGGCGGCACTACGGGCCGGAGGGGGAGCGGCGCCTGGACGACCTGACCGTCTTCGTGCACTCGTTCGCCCCGCCGCCGAAGCTGCTGGTGTTCGGCGCGATCGACTTCGCGGCGGCCGTCGCGCGGGTCGGCAAGTTCCTCGGCTACCACGTGACGGTGTGCGACGCGCGGCCGGTGTTCGCCACGCCGAAGCGGTTCCCCGAGGCCGACGAGGTCGTGGTGAAGTGGCCGCACAAGTTCCTGGAGGAGACGCGCGACGGCATCGACGAGCGCACCGCCATCTGCGTCCTGACCCACGACCCCAAGTTCGACGTCCCGCTCCTGGAGGTGGCGCTCCGCACCGGCGCCGGCTACGTCGGCGCGATGGGCTCGCGCCGCACCCACGACGACCGGCTCGCCCGGCTGCGCGAGGCGGGCCTGGCGGACGCGGAGCTGGGGCGGCTGCGCTCGCCGATCGGCCTCGACCTCGGCGCCCGGACGCCGGAGGAGACGGCGGTGTCGATCGCGGCGGAGCTCGTCCAGCTCCGCTGGGGCGGCTCGGGACGGCCGCTCACCGACACCAGCGGCCGGATCCACGCGGACGCGCCCTGACGGCACTACCCTCGCTGGATGACGTTGCACCGAGCGGTGTCCCCGGCGGGCCTGCTGCTCGCCGCGGGCGAGGGCAGCCGCCTCGGCCGCCCCAAGGCGACCCTGGAACTGGACGGCGAACGCCTCGTCGACCGCGGCGTCCGGACGCTGCGGGAGGGGGGCTGCACCCCGGTCCTGGTGGTGGCGGGCGCCGCGCAGATCGAGGTCATCGGCGCCGTCGTCGTCCCGAACCCGGACTGGCGGGACGGCATGGGCTCCTCGCTGCGCGCCGGGCTCGCCGCGCTGCCGCCCGCCTGCCCCGCCGTGGTGATCGCGCTCGTCGACCAGCCGCTCGTCACGCCCGCCGCCGTCGGACGCCTGATCGCCGCGTACGAGGGGGGCGCCGGCATCGCCGTCGCGACCTACGGCGGGGCGCGCCGCAATCCCGTGCTCCTGAGCGCCGCGCACTTCGCCGCCGCCGCCGAGGCCGCGGTGGGGGACCAGGGGGCGCGCGGGTACCTGCGGGACCACGCCGACCTGGTCACGGCCGTGCCGTGCGACGACGTGGCGGCGCCCGACGACATCGACACCCCGGGCGACCTCGCCGCCTTCAACCGCCGCGAGCGGCGGTGACGGCGCGCTCGTAGGCGAGCAGCGTGTCGATGAACATCCCGCGCTGCTCCGGCGTGAGCGGCTCCAGGGCGACGCGCCACGCGCCGGCGCCCCGGCCGAGCCAGCCGTTGATCGCGGGCAGGTGCTCGTCCGCGACGCTGACGATGGTGCGGCGGCGGTCGCCGGGGTCCTCGCGGCGTTCGAGGATGCCCTGCCGGCTGAGGTCGCCGACCATCAGGCTGACGGTGGCGGGCGCCACCTCCAGCCGCCCGGCGAGGGCGTTCACCGTCATCGGGCCGTCGAACAGCAGGTAGGCCAGCAGCGACAGGTGCCGCGGCGCGAGGTCGAAGGACGCCAGCTCGGCCGGCACCTTGATCTTCTTCGCGGCGGAGACCAGCCGCGGCATCAGCAGCAGCATGGTCCGGATGCCGTCGTCGACGTCCGGCCCGGCGCTCTCATCGGTTGACATTGCCTCTGCTTTCAAAATAGCTTTGCTCGCAAAGCAAATAATCCGGGCACGTCCAGGATAGGAGGCCCCGCCCATGAGCGACGGGAACCGGCAGGTCATCGAGGAGTTCCGGGCGAACGCCGGCCGGGTCGGCGTCTTCGAAGGCGCGGACCTGCTGCTGCTCACCAGCACCGGACGGAGGACCGGCGCCCCGCACACCACGCCGCTCGGCCGCATGGCGGACGGCGACCGGCTCCTGGTGTTCGCCTCCAACGCCGGCCTCCCGCACGACCCGGCGTGGTACCGCAATATCCGCGCCGACCCCCGCGTCACCGTCGAGACCGGCGCCGAGACCTTCGCCGGCGTCGCGATCCCCGTCGAAGGCGAGGAGCGCGACCGGCTGTACGCGCGCCGCGCCGAACAGGTCCCCGCCTACGCCGAGTACCAGCGGCGGACCACCCGCGTCATCCCGGTCGTCGCCGTCCACCGCGGCGTCCCCGGCGGTCGCGGCGCCGCCCTGGGCGACGAACTGGTCAAAATCCACGACGATCTGCGCGCCCGCCTGGCGGACCTCCGCGCCGACGTCCGCGCCTTCTACGCCGGCTCCCGCGACGTCCCCGACCTCGCCCGGCAGCTCCGCGAGCACTGCGTCTCGGTCTGCGGCGTCCTCGGCGAGCACCACGACAACGAGGAGGGGCGCGGCTTCCCGCGCCTGGCGGCGCAGTTCCCCGGCCTCGCCCCCGTCATCGGCAGGCTGCGCCGCGAGCACGTCGCCGTCACCGAGAACCGCCGCCGGCTCCAGGAACTGCTGGACGACGCCGCCTCCCGCGACCCCGGCCTCGTCCAGGCGGAACTCGACACGATGACCGCCGAACTCGACGCCCACTTCGCCTACGAGGAGGAGCAGCTGCGCGCCCTCCTCAACGCGGTCGGCCCCCTCTGGAGGCGGCCCTAGGACGCCCGCCCCTAAGAAGCCGGGAGGACGCTCTCGTCCAGCGCGCCGCAGTCGACCGCGCGGCGGAGCCGGGCCGTGAGCGCCCGGATGGTGGCGGGCTCGTCCAGCACGCCGCTCGCGTTCCCCGCCGCCTGCTCGTGCCACGCCCGCACCCGCCCGATGACGTCGTCGACACCGCTCAGATGGAACGCGTACACGGCGGCGTACCGGCTCGGCAGGTGCGCGGGATGCAGGTCCCAGCCCTGGTAGAAGCCGTGGGCGAGGGAGTGCCGGACGTGCGCCGCGTGCGTCGCCCACGCCGCGTTGACCTCGTCCGGCCCGTCGTTGCGGGGGATGACGTTCGTGGAGCCGTCCGACAGCCGCACCCCGGTTCCGGCGAGCGACACCTGCATGACGTGCCGGGCGAAGTCGCACGCCGGATGGTCGAGCCGCTGCTCGTGCGGCGGCAGCCCGAGCGCGGCGGTGTAGTCGAACACGCCGAAGTGGGCGGCGGTGATCCGGCCCTGCGCCGCGGCCACCAGCGGGCCGAGCCCGACCCGGTCCTCCTCGTGGTCGATGAGCGACTGCGGCGTCTCGACCTGGATCTCGAACCGCAGGATGCCCTGCGGCAGCCCGAGCGAGGTCTCCAGCCGGTCCAGGAACTCGACGAACAGCCGGACGTGCTCGGCCGTCACCACCTTCGGGAAGGTGATCGTGAACCCGCCTGGCAGCCGGCCGAGCCGGTCGCGCAGCGCGGTCAGGAACCCGTCCAGGGTCCGCATCGCCCGCTCGTGGCCGCCGTCGGCGAACGACTTCACCCGCACGCCCCAGTAGTGGGGGAGGCCCTTGACCTGGTACGCCGCGGCGACGGCCTCGACGACCTGGTCGACGTGCGCGTCCTCCTCGGCGTCCTCGCGCACGCCGTAGCCGTCCTCGAAGTCGATCCGGACGTCCTCGACCGGCTCGGCGGCGAGCTTCGCCGCGACCCGCTCCCGGACGGGCCCGGCCAGCTCGGGGTCGAGC
This sequence comes from Actinomadura monticuli, assembly GCF_041463655.1. NCBI lineage: Bacteria > Bacillati > Actinomycetota > Actinomycetes > Streptosporangiales > Thermomonosporaceae > Actinomadura > Actinomadura monticuli. The sequence goes on from NZ_JAXCEI010000011.1 coordinate 138,177, forward strand.
CCGAACGCGGCGCCGAACGACCCGGCGCCCGGGGTGTGGGTGTTCAGCAGCCGCAGCGCCTCGGCGCCGAAGTCGGCGGGGGTCGAGCGGGAGAACCGGTCGGCCGGCACGTACACGGTGTGCACGGGCTGCCGGCCCTCCGCGCCGCCCGGGAAGCGCTCGCCGTGCGCGTCGCGGGCGGCGGCGATGCGCGCGGACAGGTCGTCGAACGAGGACACGCTGAGGTTCACCTCGCCATGATCCCCCACCGGCCGCCCGCCGGGGAACCGATCGGACCGTTATGGGCCGGATCAGGCTCCGGCGACGATGCCCCAGGCACCGTGGAACTCCGCGCCGGGGGCGAGGTCGACGAGGCCCTCACCGGACGCGAACGCGTTCGGCGGGCACGTCATGGGCTCGACGCCGAGGCCCGCGCGGGGCTTCGGGGCGTCGTCGGCCGTGTAGATCTCCATCCACGGGTGCGCCTCGTCGGCCCACAGCCGGACCGTCCGGCCCCCGCCGGACAGGACCACCCAGGTGCGGCCGTCGCCGTCGCGGTTCAGGTCGGCGAACGCGTTGTCGATCCTCCGGCCGCCGAGCAGCGGGCCGGTGCGCAGGTCGTACCCGGTGCCCGTGACGTCCTCGGACGGCCCCGACGGGATCATGCGGTCGTCCACCGGCAGGTACCGGTCGGCGCCCAGGTGGACCGTGCACGCGTCGATGGGCTCGCCGACCGTCAGATAGGGGTGCGCGCCGTGCCCGTACGGGGCGGTCCGCGCCCCCGGGTTGCGGGCGGACATCCGCACGCGCAGGCCGTCGGACGCGTCGAGTGCGTACTCGACCTCCAGGTCGAGGCGGAACGGGTAGCCGCCCGTGGCGAGGAGCCGGTGGGTGAGCCGCACCCGGTCCGGCTCGTGCTCGGCGGCCTTCCACGACGCCCACCGGACGAGTCCGTGGATCGCGCAGTCGCGGGCGGGCTCGGACACGTCCAGCTGGTGCTCGGCGCCGCCGTAGGAGTAGCGGCCGCGGTCGACGCGGTTCGGCCACGGGATCAGCAGGTGCCCGAACGCCGCCGGGGCCGGCTCGTCCGCGCCGTGCGACAGCACCAGGGGGCGCCCCTCGTGGGACAGCTCGCGCAGGCTCGCGCCCGACTCGGTGACGACGGCCTGGTACGGCCCGGCGCTGAGGGCGAACTGCTCCCCGGTGATCGACTCGCTCATGCCCCGGACGCTACCCCGTGCCGCCGCCCCTACGCGATCTTCGCGAGGGCGTGCAGGGCGTCGGTGAACACGTTCGGCGGCGGTTCGACGAGACCGGCGCCGACCTGGCCGGTGCCCGCCTCCCGGCCCGCGATGCCGGTGTCGATGACGGGCAGGATCCCGGTGCGGACGACGCGGGCGACGTCGACGCCCGCCGGGGTGCCGCGGAACGACAGCAGCGGGATCTGCAGCGCCGGATGCTCGGCGAGGGTGATCTCGTACATGCGCTGGGTGGCGGCGACCGCGTCCGGGACCTCGCCGCCGACGAACCGGACGATCGCGGGCGCGGCGGCGAGCGCGAACCCGCCCATCCCGGCCGTCTCGGTGATCGCCGAGTCGCCGAGGTCGGGGTTGGCGTCGTCCGGGCCGTAGCCGCCCAGGTACAGGCCGTCGGGGACGCCGGCGGGGCCGGTGAACCAGCGGTCGCCCGTGCCCGACACCTGGATGCCGAAGTCGGTGCCGTTGCGGGCCATCGCCACGACCAGGCTGGACCCCGGCACGTTCCGGGCCGCGTCCGCGCACGCCTTCGCCGCCGCCATCCCCGCGTTCAGGAAGAAGTGGTCGTTGCCCGCCGCGAACCGCAGCGCCTCCGCCGCCCGGTCGCGAGGGATCTCGCCGGCGCCGGCGAGGTCGGGCGCCAGCTCGCGCAGCAGCAGCGACGTCGCCGCCCGGTTCCGGTTGTGCAGCTCGTCGCCCATCTGCAGCGCCTGCGCGATGACCGACATCAGGTCGAGCGGTCCGTGCCGCCGGACGGCCGCCCGCAGCGCCGGGCCGAGGACCTCGCCCATCCACGTCAGCCGCTCGATCACCTCCGGCCCGTACGCCCCGTACCGCAGCACCTTCCCGAGCCCCTCGTTGAGGGAGCAGTACGAGGTCCCGCCGTGCTCGGCGTCCTCCACGACGAACATCCACATGGACGGGCTGACGACGCCCGCCATCGGCCCGACGGCGGCGTGGGCGTGGCACGGTTCGAGCACCGCCGTGCCGCGCTCCAGGGCGTGCCGCGCGCCGAGCGGCGTCTCGGCGAGCCCTTCGAGGAGCATCGCGCCGATGAGCGCGCCCCGCATCGGGCCGGACGCGCGCTCCCACTCCAGCGGCGGGCCCGCGTGCAGGAACGTCCCGGGCTCCAGGCCGAGGACGTCCCGCGCCGGACGCACGTCCACCAGGTGCGGGCGGGCCGTCACCATGCGCTCCACCGCGCGGGCGTTGGCCTCGGCGTGGCCGGGGTCGCCCAGGACCGCGGCGAGCGACGCCTCCGTCCCGGCCGGCGGGGGCCGCCAGTCGACCGCCTCCACCGGGACGGCCTGGTCGGCCAGCGCCTCGGCCAGCACCTCGACGCCGGCGGCGACCACCGCCGGCTCGCGGGACAGCAGCCCGCCCAGCCGCTGATCGGTCATGCCGATCCCCCTTCCACCGTCCGCAGGGCGTGCCGGGTCGCGTGCGCGTTGGACGCGAACACGTCGGCGCCCGCCTCGCACAGCGCCGCCGCCTGCCGGTCGCGGTCCTGCGGATCGGCCGGCGTCCCGCACAGCGACACGACGACCGCCAGGTCCGGGCGGTCCTTCACCGCGGCGGCGACGGCGGGGGCCAGCGCGGCCGCCGGGTCGGGCTCGGCGCCGTGCCCCAGCACCACGTCCAGGAGCAGGACGCCGCACACCGGGTCGGCGGCCTCGGCCCGCACCGCCTCCAGCCGCAGCGCCGGGTCGATCATCGGGTGCGCGCGGCCCCGCGTGTAGGCGTCGTCGCCGAAGTCGGTGAGCCGGTGGCCGCGCGCCCGCAGGTCCCAGCCCACGGCCTCCCGGACGATCATCTCGGCCTCGTCGCGCAGCGTCCCGCCCGCGAACAGGCCGCGCAGCGCCCGCCCCGGCGCCCGCCCGCGGGCGGGCGCCGGACGCCGTGCCGCCGTCCACCGCGGCCACTCCGGGACGGTCCGCCCGAGCGCCGTGAGCACCTTCTCCGCCGCCTGCGTCAGATCGGCCTCGCCGGGCATCGGCAGCGCGAACACGACCGGGGTGTCCAGCCGCCGCGCCGCCTCCCGGATCAGGTCGAGGACCTGCGGCGCGGGCGGCTTCGACACCAGCACGATCAGCTCCGTGCCCGGGTCGGCGTCCAGCGCGGCGAGCGCCGACAGCGCCGACCGGCCGCTCACCTCCGGCGACAGGTCCCGGCCGCCGACGCCCAGCACATGGCTGACCCCGGCGCCCGCCGCGTCCAGCAGGCACATGAGCTGCTGCGCGCCCGTCCCGGACGCCGCCACGACGCCGACCGGCCCCGGGCGGACCGCGTTCGCGAACCCGAGGCCCGCGCCGCCGATCACCGCCGTCCCGCAGTCGGGGCCCATCACGATCAGGCCGCGCCGCGCCGCCGCCTCCTTCAGCGTGATCTCCTGCGCGAGCGGCACGTTGTCACTGAAGATCATCACGTTGAGGCCGGCGTCGAGGGCGTCCATCGCCTCGGGGAACACGTGCGGGCCCGGCACCGACAGCAGCGCGACGGTCGCGTCCGTCCGCGCCGCCGCCGACCGGGTCGTGCGCGGCGGCGCCGGCGCGCCCAGCCCCCCGCCGCCGGCCGGCGGGCGGGACGCGTCCCGCAGCAGCCCGTCCAGCGCCTCGCGCACCTCGTCGAGCCCGCCGCCGCTCGCCCGGATCGCCACGACGAGGTCGTCGGGGCCCGCCTCGTCCGGCACGGCGAACCCCATCCGCCCGAGCATCTCGCGGTTCAACCCGGTGCCCATCGCCACCATCGCCGCGGTGACGCCGGGCCGCTCCGACAACTGCCGGCTGACCCGCATGAGCGTGACCGAATCGTGGTAGCCCCCCCGCCGGACCTCGACCCAATCCCTCATGCGTGCCTCCTGTGGGGGGCGACCCCCCACGCCCCCCGGTTCGCTGCGCTCATGCGTGCCTCCTGTGGGGGGCGACCCCCCACACCCCCCGGTTCGCTGCGCTCATGCAGTCACCCTCGGCGCGCTCCGCGCATTGGCGGCGGACAGGGCGAGCGCGGCGCGGCACCCGCTGAGGACGCCGTGCGCCAGATCGGTGCCCGACGTGTGCCCCACCGACAGCAACCGCCGCACGGCGCCCTGTCCCGCGCCGCCGGGAGGCTCGTGGCCCGCGACGAACCGCAGCACGGCCGCGACCTCGGCGCCCGCGCCGCCCGCGGCCGCGCAGTGCAGCAGCGTCGCGGCCAGCGCCGTCGTCCGGGTGCCGGCGTCGGCGGTGACGGCCGCGCCGAGCCAGCCGGCCAGCCGCACCGCGGCCTCGCCGTGCCGGACGGCGCCGCCGAGCAGCCGCAGCGACACGAGCAGGCCGCACAGGATGTCGTCACCGGACGGCGTCAGCCCCGGGCCGAGGCCCACGATCCGCTCGGCCGCCTCCACCGCGCCCGCGAGGTCGCCGGCCGCGCACGCCTCGGCGAGCGCCGCCGGGTCCGGATGGCCGTCGAGGCCGCCGCGCGCCGGGCCGGCGGCGGTGAGCGCGCCGGCCGCGGCCAGCTCGTCCTCCAGGGCGCGGACGCCGCGGCCGAGCGCGGCCGGCTGCAGCGCGCCGAGCGCCGGCGACGGGTCCCACCAGCGGCGGACGCGCACGCTCAGCCCGTCCGCCTCCACCCGGCCCTCGCCCACGAAGGCGTCCCCGCCCTCGCGGACCGACCGGAACGGATGCTCGCGGCGCGTCGCGACGACCACCACCGCGTTCGGCAGCCGGCCCGCGTCGGAGGTGACGACGGCGAGCACCCGCGGTTCGGGGCCGCCCCGCATCTCCAGGTACAGCGCCGCCGGGAACACGGCGATGACGCGCGCCGCGCGGCGCGGCGGATCGAGCAGCGGCCGCAGCGCGAGGCTCGCGGCCCCGGCGACCGGCGGCCGCCGCCGCGGCCTGGCCGGGAGCCGGATCGGGTCGCGGACGAGGGCAGTCACGGAGCCTCCCGAGGCCGGTGTCGGCGGCCGCCCGGCACGCGGGCGGCCCGGCCTCCGCGACGACGGTAGAACGGGCCCCGCACCGGACGTATGGAGAAAGCTGCCAAGAATGGTTGTCATCGTTCGTCTTTGTTGTCATTTTTGATCAGGAACCGGTAGCGATCACATCGTCACTGGCGATGAACGCACCAAAAGCGAGGTGACCCCTGGCATGAGCTACACCACTGCGGACCCGGGCCCACCGGCCCTGCGGCTCGCGAGTACCGGAACACTGACCTACGGCCTGTCGGTGGGCGAGGTCCTCGGCGTCAGCACCCTGAACGGCGCCCGCCTCATCGCCGGCCGCGCGGGCCTCGACCGCGTCGTCCAGCGGCTCAACGTGATGGAGGTCCCCGACATCCTGTCGTGGGTCAAACAGAACGAGCTGCTCCTCACCACCGGCTACCCCCTCCGCAACACCCCCCAGTCGCTCGGCAACCTGGTCGCCGACCTGGACGAGCGCGGCCTCGCGGCCCTGGCCATCAAACTGGGCCGCTATCTGGACTCGCTCCCCGCCGAGATGATCGCGCAGGCCGACCGGCTCGGCTTCCCCCTGATCCTGCTCCCGAACGACGTCGGCTTCGACGACATCCTGAACCAGGTCCTGACCGACATCCTGAACCGGCAGGCGGCCGTCCTCGCCCGCACCGAGGAGGTGCACCGCGCGCTCGTGCAGATCGTGCTGTGCGGCGGCGGCCTCCAGGAGGTCGTGGACGAGGTCGCGACCCTTCTGGACGTGGCGGTCGTGGTGCTGGACGGCGAGCAGCGCGTGCTCGCCGGCGCCGGGCCGGACGAGCACGTCCAGGCGATGCGCGCGTTCGACGCGGGCCGGCACGCGGCCTGCGGGCGCGGCGGCTGCGGCATCATCGGCGCGCACGGCACCGGCGACCACCTGGTCGTGCCCGTGATGGCGGGCGGCTTCGACCACGGCCGGATCGTCGCGTTCAGCCCCGCCGGCACGCTGCGCGGCACCGACCTCGGCATCCTGGAGCGCGCCGCGACCGTCGCCGCGCTCGTGGTGACCAAGCAGCAGGCGGTCGCGGCGGTGGAGAGCAAGTACCGCGCCGACTTCCTGCGCGACATCCTCGCCGGGCGCGCCGGGGCGGACGACCGGGTCGTCGCGCACTGCGGCGGGTTCGGCTGGGACCTCGACCGCCCGATGATGGTGGTCGTCGCCGAGCTGGACGGGCGCCCGCGCGGCGCCGGCCCCGGCGGCGGCCCCGAGCCGGACGGCAAGGGCCGCGGGAAGGGCGCCGACGCCGACGGCAGGGGCCGCGGCGCCGAGGAGCGGTCGGCGCAGGAGCGGCTCGCCGCCGCGTGGACGACGGCCGTCCGCCGGCACGACCGGGGCGCGGCCGTCGCGAGCTTCGCGCACGAGGTCGTCGCGGTCGTCGGCGCGGACGGCGAGGACCCCGCCGAGTGGGCGGCCGGGCCGGTGCAGGCGATGGTCAAGGAGGCCTCGTCGATCTTCGCCGAGCACCTGCCGGTGCGGCGGACGTTCTCCACCGGCATCAGCCGGACGGTGGCGTCCCCGGCGGCGCTGCCCGAGGCGTACGAGCAGGCGGGCAAGGCCGTCCGGGTCGGGCGCCAGCTCAACGGCCCGGGCGCGCGGGCGCACTTCGACCAGCTCGGCGTGTACCGGCTGCTCAGCCTGGTGTCGGACCCGGGTGAGCTGCACGCGTTCGTCCGGGAGACGCTCGGCGACCTCGCGGCCGACGACGAGCCGGAGCTGGTCGACCTGCGCCGCACCCTGCAGGTGCTGCTGGAGACCAACCTCAACGTCGCGGAGACGGCCCGCCGGCTCCACTTCCACTACAACACGCTGCGGTACCGCATCGGGAAGCTGGAACGGATGCTCGGGGCCTTCACCGAGGACGCGCATCTCCGCCTCAACCTCACCCTCGCCCTTCACGTTCTGCGCATGCGTGGTATCTGATCGTAGTGCAAGGAGTGCAGGGGGTTCGCGCACCGGCCGCCGCTCCCAATCGGCGGCGCGGGCTTTGGCAGAAGTCGCCGATGCCCGGCCATCGGGGTAGATCTACCTTGCCCGCATGACGCGGTCGGCTGAGCAGGAGGAACCCCGATGGTGATCGGCTGGAAGCTGCACGGCGACGGACGGACGCCGCCGCCCGGGGAGGTCGTCAGACCGGACGAGCGGCTGTCGTGGCCGCGCACCGCCGGCATCGGCGCGCAGCACGTGGTGGCGATGTTCGGGGCGACGTTCGTCTTCCCCGTGGTGATGGGCCTGGACCCCAACCTGGCGATCATGATGTCCGGGGTCGCGACGATCCTGTTCCTGCTGATCGTCGGCGGCCGGGTGCCGAGCTACCTCGGCACCAGCGCGTCGTTCGTCGGCGCGGTCGCGGCGATCCGGGCGGCGGGCGGCGACAGCGCCACCGTGACCGGCGCGATCCTCGTCGCGGGCGTGGTGCTCGCGCTGGTCGGGGTGCTGATCCACTTCGCGGGCGGCGATCTCGTCCACCGGGTGTTCCCGCCGGTGGTGACCGGCGCCGTCGTCATGCTCATCGGGTTCAACCTGGCCCCGGTGGTCGCCACCGTCTACTGGCCGCAGGACCAGTGGGTCGCGCTCGCCACGCTCGCCTTCGCGGTGCTGTGCGCGGTGCTGCTGCGCGGGTTCTGGGCGCGGATCACGATCCTGCTGGCGCTGGTGTTCGGGTTCGTCCTTTCGTGGATTCTCGACAAGACGGCGGGAACGATCACGTCGGTCCTGCCGGGGCAGAACCTCCTCGACGGGGCGGGCAAGGCGTGCACGGCGGAGGGCCCGTACTGCGTCGCCACCGCGTTCCCGCACGACCGGGTCGACTTCACGAGCGTGAAGGGCGCCGACTGGTTCGGGTTCCCCAGCCTGCACGGGCCCGACTTCAAGACGTCGGCGATCCTGCTGGCGCTGCCGGCGGTCATCGCGCTGATCGCGGAGAACACCGGGCACGTGAAGGCGGTGTCCGCGATGACCGGCGACGACCTGGACCCCGTCCTCGGCCGCGCCATCGCCGCGGACGGCATCGGCACCACCCTCGCCAGCGCGGTCGGCGGCTCGCCCACCACGACCTACGCCGAGAACATCGGCGTCATGGCCGCGACCCGGATCTACTCGACCGCCGCGTACTACGTCGCCGCGGCCGTGGCGATCCTGTTCGGGCTGTGCCCGAAGTTCGGCGCGCTCGTCGCCGCGACGCCCGGCGGCGTGCTCGGCGGCATCACCGTCGTCCTGTACGGGATGATCGGGCTGCTCGGCGCGAAGATCTGGATCGAGAACCGGGTGGACTTCGCCGACCCGGTCAACCTCGTCCCGGTGGCCGCCGCGATCATCCTCGCGATCGGGAACGTGACGCTCCAGGTCACCGACGACTTCCCGCTGCAGGGCATCGCGCTCGGCACCATCGCCGTCCTGCTCGGCTACCACGTCCTGAACGCGCTGCGCCGCCCGGACGACTCGGGCGGCGGATCCATCGCGCCGTCCGAGGAGGAGATCGGCGGCCCGGTCCGCCCGTCCCCGCACCCGGATGCGGGCTGACACGTGAAACCGCCCCCGTTCGGCTACCACGCCCCCGGCACGGTCGGCGAGGCGCTCGACGCCCTCGCCGCCGCGCCGGGCGGCAAGGTCCTCGCGGGCGGGCAGAGCCTCATCCCGCTGCTGAACATGCGGCTCGCCGCGCCGTCCGACCTCGTCGACATCAACCGGGTCGCCGGACTGGACACCCTGCACGCTGGGGACGGCGGCGTGCGGGTCGGCGCGCTCGCCCGGCACGCGCGGGTGGAGCGCTCGGCGGAGGCGGCGGCCGTGCAGCCGCTGCTCGGGCAGGCGCTCCGGCACGTCGCGCACCCCGTCATCCGGAACCGGGGCACGGTCGTCGGGAGCCTCGCGCACGCCGACCCGGCCGCCGAGCTGCCCGCCGTGCTGGCCGTCCTCGGCGGGACGGTCGACACGGCGTCGGCGGCGGGCCGCCGCACGATCCCGGCCGCCGAGTTCTTCGCCGGCCCCCTCGAATCGGCGCTGCGGCCCGGCGAGCTGGCCGTCTCCGCGTTCTTCCCGGCCGCGCCGCCCCGCACCGGCACCGCGTTCACCGAGACGGCCCGGCGGCACGGCGACTACGCGCTCGCCGGGGTCGCCGCCGTCGTCACCCTCGACGAGGACCTGCGGGTGTCGGCGGCCCGCGGCGGGTACCTCGGCATCGCCGCGACGCCGCTCGTCCTCGACCTGGCCGGCGCGGCCGGGCCGGGCGGCGACTGGGCGGCGGCCGCCGCCTACGTCCGCGAGCGGATCGACCCCGAACCCGACATCCACGCCGGCGCCGCGTACCGGCGGCACCTGACCGGCGTGCTCACCGAGCGCGCCCTGCGCGCGGCGGCGGCTCGGGCTCTGCGACGGACAGGTGCGCTGCGGAAGGCGGAGGACTGATGGAGGACGGCTTCGAGGTCGCGCTGACCGTCAACGGGACGCACCGCACGGCCCGCGTCCCGGCGAGGCGGCTGCTGTCCGACCTGCTCCGGCACGACCTCGGGCTCACCGGCACCCACGTCGGCTGCGAGCACGGCGTCTGCGGCTGCTGCACCGTCCTGCTGGACGGGGAGCCGGTGCGGTCGTGCCTGATGCTCGCCGTCACCGCCGCCGGCCACGACGTCACCACCGTGGAGGGGCTCGCCGCCGAGGATGGGACGCCGTCGCCCGTCCAGCGCGCGTTCCGCGAATGCCACGGGCTGCAGTGCGGGTTCTGCACGCCCGGGTTCCTCTGCACGGTCACGGCGCTGCTGCGGGAGACGCCGCGCCCGACCGAGGACCAGGTCCTCGAAGGGATCTCCGGGAACCTGTGCCGCTGCACCGGGTACCAGAACATCGTCAAGTCGGTGCACCGCGCCGCCGACCTGCTCGCTCTGTCCGCCGACGAAGGGGAGGGCTGATGGGGACGCGCGTCTTCGGTGAACGGGTCGAGCGGCGCGAGGACGCCCGGCTCACCACCGGCCGGGGCCGCTACCTCGACGACCTCGGGCGGCACGCCCTGGCGGCGGCGTTCGTCCGGTCGCCGCACGCGCACGCCCGGATCGCCGACATCGACGTGTCCGGAGCGCTGGACGTGGACGGCCTCGTCGCGATCTACACCTACGAGGACCTGCCCGGACGGATCGGCGAGCCGCTGCCGCTGCTCATCCCGCACCCGGCGCTGACGCACGGCCGCACCGGCCTCCCGCTCGCCCGCGACGTCGTCCGGCACGTCGGCGAGCCCGTCGCGATGGTCGTCGCCCGCGACCGCTACCTGGCCGAGGACGCCGCCGAGCATATCCGCGTCGAGTACGAGCCGCTGCCCGCCGTCGTCGGGATCGAGGAGGCGGCGCGGGCGGAGCACCTCGTCCATGACGACGTGCCCGGCAACGTGGGGGCCGTCCTCGTCCAGGAGAACGGGGACGCGCGCGCCGCGATCGAGTCGGCGCCGCACGTGCTGGAGTTCGGCCTGTCGATCGAGCGCAGCGCGTCCATGCCGCTGGAGGGGCGCGGCGTGTACGCGCGGTGGGACGCCGACGACGGGTCGCTGCGCGTGTACTCCTCCACGCAGGCGTCCACCAGCGTGCGGGCCGCGATCGCCGCGCGGCTCGGGCTGCCGAACGGCAAGGTCGAGGTGGTCGCGCCGGACGTCGGCGGCGGCTTCGGCGTCAAGATCGTCCACCCGTGGCCGGAGGAGATCCTCGTCCCGTGGGCGGCGCGGCTGCTGGACCGCGAGATCAAGTGGACCGAGGACCGGCGCGAGCACTTCGTCTCCGCCGCCCACGAGCGCGGCCAGCTCCAGGACGTCCGGGTCGGGTTCGACGACGAGGGCCGCGTCCTCGGCCTGGACGTGCGGATCCGGCACGACCACGGCGCCTACACCCCGTACGGGATCATCATCCCGATCGTCACCTCCACCCAGCTCCTCGGCCCGTACAAGATCGGCGCGTACCGGGCGGAGGTCGTCAGCCTCTACACCAACACGCTGATCGTCACCCCGTACCGGGGCGCGGGCCGCCCGCAGGGCGTGTTCTGCATGGAGCGGACGATGGACCGCATCGCCCGCCACCTCGGCGCCGACCGCGCCGACGTGCGCGCCGCGAACTTCATCCAGCCCGACGAGTTCCCCTACGACCAGGGCCTCACGTTCCAGGACGGCCGCCCGCTGATCTACGACTCGGGCGACTACCCGGAGCTGCTCCGCAAGGCGCGGGAGCTGATCGGCTGGGACGGGTTCGAGGCCGAGCGCGCCGCCGCCGAGTCCCGGGGCCGCCGCGTCGGCATCGGCCTCGGCGTCTACGTGGAGGGGACGGGCGTCGGCCCGTACGAGGGCGGGCACGTCGAGATCGACACCGCCGGGCGGGTGCACGTGTCGACCGGCCTCACCTCGCAGGGGCAGGGCCACGAGACGGTGTTCGCGCAGATCGCCGCCGAGGAGCTGGGCGTCCCGATCGAGGACGTGCGGGTCACCACCGGCGACACGCGGCGGTTCGGGTACGCGGTCGGGACGTTCGCGTCCCGCGCCGCCGTGATGAGCGGCAACGCGATCGCGCTGGCCTGCCGGAAGGTCCGCGGCAAGGCGCTGCGCATCGCGGCCGAGGCCCTGGAGGCCGACCCGGACGACCTGGACATCACCGACGGGGTCGTGCACGTGCGCGGCGACCGGTCGTCGTCCGTCCCGCTCCGGACGGTCGCGGTGCTGTCGAACCCGCTGCGGTACGCGTTCGACGCGGAGGCCGCGGCGGCGACGCAGTTCGCGGTCGGCCGCCCGGTGACGGAGCCGCCGGTCGCGTCCGGGGACGAGCCGGGCCTGGAGGGGCGCGACTACTACTCGCCCGTCCGGTCGACGTTCGCGGCCGGGGCGCACGCGGCGATCGTGGAGGTCGACCCGGACACCGCGGAGATCGCGATCCTGCGGTACGCGGTCGTCCACGACTGCGGCCGGCTCATCAATCCGATGGTCGTCGAGGGGCAGATCCACGGCGGTGTCGCGCAGGGCGTCGGCGGCGCGCTGTACGAGCGGATGGTCTACGACGAGTCGGGGCAGCTGCTGAACGCGTCCTTCATGGACTTCCTGATGCCGTACGCGACGGAGATCCCGCACATCGAGACCGATCACCTGGAGACGCCGTCGCCGCTGAACCCGCTCGGCATCAAGGGCGCGGGGGAGGCGGGCGTCATCCCGGTGTCGGCGGTGATCGCGTCGGCCGTGGAGGACGCGGAGGGCGTCCGGGTCGACGCGATGCCGCTCTCCCCGGACGGGCTCTACACCCTCCGCGAGCGCGCCGCGCGCGACCGGTCGCTGCGCGTCCGGGAAGGAGTGCGGGCCAGCTGACGCTGGCGGGACCGGCTCGGGAAGCGGGGGACCTCGGTCCCGCCAGCGTGTCGACCCTAGTGAAGGTCCACTCGGGCCTTCGGCTTAACCGGGATTCCTCCGGGAAGGTCGGAAATCACCCGTGTGCGGGCTTCTCGCGGACGTTCCCGCCGAGCGACGCCGGCAGGTAGTTCTCCACGGCGGCGGGCCGGAAGCCGGCCTGCCGGATCCAGCCGAGGATCATCCGCAGTTCCTGCGCGAGACCCTTGCGGTAGTGCATCAGGATGATGTCGCCGGGCTTGAACCCCTTGCCGCCGTCGCCGCGCGCGAACCCGTTGTACCCGACGCCGGGGCCGGACGTCCCGTTGTAGAACTCCGCCGACCACAGCATCACCGACTTGATGCCGCAGTCCTTCGCGACCTGCAGGGTGGTCTGGTTGAAGCTGCCGAACGGCGGGCGGAAGATCCCGGGGCGGCGGCCGTACTGCTTCTCGATCGCGTCCGACGCGCCGCAGATCTCCTTCTTCTGCGCCTCGGCGCCGAGCGTCGCCATGTTGGGGTGGCTGATCGTGTGGTTCTCCATCGGCGAGCCCGCGTTGCGCATCGCCCAGAAGTACTGGCCCTGGCCCTTGATGTAGGTCGACGTCAGGAACGTCATGATCGGGACCCCCTCCTTGCGGACGAGGTCCACGAACTCCGAGTCGTAGGTGTAGCCGTCGTCGATGGTGAGGAAGACGACCCGCTCCTGGGTCTCGATGCGGTTGATGACCAGGGGGAGCCCGTTGGGGGCGGGCTTCGGCATCGTCCACGAGCCGGGCTTGGGCGTGGCCCACGTCCGGTCGCCGAGCACCGAGGCGAGCTGCGTCCGCATGGACGGGCCCGAGTCGCCGGCCTGGGCGGCCACGACGGGCCAGCCGCCCGCGGCCACGCCGAACACGCCGGCGGCAACCATGGCGATCACGGGCGTCTTCCCTCGCATCGGCCGCGTTCTCCGTTCAGTTCGGTTGTAGATCTCGCATCGGTTGACGCGCAGGTGGCGGCCGGGGTTCGCCTCCGTCCGGAACCTGCCGGACATATCTGACCATTTCCAGGGGCCGCCGGGGTGCATCTGCCCAATCATCGGCGTGTACTCGGCAGATGTTGCCGTTCGGCGCGGCGGCGGCGTTCTCTACAGTCGGGTCATGCAGCTGAACGGCAGTGCCGGCGTCGCCGCGCCGCTCGACCGCGTGTGGGACGCGCTCCAGGACCCGGCCGTCCTCGCCAGGACGATCCCCGGGTGCCGCTCCCTGGAGGAGACGGGGCCGGGCACGTACCGCATGACGGTCACCGCGGGCGTCGCCTCCATCCAGGGCACCTACGTGGGCCAGGTCGAACTGGCCGAACCCGACCCGCCGCGCTCGTTCGTGCTGCGGGCGCGCGGCCAGGGCGCGCCCGGCACGGTCGACGCGACCGTCCGCGTCCGGCTCTCGGACGGCGGCGGCGCGACCCGCATCGACTACGACGCGGACGCGGTCGTCGGCGGGATGGTCGGCGGGGTCGGGCAGCGGATGCTGGGCAGCGTCGCCAGGCGCACCGCCGGCGAGTTCTTCGCCGCCGTCGAACGCGACCTCTGCGCTCCTCCCGAGGCGGCCGGGCCCGCAGCGGACGGCGTCCCGGCGGAGGGCGCCCCGGCAGGGGGCGGCGCGGTCTACGCGGGGCGGGCGGCGCCGGAGCGCGAGCGCGCGTCCGCGGCCTGGCCGATGGTGGCGGCGTTCGCCGCCGGCGGGGCGGTCGCCCTCGCCGGCGTCGCGCTCGGCCACCTCCTCGGCCGCCGCTCCCGCTGAGCCGCTCTCGCTGGGCCGCTCTCGCTGGGCCGCGTCCGCGACACCCGCGTCACCGGCCTGGGGACGGCGACGGCGGGCGCCCGGGGCCGTTCCCGGCCCGCGGATCGCCCGCCGTCGTGCCCCGGCCGGTGGCGTCAGCCGACCGCGACCAGGTCGACGACGAAGATGAGCGTCTCGCCCGGCTTGATCGCCGGGCTGGGGCTGCGGTCGCCGTAGGCGAGGTGCGGCGGGATGACGAGCTTGCGGCGCCCGCCGACCTTCATGCCCTGGATGCCCATGTCCCAGCCCTTGATGACGCGGCCGGAGCCGAGCTGGAAGTCGAGCGTCGAGCCCCGGTTCCAGGAGGCGTCGAACTCCTCGCCGGTGGACCACGACACGCCCACGTAGTGCATCGACACGGTCGAGCCCTTGACGGCCTCGGGGCCGTCGCCCTCGGTGATGTCGGTGATGTCGAGGTACTCGGGCGGCTGTCCCTCGGGGAAGTCGACCTCGGGGCGTTCAAGCGCCATGGATGGGCTCCAGCGGTGTCGTCGTGATGGTCGTCTGATGGGAAAGGCTCAGCCTAGCCCTATGCGCTCCCACGAAAGAACGACGCGGCCGTTGGCAGATTGCGACGGTTTCGCAGGTGGGCGCCGTCCGGTAGACCCTTGCGTATGGCGAGGCGGCTGCGGATCGGGATCGACACGGGCGGGACGTTCACCGACGTCGTCGCGCTGGACGAGGACGGCGGCGTGGTCACTACCAAGACCCCGTCGACGCCCGCCGACCCCGCCGAGGGGTTCGCGTACGGGGTCGGCAAGGTGCTCGGCCTGCTCGGCGCCGGGCCGGAGGACGTCGCGGCCCTGTCGCACGGGACGACGGTCGCGACGAACCGGCTCCTGGAGGACCGGGTCGACGGCCTCGGCCTCGTCACCACCGAGGGCTTCGAGTCGATCCTGGAGATCGCGCGGCAGAGCGTCCCGGACGGCTACGGCAACAGCTACTTCTGGGTGAAGCCGCCCCGGATCGTCCCCGTGCACCGGGTTCGGGCGGTCGGCGGGCGGCTGGACCACACCGGCGCGGAGATCCGCCCGTTCGACGAGGCGTCGGCGGTCGCGGCGGCCCGCTGGTTCCGCGACCAGGGCATCCTCGCGATCGGGGTGTGCTTCCTGCACTCCTACGCCGACCCGTCGCACGAGCTGGCGATGCGGGACGTCCTGCGCCGCGAGCACCCCGGCGCGGTCGTGTCGCTGTCGTGCGAGGTGCTGCGCGAGTACCGCGAGTACGAGCGGTCGGTGACGACGCTCGTGGACGCCGCCGTGAAGCCCGCGATGAACGGCTACCTGTCGCGGATCACCGAGCGCACCGCGTCCCGGCTGCTGGTGATGAAGAGCAACGGCGGCGTGCTGTCGGCGGAGGAGGTCGCGCGGCAGCCCATCACGACGGTGCTGTCGGGCCCGGCGGCGGGCGCGCTCGGCGCCGCGTTCGTCGTCTCCCACAGTGGGCACGGCTCCGTCGTGACGCTGGACGGCGGCGGGACGTCCACCGATGTCGCGGTCGTCCTGGACGGCGAGCCGACCCTCACGACCGAGGGTTCGATCGGGCGGCACCCGGTGAAGATCCCCATGATCGACATCGTGACGGTCGGCGCGGGCGGCGGGTCGGTCGCCTGGCGGTCGCCGGAGGGCGCGCCGAAGGTCGGGCCGCGCAGCGCGGGCGCCGACCCCGGCCCGCTCTGCTACGGGCGGGGCGGCGCGGAGCCCACCGTGACCGACGCGCACGCCGTCCTCGGCCGGATCCCGCCGCACCTGCTCGGCGGCGAGGTCCCCCTGGACGTCGGCGCCGCCCGCACCGGCCTGCGGGCTTTCGCCGACGACCTCGGGCTGACGCTCGAACGGGCCGCCGCCGGGATCCTGGAGATCTCCGCGTGGAACCAGGCCAACGCGATCCGGCAGATCACGGTGAAGCGGGGCCTGGACGTCCGCGACTACCCCCTGGTGGCGTTCGGCGGGTCGGGGCCGCTGCTCGCGTGCCGGCTGCTCGACGTCCTCGGGCTGCCCGCCGCCGTCGTCCCGGAGAACCCGGGCAACCTGTCGGCGTTCGGGCTGCTCACGGTGGACGTGAAGAACGACTACGTGCGGACGCGGGTCGTCCGCGACGCCGAACTCGACCCTTCGCTGCTGGGCGGCGTCTACACCGGGCTGGAGGCGGAGGCCGCCGCCGCCCTGGCCCGCGAGGGGTTCGCCGAGGACCGCCGCCGCTTCGCCCGGTCCGCCGACCTGCGCTACTGCGGCCAGGCGTTCGAGGTGCGGGTGTCCGCGCCCGCCGGGCCGCCGGACGAGGCGTTCCGCACCGAGGTCGTCCGCCGGTTCCACGACGCGCACGAGGCCCTCTACGGCTACTGCTACCGGGACGACCCGCGCCATCCGGTCGAATGGGTCAACCTGCGGGTCTCCGGCATCGGCCCGATGGAGCGCCCCCGCCTCACCGAGCGCCCGCCCGGCGACGGCGACCCGTCGCGCGCCCGCACCGGCGCCCGCGCCGTGTACTTCGACGCCTGGGCGGAGACGCCCGTCTACCGGCGCGAGAAGCTCGCCCCCGGCGACGCGGTCGAGGGCCCGGCCGTCATCGAGGAGTTCGGCTCGACGCTGCCGCTCCACCCCGGCTTCACCGCGCGGCTCGACGGCTTCGGAAACCTGGTGGTGACGCGATGACCGGCCCGCTGACCGGCCCGCTGACCGACCCGATCCTGCTGGAGATCGTCGAGGGGACGCTCGCGTCCGTGGAGCGCGAGGTCGAGACGGCCATCGCCCGCACGGCCCGCTCCCCGATGATCCGGGACGCGCACGACTTCCGCGCCGGCATCCACGACCGCCGCCTCCGCAAGCTGACCGGCCGCTCCTACTCGGCGCTCGTCCAGCCCGTCGCGCGCGACTTCCCGCCGGAGACGATGCGCCCCGGCGACGTGTTCTTCCACAACGACGTGTACCTGTCGGAGGGCGGCATCGGCCACCTGCCCGACCTGTGCGTCACCGTCCCGGTGTTCCACTCCGGCGAGGTGGTGGCGTTCGTCCAGGCGTTCGGCCACCACGACGACATCGGCGGCGCCGTCCCCGGCTCGATGCCGAGCCACGCCCGCAGCGCGTTCGAGGAGGGCCTGATGGTCCCCCCGATCAAGCTGTGGGACCGGGGCGTCCCCAACGAGGCCGCGCTGACGATCATGACGCGCAACTCGCGGATGCCCGACTCCCTCGCCGGCGACCTCGACGCCGAGTGCTCGGCCTGCCTGATGGGCGCCGGCCGCCTCGGCGACCTGTTCGCCCGCTACGGCCGCGCGGACGTCGAGGCGTGCTTCGACGCGATCATCGACCGCACCACCGAGACGTTCCGCCGCGAGCTGCTCGCCAAGATCCCCGACGGCGTCTTCGTCTGGGAGGACTACGCCGAGCACGACGGCGTGGACCCGCCCCGGCTGCACGCCCAGCGCATCACGCTGACCGTCGACAAGGCGGCGGCCGTCCCGCTGACCATCGACTTCACCGGGACGTCCCCCCAGGCCAAGGGCCCCATCAACCACGCGGGCGACTACGCGGGCGGCGTCTTCCTGAAGAAGTGGCTGGCGCCCGTCCTGCGCAACCTCGCCGACACCCCCGAGCGCGCCGCCGAACTCGACGTCAACGAGGGCGTCGTGCCCCTCATCGAGATGCGCTTCCCGGAGAAGGGGACCCTCCTCACGCCGGTCTTCCCGGCCCCGACCAACGCCCGCACGTTCGTGATCCTGCGGCTCCTGGGCGTCCTCGCGGGCGTCCTGGCCAAGGCCACGAACGGCCGGATGCCCGCCGACCAGGAGACGATCCGCTACACCGGCGTCTACGGCGAGGACGACCGCGGGCCGTACCTGATGCGCGAGGTGCTGGGCGGCGGCTCCGGCGGCCGCTACTACGCCGACGGTGAGGACACCATCCACGTCGTGCCCGACTCCCGCAACATCCCCGCCGAGTTCGCCGAGGCGCGCTGGCCGTTCATCGTCGAACGCCTCGGCCTCGCCACCGACTCCGGCGGCCCGGGGGAGCACCGCGGCGGCCTCGGCTACGACAAGCACATCCGCATGCTCCGCGACGCCCGCTACATGTCGATCGCCGACCGCTCGATCCTGTCCTGCTGGGGCGTCGACGGCGGCCGCGCAGGACGCCCCTTCCGCGTCGACATCGACGGCGAGGAGATGGACGGCCTGGTGGACGACCACCCCGTCCGCGCCGGCCAGGTCATCCGCATCCGCACCACCGGCGGCGGCGGCTGGGGCGACCCCCTGAACCGCGAACCGTCCCGGGTGGCCGCCGACGTCCGCGACGGCAAGGTGTCCGAGGACGGCGCCCGCGACGACTACGGCGTGGTCCTGAGCGAAGGCGTCGTGGACGAGGGGGCGACGGCGGCCCTGCGCGCCCGCCTGCGGGCCGGACGAGGCCCCGTCCCGTTCTTCGACCGGGGCCCCGGCTACCCGCGCCTGTCGGGCGGCGCCACGTCCGCCGACGTCGACACACTCGACGGGGATGGCCCGGCGACGTGACGCGGCCGGAACGCGACGATCGGCCGCCGGTCAGCGAACCCGCTGATGGATGGTGACCAGGGAGTCCTTGCCGTACCTCGTCGACTCGGTGAGCGTCCACGTGCTCTTGTCGGGCGTCGCCGCCCAGAGCCCGCGGCCGTGGCCGAGGATCACCGGGAACCACATGAGCCGGATCTCGTCGACCAGGTCGCCCGCGAGCAGGCTCTGGACGAGCCGGATGCTGCCGGGCACGGAGATGTCGCCGGCGACGTCGCGCCTGAGCCGGGACACCTCTCCGGCGAGGTCGCCCGAGAGCACCGACGTGTTGGTCCATCCGGGGTCCCGAAGCGTGCCGGACACGACGTACTTCGGCATGGTGTTGTACTTGTCGGCGAGCTCGCCCTCGTACTCCGGCCACGCGGAGGCGAAGCCCTCGTAGGTGGTGCGGCCCAGCAGCAGCGCGGCGGACCCGAGCGCCTCGTCGGTCTTGAACCGCTCGCCGTCCTCGCCGCGGTCGAACGCGAAGCTCCAGTCCGGGTACTTGAAGTCCTCGCCGCCCGGGGCCTCGACGACGCCGTCCAGGGAGATGAACTCCGTCACGACGATCTTCCCCATGTCAGGCCCCCTCGGCGAAGTCGCCCAGCACGGACGCGAGGACGTCGGGCGTGGTGCTGTGGTTCTCGCCCGGGACCGCCTTCAGCGTGGCGGTCGGCAGGTGGTCCGCCAGCGCCTTCGCGCCCGCGGCGAGGTGCGGCCACGTGTCCTCGCCGTACAGCACGAGGACGGGCACGTCGACCTTGTCCCACAGGTCGGCGCGCAGCGGCCTGCCGGACATGGTGTCCCCGACGTTGCGGCCGTCGTAGGCGATCGTCGGGGCGACCGCCTCCAGCGCCGGCCAGAAGTCGGCGCCGCGCATCTCGCGGACGGCGTCCTCCGGCATCCCGGCGACGGCGGTCAGGAACAGCGCCACGGCGTCCCCGGGCCGCCCGTCGGCGACGGCCGCGTCGAGCCGCTCGACGTAGCGGGGCGGCAGCGGCGGGTGGCCGCCGCCGGCGATGACCGGCGGCTCGAACAGCGCCATCCGCGCGACGGGCGCCCCGGCCTGCGCCGCGTTGAGCGCCAGGTGCCCGCCGGACGACCAGGCGAACACCGTCGCCGGGCGGCCCCCGCCCGCCCGCTCGATGACCGCGGTGAGGTCCTCGACCTCGCGCTCGACCGCGTAGGGGGCGGTGTCCCCGCTCTCCCCGCGGCCGCGCCGGTCATAGTTGATCACCCGGAACCGGCCGGCGAGCAGTTCCGCCGCCGCCGCGTTCTCGGGGGTCGAGGCGCGGTGGGCGGTCGCGCCGTCGATGAGGACGATCGGCTCCCCCTCGCCCCACGCGCTGTAGGCGATGACGGTTCCGTCGGGCGAGGTGACGGTGCCCTCGAACATCAGGTCACACCCTTCCAGTGTCGGGCCGCGTCGATCGCGGCGACCCAACCCTAGAAACGCTCGTCGCCCTCGATCTTGTACAGAAGCGACAGCGGCCCCCCGGCGTCCCGCCGCAGCTGCGTCGCGGTCCGGCCGATGAACCGCCGCAGCGACCTCGCCATGTGCGGCTGGTCGTAGTAGCCGAGCCGGTGCACGACCTCCAGGGACGGCACGCCCTCCCCGAGCAGCACCGCGGCGTGGCGGGCCCGGTCGATCTGCCGGATCGCGCCCTGCGTCAGGCCCGTCGAGGACGCGACGCGCCGCTCCACCGACCGGGACCCGACCCCGGCGGGCCCTCCCCGCACGACCTCGTCCACGAGCGGGTCGCGGATGACCACGCCCGCGCGCACGAGCCCGCCGACGAGGTCCTCCGCGCTGTCGAAGCGGGGGATCTCCCATTCCTCGCCCCGCAGGACGAAGACGCGCCCGTCGGCGTACGGGCTCTCCCTCTCGGCGTCGACGAGCCCGGCGACCGGCAGATGCGGCATCGACGTCCCGTGCGCGAACGTGATCCCGAGCGACTCCGAGTCACCGGCCGCCGTCACGGTCGACGCCGCCGTCTCCGGCCCCCGGACGCCCGCGTGCACGGCGCCCTCGAACTCCCAGAAGACGAGCTCCCAGTTCGATGTCGCCACCGACGTCAGGCTCTCCACCCCGCCGGCGCGCCCGCGCCAGACACGAGCGACGTACGGCGAGTCGGACGCACGGTGCTCGCTCTCGATCGGCATGCGGCGCCCTCCCCGTAGGCTCCACCGATGCTACCGACCGCCCCGGGCGCGGCCGGCTCACCGCTCGGGTTCGCGTCCGGCGGCCAGTTCCTCGAAGACCCCGTCGGGGGTGTGCTGCTTCCAGTACCGGAACCTGAGGGAGACGCCCCCGGCCCAGGCCCCGAACGAGCGGATCGGCCGCGACCCGTCCACGAGGAAGCGGGGCTCGTCCCACTGCTGCGCCACGACCGCCAGCGGCCGGTCGCCGACGAGGATCCAGGTGGCCCTCCCGCTCGCGATCGAGGCGAGGAACCGCCGCTCCAGCAGGTGCGCCACGACGTCGGCCAGGGACGTCTCGCCCGGCAGGTCGATCGTCTCGTCATGGGGGCGGACGTCCTCCCCCATGGCGACGCTGTCGCGGTCGACCCGGATCATCATCGCCGGGCCGCCGACCGCGCCCGCCAGACCTCGGCCTCCTCCGTCCGGCCCGCGTCGGCCAGCAGGCACGCGAGTTGCTCCGCCGCGCCGCCGTGCCCCTGCTCGACCGCCGCGGTCAGCCAGGTCTCGGCGTCCCGCAGATCGCCTGCCTCCAGCTTCAGGCGCCCCAGGTTGGCCGTCCCGTCGACGTTCCCGGCGTCGGCGGCACGCCGGAACCACCGCTCGGCCTCCGCGTGCTCCCCCTCCAGGACGTGCTGGACGGCGAGGTTGTTCATCGCGATGCCGGCGCCGGCCTCGGCCGCGCGCCGGTACCACCGCTCCGCCTCGTCCGGCTCCTGTACGGACCGCCCCAGCTCGAACATGGCCCACGGGTCGCCGGTCCGGGCGGCGCGGTCGAGCCACGTCCGGGCGTCGCCGTCCAGGCCGGCTTCCCAGGCGAGCCACACCATGCACTTGGCGGCGGCGAGGTCGCCCGCCCCGGCGGCCGGGCGGAAGTGGTCCCTGGCCGCCTCGACCAGCCCGAACCCGGCCAGCCGCGAGCACCACAGGGCCGCGGCGTCCTCGTCGTCCTCGGCCGCCGCCCCCCCCCGCAACGCGATTTTCGCCGCAGGACCGATCCCCTGGGAAAGCCCGTCACCGCTCATGGCACCACGCTAACGACGAAGATCATCCGACCGTACCGATTTCGGCAGATGTACGGACAGGCATGAAACGCGCGGACAGGGGGACGAATCCCCGCCGAACGATCGGCTTCGGATCCTCGGCGCGTCCGGCGAGGACGGGCTGGTCGTCGACGGCAGTGTAAGGAGAAGAGGCCGGAATGACCGTCCCCCAGCAACGACCGGCGGAACCCGAGACCACCCCCGGCACCCCCGCGACACCCCCCGCAGACCGCGCGCACCGGATCCGCCGGTCCCTGGAGCGGCTCATCGGCGTGGCGGCGACGGAGGGGAACGCCGTGACCCCCCTGATCAACGGGGATGCGATCTTCCCCGCGATGCTGGACGAGATCGCCGGAGCCCGGCACACCATCGACATGATGACCTACGTCTACTGGCGCGGGGACATCGCCCGCCGCTTCGCCGACGCGCTGTCGGACCGTGCGCGCGCCGGGGTGCGGGTCCGCCTGCTCCTGGACGGCATCGGCAGCTGGCAGATCGAAAGGGATCTTCTGGACCAGATGGACCGGGCGGGCGTCACGGTCAGATGGTTCCGCAAGCCCATCGCCCGCTCACCGTTCAAGCAGAACCACCGCTGCCACCGCAAGGTGCTCGTCGTGGACGAGCGGACGGCGTTCACCGGGGGAGTCGGCATCGCCGAGGAATGGTGCGGCGACGCCCGCAACGAGCACGAGTGGCGGGACAGCCACTTCCGGGTGCGCGGACCCGCGGTGGACGGCATCGCGGCCGCGTTCGCCCAGAACTGGGCCGAGGTCGACGACGTGCTGTTCGACGACCGCGACCGCTTCGGCGAACACGACCCGGCGGGCGACGCCGTGGTGCAGGTCGTGCGCGGGTCGGCCAGTCTCGGCTGGCAGGACATGCAGACCCTCTTCAGGGTCGTCCTCCAGTTGGCGGAGCGGCGGCTGCGGGTGGCCACCGCCTACTTCGCCCCCGATCCCTACTTCATCGACCTGCTGTGCGAGACGGCCGGCCGCGGCGTCGAGGTGGACCTGCTGCTGCCGGGTCCGCACGCCGACAAGCGCGTGAGCCGCCTGGCGAGCCAGCGGAACTACGAGACGCTCCTGGGCTGCGGCGTGCGCATCCACCAGTACCGGCCGTCCATGCTGCACACCAAGATCATCACCATGGACGGGATGGTCTCCCTGCTCGGCTCGACGAACTTCAACCGGCGGTCCCTCGACCACGACGAGGAGGTCATGCTCGCCGTGATCGACGAAGACCTGACCACGACGCTCGACGCCCACTTCGACGACGACCTGGCCCGCAGCGAGCGGGTCGACCACGCGCGCTGGGCCCGGCGTTCCCTGACCCAGCGCGCCAGGGAACTGTCGATCACCCCGATCCGCCGCTTCCTGTAGGCACCGGCCCGGTCAGGGCGACGGCTTGGCGGCGCGGACGGAGTACATCAGCGGGACGCGGGGACGGCCCTCGGGAGGGCGGTAGGCGGTGCCGTCCCGCTCCAGTACGGAGAACCGCTGCCAGAGCGTGTAGTCGTGCTCATGCAGGAAGTCGATGCGCAGGCCGGCAGCGGCCAGGGCCGTGACGACCTCGCCCAGCCCGTGGACGAACTCGATCGACCGGGTGTGCTGGACGGACGCCTGCGGATCGGCATAGCTGCCCGCGTCCGGCTCGTCGAGATAGAGGAACCCGCCCGGACGCAGAAGTGACGCGACAACCTCGGCCCAGCGGCCGATGTCGGGAAGCCAGTACAGGGCGCCGAGACCCGTGTAGACGATGCCCCCCGGCCTTGAATCCGGCGACGTCGTAGAAGTCACTGGCGACGTGTATCGGGACTCTTTCGTCCCAGAGCGCCTTGTTGACCGCGACGTACTCCGCACTGGTCACGGCTGTGAGCGTATGCCCCGCAGGCCGTCAGGCGGCGCGCGGCCACGGTGGCGGGCGGCGTTCGGCAGGGGGGGCGGCTCCGGGTGGACGCAGCCGGTAGATGTAGCGGCCGTTCTCGTCCGTCGTGATGTGGAGCCGATCCGGGTTGGTGTGCTTGTAGCGGTTGTGCCAGCCGCAGCACAGGGACAGTACGTCGATGTCGGTGGGGGAGCGGCCGAGTGCCCAGCCGCGTACGTGGTCGACCTCGCACAACGTCCCGGGGACCTCGCAGCCCTGTACCGCACACGTCGGGTAGAGGGTCTCCAGGACCTGGCGCTGCGGGCCGGTGGCGAACCGGACCCTGTGGCCGAGGTAGAGGGGCGTGTGCCCGCGTCCCAGCAGCAGAGGCGACACGCCCGCGTTGAGCGCGATGCGGCGGGCCTGCGCTGCGGGGATCGGGGTCCCGTCGGTCAGCCGCGCCGGGGCGGTGCCGCCGGTGAGAGTGTCGAGGTCGCAGACGACGGTGACCTTGGTGGCGCGGTGGCCGCCCGACAGCACGGAACCGAGGGCGGCCGCCGTCCGCTCGGACAGGTCGCGGCGGTCGTCGGCACCGGCGGGCTTGGCCAGCGGGCCGAGGGTCCCGTCCCAGACGGCGGCGTCCTCGGCGTTCAGCCACCCCCTGATGTAGCGGCCTCCGTCGAGGGAGCGCGTCGAGTCGATCCAGGACCGCTCGTAGCCGCACCGGGTGTCGCGGTCGGCGCGCTCGGTGCCGTCCCGCTCGGCGACGACGTCCCGGATCCGCTTGCCGAAGGAGGCGATCTTTCCGGCGGAGAAGCCCTTGCCGACCATCTGGAGCAGGGTCTGCTCCGCCGCCCGGCAGTCGGTGTCGTCGAGCCGGGCGACGGCGTCGGCGATGGTGGACGCGTAGCCGAGGGGAAGGTCACCGGTCGCCAGGCGCGTCGCGACCTGCGCGAGGCGGTGCCGCTGGCGCGCCAGGTTCAGGCGTTCTTTCGCGCGGGACTCACGCATGCCGAGCCGCGATCGCAACCACGACCTGGTGGACGGGAATCCCCACCGCTGTGCTTCCTTGCGGCGATCGACCACCTCGATCAAGCCGGACAGAGCCGCCTCATTCATATCGGTGGCGGCGGCGAGCGTTTCGGTGAGCTCCATGCACGCCGCCGCCGATTCGGGCGCGGCCCGACGAGCCAGTTCAGCGGCGATCGCAGACGCAGCGTCCACCAATTCCATGGTGGACGCCCCGTCAAGATCGACCACAACCGAACTCATATCCAAATTCTACCCCACCACCCACCCCACCATGCCTGAACAACCGAAATCCAAACCCCGAATAATTCGATCAAGAAGGGCGCTCAAGAACACATATATTTTCCAAAGCTCGCATACATCCAAAATTGGACTGCAAGGGCCCATCGCCACCAGTACAGGCGAACCGGAACCCTGCCCCGCCCCTGCCCCGCCCCTGCCCCGCCCCTGTCCCGCCCCTGTCCCGCCCCTGTACGGTCCCTGTCCCTGTCCCTGACCCGCCCCTGCCCTTGCCCACCCTTGTCCCCTCTTGGACGGGTGGGGGCGGCGCGTCGGGCAGAGGGCAGGCGGAGCCTGCCCGACGAAAGCTGCACTCAGGGGCCGCAGAGGCTCCGAAGTCAAGGGTGGCCGAAGGCCATCGCGAAGCGACGCGAAGCGCCCTTGACTTTGGAGGGGCGGCCCCGTACGCAGCGCCGCCCCCACCACAATTGACCGAACTCCGAACCAGAACCGCGAAACCAAAGCACGCCATCAAAGAGTCCCCAAAGCACGCCACCAAAGAGCCACAAAGCACGCCACCAGAGAGTCCACAAAGCACGCCACAAAAAACCCGCCCCCACCAACCGAACACCGAAGACCGACACTCCACACCCAACTGAGGCACCCGTTACGGATCGGATGCGATTGAGAACCGATGCGGAGTGAAAGTGGTCCCGTCCACCTGGAGGTCGCAGCGGGCTTTGGTGCCGTCCTTGACGAAGAACTCGCCCTCGCGCGCGGCCCACCGCTCCCAGGCGTCGGCGTACTCCACGCCGTCGCGGGCGAGAGCGCGGGCCTGGCGGACGCCGTAGGGGGCGTCGATCCAGATGCGGTAGGCGGCGGGCGACCCGGCCCAGGCCGAGCCGACGCCCTCGACGATGAGGACGGGCGGCGGTGAGATCTCCTCTTCGGGGCCGTAACCGTCGCGGTGCCAGTCGTAGCGGCGCAGCCGGGCCGGACGCCCCGCGCGGAGCGGGCCGAGAACGGCGACGCGCAGAGGCTCCCACCAGGTCAGCGGGTCGGCCTCCCAGGGAACCCGGAAGTCGTCCGACCGGATGACGGGCGCCCCGACCAGAACCTCGGCCAGGTGGTCGGCGAACGTCGACTTGCCGGCGCCGCTCGGCCCGTCCACCGCGACCAGGCGCGCCGGACCGCAGGACGGCGGCAGCGCGAGCAGCCGCGCGGCGAGCGCGGGGTAGGTCATGGCGGGTCCCGGCACGGACGGCATACTTCCAGGTGCCGCACCCGCGAAGGAGCACCCGCTAAGGAGGACGTCCTTGCCCGGACCGCTCGAAGGAGTCGTGATCGTCGACCTCAGCCGGGTCGTGGCGGGCCCGCAGGCCACCATGACCCTCGCCGACCTCGGCGCCAGGGTCATCAAGGTCGAGCATCCCGGCGGCGGGGACGAGACCCGCGGCTGGGGGCCGCCGTTCGCGGGCGACGACCAGGTCAGCACCTACTACCTGTCGATCAACCGGAACAAGGAGTCGATCACCCTCGACCTGAAGTCGGACGAGGGGGCGGGCGTCCTGGCCCGGCTGGTGCGGCACGCCGACGTGCTGGTGGAGAACTTCCGGCCGGGAGTGCTCGACCGGCTCGGCTTCCCCGTCGAGCGGCTGCACGAGCTGAACCCCGGGCTGATCGTCCTGTCCATCACCGGCTTCGGGCACGGCGGCCCGGAGGGCGGGCGCCCCGGCTACGACGCCATCGTGCAGGGCGAGGCGGGGATCATGAGCGTGACCGGCCCGCCCGGCACACCCAGCAAGGTCGGCCTGTCGATCGCCGACATCCTCGCGGCGCACAACGGCGTCGCCGGGGTGCTGGCCGCACTGTACGAGCGGACCCGGACGGGACGCGGGACGGTCGTCCGCACCTCGCTGCTGGCGTCGGTCGTCGGCGCGCACATGTTCCAGGGGACGCGCTGGACGGTCGCCCGCGACGCCCCCGAATCGGTGGGCAACGACCATCCGTCCATCGCCCCGTACGGGACGTTCCACTGCGAGGACGGGCAGATCCAGATCGGGGTGGCCAACCAGAGCCTGTGGCGCCGGTTCGCGCCGCTCGTCGGCCTCGACCCCGACGACCCGCGCTACGCGACGATCCCCGACCGCGCCGCGCACCGCTCGGAGCTGACCGCCGACATCGAGAAGGCCCTCGCGGACGGCACGCGCGACGTGTGGCTCGCGCGGCTGGACGAGGCGGGCGTCCCGGCGGGCGCGATCCGGTCGATCGACGAGGTGTACGAGTGGGACCAGACGCGCTCGCAGGGCCTTGTCATCGAGGTCGATCATCCGCAGCTCGGCCGCATCGAGCTGCCGGGCCCGCCGCTGCGCTTCGACGGGGCGGCCCCGCGCGACCACACCGCGCCGCCCCTGCTCGGCGAGCACACCGGCGAGGTACTGGCCTGGCTGGAGGAGCGGGAGGAGCGGGAGGAGCTGCGGAAAGAGAAGAAAGAGAAGAAAGAGAAGGAGAAGAGGGAGAGGGACGAGTGATGGACCTGCTCGGCGAGACCGGCGGCCCGATCCGTATCGCCGGCCGCGAACTGTCCCGCGACGGACTGCTCGGCCGGGCGGCCGCCGTGGCGGCGGAGGTCCGCGGCGCGGACGCGGTCGCCGTGCACGCCACGGCCTCCCTGGAGACGGTCGCGGCGGTCGTCGGCGGCCTCCTCGCGGGCGTCCCGGTGGTGCCGCTGCCGCCCGACTCGGGGCCTGCCGAGCGCGCCCACATCCTGGGCGACTCGGGCGCGAGCATGATCCTCGCCGCCGGTGGCACCGAGCCCGTCGACGGCGAGCCGCCCCTCGTCCCGGTCGACGGGCTGCCGCGCGGCGGGGACGGCGTCGCGGCCGGCGTCCCCGGCGACGCGACGGCGCTGATCCTCTACACGAGCGGGACGACGGGCCCGCCGAAGGGCGTGCTCATCTCGCGGAGCGCGATCGCCGCCGGGCTCGACGCGCTCGCGGAGGCGTGGGCCTGGACGCCCGGCGACGTCCTCGTGCACGGGCTGCCCCTGTTCCACGTGCACGGCCTCGTCCTCGGCGTGCTCGGAGCGCTGCGGGTCGGGTCGCCGCTCATCCACACCGGACGCCCCAAGCCGGAGCTGTACGCGGCGGCGGCGCGGAACGACGGCGGCAGCCTGTTCTTCGGCGTCCCCACCGTCTGGTCGAGGACGGCGGCGGATCCCGGCACGGCGCGAGCCCTCCGCGGCGCCCGGCTGCTCGTGTCCGGCAGCGCGCCCCTCCCCGTGCCCGTCTTCGAGCGGCTCACCGGCCTGACGGGGCACCGCCTCGTCGAGCGCTACGGCATGACCGAGACCCTCATCACGCTCAGCGCGCGCGCCGACGGCGATCGACGCCCCGGCTACGTCGGCACCCCGCTGCCGGGCGTCGAGACGCGCCTTGTCGCGGAGGACGGCGCGCCCGTCCCACCGGACGGGCAGACGCCGGGGGAGCTGCACGTCCGCGCGCCGCTGCTGTTCAAGGGCTACCTCAACCGCCCGGAGGCGACCGCCGGGTCGTTCACGCCGGACGGCTGGTTCCGCACCGGCGACATCGCGACCATCGGCGCGGACGGCTGGCACCGCATCGTCGGCCGCGCGTCCACCGACCTGATCAAGAGCGGCGGCTACCGGATCGGAGCGGGCGAGATCGAGAACGCGCTGCTCGCGCACCCGGCCGTCCGGGAGGCGGCCGTCGTCGGCACCCCGCACGACGATCTGGGCGAGCAGGTCACCGCCTATGTCGTCGCCGACGGCGTCGCGGCGGACGCGCTGATCGACTTCGTCGCCGAGAGCCTGTCGGCGCACAAGCGTCCCCGCGTCGTCCATCTGGTCGGCTCGCTGCCGCGCAACGCCATGGGCAAGGTCGTCAAGACCCGCCTCGGCGAACTCTAGGGCGGCAGCTCCTCCAACCCGGCTCCAGGTCGGGGCCAGGTCGGGCCAGACCGGACCGGACCGGCTCTAGGGCAGCAGCTCCGCCAGGACGGGCCGCACGAGGTCGCGGGCGACCGACTCGGGCAGGTCCGGGCCGTCGTCCCCCTCCGCGAAGTAGTGCAGGAACCCCTGCTGAAAGCACGCGCCCATGAGCAGGGCGGCCACCGCGGCGGTGTCGGCGCCGGCGGCGACCCGGCCGAGGCCGCGTTCGGCGTCCAGGTACCGGGCCAGGGCCAGCACGGGCGCGTGCGGGCCCGCGCCGTACTTGCGCAGCGAGTCCCGCGTCGCGGTCATCAGCCGGGGCTGGGCGACCATCGACGCCATCAGCGGGAACGCCCGCCGGTAGAAGCGCAGCCCGCCGTGGACGATCGCGACGAGGTTGGACTCCACCGTCCCCTCGCCGGGGACGCCCATCGACGTGGACGGCGGCATGCGCTCCTTCAGCACGCTGAGCAGCAGCTCCTCCTTGTCGCGGAAGTACTTGTAGAGCAGCGCCTCGGAGTAGCCCGCGGCCTTCGCGATCTCCTTGGTGGTGGCGCCGGCGCCTCCGCGCCGCCGCATGATGTCCGCGGCCGCGTCCAGGATCCGTTCCCGTGCGCTCAAGGGGGCTCCCGTTTGACGGGTTAGTGAACACTAACCAGGATAGGGGTTAGTGTTCACTAACCCGTGGACACCGACCCGTGGACACCGACCCGTGTCACCGACGCGTGTCACCGGCCCCATCCCCGCGAAGGAGGACCATGAGGCTGACGATCTTCGGGGCGACCGGCGGGACGGGCGTCCGCACCGTCCGGCGGGCGCTGGGCGCCGGGCACGAGGTGACCGCCGTCGTCCGCGACCCGGCCGGGCTCCCGCCCGAGCTGCGCGCCTGCGCCGACGTCGTCCGCGCCGACGTCAGGGACCCGGCCGCGATCGAGGAGGCGGTGCAGGGGCGCGACGCCGTCCTGTCCGCCCTCGGCACCCGCGAGGGCCGCGCGCCCACGAGCGTCTGCGCGGACGGCACCCGCGGCATCCTCACCGCCATGGCCGCGGTGGGCGCCGAGCGGTTCGTACTGGTCAGCGCGTCAGGGCTGCACGCCGGGCCGGGCGACGACCCGCTCACCCGGTTCGTCGTCAAGCCGCTGATCCTGCAGCCGCTCTTCAAGCACGCGTTCGCCGACATGCGCGCCGCCGAGCGGCTCACCCGGGAGTCCGGCCTGCGCTGGACGATCGTCCGCCCGCCCCGCCTCACCGACGGGCCCGGCAACGGCCGCTACCGCAAGGCCGTCGACCGCAACGTCCTCGGCGGCGCCTCGATCTCCCGCGCCGACCTGGCCGCCGCGCTCCTGGACCAGGCGGCCGACGCCTCCTCCGTCGGCCGCGTCGTCAGCGTCGCGGGCTGACCGGATGACCCGCGCCACGCGGAGCAGATGGGCTGGACCTGATCCCGTTAGTCTGGGCTGCGTGGACGAGCCACTCGTAGCGCGCATGCGGGGATTCGGCGAGACGATCTTCGCTGAGATGTCGGCCCTGGCGGTCCGGACCGGGTCCGTCAACCTCGGGCAGGGCTTCCCGGACGAGCCGGGCCCCGCGGGCGTGCTGGACGCGGCCGTGGACGCGATCCGCGCCGGGGCGAACCAGTACCCGCCCGGCCCCGGGACGCCCGAGCTCCGCGAGGCCGTGGCGGCGCAGCGGGCGGAGCGGTACGGGCTGTCCTACGACCCGGCGACCGAGGTGTACGTGACGGTCGGCGCCACCGAGGGCATCGCCGCGTCGGTGCTCGCCCTGGCGGGGCCCGGGGACGAGGTCATCGTCTTCGAGCCGTACTACGACTCCTACGCCGCCGTGATCGCGCTCGCCGGGGCGGTGCGCAGGCCCGTCACGCTGCGGCCGGTCGAGGGGCGGTTCACGTTCGACCCCGACGAGCTGCGGGCGGCGGTCGGCCCCCGCACGCGCGCGATCCTGGTGAACTCGCCGCACAACCCGGCCGGAACCGTGTTCACGCGGGACGAGCTGGAGGCCGTCGCCGGCGTCTGCCGCGAGCACGACCTGGTCGCGATCACCGACGAGGTGTACGAGTACCTCACGTTCGACGACGCCGAGCACATCCCGCTCGCCACGCTCGACGGCATGCGGGAGCGGACGGTGTCGGTGTCGTCGGCCGGCAAGTCGTTCTCCGTCACCGGGTGGAAGACCGGCTGGGTGACCGCGCCCGCGCCGTACGTCCGGGCCGTCCAGACGGTGAAGCAGTTCCTCACCTACGCGGTCAGCGCCCCCTACCAGCTGGCCGCCGCGTACGCGCTGCGCAACGAGATCCCGTGGGTGGAGGAGCTGCGCAAGTCGCTCCAGGCCAAGCGGGACCGCCTCGTCACCGGCCTGGAGGCCGCCGGGTTCACGGCGTACCGGCCGCAGGGCACGTACTTCGTGCAGGCCGACATCCGGCCGCTCGGGTTCACCGACGGCATGGAGCTGGCCCGCGCCCTCCCGGAGAAGGCGGGCGTCGTCGCGATCCCGACGCAGGTGTTCTACGACCACGCCGAGGCCGGCGCCCACTTCGTCCGGTTCGCGTTCTGCAAGAGGGACGAGGTCATCGACGAGGCCGTCGAGCGCCTCGCCCGCCTCCGCTGAGACACCCCGGACCGCCCGCCGGCGGCCGGACCCGGCGGGCGGGCGACGGCGAACGGCCCCGGCCGGTTGGGCGGAGGTTGCCGAACGGGCGGCGTTCCTTGGGCTGGTTTCGCCCGTGAGCGCCGCCCGCCGCGCGGGTTAGCGTCCGTCCGTGACGTGGAACGGCGGGGGTTCGCTCAGCGGCGAGCGGATCCTGATCGCGCTCGGCGGCAACGCCATGACCGCGCCGGACGGCAGCGCCACCCCGGACGCGCAGGCGGCGGCGATCGAGGCCGCGATGGGGCACGTGGCGGACCTGGTCGCGGCGGGCGCGCGGGTCGCGCTCACGCACGGGAACGGGCCGCAGGTCGGCAACCTGCTGATCAAGAACCGGCTGGCGGCGGGCGTGGTGCCGCCCGTCCCGCTGGACTGGTGCGGCGCGCAGACCCAGGCCACCGTCGGTATGATGATCATGAACGCGCTGGAGCGGGCCCTCGCCGCGCGCGGCGCCGCCCGCCCGGTGGCGGCGCTGGTGACGCGGACGCTCGTGGACGCCTCCGACCCCGGGTTCGGCGCCCCCGCCAAGCCGATCGGCCGGTACTTCCCCGAGGAGCAGGCGCGCCGGTCCATGGCGCTCGGCGAGGTGTGGCGGCCGTTCGGGGAGCGGGGCTGGCGGCGCGTCGTCGCCTCCCCGGAGCCGCTGGAGATCCTCGACGCCGGCGCGGCGGCGGCGCTGCTGGACGCCGGGCACGTCGTCGTCGCGGCGGGCGGCGGGGGAGCGCCCGTGGTCCGGCGGGACGGGACGCTCCGCGGCGTCGAGGCCGTCGTCGACAAGGACCTGGCGGCGGCGCTGCTGGCCCGCCGCCTCGGCGCGACCACCCTCGTGATCGCCACCGACGTGGAGCACGCCATGACCGGGTTCGGGACGCCGCGGGCCCGCCCGCTGCGCCGCACCACGGCCGCGGAACTGGCCGAGCTCGCCGCCGCCGGGCACTTCGCGAGCGGCAGCATGGGCCCGAAGGTGGAGGCGGTGCGGCGGTTCGTCGCCTCCGGCGGGCGCCGCGCCGCGATCGCGTCGCTGGCCCGGCTCGGCGACGCCGCGCGCGGCCGGGCCGGGACGGTCGTCGAGGCGCGCGCCGGGACGGTCGTCGAGGCGCGGCGCGGGGTAGAGACCGATGACCAGAGCTGCTGAGGAGCGATGACGTGCCCGACCCGATCGAAGTCCGCAAGATCCCCATCGAGTCCGTGACCGACGCGTCCGGGCTGGCCCGGCTGATCGACGGCGGCGTCCTGGACGCCGACCGGGTCCTCGCCGTCGTCGGCAAGACCGAGGGCAACGGCGGCGTGAACGACTACACGCGGCTGCTCGCCGACCGCGCGTTCCGCGAGGTGCTGATCGCCAAGGGCACCCGGACGGCGGACGAGGTCGCGCGCGTCCCGCTCGTGTGGTCCGGCGGCACCGACGGGGTCCTCAGCCCGCACGCCACCGTCTTCGCCACCGTCGACCCCGCGACGGCGCCGGCGTCGGACGAGCCGCGCCTGTCGGTCGGCGTCGCGATGAGCGACGTCATCCTGCCCGAGGACATCGGCCGGCCCGCGATGGTCGAGACCGTCGCCGCCGGCGTCCGGGAGGCGATGAAGACCGCCGGGATCGACGACCCGGCCGACGTCCACTACGTGCAGACGAAGACGCCGCTGCTCACCCTCGACACGATCAACGACGCCAAGTCGCGCGGCCGCGACGTCGTCACCGAGGACACGCTCACGTCGATGGACATCTCCAACTCGACGACCGCGCTCGGCATCGCCGTCGCGCTCGGCGAGATCGAGGCGCCGTCGGCGGAGCGGATCCACAAGGACCTGTCGCTGTACTCGTCGGTGGCGTCGTGCTCGTCCGGCGTGGAGCTCGACCGCGCGCAGATCGTCGTCGTCGGGAACGTGCGCGGCATCGGCGGCCGGTACCGGGCCGGGCACGGTGTGATGAAGGACGCACTGGACGCCGACGGGGTCTGGGACGCGATCAGGTCCGCGGGTCTGGACCTGCCCGAGCGGCCCCGCACGTCCGACCTCGGCGACCGGCTCGTCAACGTGTTCATCAAGTGCGAGGCCGACCCGGGCGGCTCGGTCCGGGGCCGCCGCAACATCATGCTGGACGACTCCGACGTGCACTGGCACCGGCAGATCAAGGCGTGCGTCGGCGGCGTCGCCGCGTCCGTCACCGGCGACCCGGCGGTGTTCGTGTCGGTCGCGGCCGTCCACCAGGGGCCGTCCGGCGGCGGCACCGTGGCCGCCATCGCCGACCTCGGGTGACCGGGCGGGCGCGTACAGTATCCGAATCGATACACGCGGCGGTCGCCGGAGGTTATAGCCTTCCTGCCGTGTCCGGACTGACCATTCCCGAACCACAGTTCCCCGGGGACGACGGAAGCGCCGACCCGCGGTTGTGCGAAGCGCTCGCCGGGTACGCGGCCGGTCGCGTCGGCGCGCACGCGGTGCTGCGGCGGCTGCAGGGCGCCCGGCTCCTCGTCCCGATCGTCGCCGTCC
The DNA here is from genome assembly GCF_041463655.1 of Actinomadura monticuli. Taxonomy (NCBI): domain Bacteria; kingdom Bacillati; phylum Actinomycetota; class Actinomycetes; order Streptosporangiales; family Thermomonosporaceae; genus Actinomadura; species Actinomadura monticuli. The sequence continues at coordinate 172,517 of NZ_JAXCEI010000011.1, forward strand.
TCACCGAGGCGGAGGACACGGCGCCCGGCGAGCCGCGCCGGGAGAAGTCGAGCGACATGGCGCTGCCCACGCTGATCGGCGACGACGGGCGGCGCGGCGTGCTCGGCTTCACCTGCACCGAGACGATGAAGGCGTGGCGCGCCGACGCCCGCCCGGTGACGGTCCGCGGCGGCGACGCGTGCCGCGCCGCCCTCGACGAGGGCGCCGACGCCCTGGTCGTGGACGTGGCCGGCCCGGTCCCGTTCGCCGTGGACGGGCTGCGCCTGCACCTGCTCGCCGAGGGCCGTCCCGTCCCGGCCCCGCACGAGGACCCGGACGTCCTCGCCGCCGTCGAGGCGGCGTTCGGGTCCGACGGGTCGGTGACCGGCGTCCGGGTGACCGAGGGGACGTCCGCCGAGGTCGCGGTGCGGTTCGCCGTCGTGCCGGGCCACGACGAGCGGCTCACCGTCCAGCGGGTCTCCGACCGGCTCGCCGAGCTGCTCCGCGGCCGGATCGTCGGCGGCGTCGAGCTGAACGTCCTGCGCCGGTAAACCGTTCGCGTCCGCCGGGCCCGGTTTGCGAGGCTGGCGCCATGATCGACCTTGACGCCTTCATCGCCGACGGGTTCGTCCGGGTGGCGGAGGCCTTCCCCCGGGAGCTGGCCGCCGAGTGCCGCGACGTCCTGTGGCGCGACACCGGCCGCGACCCCGACGATCCCGCGACCTGGACGCGGCCGGTCATCCGCCTCGGCGACTACGCCGGCGGGCCGTTCAGAGCCGCCGCGAACACGCCCCGCCTGCACGCCGCGTTCGACGCGGTCGTGGGCGAGGGGGCCTGGCTGCCGCGGGGGAGCCTCGGGACGTTCCCGGTCCGGTTCCCCGGCGACGAGCCGCCGGGCGACGACGGCTGGCACATCGACGCGAGCTTCCCCGGCGGCGACCCGTCCGACTTCATGGGCTACCGCGTGAACCTCGCCTCGAAGGGCCGCGCGCTCCTCATGCTGTTCCTGTTCTCGGACGTCGGGGACGACGACGGCCCGACCCGCATCCGCGTCGGCTCCCACCTGGACGTCCCGCCGATCCTGGAGCCCGCCGGCGACGCGGGGCTCGGGTTCATGGAGCTGGCGGGCAAGGCCGTCCCCGCGACCGAGCACCGCCCGCTCGCGCACGCGACGGGACGGGCGGGCGACGTGTACCTGTGCCATCCGTTCCTGGTGCACGCCGCGCAGGAGCACCACGGCACCCGGCCCCGGTTCATGGCGCAGCCCCCGCTGGCCCCGGCCGGGCCGCTCCCGGATGCGTCTCCCGTGCGCGTCGCGATCGGGCGAGGTCTCGGGCGGTTCTAGGCTTCATCCGTCCGCCGCCCTTTTGGAGACTCCCGTGCCGACCATGCAGGACGCCCTGATCCGGCTCACCGACTACTGGGCGGGGCGCGGCTGCCTCGTCGCGCAGCCCATGAACACCGAGGTGGGGGCCGGCACGCTGAACCCGGCCACCGCCCTGCGCGTCCTCGGGCCGGAGCCGTGGCGCGTCGCCTACACCGAGCCGAGCGTCCGCCCGGACGACTCCCGCTACGGCGACAACCCGAACCGGCTGCAGACCCACACGCAGTTCCAGGTGATCCTCAAGCCGGAGCCGGGCGACGCGCAGGAGCAGTACCTCGGCAGCCTCGCCGCGCTCGGCGTCGACCTGCGCGCCCACGACGTCCGGTTCGTCGAGGACGACTGGGCGTCGCCGGCGCTCGGCGCGTGGGGGCTCGGCTGGGAGGTCTGGCTGGACGGCCTGGAGATCACCCAGTTCACCTACTTCCAGCAGTCCGGCGGGCTGACGCTCGACCCGGTCTCGGTCGAGATCACGTACGGGATGGAACGCATCCTGATGGCACTGCAGGGCGTCTCCCATTTCAAGGACATCGCCTACGCGCCCGGCATCTCCTACGGTGAGGCGTTCGGGCAGGCCGAGTACGAGATGAGCCGGTACTACCTGGACGACGCCGATATCGCGACGAACCGGGAGCTGTTCGAGGCGTACGCGGCCGAGGCGCGGCGGACGCTGGACGCCCGGCTGCCCGTCCCCGCCCACTCCTACGTGCTGAAGTGCTCGCACGCGTTCAACGTCCTGGACGCGCGGGGAGCGATCGGCGCCACCGAGCGGGCCCGCGCGTTCGCCCGGATGCGCGGCCTCGCCCACGAGGTCGCCGCCCTGTGGGTGGAGCGCCGCGCGGAGCTGGGGCATCCCCTCGGCGACGCCGCGGCGCGGCCCGCCCCCGCCGAACCGGGCGCCCTTCCCGAGGCGGGCCCGGCCGGGACGTTCGCGCTGGAGATCGGCGTGGAGGAGCTGCCGCCGCACGAGGCCGGCCGGACGGCCGGGCATGTGGCGGAACGCCTGCGCGACGGGCTGCGGGAGGCCGGGCTGTACACCGACGCGTCGTCCCTCGACACGTGCGCGACGCCCCGCCGGATCATCGTGACCGTCCGCGGCCTGGAGGCCCGCGAGCCCGACGGCGAGCAGGTCGTGAAGGGGCCCCGGCTCGCCGCCGCCTACGACGACGCCGGAGAGCCGACGCGGGCGCTGCGGGGGTTCGCGCGCGGGCACGGCATCGACGTCGCGGACGTCGGCGCGGTCACCGTCGCGGGCGGGGAGTACGCCGGATTCACCCGCCGGGTGGTGGGACGCTCCGCCGCCGAGGTCCTCGCCGGGCTGCTCCCCGACCTCGTCGCCGGGCTCCGCTCCGGGAAGAACATGCGGTGGAGCGCGCCCGGACTGTCGTTCGCCCGCCCCGTCCGCTGGCTGCTCGCCCTGCTGGACGACCGGGAGGTCCCGTTCGCCGTCGCGGACCTCGTGGCCGGCCGCTCCACCCGCGTCCACCGGACGTCCGCCACGCCGCGCGTCGACGTGCCGGACGCCGCGTCGCTGACCGGCGTCCTGCGCGAGCACGGGATCGAGCCCGTCCCGTCCCGCCGCCGGGCCCGCATCGCCGAGGACGCCGCCGCCCTCGCCCGTTCGCGGAGCGGGACGGTCGACCTGGCCGCCGAGCACGCCCTCGTCGAGGAGATCGTCGACCTGGTCGAGGAGCCCGTCGCCGTCCTCGGCTCGTTCGACGCGAAGTACCTGGAGCTGCCGGAGGAGATCCTCACCACGGTCATGCGCAAGCACCAGCGCTACCTCCCGGTGCGCGGCCCGTCGGACCGCCTCCTGCCGCACTTCGTCGCGGTCGCCAACGGCGAATGCGACCGCGACGCCGTCCGGGCCGGGAACGAGGCCGTCCTCCGCGCGCGCTACGAGGACGCCTCGTTCTTCTTCCGCCAGGACCTCCGGAGCACGCCCGAGCAGCTCAAGGAGGGCCTCGCCAGGCTCACGTTCACCGAGGCGCTCGGGTCGATGGCCGACCGGTCGTCCCGCATCGCCGCGCTGGCCGCCGACCTGGCCGGGCGCCTCGGCCTCACCGGCGCGGAGCGCGCCGCGCTGGCCCGCGCCGCCGCGCTGGCGAAGTTCGACCTGGCCTCGTCCATGGTCATCGAGCTGTCCGGCCTCGCCGGGACGATGGCCCGCGAGTACGCCCGCCGCGCCGGCGAGGACGAGGCCGTCGCGCGCGCCCTCTACGAGATGGAGCTGCCCCGCTCCGCGGGCGACGCCCTGCCCGGCTCGGTCGCCGGGGCCGTGCTCGCCGCCGCCGACCGGCTCGACCTCCTGGCCGGGCTGTTCGCCGTCGGGTCCGCGCCGACCGGCAGCTCCGACCCGTTCGGGCTGCGCCGCGCCGCGCTCGCGCTGACCGCGATCCTGCGGGACGTCCCGCGCCTCGCGCCGGTCACCGTCGGGGACGGGCTCGCGCTCGCCGCCCGCCACCAGCCCGTCGCCGTCGCCCCCGGCGCGCTCGCGGAGGCCGAGCGGTTCATCGCGCGCCGCCTGGAGCAGAACCTCCTGGACGAGGGCCGGCCGGTGAGCGTCGTCCGCGCCGTGCTGCCGCTCGCGGGCGCGCCCGCCCAGGCCGCGCGGGCCGCCGCCGACCTGGAGGGGCTGATCGGGTCGCCCCCGTTCGAGCGGCTCACGACGGCGCTGCAGCGCGTCCTGCGCATCGTGCCCGACGCCGCCGAGGCCGGCTACGACCCGGACCTGTTCACCGAGCCCGCCGAGCACGCCCTGCACGAGGCGCTCACCCGCGTCACGGCCGAGCTGACCGCCCGGCCGTCCCTGCCCGAGTTCGCCGATGCCGCGTCCGCGCTGGTCGCGCCCATCGACGCCTACTTCGACGACGTGATGGTCATGGCCGAGGACCCCGGCGTCCGCGCCAACCGCCTCGGCCTCCTCGCCGCCGTCCGGGACGCGGTCGCCCCCGTCCTCGGCTGGCGCGAGATCGCCTGACCGGGGCGGCCGCTCTTCGTCAACACTGGCCGTTGCCGTCACCGCCGCGCCGTGGTCATGATCAAGTGACCCCCGCATGGAAGGGCTCGACGATGGCGAACCTTCACGACGCACAGGAGTTCCGGCGGCGCGGCTGGTGGCGGGACGGAACGTTCCTGGACGACCTCGACCGATGGGCGGACGCCGCCCCGGACCGCCCGGCGGTGGTGGGCCACGTCTGGGAGACCGGGGACGGCCCCGACGTCGTCCTCACCTACGCGCAGCTGGCGGAACAGGTGGACCGGTGCGCGGCCGGCCTCGCCGGCCTCGGAATCGGGCCCGGCGACCGGGTCGCGATGCAGCTGGTCAACCAGTGGCAGGCCACCGTCCTCGCGCTCGCCTGCGGGCGCGCGGGCGCGGTCGCCGTGCCGTACTACATCGCGACGGGCGCCGCCGACACCGAGTGGATCCTGCGCGAGTCCCGCGCCGCCGCCGTCGTGTCCCTGGACGGGGTGCGCGGCCTGGAGATCGCGGCGGTCATCGCCGGGATGCGGGACCGGCTCCCCGGGCTGCGGCACCAGATCGTGGTGGGGGACGAGGTCCCCGAGGGCGCGATCGGCTTCGAGACGGGCCTGCTCGCGGGCGCGGGCGCCGCGCCCGCGCACCGGCCGTCCGGCGACGACGTCCTGCAGATCATGTACACGTCGGGGACGACCGGGCGGCCCAAGGGCGTCCGGCACTCGCACAACACGCTGTACGCGATGGCGCGCTCCTACACCGTCCCGCTCGGGCTCGGCGAGGACGACGTGCTGTCCACGCCGTGCATCGTCGGCGGGCAGGGCGGCTGGCTCTACGGGATGCTGGCGCCGCTCGTCGCCGGCGCGACCGCCGTGTGGGCGGACGCGTTCAAGCCGGGCGACTTCCTCGACCTCGCCGAGCGGTACGGGATCACCGCCGCGTACTTCACGCCGTTCGTCCTGGACGAGCTGGTCGCGGAGCAGCGGGCGCGTCCGCGGCGGGTCGCGCTGCGGCACATGGTCACCGGGTCCACGCCGATCCCGCCGGACCTGCCGGGGCGCTTCCGCGACACGTTCGGGTTCCCCGTCCGGTCGCTGTGGGGGATGACCGAGAACGGCGGCGTCACGATCAGCCGCGCGGACGACCCGCCGGACTGGGCGTCCCGCAGCGACGGCCGCCCCGTCGCGTGGATGTCGGTGCGGCTCGTGGACGAGGACGGCGCGGTCGTCGCGGACGGGCCGGGCCGCCTGGAGGTCCGCGGCGCCAACATGTGCCTCGGCTACGAGGGCGCCGACGAGGCGTTCGCCGCCGCGCTGCACGACGGGTGGTTCGCCACCGGCGACCTGGCCCGGCCGGACGGGCGCGGCGGCATCAAGGTCATCGGCCGCACCAAGGACATGATCAACAAGGGCGGGCTGCACGTGCCCGGCGTCACGGTGGAGGGCGTCCTGCGCGCCGACCCGCGCGTCGCGGAGGTCGCGGTCGTCGGGGAGCCGGAGCCGCTGCTCGGCGAGACCGTCGTCGCCGTCGTCGTCCCCGCGCCGGGCGCCGCGCCGCCCACGCTGGAGGACCTCCGCAAGCGGGTCGCGGACGCGGGGCTGACGCCCGGCTACGAGCCCGACCGGCTGGAGGTCGTCGCCGAGCTGCCCAAGACCCCGACCGGGAAGGTCCGCAAACGCGTCCTGGAGGAGGAGTTCGCCCGGAGGGCCGGCACCGCCGCCGCCCAGTGAGCGCCGGGCCGCGCGCGAGGCCGCTCGCGGGCCTGCTCGCACCGCCGCGGGACGCGGCCCGGCGGCGGGCGCTGGCGCTCGCCGCGGTCGTCGTCGCCAACGTCATGGCGGTGGTCGACTACAACATCGTCAGCATCGCGATCCCGCAGCTGCTCCGCGCCTTCCCGGGCAGCACCCTCGCCGGGCTGTCCTGGACGATCACCGCCTACACGGTGGTGTTCGCCGCCGTCCTGCTGCCCGCCGGCGGGATGGCCGACCGGCTCGGGCCCAAGCGGATCTTCCTCGGCGGCCTCGCGGTGTTCACGCTCGGCTCGGCCGCGTGCGCGCTCGCGACCGGGCCGCTCGCGCTCGTGCTGGCGCGGATGCTGCAGGCCACCGGCGGCGGCGCCGTCGTCGCGCTGTCGATCTCGGTGGGGCTGAGCGAGTTCCCCGGCCGGGTCGGGCACGCGTTCGGGCTGCTCGGCGCCGCCGCGGGCATCGCGGGCGCGAGCGGTCCCGCGCTCGGCGCGGCGCTGCTCGCCCTCGGCGGCTGGCGCTGGATCTTCCTGATCAACCTGCCGCTCGGCGCGCTCGCGCTGGCCTGCGCCGCGGCCGGCGTCCCCGCGCGTCCCCCGGCGGGGCACGGGCCGCGCGGGCCCGGGCCGGCGGAGCAGGGGCCGGCGGAGCAGGGGCCGGCGGAGCGCGGGCTGCCCGACCTGCTCGGCGCGGCGCTGCTCGCGGGCGGCGTCGCGGCGCTGGTCCTCGGCGTCGTGCAGGGCCCGGACTGGGGCTGGAGCGACGGCCGGACGGCGGCGGCCCTCGCCGCCGGCGCCGCGCTGTCGTGCCTCGGGGTGCGCCGCTCGCTCCGCCATCCCCGCCCGGCGGCCGATTTCACGCTGCTGCGCGCCCGGTCCACGGCCGCGGGCAACGCGGCGATGGCGCTGCTGAGCGTCACCCAGTTCGCGGTCGCGCTGTGCGTGGCGCTGTTCCTGACCGAGCGCTGGGGCTACTCGGTGCTCGCCGCCGCGATCGCGCTCACGCCCGGACCGCTGACCTCGGCCGTCGTCTCCTGGCGGAGCGGGCCGCTGGTCCGCCGCGCCGGGGCGCGGGCGGTCGCGGTCGCGGGCGGCGCGCTCGGCGCGGCCGGCTGGTGCTGGCCCCTCGCGGCGGACGCGCTCGGCGCCGGGCGGAGCTACCCGGTCGTGGTGCTGCCCGCGCTCGTCGCCGGGACGGCCGGGACGGCGGCGGCCGCCGTGGCGATCGAGACCATCGCGATGGCCGCCGTCCCGCCCGCCCGGTTCGGCAGCGGCAGCGCGCTGATCATGCTGGCCCGGTCGGCCGGCGCGGCGGCCGGGATCGGCGGCCTCGCGGCCGTGCTGCACGAGCCGGACGGGACGGCGTTCGCCGTCGCGTGGGCGGGGCTCGCGGCCGGGATGCTGGCGACGGCGCTCGCGGGCGTCGCGGCCCGGCCGCCCGGGGTTCCGCCGCCCGCCGGGGAACGGGGGCGCCCGCGGCCCCGGAAGGTGCCGCGGGCGCCGTAGCGCCGTGACGGTAATTCGGCGCCCGCTGCCGACAATTGATGCGACCGAATTCAGGCTCGCGGGCATTTGCAGTCCCGCGGGCAATTACGGCCTGCGCTGCGGCAGCATTTCGATCCGATCCGATGGTTTACCAGGGCGTCGTGCGCATACGATTCACCTCCTGGGCTCGCGGGGACGTGGAATGGCCGTTGACCGGCATCGGCGAAGGGTCACCACGGGGGGGTGCGCATGTCGTTCACCTCCATTTCTCGCGGTCGCGGGCCCCTCGGCCGGGGCCCGGGGGAGCACCGGGGGAGGCCGGAGGCGGGTCAGAGGCCCAGCAGGGCGAAGTGCTGGGGCAGGTGGACGGCCAGGCCGAGGCGCATCGCGGCGGTGATCGTCGCCTCGCCGTCGCCGGCGGGGCGGCGCAGCGCGAGCGTCGACTCCTCGCCGTCCAGCAGGGTGATGCCGGCGCGGAAGTCGCCGAGCAGGACCCGGTCCCGCTCGATCATGCGCGTCCGGGTGACGCGCAGCCCCGCCGCGTCCAGCGAGGGCAGTGCGCCGCCGCCCACGAGCCGCCAGTACAGGGCCGGGTGCATGACGAGCCCGTCGCAGGAGCCGCCCATCTCCTCCACCTCGGCGCAGCCGTCCATCAGCGCGTCCAGCACCGCGCCGATCCGGCCGCCCGCCGCCGGGGAGGCGAGCCGGCGCAGCCCGTCCAGGCGCAGCAGCCCGGGGATCGCGCCGTCGTCGCTGCCGTGCAGCAGCACCTCGTTCTCCACCGTGCACAGCCGGACGATCACGCGGTGGTCGACGAAGCGGGCGAGCAGCGCCGGGTCGTGGCACAGCTCGGCGGGCACCGGCACGGCGACGGAGATCTCGGTCAGCTCCGCCTTGGCGACCGCCGGGCGGAACACCGCCTCGGGCGTCGCGCCGTAGCGGGTGCCGCGCTCGCCGTCGCGGCCGGTGTCCCGGTGCTCGCGCACGTAGCGAAGGGTGCGGTCGGTGACGGTGCCGGCCTTGGCCTGCGCCCGCACGGTCGGCCGGGGGCGGGTGGAGGCGAGCGGGAACAGCGTCGTCAGCGGCGCCCGGAGCCGGACCGCCGCGTCGCCCCCGGCCGCCCGCGCGACCGCGATCGCCAGTTCCTCGCCCGGGCCGCGCTCGCGCAGCCCGGGGTCGTCGATGAGGTAGTCCAGCACGGAGAACTCCCGTCAGAACACGCCTTGCGCGGCCGCTCGGATCTCGGGTCGCCGACAAATGCACGATGCCGGTCCTGCACCGTGCCAAACGAGAGGGTAAGCACATCCGCGGAGAAATGAAAAGGGTCCCCTTCGATCTTGTTCGGAAAATTCGATTCATGGTAGAACGTCCTTGCGGATTGGAAGGGATGGTGACATGCCGAAGCCGGATAATGCGGCCGGGCCGGCCACGGAGTTCACCGACCCGGTGATCGATCCCGATCGCGGGACCGGTCCGCGCCCGGCCGCCCGGCCCGCCCCCGGCTGCCCCCTGCGCGCCGCGCCCCCGGGCGCGGACCCCGAGGAGCGTGCCGACCGGCCCGGCGACGCGGGCGGCGCGGCATGAGCGCCGCGGCTCCGGCCTCCACCGGCGCGCCGGACGACCTCACGGGCACCGGTGCCGGCACCGGTCTCGGCCTGTTGGAGATCGCCCGCCCCCTGATCGACCGTGCGCGCGACGCCCTGCGCGGCGAGCTCGACGCCCTGCCGGGCCTGCCCGGCGGCCTGGCCGGGCTCCTCGTTCGCGAGCCGCCGCTCGGCTGGCTCGCGATGGCCGTCCAGCCGGCGCTGGCCCGCGAGCTCGGCGCGGCGCGGCGGCGCGGCCTGGCCGGCGCGACGCCCCGGGAGCGCCACGACGCGTTCGTGCGGAGCCTCCGCGGCCCCGCCGCCGCGGCCCGGATCTGGGCGGAGTACCCCGTCCTCGCCGGGCAGGCCGCGGGACTGCTGGACGCCTGGGTCGCCGCCCGCACCGCCTTCGCCCGCGACCTCGCCGCCGACCTGCCCTCGCTCGCCGCCGCCTTCGGCGACCTCGGCGACCTCGGCGATCTGCACGGCGTCGCCTTCGGGTCCGCCGAGACGCACCGGGGCGGCAGGACGGTCGCGATCGTCCGGTTCGAGCGCGCCGCGGTCGTCTACAAGCCGCGGAGCCTCGCCGTCGACCTGTGCTTCGACCGCCTGCTCGGCTGGTTCAACGCGGCGGACGGCGTGCCGCACCCGCTGCGCCGGCCCGGCCTCCTGGACCGCGGCGACCGAGGCTGGAGCGAGTACGTCGCGCCCGCCCCCTGCGACCCGGAGACGCTGCCCGCGTTCTTCTGGCGGATGGGCGCGCTGCTCGCGCTGACCCACGCCGTGCACGGCTACGACCTGCACGCCGACAACGTGATCGCCGCCGGCGCCGATCCCGTGGTGGTCGACCTGGAGGCCCTGTTCCACACCGAGGGGACACAGCCGATGGCGCGCCGCGCGCGGCTCGGCGACCCGGCCGCCGCGCGGCTGGCGGAGTCCGTGCTGCGCACCGGCCTGCTCCCCGGCCCGCTCGTCATGCCCGACACCGGCACCGAACTGCCCTTCGGCGTCGACATCAGCCCGCTCGGCATCGCCCCCGGCCGCCGCTCCCTCATCCCGACGCCGGTCGTCGAGCACGCCGGCACCGACCGGATGCGGGTCGGGCTCGGCTACCGGACCGTCCCCGCGCCCGAGGGGCGGCTGCGCCTGCCGGACGGCGGGACCGCCGACCCGCGCCCGCACCGGGGCTCCCTCACCGCCGGGTACGCGTTCGCCTACCGCCGGCTCGCCGCCGCCGGGACCGGCCTCCTCGCGGAGGACGGGCCGCTGCACGGCTGCGCGGACGCCCCGGTCCGGCTGATCCAGCTGTCGACGTTCCTCTACGTCCGGCTGCTGCTGGACGGCTGGCGCCCTGAGGCGGTGCGCGACCCCGCCGTCCGCGAGCGCGGCCTCGACCGGCTCGCGGCCGGCTGGCCCGGCGTCCCGCACCGGGAGACCCTCGTCGAGGCGGAGAAGGCGGCGCTGCGGCGCGGCGAGGTGCCGGTCTTCGAGGTCCGCCCCGGGCATCGCGACGTGTGGCTGGAGGACGGGACGCGCCTCCCCGGCGTCCTGCCGGCCGCGCCCCTGGAGGCGACGGCCGCCCGCCTGGCCGCGCTGGGGGAGGACGACCTGGCCGCGCAGCTGGAGATCGTCGACGCGAGCCTCGCCGCGCTGGACACCCGCCCCCGCGCCGGCCATGCCGCGCACGCGCCGGCCGGCGACGACCCGGTGCGCGCCGCCCTGGACGTCGCCCGGCGGCTCGACGCGACCGCCGTGCGCGACGGCGGCCGGATCGGCTGGCTCACCGTCGAGGTCGTCGACGCCGCGTCCCGTCGCGTCGCGCCCGCCGGGCTCGACCTCTACGGCGGCCTGCCCGGCATCGGCCTGTTCCTGTCCTACCTGTCCGCCGCGACCGGCGAGCGGTGGGTCGCGGCGCTGGCCGAGAGGGTCGCCGACGAGGTCGTCCTGCGCTGCCGCGCGTCCGCCGCCGTGCCCGCGCTCGGCCCCGCCTACCACCTCGCGCACGCCGCCGCCGTGCACCGCCGCCCGGACCTGGCCGAGGCGGCCCGCGACGCGCCGCCGCCCGCGCCGTCCGGCCCCTCCGTGCTCGGCCCCTCCGTGCTCGGTCCCTCCGTGCTCGGCCCCTCCGTGCTCGGCCCCTCCGTGCTGGACGGCGAGGCCGGCGCGCTGCTGTCCGCGCTCGCCCTGCACGCCGTCCTGCCCTGCGACGCGGTGCGGGAGGCGGCGCGGGCCGGCGGCGAGCGGCTCATGGCCCTGGAACCCGCGGGCGCCGGCTTCGGCTACGGAGCGCCCGGCGCGGCGGTCGCCCTCCACCGCCTGCACGGCCTCCTCGGCGACCCCCGGCACGCGTCCCGGGCGCGGGAGCTCGCCGACCCGGGCCCGGTGGCCGAGCCCGGCTGGTGCCAGGGCGCCGCCGGCACCGGCCTCGCGCTCCTGGAGCTCTCGGCCGCCGCGCCCGGCCTGGAGCGTTCCCTGGACGCCGCCGCGCGGACCGTCCGCGAGTCCGGCCCGCCGCCGGACGGCTCGCTCTGCCACGGCGCGTCCGGGCTCGCCGAACTGCGCGCCGCCCTCGGCGACCCCGCCCCCGCCGCGTCCGCCCCCCGCCCGTCCGGCGAGCGGCGCACCGCCCTGCCCGCGCCCGCGCCCGGACTCCTCGCCGGCCTGTCCGGCATCGGCTACGGGCTGCTGCGCCGCGCGTTCCCCGCCGACGTGCCACCGGTGCTCGCGCTGGCGCCCCCGCACCCCTGAGCCATGCTCCCGTTCCCCCCGGAGGAGACGACATGACCGTGGACGTTCAGCCCGGCCTGCTCGCCATCGACGGCGCCGCGCCGGTGCGCACCGAACCCTGGCCCACCTACGACAAGGGCGACGTCTTCATCGGCGACGACGACCTGGACGACGCGCTCGGCGCGATCCGGGACCGGCTCTACTTCCGCTACGACCACCGCCCGTACGCCGAGACGCGGACCGGCCTGTTCGAGCGGGACCTGTGCGCGTACTTCGGCGTCCCGCACGCGCTGTCGTGCTCCAGCGGCACCGCCGCGATCGCGCTCGCGCTGCTCGCCCTGGACCTGCCGCCCGGCTCCCTCGTCGCCTGCCCCGCCTTCACCTTCGCCGCCACGCCCAGCGCGATCCTGCTCGCCGGGCACCGCCCCGTCCTCGTCGAGTGCGACGACGACCTGCACATGGACGTCGCCGACCTGCGCCGCCGCCTCACCCCGGCGGTCCGCGCGATCGTCGTCGTGCACATGCGCGGGTTCGCCTCCGACATGGACGCGATCTGCGCGCTCGCCCGCGAGCACGGCGTCCCCGTGGTCGAGGACGCGGTGCCCGCGCTCGGCGCCCGGCTGAACGGCCGCCTCCTCGGCACCTTCGGCGACGCGGGCGCGTTCAGCACCCAGTCCGACAAGTCGCTCAACACCGGCGAGGGCGGGTTCCTGCTCGCCCGCGACCCGGCCGTGCACGCCCGCGCCGTCGTCTACTCCGGCGCCTACGAGGGCCGGATGGCGCGGCACTTCGACGGCCCGCCGCCGCCCGTCGACGACCTGGCCCTGCCGATCTTCAGCCTGCGGATGGACGAGGTCCGGGCCGCGCTCGCCCGCCCGATGCTGCGCCGCCTGCCCGACCGGCTCGCCGCGCACCGCCGCAACCACGACGACGTCGCCGCGCGGCTCGCGGACGTGCCCGGCCTCGCGCTGCGCCGCCCGGTCGCCGAGGGCGCCTACCTCGGCGAGGCGCTGGTGTTCCGGCTCCCCGGCGCCGGCGCCCGCTGCACCGCGTGGACCGCCGCCGCGCTGCGCGCCGAGGGCATCGACGCCCGCGCGCTCGGCGACCCCGGCGACACCAACGTCCGCGCCTTCTGGAACTGGCGTTTCCTGTTCCCCGACGCGGCGCGCGCCCGCGCCGAGCACCCGGCCACGGCCGCGCGGCTCGACGAGGCGATCGACATCCCGCTGTCGGCGAACCTCACCCAGCGGGACCGCGACCACGTCGTCGAGGCCGTCCGGAAGGTCGTCGGCTCCGGCGCGGGACGCTCCTGATGGTCCGCGTCCTGTACGTGACGGGCTGGTGCCGGAGCGGGACGACCCTGCTCGGCAACCTCCTCGGCGAGGCGCCCGGCGCCGTCCACGTCGGCGAGCTGCGCTACCTGTGGACGAACGGCGTCCTCGGCCGGGGCACCAACTCGCTGTGCGGATGCGGGCAGGACATCCCGTCGTGCCCGCTGTGGAAGGCCGTCATCGGGCGGCTCGCCGGCGACGACCTCGACTGGCACGCCGAGCGCACCGTCCGGCGGCAGCAGTCCGCGCTGCGGACCCGGCACACCGGCCGCCGGCTCGCCGAGGCCCGGCGCGTCCGCGGCGTCCACCCCGCCGTCCGGGACCTGGCCGCCCTGTACGCGGCCATCGCGGACGAGACCGGCGCCGGGCTGATCGTCGACACCGGCAAGTTCCCCGCCGAGGCCGCCGCGCTGTGCGGGGCGCCCGGCGTGGACGCCCGCGTCCTGCACGTCGTCCGGGACCCGCGCGCCACCGCCGAGTCGTGGCGGCGCGCGAAGGAGTACATCCCGGCGATGGGCCCCGCCCGCAGCACCGCCTACTGGACGGGGTTCAACCTGGCGTCCGAGCGCGTCGCCCGCGCGTTCCCCGGCCGGTGCCTGCGGCTCCGCTACGAGGACTTCGCCGCCCGCCCCCGCGCCGAGCTGGCGCGGGTCATGCGGCACGCGGGCCTCGCCGGCGACCCGCCCGTCGACGCCGCCGGCACGGCCCGGCTGGGCGTGAACCACACCGTGACCGGCAACCCCGACCGGCTGCGGCGGGGCCCGGTCCGGATCCGGGCGGACGACGCGTGGGTGCGCGCCCAGCCCGCGTCCGCCCGCGCCGTCGCCACCGTCCTCGCCGCGCCGCTGCTCGCCCGCTACGGCTACCCGCTGCGCCCCGCCCCCGCCCCCGAGGAGGCCTGATGGATCTCGGACTGCGCGGCCGGGTCGCGCTCGTCGCCGCCGCGACCAGCGGGCTCGGCCTGGCCACCGCCCGCGAGCTCGCCGCCGCCGGCGCGCACGTCGCGTTCTGCGGGCGCGACGAGGCCAGGCTGGAGCCGGCCCGCAAGGAGATCGACGCGGCGGGACCGGGGCGCGCCGTCCCGACCCGGCTCGACGTCCGCGACCACGCCGCCACCGCCGCCTGGGTGCGCGACACCGCCGCCGCTCTCGGCGGGCCGCACGTCCTGGTCACGAACGCGGGCGGCCCCCCGGCGGGGCCCGCCCTCGGGTTCGGCGCCGACGCCTACCGCGACGCCGTCGAGCTGTGCGTGCTGTCCCACATCGCGCTCGTGCAGGCGGCCGTCCCGCACATGCGGGACGCGGGCTGGGGCCGCATCCTCATGATCGCGTCCGAGACGATGCGGCAGCCGGCGCCGGAACTCGCGCTGTCCAGCACCGTGCGGCCCGCCCTCGCCGGGTTCGCCAAGTCGCTCGTCCGCGAGCTGGGTCCCGCCGGGATCACCGTCAACGTCCTCGCGCCCGGCTACCACCTGACCCCGGCCGTGGAGGCGCTCGCGGGCCCGGACCGCGACGCCGGCCTCGCCGGGATCGCCGCCGGCATCCCCCTCGGCCGGCTCGGCTCGCCCGCCGACTTCGGCGCCGCCGCCGCGTTCCTCGCGAGCGAGCGGGCCGGCTTCATCACCGGAACCACCCTGCTGGTGGACGGCGGCCTCAGCCGGGGGATCTGAGGCGGCCGAGAACGGAGGCGCAGTGGAGTTCGACGACGTGCTCGCCGCGCGGCGGATGGTCCGCCGCTACCGGCCCGACCCCGTCCCCGCCGAGACCGTGGAGAAGATCGCCGCGACGATCCGGAAGGCCCCGAGCGCCGGGTTCAGCCAGGGCCACCGCCTCGTCGTCGTCACCGACCGCGCGACGCGCGAGCGCGTCGCCGAGCTCGCCGAGGAGTCCCGCTACCCGGAGAAGTGGCTGTCGGTCGCGCCCGTCCTCATGGTGATCGGCGTCCGCGAGGACGACTACCACGACCGCTACACCCGGCCCGACAAGCTCATCGACGGCAAGGAGATCGAGTGGCCCGCCCCCTACTGGTGGGTCGACTCCGGCGCGTTCCTCATGCTGATCCAGCTCGCCGCGATCGACGCGGGCCTCGCGACCGGGTTCGCGACCGTCCGCCGCAAGGACGAGCTCAAGGCGCTGCTCGGCATCCCGGGCGACGTCGCCGTGGTCGGCGTCGCCACCATCGGCCACCCCCGCGAGGACGCCGTGGCCCCGTCCGACACCGCCCGCCTGCGCTCGATGCGCAAACCCCTCGGCGAGCTCGTCCACCACGAGACCTGGACCGCCCCCCAGGAGAACCGGGCCGACGAGAAGCGGGCCGGTTAGAACCAGGTCGTCGGCAGGCCGTGCGCCGGGCCCTCGCCGAGGACCGCGGGCTCGCCGCCCGGCCAGAGCCGCAGCGTCACGACCTGGACGGCGTCCAGGCGGGAGGGGTCCCGGCCCTCGAACGACAGGCGGGCCACGGGCGCGTCGCCGGTCGCCGCCGCCCCGGCGTCCTCGATGTGCCGGTCGACGCGGGCGGCCTCGTCCGGTGACAGGTAGGCGCGCATCGTCGAGTGCCACACGACGGTGACGACGCCCCGCTCCGGGGCCAGGCCGTCCAGGAACCCGGCCGCGCCCGCGCGGACGACCTCCGCCGGGACGCGGGCCGCGACCTCGAACGCCGCCCGCAGCCGCGCCACCCGCTCCGCCTGGTCGGGCCACACGTACGACAGGAGCCGCCGCCGGCCGTCCGCCGAGGCCGCGTCCACCGGGCTCGGGTCGCATCCGCGCCGCCCGGCGATCACGAGCGGCGCGTCCACCGGGGGAAGCCCCCGCCAAGCGCCGGGCAGGACGACCGGTGACTCCGGGCCGTACGCGCCGCCCTCGTGCAGGAACCGGAAACGGTCGGCGCGCAGGTTCAGGCCCGCGCTCGCGCCGATCTCCAGCAGCCTGACCGGCAGCCCCGTCGCCTCGGCGACCGCCAGGAGGCCCCCGACGAGCGGGGCCGACCGCCCCACCTCGTTCGTCTGCGGCGGGTCGGCGGCGCCTTCGCGCACCTCCGCCGCGTGCCCGGCCAGGACGTCCCGGAACGCCGGCCAGGCCCGCAGCGGGTCCCGCGTCCCGCCCGCGGTCGGGTAGTGCGCGGCCAGTTCGGGCGCCCGCCCCTCCAGCACGATCCGGTGCACCGTCCCGAGCATCCCGAGGATGAAACCGGAGCCCGTGCGGTCTCCGAGCACCCCGGCGACCGCCCCGCCCGGATCGTCCGCCGCCCGCAGGAGCAGCTCCGCGTACATCGGCGACCCCAGCTCGGCGCACGCCCGCGCCTGGGCGAGCAGCGCCCTCCTCATCGCCCCCGGCATCGCCCCACCTCCGCCGCCGAGCCTCTCAGATGGTGGACGTCCGTCACGGGCGGGCGCGCGGAGTCAATAGGATCGGGGGCATGCTGCGCTGGTTGACCGCGGGGGAGTCCCACGGCCCGGCCCTCACCGCGATCGTGGAGGGGCTGCCGGCCGGCGTGCGCGTGACCTCGGGGGACATCGCCGAGGATCTGCGCCGCCGGCGGCTCGGGCACGGGCGGGGCGCCCGGATGAAGTTCGAGCAGGACGAGGTGACGATCCTCGGCGGCGTCCGGCACGGGGTGACGCTCGGCGGGCCGGTCGCGATCGAGATCGGCAACACCGAATGGCCGAAGTGGGAGACGGTCATGTCGGCCGACCCCGTCGACGCCGGCGTCCTCGCCGCCCTGAGCCGGGGGCAAGGGGGGAGGAACGCCCCGCTCTCGCAGCCGCGGCCCGGTCACGCCGACCTCGTCGGCATGCAGAAGTACGGCTTCGACGACGCGCGCCCGGTGCTGGAGCGGGCGAGCGCCCGGGAGACGGCCGCCCGGGTGGCGCTGGGCACGGTCGCCAAGGCGTTCCTCGAGCAGGCCATCGGCGTGGACGTCCTCAGCCACGTGATCGCGCTCGGCGAGGTCCAGGCGCCCGACGGCGTCCTGCCCGAGCCGGGCGATCTCGCCCGCGTCGACGAGAGCCCGGTGCGCTGCTTCGACCCGGACGCGTCCGCCGCCATGGTCGCGCACATCGACGAGACCAAGAAGGCCGGGGACACGCTCGGCGGCGTCGTGGAGGTCCTCGCCTACGGGCTCCCGCCCGGCCTCGGCAGCCATGTCCACTGGGACCGGCGGCTCGACTCGCGGCTCGCCGGCGTCCTCATGGGCATCCAGGCGATCAAGGGCGTCGAGCTCGGCGACGGGTTCACCACCGCGCGGCGGCCCGGGTCGCGGGCGCACGACGAGATCGACGGCACTCCCGAGGGCGTCCGCCGCCGGACGAACCGGGCCGGCGGCGTCGAGGGCGGCATGACCACCGGCGAGGTGCTGCGGGTCCGCGCCGCGATGAAGCCGATCTCGACCGTCCCGCGGCGGCTCGACACCATCGACGTGAAGACCGGCGGGCCCGCCAAGGCGATCAACCAGCGCAGCGACGTCACCGCCGTCCCCGCCGCCGGGGTCGTCGCCGAGGCGATGGTCGCGCTCGTCCTCGCGGACGCGGCGCTGGAGAAGTTCGGCGGCGACTCCGCCGAGGAGACCGCGCGCAACCTGCGCGGATACCTGTCCGCCCTGACGATCAAGTGAGCGGGACCATGCGACCGAAGGCAGTCATCATCGGGCCGCCCGGCTCGGGCAAGTCCACGATCGGCGGCGCGCTCGCCGAGCGCCTCGGCGTCACGCTGCGCGACACCGACGCCGACGTCGAGGCCGCGGCCGGCAAGCCGATCGGCGAGATCTTCATCGACGACGGCGAGGAGCGCTTCCGCGAGCTGGAGCGCGCCGCCGTCGCCGCGGCCCTCGCCGAGCACGAGGGCGTCGTCGCGCTCGGCGGCGGCGCCGTCCTCGCCGCCGAGACCCGGGAACTGCTCGGCGGGCACACCGTCGTCTACCTGAAGGTCGGCCTCTCGGAGGCGATCAAGCGGGTCGGGCTCGCCTCCGCGCGGCCGCTGCTCGTCCTCAACCCGCGCAGCCAGATGCGCAAGCTCCTGCAGGAGCGCCTCCCCATCTACGAGAGCCTCGGCACGCTCAGCGTCGACACCGACGGCCGCGACCCCGCCGACATCGTCGAAGAGGTCGCCAAGGCCCTGGAAAGCGCGGCATGACGCAGGCCAGGGTCCACGTCGGCGGCGCCGACCCCTACGACGTCGTCATCGGGACGGGCGTCCTCGGCGAGCTGCCCGCCATGGTCGGCGAGCGCGCCCGCACCGTCGCCGTCGTCCACGCCGAGGGGCTGCCGGAGATCGCCCGGCCCGTCCGCGGCGCGCTGGAGCAGGCCGGGTACGCCGTCCACGCGCTGCCCGTCCCGGACGGCGAGGCCGCCAAGGAGGTCGGCGTCCTCGCGGGCCTCTGGTCGTCCTTCGCCCGTCTCGGCATGACCCGCACGGACGTCGTCGTCGGCGTCGGCGGCGGCGCCACCACCGACCTCGCCGGGTTCGCGGCGGCGTCGTGGCTGCGGGGGGTGCGCGCCGTCCTCGTCCCCACCACGCTGCTCGGCATGGTGGACGCCGCGGTCGGCGGCAAGACCGGCATCAACGTCCCCGAGGGCAAGAACCTCGTCGGCGCGTTCCACCCGCCCGCCGGCGTGCTGTGCGACCTCGCCACGCTGATGACGATGCCGCACGAGGACTACGTCAGCGGCCTCGCCGAGATCATCAAGGCCGGGTTCATCGCCGACCCGGCGATCCTGGAGCTGGTCGAGGACGACCCGAAGGGCGCCGCGTCCCCCGACGGCCCGCACACCCGCGAGCTGGTCGAACGCGCCGTCCGGGTCAAGGCCGGCGTCGTCTCCGCCGACCTCAGGGAGGGCGGCCTGCGCGAGATCCTCAACTACGGCCACACCCTCGCCCACGCGATCGAGAAGGCCGAGGACTACAGGTTCCGCCACGGCCACGCCGTCGCGATCGGCATGGTCTACGCCGCCGAGCTGTCCCGCCTCGCCGGGCGGCTGCCCGCCGGGACCGTCCAGCGGCACCGCGACGTCCTCACCTCCGTCGGCCTGCCGGTGTCCTACGCCGCCGACTGGGCCGGCCTGCGGGCCACCATGTCCATCGACAAGAAGTCGCGCGGATCGACGCTGCGCTTCGTCGTCCTCGACGGCATCGCCGAGCCGGGCCGCCTCGAAGGCCCGGACGAGGCGCTGCTCGCCGCCGCCTACAGGGAAATCACCTCATGACCCGCGTGCTCGTCCTGAACGGCCCCAACCTGCGCCGGCTCGGCGTCCGCGAGCCCGAGAAGTACGGCACGACCAGTTTCGACGACCTCGCCGCCCTCTGCCGCGACACCGGCCGCCGCCTCGACCTGAACGTGGAGGTCCGGCAGACCGACGACGAGGCCGAGATGGTCCACTGGGTGCACGAGGCCTGCGACGAGCGCATCCCGATCGTGCTGAACCCGGCCGCGTTCACCCACTACTCCTACTCCCTCCGCGACGCCCTCGCCCAGCGCACCGCCCCGCTCATCGAGGTCCACATCACCAACCCCGCGACCCGCGAGGAGTTCCGCCACACCTCCGTGGTCGCGGGCGTCGCGACCGGCACCATCGCGGGGTTCGGCCCCATGTCCTACGTCCTCGCCCTCCAGGCCATCGCCGGACTCCTCGCCGAGCAGTCCCAGCGGTCCGGGCGGCCCTGAGAGTCCGGGCGGCCCTGGGCTCCCGGCAGTCCTAGGAGTCCTGGACGGCGCCGCGCGTCAGGTCCTTCAGCTCGGCGACCACGTCGTCCAGCGGGGCGACGTCGCGGTGGGCGCGGCAGAGGATGGTCGCGCCCTCGACGGCGGCGACGATGAGGCGGGCCAGGCGGGCGGCGCGTTCGTCGGGGACGCCGGCGTTGCCGAGTCCGGTCGCGAGGGTGTCCTGCCAGCGGCCGAACACCGCCGCGGCGGCCGCGGCGAGCTGCGGCGCCTCGTCGTGGGACTCCACGGTCACCGCGACGACGGGGCAGCCCGCCCGGAACTCGCTCTTGATCAGCACCTGCCGCCACCAGCCGACGAAGGCGTCCACGGCGGACGCGGCGTCGCCGCCCTCCGTGGCGGCGAGGATCCCGGCGTTGAGGAACTCCCCTGCGTAGCGGACGGCCTCCTCGGCGAGCTGCGCCTTGCCGTCCGGGAAGTGGTGGTAGATCGACCCGCGCGGGGCGCCGCTGTGCGCGATGACGTCGCGGAACCCGGTGCCGCTGTAGCCGCGCTCGCGGAAGAGATAGGCGGCGCTGCGCACCATGCGTTCCCGGCTGTCGGTCCCCATGGCTTGATTATGACCTTCATCATAGGCCGTTCGCATTGACCATGACAATCGTCATAAAGAATTCTTCCTATGACGGACGTCCTACTGAGGTGAGGGGACCGGATGGAGACCACGGCGGGCCTGGAGCAGCTCAGGGAACTGCTCGAGGCGGGCGCGAGGAACGGGGCCCACGGGACCACCGCCTGCATGGTCTTCCCGCCGGCCACCGGCGCGTAAGGTTCCGCTCAGGCACGGATGAAGGAGACATCGTGATCGACCTGCAGCGCGACGGGGACGTCCACGTCCTGCGCTTCGACGCCGGCGAGAACCGGTTCGGCCCCGACTTCCTCGGCGCGGTCGAGGGCGCGCTCGACACCGTGGCGAAGAGCGACGGGCCCGCCGCCCTGGTCACCGTCGGCACCGGCAAGTTCTACTCCAACGGCCTCGACCTCGACTGGCTCTCCGCGAACCAGGACAAGTTCGAGGAGTACCTGGGCCGCGTGCACGGAATGTTCGCGCGCATCCTGGAGCTGCGGATGCCCACCGTCGCGGCCCTGAACGGCCACGCGTTCGCCGGCGGCGCCATGCTCGCCCTCTGCCACGACTTCGCCGTCATGCGGACGGACCGCGGCTACTTCTGCCTGCCCGAGGTCGACCTCGGCATGACCTTCACGCCCGGCATGAACGCGCTCCTCAAGGAGCGGCTGCCGAAGGCCACCGCGCACGAGGCCATGCTCACCGGCCGCCGCTACACCGCCGAGCAGGCGCTGGACGCCGGGATCGTGCAGCGGACCGCCGCCGAGGACGAGGTCCTGCCCGCCGCGGTCGAGCTGGCGGCGGCGTCGGCGGGCAGGAACGGTTCGACCGTCGCCGGGATCCGCGCGGATCTGTACCGGCCGGTGCTGGACGCCCTGCACGGGCCCGCCCTGCGCTGACCGCCCGGCGGCGGAGTAGGTTACGTTCGACTGGAATCGGATTCGGTTAGGGAGAGGATGCCGATGCGCATCGGGATGGCGCTCAGCTACTCGGGCGGTTTCAAGGAGACCGTCGAGGAGCTGTCCGACTACGAGAAGGCCGGGCTCGACATCGTCTACGTCGCGGAGGCCTACAGCTTCGACGCGGTGAGCCAGATGGGCTTCATCGCGGCCAAGACCGAGCGGCTGGAGATCGCCTCCGGCATCCTGAACATCTACTCGCGGACGCCCACCGCGATGGCGCAGACCGCCGCCGGCCTCGACTACGTGTCGGACGGCCGGTTCACGCTCGGCATCGGCGCGTCCGGCCCGCAGGTCATCGAGGGCTTCCACGGCGTCCCCTACACCGCCCCGCTCGGCCGCACCCGCGAGGTCATCGAGATCTGCCGCAAGGTGTGGCGGCGGGAGCGGCTCCAGCACGACGGCAAGTACTACAAGCTGCCGCTGCCGGAGGGCCAGGGCACCGGCCTCGGCAAGCCGCTGAAGCTCATCAACCACCCCGTCCGCGCCGACATCCCGATCCTGGTCGCCGCGATCGGGCCGAAGAACGTCGAGCAGACCGCCGAGATCGCCAACGGGTGGGAGCCGATCTTCTACATGCCGGAGAAGGCCGCCGACGTGTGGGGCGCGTCCCTCGCCGCGGGCAAGGCCCGCCGCGACCCGTCCCTCGGCGAGCTGGACGTCGTCGGCCAGGCCGCGCTCGCCATCGGCGACGACGTGCAGGGCTACCTGGAGTTCGGCCGCCCGATGGCGGCGCTCTACATCGGCGGCATGGGCGCCAAGGGCAAGAACTTCTACAACGACCTCGCCCGCCGCTACGGCTTCGAGAAGGAGGCCGAGGAGATCCAGGACCTGTACCTGGACGGCAAGAAGGACGAGGCCGCCGCGAAGGTCCCGCAGGAGCTGCTGGAGAAGATGTCGCTCATCGGGTCCGAGGGCCACGTGCGCGAGCGGCTCGCCGCGATGAAGGAGTCCGGGATCACGACGCTGAACGTGTCGCCGATCGCGGGCGACCACAAGGGCCGGCTCGCCCTGATCGAGAAGGTCAAGGAGATGGCCTCCGAGATGTGACGCAGCGGGCGGCGTGCGTCCGGCCCGCCGCCCGCCGCGCGCCTCACAGCGCCGCGTGCACTTCCCTGGCGACGCGCTCGCCGGACCGGACGGCGCCGTCCATGTAGCCCGTCCAGTAGTCGGACGTCTCGGTGCCCGCCCAGTGGATCGGCCCGCACGCGGCCCGCAGCGCCGGGCCGAACGCCGTCAGGGCGCCGGGCGGGGCGACGCCGACCGGCCCGCCGCCGCTCCACATCTCGTTGTCCCAGCGCTGGAACGCGGTGGACCGCGGGTTCGCCGCCTTGTCGCCGAACAGCTTGGTGAACGACTCGAGGCCCGCCGCCCGGACCTCGTCCGCCGACGCCCCGTCCAGCTTGCGGATGTTCGCCTGGTTCATGAAGCCCATCAGGATGCCGCGCGACCCGTCCGGCGGGCTGTTGTCGAACGTCGCGTCGATCGCGCCGCTGTCGGCGACCGCCTGCCCGGTCAGGCCGTCCGCGCGCCAGAACGGCGTGTCGTAGACGCCGACGAACTTGGCGATCGACCCCATCGGGTAGCGCTGCATCAGCTGCGTCCGGTTCGCCGGCAGCGCCGGCGAGTAGTCGATCTTCCCGGCGATCGCCGGGGACATCGCGACGACGACGCGCTTCGCCGACACCGTGACGCCGTCCGCGGTGACGGTGACGCCGTCCGACCCGGTCGCGATCGACCGCACCGGCGCGTTGTAGCGGATGATGTCGCCCAGCCTCGCCGCCAGCCGGACGGGAACCTCCTGCGAGCCGCCGACGAACCGGGACTCCTGCGCGCCGTTCTTGGTGTCGATCAGCCGGTCGATCGTCCCCGGGGTGCTCTCGTTGCCCGCCGAAGCCGCGTAGTTGAGCAGGTACAGCAGCGAGATCTCCTGCGAGCGCACCGACAGCGTCGAGGAGGCGAACGCGTCCATCAGGAACCGCGCGCCGCCGCTCAGCGAGTTGGACCGCGACCAGGTGTAGAACGTCTGGGAGTCCCACTCCTCGGCCTTCGCCGCCTTCCACGGCTCGCCGACCGGCACCTCCTTGATCATGCCGCCGAGCGTGACCAGCGCCAGCTCCAGGTCGATCACGCCCCAGTCCGGCGGGACCGCGCCGAGGAGCCCGTCCGTCTCGTACAGGGACCGCTTGCCGCTGCGGTAGTAGACGTTCTTGCCCTCGTTGTAGGTCTTGAAGGTCGCGACGCCCATGTCCTGGGCGAGCGCGGCGATGCGGTCCTGCGTCGGGCCGATGAACTCGGCGCCGCCCTCGCTGGTGGTGCCGTCGCCGAGCGGCAGCCCGTACACGCGCCCGCCGGGCCGCTCCCGGGCCTCCAGGACGATCACGGACCGCCCGGCCGCGACGAGGTCGCGGGCGGCGGTCAGGCCGGACAGACCGGCCCCGACGATCACCACGTCGGTGCTGAGGGGTGCGGTGCGGGCGGCGGCGGGCGGCGCCGCGGCGGCGGACGCGACCGCGCCGGCGGCGGTGAGCGCGCCTGTGCCGAGCAGTCTGCGGCGGCTGACTCGGGTCAAGGGGAATCCCTCCTGGGGAAGACCGTGCGGGGGGACGGAAGATCACACCGCCGGTCACGCTAGGGCAGCCCTCACGCCAAAGTCGAGGGTTCTTCATGTTTCGTGACCGCGTCGAGACGGCCTCCCGGCCCTCGGGCCGCAGCGCCATGGTGGCGGGGATTCCTGCTCAGGTCGACCGTCCATCGCGACGCGGTCAATCCCGGCAAGAGGCCGCCTGAGACCACTTATGGCCAACACGCATAGATCGCCGTTGTTGCGGAGGGTTGCGGGAGGCCAACCGTTCTGACGGGGGCTTATGATGCCCGGTTGCCGCCATCCGCGATCACGTTGTGATCAGCTCATGCAAAACGGCCGCTGAAAAGGATCGTTGATGTCGGGCGTCGGCAGTTCGTGCGGAGGTGCCTCGGGTGCGATAACTGTGAGGAGAGCGACGGAGGCGGTGTGAGGGATCGATCCTGTCCAGGCTGCTGTGGCCGCCCCGGTGCATGCGGAAAACTTCGATAAGAGGCTCTGTCTGGGCCATCGCAAGCGTGTTACCATCCCCTTAACAAGGGTACAAGGGGAGAGTCGAATGGATGCGATTCGTCTCGATGGTCGGTCGTTCCAGGTTACCGATCTTGAAAACGGAGTATCGGAAGAGGCCCAATATCTGCCTCCGGTGGGCCCGGAACCGGTGACCATGAATCAGATGGTCGACCTGCCCGCTGAAGAATGGGATCTCGTCAGCACGCAGGACGCCCTTTCATGATCGGAACCGTCCGAAGGGCCGACGACGTACTGCGTTGGCGAGTAGAGGACGCCCTGGTGGAGCGCCTGCTCGATGAGGCGGCCGGCTGTCCCTTCACTCGCACGGCCGGCTCCGCTTTCGGTGCGAAGGTCCGGCCGCGCAGGGTCACTTCACCTTTTGACATGGCCTCCGCCTCTGGTTCCGAGGTGGCCGTCACGCTCGGTGAGTCGGACACAGCCTTTTCTGTTCTTCGGACGTTCACCCCCGTTCCGCTCCGGCTCAGTGCCACGACGTATGTCCTCTACAGCAAGGGGTCCTTCATCGGAGTGCACACCGACCGCGCCGGGTGCGAATTGAACCTCCTCGTGGTGCTCTCGGGCGCACCGACGGAGTTCGAGTACGCTCCGGCGCTCGCTCGTGAACCCGCTCCGACGATCTTCGAGTTGGCCAGGCAGGGCGGGGGCTTCATCGCGGAGACCGAGCGCGTCGCACTGGCCCGCCGTGGAGATGCGGTCGCCTTCGTCGGTTCCGTGCTCCCGCACCAGCGGCGACCGGTGACCGAGCCGCTGCTCATGCTGAGCCTTTGCTACCGTGAGGCGTGATGGACGACATGACCTAGCCTCTTCGCCCGCCGGGGCTCGCTGAGCGGTTGACGGCGGGAAGTAGTGAATTGAGTCATATGATTCGCCTTTTTCGTGATACTAAGACGTCTGCCGAGATGTTGCCGGACTGGCAGCCGAGCAAGTTGGCCGAAGCCATCGGTGCCGCGTTGGGCATGGGGTACTTGGAGCCTTGGCTCCTCGCGACGATCCTCAATCCGGCGGCGCTGCCGGAGTACTGGCACCGTGATCGGAATCTGCGAATCGAAGAGATGGTCTGCACTACGTTCGTGAGCGAACTCGATGCGGAGCTGTCGATCGTTTTTCGCGGGCGGAATGAGGCGACGAGTCCTGTGACGAGTTGCCCGATGCTGATGTTCGGTGGCAGCGTCCTGCACTGGACCAATATTCCGGGGAACGAGACGACCGTCCGGCGCACGAGCGAGGCGCCGGTCCTGATGTCCTGCCGATCGCTCATTGACACCGGGCAGTTCCAGCTAATAGATATGATATTTCCGGTACCGCTGCGCCCCGGCGAGGAATTCGAGATCGAACAGAAGCACCTGTGGCCGACCGGGATGGCCGCGGGCGAAGATACGCTTTGGTATCCTTACCCTGCGCTTTTCTCGCGGAATACTGGAAGTGTCGTCGCGAGGGTGCATTTCGATCGTGCGGTGAGGTACATTCTCGCCTTGGAGGGGAGGCCCGTCGATGCCGAGTGCCAGGTCGGCATGCTTCAGCCGACCGACCTGGACGGGACCGCCCGAAGTTTCGAGTGGCGCATAGACCCTGTCGACAATACCCTCATCTATGGGCTGGCGTTTGATCGCTAGTATGGAACCGGCACCTGAGTCCGGTGAGCTCTTCGGACTCGCGGGTCGGACTCGCGGAGGGTAGAGGGGCATGGGGTTCGGTGGGGAACCGATCGGTCTACTCCGGTCCTTCGTGGCCAAGGCCACCGGGATCACGCTGCTTCTTATTTCGGTGATCAGTGGGCTGCTCGCCATCCTTCAGGTGCTGAACGCGCGGTACTTCATACTCACCGCGGTAGCCTTCATCGGCCTCTGCGGCTGGGCGGCCGTGGTCTACATCACCTACGCGGGCAGACTTCCCGCCTCTCCCGGGGAGCGGCTTCTGCGGCGAATCAACCTGGTTCTGCCGATCAACTATCTGGAGACCTGGCTGCGCAGCACCCTGCTGAATCAAAGGGCGCTGGATCTGTACTGGCAGACGGACGACGCGCTTCAGGTGGATGAGATCCGATGTGAGACGGTGCTCGATGCGAACGATGCGACACTATGCATCCGGTTTGTCGGCACCAACGCAACCCGTCGACCGGCCGAGTGGTGCCCGATGGTCATGTTCGGCGGAAGTGTCATCCATCTGCAGAACTTCAAACAGCGGGCAGTGAGCATCGCCTCCGACGGCTCGGAGACCGGACTGTACATCAGGAACGTCTTAGATCTCGGCCAGTTGCACTATGTGCGTATTTCCTTCTCCGTTCCCCTGCAGCGCAGTGAGCATTTCGAGGTCGAGCACCGGCACTCCTGGCCGGGCGGGATGGCCGAGGGGGAAGACAGCCTGTGGTATCCGTATGCAGCGATGTTCCAGCGCGAACCGGAGCGCATGATCATCAAGGTGACCTTCGAGGAAGCGCCTATCTACTTACGGGGATTCTGTGCTTCGCTGCGTCGCGGGGTCTGCGAAGTGACCACGTCCCAGCCTCAGGCCGTCGGACCGCTGGGGAGAGAGTATGAGTGGACGGTCAGCCCGGTTGAGAACGACTGTATCTACGGGCTAGTGTTCAGGCGGATCTCGTAGCATCTTCCGCGCACTCCAAGCTGCCCGGCCGGGCGATGGCCGCCAGCATGCCGCGTCCAGCGGGTCGAGCGGAGCATGCACGGCCTTGGCCGGGCCGTCAGTAATTCGGGTCGTTCGGCTGCATATTCAGAGGAATACTGAGATATGAATTACGGAGTACGCCGCGAGGACCTCCTGTCCGCGGCGAAGGCGAAAGGCGCCGATTGCGTCCTTGTGGCCAGCCCAGTGAACGTGCACTATCTCACCGGGCTGCGGACTTCCAACGGCGCTCTCATCGTCGCGAGCCAGGCCACCGTGCTCGTGACGGATGCCCGCTACCTGCCCAAGGCGAGAGAGGTTTGTCCGGAAATCCCTCTCGAGCTCGGCCGTGACGTCGATGCGGTCCTCGGTCCTCGCATCGCCGAGTTCGGAAGTGGCCGTGTTCTCTTCGAAGACCATGTACTGACGGTCGAGCGGTATCGAGGGCTGAAGGCGGCCGCACCCCGCGCGGAGTTCATTCCCGGCGAGAGGATCGTCGAGGGGTTGCGGAGGGTGAAGAGCGAGGAGGAGATCGACCTCCTCCGCCGGGCCTGTTCCATCTCCGACCAGGCACTCGCCGATGTCCTCGGGCAGTTGCGTCCGGGGCTCAGCGAGCGTTGGATCGCGCAGGCCCTGACTGCTGCGATGTTCGAGCACGGGGCGCATGGCCTCGCGTTCGAGCCGATCGTCGCGGCGGGGCCGAACGGCGCTTCACCGCACCACGCGCCGGGAGACCGGCCGGTCACCCGCGGGGATCTGGTGACCATGGACTTTGGAGCCAGTTACGGCGGCTACCACGCCGACATGACGCGGACGGTGGCGCTCGGCTCGCCGAGCGCCTGGCAGCGCGACATCTACGCACTTGTGGCCGAGGCCCAGCGGACCGGTATCTCCCACGCCCGGCCGGATACGGATGTGCGCGATGTCGACGCGTCCGCCCGTAACATGATCACGTCGGCCGGGTACGGCGAGTTCTTCCCGCATGGGTTCGGGCACGGCGTCGGCCTGGAGATCCAGGAGTGGCCAATGCTGGGCTATGGCCGGACCGGTAAGCTGATGGATCGAGTTCCGATCACAGCGGAGCCTGGGGTCTACCTCACCGGCCGGGGCGGCGTCCGCATCGAGGACACGTTCGTGGTCCGCGCGGACGGCCCGGAGCTCCTCACCACAACGACCAAGGACCTGCTCGTCCTGTAGGCGCGCG
Source organism: Actinomadura monticuli (assembly GCF_041463655.1). Lineage (NCBI taxonomy): Bacteria > Bacillati > Actinomycetota > Actinomycetes > Streptosporangiales > Thermomonosporaceae > Actinomadura > Actinomadura monticuli. Next base: position 200,903 of record NZ_JAXCEI010000011.1, read on the forward strand.
GGTCCGCGACCGGGAGAACAACCAGTGGCGACGACGAACGACCTGAAGAACGGCATGACGCTGAACCTCGACGGCCAGCTGTGGACCGTCCTGGAGTTCCAGCACGTCAAGCCAGGCAAGGGCGGCGCGTTCGTCCGCACCAAGCTCAAGAACGTCCTGTCCGGCAAGGTCGTCGACAAGACCTTCAACGCCGGCACCAAGGTCGAGGTGGCGAGCGTCGACAAGCGCGAGATGCAGTACCTCTACCGCGAGGGCGAGGACTTCGTCTTCATGGACACCGAGACCTACGACCAGCCCCACATCCCGGCGACCGTCGTCGGCGACGCCTCGAACTACCTGCTTCCCGAGCAGAACGCCGTGATCGCCTTCAACGACGAGAACCCGCTCTACGTCGAGCTGCCCGCCGCCGTCGTGCTGGAGATCACCGAGACCGAGCCCGGCCTGCAGGGCGACCGCTCCACCGGCGGCAGCAAGCCCGCCACCCTGGAGACCGGCGCCCAGATCCAGGTGCCGCTGTTCATCACCACCGGCGAGAAGGTCAAGGTCGACACCCGCTCCGGCGAGTACCTCGGCCGCGGCTGAGATGGCGGCACGCACCAAGGCCAGGAAGCTCGCCCTCGACATCCTGTTCGCGGCCGAACTGCGGGAAGAGGAGCCCACGGCGGTACTCGCCGCCCGGGGCCGTCCCAACCAGGACGAACTCGCTGAATTCCCGCACGCCGTCCGGCTGATCGAAGGCGTCCAGGAGCACCGGGAACGCATCGACGAACTGATCTCCACCTACGCGACCGGCTGGACCCTGGAACGGATGCCCGCCGTGGACCGCAACATCCTGCGAATGGGCGCCTACGAACTCCTGTGGGTCGACGACGTCCCCGACGGCGTCGCCGTCAGCGAAGCCGTCGGCCTGGCCACCGAACTCTCCACCGACGAATCCCCCCGCTTCGTCAACGGCCTCCTGTCCCGCCTGCAACAACTGAAACCCTCGCTCACGCTGTGACTCCCTGGGGGCGATCCCCTGGGAACCCCGTTGCGACGCAGGCGATCTTCGCGCCGCCGTTTCGGTCTGTCGTGGCTGCGCGGGTGTGCGGTGGGCCCGTGGTCGGCCGCGTCGGTGGGAGTGTGGGCAGGGTTTGGTGTGCGGCGGTGGGTGGGGGACTGGGCGGCTAGGCTGGGGCGGGATGAGCGACGTTAGGGGAGTGGCCGTGACCGGCCGGCAACAGAAGCGGGTGCGCGGCAGCGGGCGGGTTCGGAGCGCGGTCCTGTGGGACGCCCTGCGGACCGTGCTCGGGCGCATCACCCCCGAGGCCGGCCCGAGCGACGTCGTGGACGTCGGCGGTGGCACCGGCGGGTTCGCGGTGCCGCTCGCCGAACTGGGGCACCGGGTCACCGTGGTCGACGCCAATCCGGACGCGCTCGCCGCGCTGGAGCGCCGCGCCGCCGAGTCCGGGGTGCGGGTCCGCGCGGTGCAGGGCGACGCCGTCGACCTGCCCGACCTGCTGGGCCCGGACGCCGCCGACCTCGTGCTGTGCCACAGCGTCCTGGAGTTCGTCGACGAGCCCGGCGCGGCGATGGCCGCGCTGACCGGCGTCGTCCGGCCGGGCGGCTCCGTCAGCGTGCTGGTCGCCGGGCAGGTCGCCGCCGCGCTGCACCGCGCCGTGTCCGGCCACTTCGACGATGCGCGGCGGGTGCTGACCGACCCGTCCGGGCGGTGGGGCGAGGGCGACCGGATGCCCCGCCGGTTCACCCGCGAGACGCTGTCGGCGCTGGTCCGCGGCGCGGGCCTGCGCGTCGCCGAACTGCACGGCGTCCGCATCTTCGCCGACCTCGTGCCGAGCGGCCTGCTGGACGGCGACTCCGACTCGGCCGACGCGCTGATCGCGCTGGAGGCGGTCGCCGCCGTCCACCCCGTCTTGCGGGACCTCGCCACCCAGCTGCACCTGGTGGCCGACAAGCCGGCCGGGTAGCGCCGTGGGCGGAGCGAACCGGAGGGCGCGGCGGCGAGGCCCGCGCGCGGCCGGGCCGCCGGGCGGGGAGGGCGCGTGAGCCGCAAGCAGCAGCTCCACCGGCCCGGGCCGCAGCCCGGGCCGCCCGCCGACGACACCGGCTGCGCCATCCTGCACGTGGACATGGACGCGTTCTTCGTCAGCGTCGAACTGCTCGAACGCCCCGAGCTGCGGGGGCGTCCCGTCGTCGTGGGCGGGGCGGGGCCGCGCGGGGTGGTGTCCGCGGCGTCCTACGAGGCCCGCGCGTTCGGCGTGCACTCGGCGATGCCGATGACGCGGGCGCGGCGGCTGTGCCCGCAGGCCGTGGTGCTGCCGGTCAGCCACGGCAAGTACGGGCGGGTGTCCGCCGCCGTGTTCGAGATCTTCCGCTCGATCACCCCGCTGGTCGAGGGCCTGTCGCTGGACGAGGCGTTCCTCGACGTGGCCGGCGCCAGGCGGCGCCTGGGCCGGCCGGCCGAGATCGCCCGGACGATCCGCGAGCAGGTCCGCGACCAGCAGGGCATCACCTGCTCGGTCGGCGTCGCCAGCACCAAGTTCATCGCCAAACTGGCCTCCACCCGGTGCAAGCCCGACGGGCTGCTCGTGGTGCCCGCCGACGGCGTCGTCGACTTCCTGCACCCGCTGCCCGTCGCGTCCCTGTGGGGTGTGGGGGAGCGGACGGAGGAGCACCTCGCTCGCCTCGGCCTGCGGACGGTCGGGCAGCTCGCCCAAGTGCCGCCGGCGACGCTCCAGCGGGAGCTCGGCACCGCGGCGGGCGCGCACCTGCACGAGCTGGCCTGGGGGCGCGACCCGCGCGAGGTCGTCCCGCACACGCCCGACAAGAGCATCGGCGCCGAGGAGACGTTCGACACCGACGTCGACGACCCGGAGGTCATCCGCCGGTCGCTGCTGCGGCTGGCGGAGAAGACCGGCGAGCGGCTGCGCGAGAGCCGGAACGCGGGCCGGACGGTCAGCGTCAAACTCCGGATGGCGAACTTCAAGACGATCACCCGGGCGCGCACGCTGAGCGAGCCGACCGACCTCGCCCGTGTGATCTATGTCACAGCCTGCGAGCTGTACGAGGCAGCCGGGCTGGAACGGGTACGACTCCGTCTGGTCGGGGTGCGGGTCGAGAACCTGGGCCCCGCCGGCGAGGCCCCCCGTCAGCTCGCCTTCGACGAGCCGGAACGAGGCTGGCGTGAGGCCGAGCGTGCCATGGACCAGGTCGCGCACCGGTTCGGCCGCGGCGCCGTCCGTCCCGCCGCGCTGGTGCGGCGTGCGGACGGTGACGGACGTGACGGCAGGGACGGAAGACAATGAAAGAAGGCTGTGGGGTGACCGGCACCGGGCCCTCGACGGGCCGTTCGCTTTCGTACGCTCGACAGTGCTCGTATTCTGGGCATATCACCGTTGACGTTCGCGTCCCGCATCGGATACCCCGTCGCGGAGCTGTCGTTGGGAGGTGCCGTGCCGCTCTCTGAGCACGAGCAGCGCATGCTCGAACAGATCGAATCGGCTCTGTACGCCGAGGATCCGAAGTTCGCTCACGCGGTTCGCTCGACCAACCCCCAGGTCCACTACAAGCGCCGGATCGTCAAGGCCGCACTCGGTTTCGTCGTGGGCGTCAGCGCCCTGATGGCCGGCCTTGTGATCAACGAGGGCACGGTCACCATCGCGATCAGCGTGACCGGCTTCCTGCTGATGGTGGTGTGCTGCGTCTGGGCGTTGACGAGCTGGAAGCGGATGACCGGCATCGGCAACGAGCCCGCGCGGAGCGGCGGACGCCAGTCCCGCCCCGCCAAGGCGGGCTTCATGGAACGCATGGAGGAGCGCTGGCGCCGCCGCACCGAAGGCGACTGAGCGGAGGTCCGACGGCGCTCAGCCCCCGTCCGGAGCCCCGGGCGCCGTCCCTCTTCGCCGGACGTGTGCGGTACGGCTGATCGTCCCGGCCCCGTGGTCGAGCCGCGGAGGGCCGGGACGAACGCGTGTCCGGGGGCCTACTTGCGGCGGAGGCGGGCGGGCAGTTCGTTCACGCGGTTGGCGGCGTCCGCGACGCGGTCCCCGGCGGTGCGGAGCGTGGCGCGGGTCTGCGCCATCGTGGACGGCGGCAGCAGCCGGGCGCGCCAGCGGGCCCGGCGGCCCACGGAGGCCGCGAACGACTCCCGGACGGTCCGCACGTCGGCGCGCAGCCGCTCCACCGGCTCCGCGGACCGGGTCCGCGAGTAGCGGGCCAGTTCCTCGGCGCGGGCGATGCGGGTGAGCGCCTGCAGGCCCGCCGGGTCCAGTTCGAGCACCTCGCCCAGGTGGCGCGCGGTGGCGCGCGGGGAGTCGCTGGCCCGCCATTCGAGCCCGTGGTCGAGCGCGTCGGCGCGCATCTCCTGCCAGGCGGCGTGCGCGGCCCTGACCGGGTCGGGCTCCCCGGTCCGCGCCTCGGACGGCGTCCCCGGCGCCGGGCCGGGGAGCCGCACGCGCGCCCTCTTCGGGTCGCGGGGCGCCCGCCTCGCCGGCCCCGCCCGCGTCCCCTTCGGGCCGCCGCGCGGCGGCGCGGGCGGTGCGGTCAGCGCGGCCCACCGGCGGCGCCGGGTGAGCCTCCGCAGCGTCATCGGGACGGCCATCAACAGCAGCGCCAGCAGCGCGCCCGCCAGCCACGGCGTCGCGCCGAAGCCGCCCTCCTCGTCGCCCTGCGCGGACGCGCCGCCGCCGGCGCCCTCGTCGTCGCGGTGCCGGGCCCCCGTGCTGGGCGAGGCCGACGCCTCCTCGCCGGGGGAGGACGTGTCCGGCGCCTGCCCGGTCTGGCCGTCGCTCTCGCCGCCGCTGCTGACGGCGGGCTGGCTGTAGGACGGCGTGACGGCCGTGCCCTGCCCGCCCGCGCCGCCCGGCGTCGGCTCGAACCGCACCCAGCCGGTGCCCTGGAAGTACAGCTCCGGCCAGGCGTGCGCGTCCCGCGACCGGACGACCCACTCGCCCGGCCGGACCTCGCTGCCCGGCGTGTACCCCATCGCCACACGGGACGGGATGCCGAGGATCCGGGCCAGCAGCGCCATCGACGCGGCGTACTGCTCGCAGTAGCCGCGCTTGCTGTGCAGCAGGAAGTCGACGAGGTCGCCGCCGTTCTGCGGCGCGGGCGCGGACAGGTCGTAGGTGAACCCGCCGCTGACGGTGAACCAGCGCTGCAGCCGCACCGCCTGCGTGAGCGCGGTCGACGACCCCGCGGTGACCTGGTCGGCGAGCCGCCTGACCTCCTGCGGGATGTTCTTGGGGACCGCCGTGTAGTGCGAGACGACGTCGGCCGGGTAGCCGCCCGCGGCGGCGAGCTGCCCGCTGGTCGGGTCGGCGCGCGCGCTCTCGACGGTGTAGGAGCGCCCGCCCGCCGAGTCGTGCAGCGAGTACAGCATCAGCGACGAGGGGTGCACCCGCCAGTCGCCCTTGATCGACACGTTCGTCGGCGCGTACGGCACCGGCAGGAACGTCATGTTCCTGACCTCGGGCCGCACCTTCACCCGGGTCGTCACCTTGTGCACGCGGGCGACCGACAGCCCCGGCGGCGGCGGGAGCGGCTGCCCGTAGACCAGCCGGTCCTTGGAGCTGCTCTTCAGCGGGCTGTAGGTCCACCGGTCGCCGTCGAACCGGTCGAGGGCGTAGAGGCGCAGGTAGTCGGGGCCCCCGGGGTCGTCGGTGCGGTAGGTGAGGACGACCGAGTCGTCCAGCCGGGTCAGCTCCCGCTTCAGGCTGACGAGCGGGTCGGGCGTCGTCACCGTCCGGGTGCCCTGGCCGGAGCCGCCGCCCAGGCCGAACACGCCGCGCGGCTGCAGGCCGGGCACGGCGGCCGGCAGCAGCACCGCGACGGCCACCGCGCCGACCGCGATCCGGCGGCCGCTCGCCGCGAGCGCCGCCGGATCGGGGCGGGCCGCCTCCTCCTCCGGCCGCGGGTCCGAGCCGGCCAGGGGGACCTCGCGGGGACGGCGGTGCGTGGTGACCATGCGGCCCCAGCCGCCGACCTTCTCCCGGGAGTCGGCCATCAGCAGGGCGAGGAAGCCGAGCGCGCCGGCGCCGAACGCCAGCCAGCCGACGCCGTCCTCGCGGACGGCCGCGGGCACGCTGTACATGGCGAGCAGCGGCAGCCCGGCGGGGGCGGTGCGGTGCAGCCGGACGGCGAGGAGGTCGACCAGCACCGCGACCAGCCCGATCCCGGCGGCGGTCAGCATCGCGATGCCGGGCAGCAGCGGGACGGGCGCCGCGTACCGGTTCGCGGCCCGCCAGCCCTCCCCGGCGAGGTCGCCGAGGTGCCGCAGCGAGTCCGGGGACGGGACGAACACCAGCCACGCCCGGTCGGCGGCGTACACGAGGTCGAGGTACAGCAGCAGCGCCGCCAGGCCGAACACCGGGTTCATCAGCGCGGGCAGCCGCAGCCGCCGGGCCAGCAGCCCGCCGCCCGCGACGGCCAGCACCGCGCCGAACCCCGCCCAGAACCAGCCGGACCGCTCGAACAGCGGGTAGAGGCCGAGCGAGCCGGCGAGCGTCGCGGCCGCGGCCATGGCCGTCATCCGGATCCTCATGAACCGTCCCTGACGAAGTCATCGCCGGTCTTCCCGGCCGTCGTCCACGCGCCGGCGAGCTCGGCCGCCGACCGGACGGTCAGCACCCGCCAGCCCGCCGCGCGCAGCAGGTCCGCGGCGGGCACGGCGCGCGCCGCGCCCGCGTCCGCGTGGCCGCCCGCCTGGGCCGTCCCCGCGGGCCGGCCCTCGACCAGCACCGCGACGCACGTCCCGGTGCCGCGCCGCACCGCCGCCACCGACCGGGCCTCCTCGGCGGACAGGGCGCCGAACACCGCGACGACGAGGCCGTCGCGCTCCCGGCCGCCGCCGCGGGCGCCGCGCAGCGCGGCCAGCCCCGCCGACAGCGAGCCGCCCTTGGACCTGCGCGCCACGGCGAGCGCGTCCAGCAGCAGCCCCTCGAACGCGCCCTCGGACGGCGCCACCGGCAGCGCCTCGCCGGCGTCGGTGACGTACCGCAGGCTCATCCCCGTCCGGACGAGGTGCACGCCGACCGACGCGGTCACCGCCACGGCCTGCTCGAACGAGCCGCTCAGCCCCTCGCCCCAGTGCGCGGCGCGGCGGGTGTCGAGGAACAGCGTGCCGCTGCTCTGGAAGTGCTGCTCCTCGCGCCGCACCATCAGCTCACCGTGCCGCGCGGTGGACCGCCAGTGCACGCGGCGCAGGTCGTCGCCGTGCCGGTACTCGCGCGGGGCGACGTCGTCCTCGCCGGCCGCGGAGACCGCGCGGGCGACGCTGTCGCCGCCGCCCGTCCACGCGCCCGACAGCCGGCTGTGCGGCAGCGGGACGATCTGCGGCGTCACCGTCAGGGTGTCGGACAGGCTGAACGAGCGCACCAGCTCCACCATCCCGAACGGGTCGGCGAGCCGGACCGTCAGCGGCCCGACGCGGTAGCGCCCGCGCACGTCCGAGCGGATCCGGTAGCCGAGCTGGCGGGAGCCGTGCGGCTCGATCCGGTCGAGCACGAACCGGGCCCGGCCGCCGAGCGCGTACGGGACCCGGTCCTCCACCATCAGCAGCCCGCTGGACAGCCGCGACACGTTCTCGAGCCGCAAGTCGACGCGGGCCTCGCGGCCGACGGGCAGCCGCGCCGGGTCGAGCCGCCGCGCGCACGCCAGCCGGTACCGGGTCCGCGACACCGCGAGCATGCACAGCAGCGGCAGCACCAGCACGAGCACCCCGGCCCGCAGCAGGTCGCGTTCGCCGAGGACGACCGCGCACACGATCGCGGTCGCGCCGGCGGCCACGAAGGACCGCCCGCGCGTGGTGAGGCCGGCCAGCGCGCGTCGCACCGGTCACTTCCCGGGGGAGGGCACCGGCAGCCGCTTCACCAGCTCGGCGACGACCTGCTCGGGGCGGCGCCGCTCCACCTGCGCCTCCGGCGTCGGCAGCAGCCGGTGCGCGAGGACGGGGACGGCGAGGTCCTGGACGTCGTCGGGGACGACGTAGTCGCGGTCGTCGAGCGCCGCGTACGCCCGCGCGGCCCGCACCAGGTGCAGCGTCGCCCGCGGGGACGCGCCGAGCCGCAGCTCGGGGTGCTTGCGGGTGGCGGCGACGAGGTCGATCGCGTACTGCCGGACCGGCTGCGCGACGTGCTGGCGCCGCACCACCTCGATGAGGTCGCGGACGTCGGCGGCGTGCGCGACGGGGGTGAGCCGGTCGAGCGGGGACGCCTGGCCGTGCGTGTCGAGCATCTCCAGCTCGGCCGCCGGGTCGGGGTAGCCCATCGAGATGCGGGCGGTGAACCGGTCGCGCTGCGCCTCCGGCAGCGGGTAGGTGCCCTCCATCTCCACCGGGTTCTGGGTGGAGATGACCATGAACGGCGGCTCCAGCGCGTAGGTCGTGCCGTCGACGGTGACCTGGCGCTCCTCCATGCACTCCAGCAGCGCCGACTGCGTCTTCGGGGACGCCCGGTTGATCTCGTCGCCGACCACGATGTTGGCGAACACCGGGCCCGGCTTGAACTCGAACTCGCGCAGCTCCTGGTTGTAGGCGCTGACCCCGGTGATGTCGCTCGGCAGCAGGTCGGGCGTGAACTGGACGCGCCGCACCGAGCAGTCGACCGACCGCGCGAGCGCCTTGGCCAGCATCGTCTTGCCGACCCCGGGCACGTCCTCGATCAGCAGGTGGCCCTCCGCCAGCAGCACCGTGAGCGCCAGCCGCACCACCGAGGGCTTGCCCTCGATCACCGACTCCACCGCGTCCCGGATCTTGTTCGCGACGTGGGCGAGCCCGTCGAGCCCGCGGCCCGACCCCTCGCCTCCCGAGGCGCGGCGCCGGGCAGGGTGGGATGCCGGGGGGTCGGTCTCCATGAACGACTCGCCGTGCGTACCTACTGCCACCAAACCCTCCTCAGCCGTTCCACCCGACAGTACGTCGTCGGAAGGCCCGCCGCGATGTTCATGGGGAACGCGAGCCCATTGTGCTCCACGGTGCGGACGGCGAGCGCCGCCCCGACGCGAGCGCCGCCCGCGGCCCGGTCCACCACCCGGCTCCACCACCCCGCTCCACCTGCTCCACCACTCCGCTCCACCACCCCGCTCCACCACGGTCGCCCGGGGCCCGCCACAGCCGCCGGAAAAGCGTCCCGGGCCGCCTTGCCACGCTTCGGCGCGCGGAGTGGGGCTCGCTGGGCCCCACTCCGCACCACCCCCTCTGACCTGCGCTTTCGTCCGCGAAATTCGCCGGTGGAGGGTGTTTTTCTTGTTGACGGTGGGGAAGAGTGGAGTAGAGTGGGGCGCCGTGGGGGCGGTAGCACCCCATGCGGCGCGGGAGGTGGGGCCGGTGTTCCTCGGCACCCATTCACCGCGCCTCGACGACAAGGGACGACTGTTCCTGCCGGCGAAGTACCGCGAGGAGCTGTCGGGGGGATTGGTGATCACGAAGGGCCAGGAGCGCTGCCTGTACGTCTTCCCCATGGCGGAGTTCCAGCGGATTACCGAGGCTCTGCGTGCCGCGCCGGTCACGGAGAAGGCGGTCCGGGGCTACAGCCGGGTCTTCTTCGCCAGCGCCTCCGACGAGGTTCCGGACAAGCAGGGCCGCGTCACGATTCCCCCGCCGCTGCGCAAGTACGCGGGCCTCACCCGCGACTGCACGGTCATCGGGGCCAACACGCGTCTGGAGATCTGGGACTCCCAGGCATGGGAGGCCTACCTCGAGCAGGAGGAGCAGACGTTCTCCGACGTCTCGGAGGAGGTGCTGCCAGGGATCCTCTGAGCGAAGACTCGTCGGTCCGTTGACCGGCTATGGCCCACGTTCGGCCAGGTCTCCAGCCGCTCTCCGAGCCAGCTGGCGCAGCTTCCCCGGTGCCAGACGGCGACCCCCCGCGGAAACGCGGTGATCTTCCTCTAGGGCAGCGGATGGGGACCTGGCCGGGCGAGGCCGCCGCCGGGGGCACGGGACGGTCCGGTCCGGCGATGCCACACAAGTCCGCGAGCGAGGTGGCAGTACAGGGGGTGAACCATGGACGCAGACGACCACGCGTCCGAGGCCGGCGGCCGCACGGCCGGCGACGGGGGGCCGGAGGGCGGCCACGTGCCGGTCATGCTCGGCCGCGTCCTCGACATCCTCGTCCCCGCCGCGGAGGCCGTCACCGGCCGCGACCCCGTCTACCTCGACGGCACGCTCGGCATGGGCGGCCACGCCGAGGCGATGCTGCGGGCCGTCCCGCGGCTCCGGCTCATCGGCCTCGACCGCGACACCGTCGCGCTGGAGCGCTCCGCGCGCCGGCTCGCGCCGTTCGGCGACCGGGTCACCCTGGAGCACGCCGTCTACGACGAGATCCCCGCGGTGCTGCGCCGGCTCGGCGTCCGCGCGGTGGACGCCGTCCTGTTCGACCTCGGGGTGTCCTCCCCGCAGCTGGACGAGGCGGGCCGCGGCTTCGCCTACTCCTACGACGCCCCGCTCGACATGCGGATGGACCGCACCCAGAGCCTCACCGCCGCCGAGGTCGTCAACGGCTACCCGCCCGCCGAGCTCGCCCGGATCCTGCGCGAGTACGGCGAAGAGCGGTTCGCCCAGCGGATCGCCTCGGCCATCGTCCGCGAGCGCGAGCGCGCCCCGCTGGACTCCACCCGCCGGCTCGCCGACCTCGTGCGGACCTCCATCCCGGCCGCGACCCGCCGCACCGGCGGGAACCCGGCCAAGCGCACCTTCCAGGCGCTGCGCATCGAGGTGAACGGCGAACTCGACAGCTGGCGGCGGGCGCTGCCCGCCGCGCTGGACGCGCTCCCGGTCGGCGGCCGGATCGCCGTCCTGTCCTACCACTCCCTCGAGGACCGCATCACCAAGCAGGTCCTCGCCGCCCAGGCGGCCGACACCACCCCGCCGGACCTGCCCGTCCCGCTGCCCGAGCACGAGCCGAGGTTCCGGCTCCTGACGCGCGGGGCCGAGCTGCCGACCGGCGAGGAGACCACGACCAACCCACGGGCCGGATCGGTGCGGATGCGCGCCGCGGAGCGGGTCCGGGAGGCGACATGACGACGACCACGAGCAGGCGGCCGCCGACCGAGGCGCCCAAGAAGAAGGCGCCCAGGCGGAAGGCCGCCGCGGCGGCGGACGTGCAGCCCGCGCCCAAGACCCCGGCGAAGTCCCCGGCGAAGGCTCCGGCGAAGCCCGCGGCGGGTGCGGCGCCGAAGACGGCGCCCGCGAGCACCGCCGCCGCCAAGGCGGCGGTGAAGAAGCCGGCGGTGAAGAAGAACGTGCGGGCGGCGGCCGTCCGGCCCCGCCCGGCCGCGGTCCAGCGGGCCGCGCCGCGCACGCCGTTCGTGCTGCTCATCATCGGGCTGCTCGGCGGCGCCCTGGTGAGCCTGCTGCTGCTCAACACCGTCCTCGCCGAGGACGCGTTCACGCTGACGCGGCTCCAGCAGAGCAACAAGCAGCTCGAGCAGCAGCGCCAGGCCTACGAGGAGGACATCGCCCGCGAGGGCTCCCCGGCGGGGCTGGCGGAGAAGGCGAAGGCGCTCGGCATGAAGGAGGCCGAGGACCCGGCCTTCTTCGACCCCGACACCGGCCGGGCGAGCGGCGGCAGGATCCGTCCCGTCCCGCACGCGGCCGCCGCCTCGGCCGGCGCTGCGGGCGTCCTCGGCGTCCCCGGCACCGTGGTGCCCGGCGACGGCGTCCGGACCCCGGCGGCGGGTGCCGGGGCGCAGGCGGGGAACGGAGCGCCGTGACGGGGCGCGGCGGCATCGGGGAGCGGGGGACGCGGTGACGAAACGGCCGGGACCCGGGACCGCCGGCCCTCCGCCCGGCCGGCGACGCGGCCCGGACGGGCGGGCCCCCCGGGGGTCGGCCGGGCGCGACGACAAGAGCGGCCCGGGCGCGGCGCGCGCGTCCGGGCACCAGACCGGCGGTACTCCGCGCTCCCCGGGCGGGAGGGCGGACGGCGCGGGGCGGCCGGGCAAGAAGGGCAGCGCGTCCCGCCGTCCCGCGCGCGGCGGCGCGAGCGGCGCGACAGGCGCGGCCCGCCCGGACACCCCGCGCAAGGCACCCGACCGCAAGTCGTCCGAGCGCAAGTCGTCCGAGCGCAAGGGAACCGACGGCAAGGCTCCGCCGCGCAAGGAGTCGGCGCGCAAGGAGTCGGTGCGCAGGGAGTCGGGCAAGGGCGCGCCCGCCAAGCCCGTGCGCAAGAAGCCGCCCGCCGGCAGCGCGCCGGGCAGGAGCGGCGCGCGCAAGAGCGGCCCGGCCAAGAGCGGTCCGGGCACGGCCCCGGGCGGCCGTCCGGCCGGGGCCAGGACGGGCGCCGGCGGCGGGGGCCGCGGGCCGCGTCCCGGCGGCTCCGGGCCGCGGCCTCCCGGCCGGGGGCCGCGCACCCGCGTGACCTTCCACCGCCGCGACCCGATGAAGCGGCTCAACGTCGGCCTGCTCGCCGTCGCGTTCGTCCTGTCGCTGTTCGCCGGGCGGCTCGTCCAGCTGCAGACGATCGAGTCCGGCAAGTACACCGAGGAGGCGATGCGCCAGCGGATGCAGGAGATCACGCTGCCCGCCGTCCGCGGCGACATCACCGACGCGCAGGGGAACCAGCTCGCCATGACGGTCGAGGCGCGGGCCATCTACGCCGACCCGTCGCTGATCCCGGCCGCCAGGCGGCAGGCGGTCGTGAGCGCGCTCGCCCCGACGCTCGGCCTGAACCCGGCGACGCTGCTGAAGCAGATCGCCAAGACCGACAGCCGCTTCGTGTACCTGGCGCACGGGGTGCGGCCCGACCAGGCCCGCCTCATCACCTCGTGGAACTTCCCCGGTATCGGGACTCTGCCGGAATATCGCCGCGAGTATCCCAACGATTCGCTGGCCGCGAGCGTCATAGGGTTCGTGAACGACACGGGGAAGGGCGCGGCGGGCCTGGAGAGCTCGATGAACGACGTGCTCGCCGGGCGCGCGGGCTGGCAGCGGGTGGAGATCAGCCTGGAGGGCCAGCACATCCCCATGGGCGAGGACCAGAAGCGCCCCTCGGTGCCGGGCCGCGGCCTCCGCCTCACCCTGCAGAACGACCTGCAGTTCAAGGCGCAGGAGGCGATCGAGAAGCAGGTCAGGGCGACGAAGGCCGACAGCGGCAGCGTGATCGTGATGGACCCGCGCACCGGGAAGCTGCTCGCGATGGCGTCGGCGCCCGGGTTCGACCCGAACCGCTACGCCCGGTCCGAGCGGTCCCGGTGGGGCAGCCCGCTGGTGCAGGACGCCTACGAACCGGGCAGCACCGGCAAGGTCGTCACCGCCGCCGCCGTCATGGAGCACGGCGGCGTCACCCCGCTGACCCCCTACACCGTCCCCGACAAGATCAAGAAGTACGACGTCGTGTTCCACGACTCGCACCCGCACCCGACGGAGCGGCTCACGTTCCAGGGGGTGCTCGCCAAGTCCAGCAACGTCGGCACCATCATGGCCAGCCAGAGCATCACCTCGCAGCGGCTCTACCAGACGCTGCGCGACTTCGGGTTCGGGCAGAAGACCGGCCTGCCGCTGCCCGGTGAGACGCCCGGCCTGCTGGAACCGCCGGCCAAGTGGTCGGGCACCGACCGCTACCCGATCGCGTTCGGGCAGACGGTGTCGGTCAACGCGGTGCAGATGGCGAGCGTGTACGCGACCATCGCCAACGGCGGCGTCCGCGTCGCGCCGACGCTCGTCGAGGGCACCGTCGGCGAGGACGACGCGTTCACGCCCGCGCCCGCGCCCGCGCGCAAGCAGGTGATCAGCGCGCGGACGGCCCGCCAGATCACCGACATGCTGGAAGGCGTCACCACCGACGAGGGCACCGCCCCGAAGGCCCAGATCAAGGGGTACCGCGTCGCCGGCAAGACCGGCACCGCCGAGATCGTCAACCCGCGCTGCGGCTGCTACGAGGGCGGCGGCTACACCGCGTCGTTCGCCGGGTTCGCGCCGGCGGACGACCCGCAGCTGGTCGTGCAGGTCGTCCTGCAGGACCCGAAGCGGGGCAGCCACTATGGTGGCGATGCGGCCGCACCGGTCTTCAAGGACGTGATGAGCTTCGCCCTGCAGTCCCAGAAGATCCCGCCGACGGGGAGCCGCCCGCCGATCATCCAGATCCACGCCCGAGACTGACCGCAGCGAGTACCCTCCTCGCCTGTGAGTCCACCACCCGTGTCCCAGCGGTCCCGTTCCGCTCGCACCGAAAGAACAGCCATGCGTCCGACCACCAATCCGGCCCGTCCGCTGAGCGGGCTCGCGGAGCTTCTCGGGATCGAGCCGGACGGCTGGGACCGCGTGTCGGCCACGGGGATCACCCACGACTCGCGGGCGGTGCTGCCCGGCGACGTCTACGCCGCGCTGCCCGGCGCCCGCGCGCACGGCGCCCAGTTCTCCGGCCAGGCCGCCGACGCGGGCGCGGCCGCGATCCTCACCGACCCCGGCGGGTACGACCGGGCCGCGGCCGCGGGCCTGCCGGTCCTGGTGGTGCCGGACGTCCGCGCGCGCCTCGGCGACGCCGCGTCGTGGGTGTACGGCGATCCGGGGGCCGACATCACCCTCATCGGCGTCACCGGCACCAGCGGCAAGACCACCACCGTGTTCCTGGTGGACGCGGGGCTGCGCGCGGCCGGGATCGAGACGGGCCTGGTCGGCGGCGTCGAGATCCGGGTCGGCGGCGAGCGGGTCCCGAGCGCGCTCACCACCCCCGAGGCGACCGACCTGCACGCGCTGCTGGCGATGATGCGCGAGCGCGGCGTCGGCGCCGCCGCGATGGAGGTGTCCAGCCACGCGCTCGTGCAGGGCCGCGTCGGCGGCGCCCGCTACGAGGTCGCGGTGTTCACGAACCTCTCGCAGGACCACCTCGACTACCACCCCACCATGCAGGACTACTTCCTCGCGAAGGCGCGGCTGTTCACGCCGGAGTACTCGCGCGTCGGCGTGGTGAACCTGGACGACCACTACGGCCGCGAGCTGCTGGAGATCGCCACCGTCCCGACGACGACGTTCTCCGCGACCGGGGACCCGGCGGCCGACTGGCGGGCCGAGGACGTGCGGGTGGGCGCCGACGGCAGCGTGTTCCGCGTCGTCGGGCCCGGCGGGATCGAGGCGGACGCGGAGGTCCGGCTCGCCGGGCCGTTCAACGTCGCCAACGCGCTCGCCGCGATCGTCGCGCTGGTCGAGGCGGGCATCCCGCTGCAGGCCGCCGTCCACGGGGTCGCGTCGCTGCCCGGCGTCCCCGGCCGGCTGGAGCGCGTCGACGAGGGCCAGGACTTCGTCACCCTCGTCGACTACTCGCACAAACCGGGCGCGGTCGAGGCCGTGCTGAACGCGCTGCGGCCCGTCACCGAGGGCGAGCTCGCGGTGGTGCTCGGCTGCGGCGGCGACCGCGACCGCGGCAAGCGGCCGCTGATGGGGGAGGCCGCCGCCCGGCTGGCGGACGCGGCGTACTTCACCAACGACAACCCGAGGTCGGAGGACCCGCTCGCGATCCTCGCCGCTATGGTCGAGGGCGGGCTCAAGGTGCCGCAGCCCGAGCGCGCGCACATCGTCGTCGAGCCCGACCGGGCCGCCGCGATCGGGCTGGCCGTCGGCCGGGCCCGCCGCGGCGACGTCGTCGTCGTCGCGGGCAAGGGCCACGAGCAGGGGCAGAACGTGGCGGGCGAGGTGCATCCGTTCGACGACCGCGAGGTCGTCCGCGCGGCGCTCCGGCGTCGTCCACGAGGTACTAGAGGGGACGGGACGCAGGCGTGATCCCACTTCCGCTGTCGACGATCGCGGAGATCACGGGGGGCGCCCTTCACGGGCCCCCGGACGCCATGGTGAGCGGTCCCGTGGTCATCGACTCCCGCGCCGCGGCGCCCGGCGCGCTGTTCGCGGCGCTGAAGGGCGAGCGCGCGGACGGGCACGACTTCGCGGCCGGGGCGCTCGCCGCCGGGGCCGCCGCGGTGCTCGCGCAGCGTCCCGTGGAGGGACCGTGCGTCGTCGTGCCCGACGTGCAGGAGGCGCTCGGACGGCTCGCCGGGGGCGTGCTGGAGCGGCTCCCGGACGTGACCGTCATCGCCGTCACCGGCTCGGCGGGCAAGACCTCCACCAAGGACCTCATCGGGCAGCTGGCCGGCCGGGCCGGGCCGGTGGTGTACCCGCCCGGCTCGTTCAACAACGAGATCGGGCTGCCGCTCACCGTGCTGCGCGCCGACGCCGAGACCCGCACCCTCGTCCTGGAGATGGGCGCGCGTGGGATCGGCCACATCGCCTACCTGACCGGGATCGCGCGGCCCGACGTCGGCGTGGTGCTCAACGTCGGCACCGCGCACGTCGGGGAGTTCGGCAGCCGGGAGAACATCGCCCGCGCCAAGGGCGAGATCGTGGAGGCGCTGCCCCCGGGCGGGACCGCCGTCCTCAACGCCGACGACCCGCTGGTCGCCGCGATGGCGTCCCGCACGCGGGCCGAGGTCGTCACGTTCGGCCGCGCGCCGGACGCGCTGGTGCGGGCGACGGACGAGACGCTCGACGAGCGGGGCCGCGCCGCGTTCACCTTGGTCACACCGGAGGGGACGGCGCCGGTCGCGCTGCGCCTGCACGGGTCGCACGCCGTCCCGAACGCGCTCGCCGCGGCCGCCGCCGCGCGCGCGGCCGGGCTCGCGCCGGACGCGATCGCCGCGGGCCTGTCGGAGGCCGTGCCGGTCAGCCGGTGGCGGATGGAGGTCACCGAACGGGCCGACGGGGTGACCGTGGTGAACGACGCCTACAACGCCAACCCCGACTCGACCCGCGCCGCGCTCGACGTGCTGGCGCACATGGCCCGCGGCCGCCGCGCGTTCGCGGTGCTGGGGGAGATGGCCGAACTCGGCGCCTCCTCCGTGGCGGAACATGCCAAGATCGGGCAGCATGTCGCGCGCAGCGGGATAGCCGGACTCGTCGTGGTCGGCGCGAACGCGGCGGCGATGGCCGAAGGGGCCGGGCAGGTGGCGTCATGGACGGGAGAGTGCGTGCAGGTGGATGACGTCGGCGCGGCGGTGGCCGCGCTCAGCGAGCGGCTGGCGCCGCAGGACGTCGTGCTGGTGAAGGGCTCCCGCGTCGCGGGGCTGGAACGGGTCGCCGAGGCGCTCCTCGCGGAGGACGCCCGATGACCAACATCATCATCGCGGCCGGGGTCGCGCTGGTCTTCGTGATGGTCGGCACGCCGGTGTGGATCCGGATCGTCAACCGGCTCGGCTACGGCCAGATGATCCGCGACGAGGGCCCGGAGGCGCACCTCAAGAAGCGCGGAACCCCCACGATGGGCGGGACGGTCTTCATCGTCGGCGCGCTCGTCGGCTACGGCGCGGCGCACCTGGCCACCGGCGACGAGCCGACCATCTCCGGCCTCCTGGTGCTGTTCCTGATGACCGGGCTGGGCCTCGTCGGCTTCGTCGACGACTACATCAAGGTGTTCAAGCAGCGCAGCCTCGGCCTGCGCAGCGGCGCCAAGATGGTCGGGATCATCCTGGTCGGCGTCGTGTTCGCCGTCGCGTCGCTGAACTTCCCCAACGGCTACGACATCACCCCCGCCGACCCCCACCTGTCCTTCCTGCGCGACTTCGGCCCCTCGATCGGCCCGTACCTCTTCGTGATCTGGGCGCTGCTGCTCATCGCGGCGATGTCCAACGGCGTGAACCTCACCGACGGGCTGGACGGCCTGGCCGCGGGCCCGGCCGGCATGGTGCTGGCCGCCTACGTGATCATCGGCAACTGGCAGCTGCGCAACAGCTGCGCCGCCGCCCTCGCCCCCAACTGCTACAGCGTCCGCGACCCCCTCGACCTCGCGGTGGTCGCCGCGGCCGTGCTCGGCGGCGTGTTCGGCTTCCTGTGGTGGAACGCCCCGCCCGCGAAGATCTTCATGGGCGACACCGGCTCGCTGGCCCTCGGCGGCGTGCTGGTCGGCCTGGCGATCCTGACCCGCACCCAGTTCCTGCTCGCCATCCTGTGCGGGCTGATCGTGATGATCACCCTGTCGGTGATGATCCAGGTCGGCGGGTTCAAGCTGACCGGCAAGTTCATGCCGCAGCCGAAACGGATCTTCAAGATGGCGCCGCTGCAGCACCACTTCGAGATGTCCGGCTGGGCCGAGACCACGATCGTCGTGCGGTTCTGGCTGATGTCCGCGCTGTTCACCGCGGCGGGGCTCGGGCTGTTCTACCTGGAATGGATGCCGAAGAAGTGAGCGAGCCCTGGGACGGCCTGTCCGTGTGCGTGGCCGGGCTCGGCGTGTCCGGCCGCGCCGCCGCCCGCGTCCTCGCCGGCCGCGGCGCCCGCGTCACCGTCGTGGACGCCCGCGACGGCGCGGAGCAGCGCGGGCACGCCGCCGAGCTGGAGGCCCGCGGGGTCGTGGTCCGGCTCGGCGACGGCGAGGGCCTTCCCGAGGGCACCGACCTGGTCGTGACCTCCCCCGGGTGGCGGCCGGACGTGCCGCTGCTGGCCGCGGCCGCCGCCGCGGGCATCGAGATCATCGGCGAGGTCGAGCTCGCGTGGCGGCTCCGCGGACCGGGCGCGGCGCCGTGGCTCGCCATCACCGGGACGGACGGCAAGACCACCGTCGTCCGGATGCTGGCGTGCATGCTCACCGCCGCCGGCCACAAGGCGCTCGCGGTGGGCAACGTGGGAACGCCCATCGTCGAGGCCATAGGGGGGTCCGGCGGGTCGTCCTCCCAGGGGGAGCACGCCGGGCCGTACGACGTGCTCGCGGTGGAGCTGTCGAGCTACCAGCTGCACTGGTCCAGCTCGCTCGCGCCGGAGGCGGCGGTCGTGCTGAACGTCGCCCCCGACCACCTCGACTGGCACGGCTCCATGGACGCCTACGTCGGCGCCAAGGGCAAGATCTACGCGCCGGGCACCGTCGCGGTCTACAACGCCGACGACGACACCTCCACCGCGCTCGCCGAGCGCGCCGAGGGCGTGGACCGGCGGATCGGCTTCACCCTCCGGGTGCCGCGTCCCGGCGAGCTCGGCGTCGTCGAGGAGCTGCTCGTCGACCGGGCGTTCACCGACGACCCCGCGCGGAACGCCGCGGAGCTGGCCGAGCTCGGCGACGTCCGCCCGTACGCGCCGCACAACGTCGCGAACGCGCTGGCCGCCGCCGCGCTGGCCCGCGCGTTCGGGGTGCCGCCCGCGGCCGTCCGCGAGGGGCTGCGCTCGTTCGTCCCCGACCCGCACCGCATCCAGCACGTCGCCGATGTCGACGGCGTCGCCTACGTCAACGATTCCAAGGCGACCCAGCCGCACGCCGCCGCCGCGTCCCTCGCCGCCTACGAGACCGTCGTGTGGATCGCGGGCGGCCTCCTCAAGGGCCTGGACGTCGACGACCTGGTGCGCTCGTGCGCCGAGCGGCTGCGCGGCGTCGTCCTCATGGGACGCGACCGGCACCGGATCGCCGAGGCACTCGCGCGACACGCGCCGGATGTACCGGTCGTCGACGTCTCCGACACCGACACTGGGGCCATGGACCGCGTCGTCAGCGAAGCCTCCGCCCTCGCCCTCCCCGGGGACACCGTCCTCCTCGCGCCCGTCGGGGCGTCCTTCGACATGTTCGCCAACTACCCGGCCCGCGGGGACGCCTTCATCGCGGCGGTGGAGCGCCTGGCGCGGGACGCCCGGCCCGCGCGCCCGGGGGACGTCCCCCGGAGCTCCCGGTAGCCGTGACCGCCGCGGCCGAGGAGGAGGGCGGCGGGCGCCCGGGGCCGCGCGAGCAGGTGGCCGCCGCCGTCGGGCTGCTCGACCGTCCCCTCACCTCCTACTACCTGGTGCTGGGCTGCTCGATGATGCTGCTCGCGCTGGGGCTGACGATGGTGCTGTCGGCGTCCAGCGTGAAGCAGCTCCAGGCGACGGGATCGGCGTACACGCTGTTCCAGAAGCAGGCCGTGTGGGTGGTGATCGGGCTGCCCGGCATGTGGCTGGGGTCCCGGCTGCCGGTGCGGACGTTCCGCGCGCTCGCCTACCCGCTGCTGCTGCTGTCGATCGTCTGCCTGGCGCTGGTGCTCGTCCCCGGGCTCGGCCGCAGCGCGGGCGGCGCCACCCGCTGGGTCGACCTCGGGCCGGTGCAGATCCAGCCGTCCGAGCTGGCCAAGCTCGCGCTCGTGCTGTGGGGCGCCGACCTGCTGGCCCGCAAGGACCGGCTCGGCCAGCTCACCGAGTGGCGGCCGCTGCTCGTCCCGCTGATGCCGGGCGCCGGGATCCTCGTCCTGCTGGTCATGCTGGGCAGCGACCTCGGCACCACGCTGGTGCTCCTCACCATCTTCCTCGCGCTGCTGTGGGTCGTCGGCGCGCCCGGACGGCTGTTCGTCGGCATCGCCGGGCTCGTGTGCCTGCTCGTGTCGATCCTCATCGTCGTCGAGCCGTACCGGATGCAGCGCCTCACCGGGTTCCTGGACCCGTCCGGCAACCAGCTCACCACCAACTACCAGGGCACGCAGGGCCTGTTCGCGGTGGCGTCCGGCGGGCTGTTCGGCACGGGCCTCGGCGAGGGACGCGCCAAATGGGACTACCTGCCGCACGCCGAGACCGACTTCATCTTCGCGATCGTGGGGGAGGAGTTCGGGCTCGTCGGCACCCTCGTCGTCCTCGGCCTGTTCGGCATGCTCGCCTACGCGGGTCTGCGGATCGCGCGGCGGGTGAAGGACCCGTTCACCCGGCTCGCCGCCGCGGGCGCCACCGCGTGGCTGGTCGTGCAGGCCATCGTGAACATCGGCGCCGTCATCGGCGTCCTACCCATCACGGGGATCCCGCTTCCGCTGGTGTCCTACGGCGGGTCGGCGCTCATCCCGAGCCTGTTCGCGCTGGGGATGCTGCTCGCCTTCGCCAAACGCGAGCCCGGCGCGCGGCAGGCACTCTCCGCACGTGGCCCCGGACCGGTCGTGAGGGCTCTAAGCTGGCTGGGTCTGGCACGGCGGTGAAATCCCCCCTTTCGACCACGCTGAGGAGTTGTCAACGAGCATGAGGGTTGTCCTGGCCGGCGGGGGCACCGCCGGACACATCGAGCCCGCCCTGGCACTCGCCGACGCGCTGCGCCGCAACGACCCCAACACCGGGATCGTCTGCCTCGGAACCGAGCGGGGGCTGGAGACCCGGCTCGTCCCGCAGCGGGGCTACGAGCTCGCCCTGATCCCGCCGGTGCCGCTGCCGCGCACGCTGACCCCGCAGCTGCTGTCGGTCCCCGGCCGGCTGCGCGGCGCGATCAACGCGGCGGCGGCCGTCCTCGACCAGGCCCACGCCGACGTCCTGGTCGGCTTCGGCGGCTACGTCGCCACGCCCGGCTACCTCGCGGCCCGCAAGCGCAAGGTGCCCATCATCGTGCACGAGGCCAACCCGAAGCCCGGCCTCGCCAACAAGCTCGGCGCCCGGTTCACCGAGCACGTCGCGGTCTCGCACGCCGACTCGCCGCTGCCGAACCCCACGTTCGTCGGCATCCCGCTGCGCCGCGAGATCGCCACCCTCGACCGGCTCGCGATGGGCGACAAGGCGCGCTCCTACTTCGGGCTGCTGCCCGACCTGCCCACGCTGCTGATCTTCGGCGGCTCGCAGGGCGCCCGGTCGCTGAACCAGGCCGCGGTGGCCGCCGCCCCCTACTTCCGGCAGGCGGGCATCCAGGTGCTGCACATCGTCGGGCCGAAGAACACCGAGGAGCCCGAGCCCTCGTCCGGCGGCCCGCAGTACGTCACGATCCCCTACTGCGACCGGATGGACCTCGCCTACGCCGCCGCGGACATGGCCATGTGCCGGGCGGGCGCGATGACCTGCGCCGAGCTGGCCGCCGTCGCGCTGCCCGCGGTGTACGTCCCGCTCCCGATCGGCAACGGCGAGCAGCGCCTCAACGCCGAGCCGATCGTCGCGGCGGGCGGCGGCATGCTGGTCGACAACGCCGAGCTGTCGCCCGACTGGATCGCCCGGCACCTGCTGCCGGTGCTCGCCGACCCGGCCCGGGTCGCGCACATGTCGGAGGCCGCCGGCCGGATGGGCCGCCGCGACGCCGACGTCGCGCTCGCCCGCATGGTGTACGACGTGGTCCGCTCGGCGGGCGCCGCGCGATGAGCCTGATCGACCCGGGGGAGGTCGTGCCCGCCGAGGAGCTCGGCAGGGTCCACTTCATCGCGATCGGCGGCGCCGGGATGTCCGGCATCGCCCGCATCATGCTGCGCCGCGGCATGGTCGTGTCCGGCAGCGACGCCCGCGACTCCGAGCTGCTCGGCCAGCTCGGCGATCTCGGCGCCAAGGTGTTCGTCGGACACGACGCCGCGTACGTCGGCGACGCCGACACGGTGGTGGTCTCCACGGCGATCCGGGAGACCAACCCGGAGCTGGTCGCCGCCCGCGAGCGGGGCCTGCGCGTCCTGCACCGGTCCGCGGCGCTCGCCTCCCTGATGGCGGGGCGGCGCGCCGTCGCCGTCGCCGGGACGCACGGCAAGACCACCACGACGTCGATGCTGACGGTGGCGCTCCAGCACGCGGGCGCCGACCCGTCCTACTGCATCGGCGGCCAGCTCGTCACCACCGGCCTCGGCGCCGACGAGGGCACCGGCGACGTGTTCGTCGCCGAGGCCGACGAGAGCGACGGCTCGTTCCTCATGTACACCCCGCACATCGCGGTCGTCACCAACGTCGAGGCCGACCACCTCGACAACTACGGCGGCTTCGAGATGGTGAAGGAGAACTTCGCCCGCTTCGTCGACCGCGTCGAGCCGGGCGGCACGCTCGTCGCCGGGGCCGACGACCCGGTCGCGATGGAGCTCACCGCGCTGGCGCGGGCGCGGGGGCTCACCGTCCGGACGTACGGCGAGGCGGAGGGCGCCGACCTGCGGGTGACCGGTTTCACCCCGCGCGGCCTCGGCTCCCGGTTCGAGATCGAGGGCGCCGGCGAGGTCGTGCTCGGCGTCCCCGGGCGGCACAACGCGCTCAACGCCGCCGCGGTCGTCGCGGTCGCGCAGGCGCTCGGCATGGCGGACGCTCCGGTGCGGGCCGGCCTCGCCGCGTTCGGCGGTGCGATGCGCCGGCTGGAGCGCAAGGGCGCGGCGGGCGGCGCCGAGGTGTTCGACAGCTACGCCCACCACCCGACCGAGCTGACTGCCGACCTGGACGCCACCCGCGACTACCTGGGCGAGAAGGGCGAGGGCGGCCGGATCGTCGCCGTCTTCCAGCCGCACCTGTACAGCCGCACCCGGTTCTTCGCCGCCGAGTTCGGCGCGGCGCTCGGCCTCGCCGACGTCGCGGTCGTCATGGACGTGTACGGCGCCCGCGAGGACCCCGAGCCCGGCGTCACGGGCGCCCTCGTCGCGGACGCGGTCCCGGCGGGCACCGAGACCGTCTACGCGCCCGTCCGCGACGAGGTGCCCGGCATCGCGGCCTCGCTCGCCCGGCCCGGCGACGTCGTCATCACGCTGGGCGCCGGGGACGTGACGCAGCTCGGGCCGCTGATCCTGGAGCGACTCGCCGGTTCCTGAGGCGGGCGCGCGGAGCGGGCCTCCGAGGGGGACACGCCGCCGCGGGCCGGTAGGCGGCGCACGGGGGAAAGACTGCCACCATTGGGTCATGACCGACACGCGGGCGGATCGGCGCGCCGTCCCGGAGGAGGGCCCGGCCGGGGAGGGGCGCGGCCGTCCGAACCGGTGGAAGGCGGTGTTCGTCACACTGCTGGTCGTCGGCGCGCTCGGCCTGGTGACCTGGGTGCTGCTCGGCTCGCGGCTGCTGGTCGTGCGGCACGTCGAGGTGTCCGGCGCCGGCCTGGCGCCCCGCGACCGGATCGTCGCGGCGGCCGGGATCGACCTCGGCACGCCGATGGCGCGGCTGCGCACCGGCGCGATCGGGGAGCGGGTCGAGCGGCTCCGCGAGGTCGAGTCGGCGAAGATCGAGCGGAACTGGCCGGGCACGGTCCGGATCGTGGTGCGTGAGCGGGTCCCGGTGGCGGTGTTCACCCGGGACGGCCGCTACCACCTGGTCGACCGGCACGGCGTCACGGTGGCGGACGGCGAGTCGCGCCCGTCCGGGCTGCCTACGCTGACGGTCGCCTCGCCGGGGCCGTCCGACCGGGCGACCCGCGCGGCGCTCGCCGTGCTGTGCGGCCTGCCGGAACGGCTGGGCGGCAGGCTGGCCGAGGTGGAGGCCACCGGCCCCGAGACGGTCACCCTCCACATGAAGGACGGGCAGACCGTGGTGTGGGGCGCCGCCGAGCGGGCAAGGGAGAAGATCAGGCTGCTGGACGCCGTGCGGCGCACCGCGGCCGGCCGCGCCGTCCGCACCGTGGACATCAGTTCCCCCGAGGTCCTGAAGACGAAGTGATCCGGGCGAAGTAGGCCGGGTGCGTGTGTCGCGGCGCTTCCGGGCGTCCGATCGGGCACGCTGGAACGGTCATGCCGGATCGAGGCGGAACGGGGAGGGGGACGCCGGTGTACGCGGGCCGGGGAACGGGCGGATGCCCGAGGCCAACCAGGGCAAACCTGTGCCAGCTGCGACACGCCGGTGGAGTTCGGGGGAGGTTAGTTGACCCTGGCGGTAAGGCCGCCCTACTGTCCGTATCAGTCTTCAGGTTGACATAACTGTAAGCCTCAAGTTGAGGGTGAGGGTTTTGGCCCCGCCTCAGTGCACAGGTCGGGAAACCGCGGCGGCACGGTCGGTCAGACCGGGCAGGGCGGTCGGAGAGAGCGGAAAGGCCCCTCGTCGTGGCAGCACCGCAGAACTACCTCGCGGTCATCAAGGTCGTCGGCATCGGCGGCGGCGGCGTCAATGCCGTCAACCGGATGATCGAAGAGGGTCTCAAGGGCGTCGAGTTCATCGCGATCAACACGGACGCCCAGGCGCTGCTGATGAGTGACGCCGACGTGAAACTGGACGTGGGCCGCGAGCTCACCCGCGGCCTCGGCGCCGGGGCCAACCCGGACGTGGGCCGCAAGGCCGCCGAAGACCACCGCGAGGAGATCGAGGAGGTCCTCAAGGGCGCCGACATGGTGTTCGTCACCGCCGGAGAGGGCGGCGGCACCGGCACCGGCGGCGCGCCCGTCGTCGCCAACATCGCCCGCACCCTCGGCGCGCTCACCATAGGCGTCGTCACCCGCCCGTTCAGCTTCGAGGGCAAGCGCCGCGCCATGCAGGCCGAGGCCGGCATCGAGACGCTGCGCGACGAGGTCGACACCCTCATCGTCATCCCCAACGACCGGCTGCTGTCGATCTCCGACCGGCAGGTCAGCGTGCTGGACGCCTTCAAGGCCGCCGACCAGGTGCTCCTGTCCGGTGTCCAGGGCATCACCGACCTCATCACCACCCCGGGCCTCATCAACCTGGACTTCGCCGACGTCAAGTCCGTCATGTCCGGCGCCGGCTCGGCGCTGATGGGCATCGGCTCCGCGCGCGGCGACGACCGCAGCGTCGCCGCCGCCGAGATGGCGATCTCCAGCCCGCTGCTGGAGGCCAGCATCGACGGCGCGCACGGCGTGCTGCTGTCCATCTCCGGCGGCTCCGACCTCGGCCTGTTCGAGATCAACGAGGCCGCGCAGCTGGTGTCGAACGCCGCCGCGCCGGACGCGAACATCATCTTCGGTGCGGTCATCGACGACGCGCTCGGCGACGAGGTGCGGGTCACGGTGATCGCGGCGGGTTTTGACGAGGGGCGCCCTGCGAAGCCGGTCCCCGAGCCGGAGAGCAAGCGGCTGCCCCCGCCTCCGCCCCGCCCGGTGCCGCCGCCCGCGTCCGCGCCGGCCAACCCGATCCCGAGCCGGGTCGGGCGGTCCGAGCCGGCGGGCGCCCAGCCGGCCGGCCGGCAGGGCGCGCAGCCGTCGGTGGCGCAGGCCGCCGCCGCGCCGCACCCGCCCGCCCAGACGCCGCCGTCCGCGCCGGCCCCGCCGGCGCGGTCCGGCGCCGACCACGAGCGGCGGCACGACGACCGGGAGGCCGGCCGCACCGAGCCCGCCCGGGCGGAGGGCGCCCCGGCCGGGCCGCCCGGCGACCGGGACGCCGGCGGCTCCGGCGAGTCCGCCGGGTCGCGCGCCCCCGCGCCGCGCCAGCCCGCCGAGCAGTCCTCCTCCCGCGTGCACACGGGGGAGAACGACGGCGGCCCCGCCTCCTCCGGGCAGCGCCGCCGTCCCGTGGTGTTCGACGAGGACGACGACCTCGACGTCCCCGACTTCCTGAAGTGATCACCCCCGTCGCCCTGGGCGACGGCGTCGGCGCCGCCTTCACGGGCCGCGCCGGCGGCGTGAGCGGGCCCCCCTACGACTCCCTGAACCTGGGCGGCGCGGTCGGTGACGACTCCGCCGCCGTGCTCGGCAACCGGCGGCGCGCCGCCGAAGCCCTCGGCGTCGACCCCGGCCGCACCGTCTTCATGCGGCAGGTGCACGGCGCCGACGTCGCGTTCGTCACGGCCCCCGACGTCCCCGGGCCCGTCGACGCGGTCGTCACGACCGTTCCGGGCCTCGCCCTCGCCGTCCTCGTCGCCGACTGCGCCCCGGTGCTGCTGGCCGACCCCGCCGCCGGCGTCGTCGGCGCCGCCCACTCCGGCCGCCCCGGCACGGCCGCCGGGGTCGTCCCGGCCCTGGTGAAGGCCATGTGCGAGCGGGGCGCCGACCCCGCGCGGATGACCGCCGCGATCGGGCCCGCCGCGTGCGGCCGCTGCTACGAGGTCCCCGCCGAGATGCGGGACGAGGTCGCCGCCGTCGTCCCCGCCGCGTACGCCACGACGTCGAAGGGCACGCCCGGCCTCGACATCCGCGCCGGCGTCGCCGCGCAGCTCGCCTCCGCCGGGGTGACCGCCGTCGGTGCCGACCCGCGCTGCACCATCGAGGACGCCGGCCTCTTCTCCTATCGCCGCGAGGGGCGCACCGGCCGTTTCGCCGGATACGTCTGGCTCAAGGAAGACGCGTGACCGCCGGTGGGGCCGCTCCGCGGGAGCGGACGGCGGAGCTGGCCGAGGCGCTCGCCGCCGTCCGCGCCCGCATCGCCGCCGCCTGCGCCGCCGCCGGCCGGGACGAGCGCGAGATCACGCTCATCGCGGTGACCAAGACCTTCCCCGCCTCCGATGTGCGGCTACTGGCCGGACTCGGCCTCACCGAGGTCGGCGAGAATCGCGACCAGGAGGCCCGGCCGAAGGCCGCCGAATGCGCCGACCTCCCCCTCACCTGGCACT
This sequence comes from Actinomadura monticuli, assembly GCF_041463655.1. NCBI lineage: Bacteria > Bacillati > Actinomycetota > Actinomycetes > Streptosporangiales > Thermomonosporaceae > Actinomadura > Actinomadura monticuli. The sequence goes on from NZ_JAXCEI010000011.1 coordinate 228,004, forward strand.
TCGTCGGCCGGCTGCAGACCAACAAGGCCCGCGCGGTCGCCGGCTACGCCGACGTCGTCCACTCGGTGGACCGCTCCAGGCTGGTCTCCGCCCTGTCGGACGCCGCCGTCCGCGGCGGCCGGACGCTGCGCTGCCTCGTCCAGGTCTCGCTCGACGAGGAGGAGGCGGCGCAAGGGAGGGGCGGCGCGGCCCCGGACGCGGTGCCGGGGCTGGCCGACGAGATCGCCGGGGCCCCCGGCCTGCGGCTCGGCGGCGTGATGGCCGTCGCGCCGCTCGGCGCCGACCCGGTGCCCGCCTTCACCCGGCTTGCCCGTATCGCGACGGAGATCAGGCGGAACCATCCGGACGCCCGGATCGTCAGTGCGGGTATGAGCGGCGATCTGGAACAGGCGATCGCGTGCGGCGCGACACACCTGCGGGTCGGTACGGCGTTGCTCGGCGGCCGACGGGCAATCGTCAGGTAATGTCCCCCGAGTGGTACCTGCCGGTACGCGGGTCGCCACGACGGAACAGTCCACCGGCGGCGCCGGACGCGCCCGGAGCCGCCACCACAGGGACACGGAGGGGCGTATGGCCAGCGCGATGCGCAAGATGGCGGTCTACCTCGGCCTTGTGGAGGACGACCGGTACGACGACAAGTACGGCGACTACGACGAGTACGAGGTCTACGACGAAGAGACCGACCCCGGTCAGACCCGTCGCCGCGAGGACGAATCCGGCGGTCAGCTTACCCGAGCGGAGGAGACCGCGGACCGGGATCGCGACCATCACTCCACGTCGACCATAGAGCGACGCTCCGTGGCGCTCTACGAGTCCGGTACCACCGACCTCGCTCGTATCACTACTCTGCATCCAAGGACCTACAACGAGGCACGGACCATCGGGGAGCACTTCAGGGAGGGCACGCCGGTGATCATGAACCTGACCGAGATGGTCGACAGCGACGCCAAGCGTCTGGTCGACTTCGCGGCGGGTCTCGTATTCGGCCTGCACGGGAGCATCGAGCGTGTTACGAACAAGGTGTTCCTCCTGTCGCCCGCCAACGTGGAGGTGACGGCGGAGGACAAGGCCCGGATGGCGGAACGTGGGTTCTTCAACCAGAGCTGACAGTCACAAGCGAGAGTATCCGTGAACATCGCTGGACAGGTGCTGACGTACCTTCTGTACTTCTTCCTCCTCTTCCTGATCGGGAGGCTGGTGCTGGAGGTCCTGCAGTCGTTCGCCCGCCAATGGAAGCCGTCCGGGGTGGTGCTGGTGATCGCCGAGGCGACCTACACCGTCACCGATCCGCCACTGAAACTGCTGAGGCGTTTCATCCCGCCGGTCCGGCTGGGTAACGTTGCACTGGACCTCAGCTTCACCGTGCTCATCCTTGTGGTCTGGATCCTGATCATGGTCATTGGCTCCATATTCGGTGGTCCCTAGATCGATCGGATACCGTCCTTCAGGGACAGACTCCAAGCGCGCCAAGGAGACGAGACATGCCGCTGACACCCGCCGATGTGCGGAACAAGCAGTTCAGTACCACCAGGCTGAGGCCGGGGTACGACGAGGAGGAGGTGGACGCCTTCCTCGACGAGGTCGAGGCGGAGCTCGACCGCCTCATCCAGGAGAACGAGGAGCTGCGCGCCAAGCTGGCCGAATGCCTGCGCGGCAAGGTCCCCGCCATGGCCGCGCCCATCGTGGAGCCGAAGCCGGACGTCCAGAAGATCCCCGAGCCGCCCCGCCCGGAGCCGCAGCCCGAGCCGGAGCCCGTCCTCGGCGGTCTCGGCATGGCGTCCGCGCCCACCGGCGAGGACAACATGGACACCGCGGCCCGCGTCCTCGCGCTCGCGCAGCAGACCGCCGACCAGGCGATCGCCGACGCCCGCCGGGAGGCCGACGAGACGCTCGGCCGCGCCCGCCGCGAGGCCGAGGAGATCCTCGGCAAGGCCCGCCGGCAGGCCGACCAGATCGTCAGCGAGGCCCGCTCGCGCGCCGAGGCCCTCGACCGCGACGCGCAGGAGCGGCACCGCCAGGTCATGGGCTCGCTCGTGCAGCAGCGCGAGGAGCTCGAGCGCGAGGTCGACAACCTGCGCGCCTTCGAGCGCGAGTACCGCAGCCGCCTGAAGGTGTACCTGGAGGGGCAGCTCCGCGACCTGGAGGCGGGCAGCACCGAGACGGGCGCGTTCGCCGCCGTCCCGGGCGCGGCTCCCGTCCAGTCGCAGCCGAGCGCGCCGCAGGGTCCGCAGACCGGCCCGCAGACCAGCCTGCCGCACCCGGAGAACCGCAACGGCGCCGCCGGCGGTCCGTCGCCCGCGCCGGGCACGTTCCCGCAGCCCGCCGAGCACGGCCAGCAGGTCCAGCACTCGGCCACGGGCGCGTTCCACGCCGGCGGTGACAACCCGCCGCACGACAGGCGCTGACGCGGCCGCCGCAGGCGATAGTGTCGTCCCGATGCCCGCGCCAGGGGTGGCGGCGGCGCCACCCCGGTGATGCCGGGCGGTCGTGCGGGACGGCCACCGGGCCCTTCGCGCGGCACGCAGCCGAGCGGTCCGAACGAGTGGGAGAGACCCTGTGATCATCCTGAGTGGCGTTCTCGTGGTGGTGGCGATCGCCCTGCTGGTAGCGGGAATCGTCGCGGGTAACGGAGACAGCGCACAGGTCTTCGGCCTGGACGCGCTGGTGGTGATCTACATATCGATCGCCGTCAGCATCGTCTCGGCACTGTGCCTGGCCATCGGGGTGTTCCTGCGGCGCAAGGAGCTGTGGGGTCCCGGGGCCTCGGCGTCACCGGCCCGCACGAGCAAGAAGGCCAAGGCCAAGAAGGACAAGCGCAAGAAGGCCGCGCCCCCGGCGCCGGCCAGGAACGCCGCGGGCGCCACGGGCGTCCCGGCGGCGGTGCCGGCCGCGGGCCCGGACGGCGACGAGCCGGAGATGCCCGCTCCGCCCGCCGACGTCCCCGACGACGCGACGGTGTTCGTCGTCCGCGGGCGCAAGCGCTACCACCTCGACACGTGCCGGCAGCTCGCCGGGCGCGACACCGAGGAGCTGACCTACGCCGAGGCCAAGGAGGAGGGGTTCAGCCCCTGCACCGCCTGCATGCCCGACACCGCACTGGCGGCGCGCGCCGCGGCCTCGGTGCCGGCGTCCCCCGGAGACGGCGGCGACGCGCGCGGTGCGAAGGGGGCCCGCGAGCCCGGCGCGGAGCGCCCCGAGAGCGGCCCGGCGGGCCTCGCCGAACCGGCGGCCCACGCCGCGCCCACCTCCTTCGACACTCCCGTGTCGTTCGACGGGCCCGGCTCCTTCGAGCGTCCGGGCGCGTTCGACCGGACGGCCGAGATCCCGCGGGCGGACGAGCCCGCCCCCGAGCGGCCCGCCGGAGACCCGGCCGGGCCGACACTGACCGACATGCCCGCGAGCGGTCTGTTCGGCACGGCGGCCGCCGGGGAGGCGCCCAGCGTGCCGGAGACGGCCGAGGAGCCCGAGCCGGCCGCCCGGGAGCCGGAGGCCCGCTCCGTGTGGGAGCGGCCCGCTGAGGCCCCGTCCGCGTCCCCTGACGTGACCGCCGACCTCGGCCCGTCCCCGCGCGCCGGCGCGGACGCGGGCGCCCCGAAGCCGCGGCACGCCCACGAGGGCGCCGACGAAGGGACCGGCGGCGAGGCCGCCGAGCCCGCCCGGGAGGACGCCGCCTTCGCGGCGGAGCCGGAGCCGGCCGCGGAGGCCGGGCGGGCGCCGTCCGGCGGCGAGTCCGCGCCGGAGCCCGCGGGCGAGGGCCCGCAGGTCCGCATCCTGAGCGGCACCAAGCGCTACCACCGCGTCGACTGCGCCCTCATCGAGGACATCGGCGACGAGGCCGACGACCTGGAGTCGCTGTCCCGCGCCGAGGCCAAGTCCCGGGGCTGCACGCCCTGCCTGGTCTGCCAGCCCGACCGCGAACACGCCCGCGACTGACGTCCGCGGGCCGGAGGGGCGGCCGCCCGGCGGGACCGGGCGGCGGCCCTCGGCTCAGCGGCCCCGGCGGCGCTCCGCGCGCAGTTCCCGCAGGCGCTCCCGGCGGGCGTCCCGGTGCTCGCGGTGAAGCTCCCGCATCTCGTCGTGGTGCCTGCGGTGCAACTGGTGCATGTCCCCGTGCCGGTCGCGGCGGCCCTTCTTCTCGCCGGCCGCGCGGCGGTTCACCGAGACGCCGCCGAACAGCACCATCCCGGTCAACCGGATGACGGGTGCGTCCGGGGCCACGGTGTCGTCCTCCGGCAGGTCGCTTCCGCCGAAGACCGCGGTGGGGGAGCCCGCGACGCGGACGCCCGGCGGGACGGTGATGTCCACCCCGCCGAACACGCAGGTGATGTTGACGGTCACCTCGGCGCTGCTGAGGACGGCCTGCCGGAAGTCGAGCTCCACGCCGCCGAACACGCAGGAGACGTTGGTGGTGGGCTCGACCAGCCAGCGCCCCTTGCGCTCCGCCCCGGCGAAGATCGCCACGATGTTGGGCGACTGCGGCGGGGGCGGCGCGAGGGCGGGCTCCTTGCGCAGGTCGACCCGCGGCCGCGGCGCCTGCTCCGACGGCAGGTCGCTGAGGACGGGCTCCAGGTCGGCGTACGTCTTGGCCTTGTAGACGGCGTCGATGCGCTCGGCGTGCTCCTCCGCCGTGATGCGCCCCTCCGCCAGGGCCTCGCGCAGGCGGTCGGCGACCTCGTCGCGGTCGGCGTCCGACGCGCGCATGCTCGCGGGTGACGGTGGGGCCGGGCGGTCGGGGCCGGCGGGCTGCTCGGGAAGACTCACCGGACCATCATCGCAAACGAGATGTGTCGCGATGAACCCCATGACGGAAAAGTTCTCCGCCGCGCCCGGATCCGGCCGGACGCGGCGGAGAACTCCTCCGCCTCAGGTCGCCGCACTCACCGCACGCCGTCACCCCGGACGGGCGCCTCACGGCTCGCGGACGCGGGGCTCACGCCTTGCGGAGGTAGTAGGTGAGCCCGAGGTCCTCCTCGCGGTTCGCCGGGACGCCGGCCGGACGGCCCTCGCTCACCGCGGTCGCGAGGACCTCGGCGGCGACCTCCGCCGTGTGCGCGCGCAGCGCCTCGGCGAGGTCGGTGCCGGTCGCCTCCCACCACAGCTCGATGCGGTCGGTGACCTCCAGCCCGGCGGCCTTGCGGCCCTCCTGGACGAGCCGGACGGCCTCCCGCACCAGGCCGGCGCGGCGCAGCTCGGGGGTGACGGTGAGGTCGAGCGCGACGGTCTCGCCGGCGGCGCTCTCCACCGCCCAGCCGCTGCGCGGGCGCTCGGTGACGATCACGTCGTCGGCCGACAGGGCGACCGTGCCGAGGCCGTCGGCCTCCACCCGCGCCTCGCCCGCCCGCACCGCCCGCACGAGCTCCGCCGCGTCGGCGGAGGTGATCGCCTTGGCCACCTTCGGGGTGTCCTTGGCGTAGCGCTTGCCGAGTTCGCGGAAGTTCGGCTTGACCTCGTACTCGACGAGGTCGCCGCCGATCGAGGACAGCTCCTCGAAGCCGAGGACGTTCAGCTCCTCGGAGATCTGCGCCCGCAGCTGCTCGGGCAGCGCGGACCAGCCGGCGGCGCCGACGAGGGCGCGGCCGAGCGGCTGCCGGGTCCGGACGCCGCTCGCCGATCGCGCGGACCGGCCGAGCTCCACCAGCCGGCGGACGAGCGCCATCTGCGCGGTCAGCGCCTCGTCCAGCAGGCTCTCGTCGACGGCCGGCCAGTCGGCCAGATGAACCGACTCGGGGCCGTCCTCGGGCCGGATGACGTCCCAGACGTGGTCGGTGATGAACGGGACGATCGGCGCCATCAGCCGGGTGAGGGTCTCCAGGCACTCGTAGAGCGTGGCGAACGCGGCCGAGCCCTCCGGCGTCTCAGGGCCCTCCCAGAAGCGGCGCCGGGACCGCCGGACGTACCAGTTCGACAGGTCGTCCACGAACTGCGACAGGCACCGGCCCGCGCGCGCGGTGTCGAACTCCTCCAAGGCGGTGTCGACCTCGCGGACGGTGCGGTGCAGTTCGGCGAGCGCCCAGCGGTCCAGGAGCGGCCGGTCGGCGGGGGCGGGCGCCTCGGCCAGCCGGTCCGGCGTCCAGGCGCGGCCCTGCGACTCCGCGGCGTTCGCGTACAGGACGAAGAACGACGCGGTGTTCCAGTACGTGAGGAGGACCTTGCGGACGATCTCCTCCAGGGCGCCGTGCCCGACGCGGCGGGACGCCCAGGGCAGCCCGCTCGCGGCCATGAACCAGCGCACCGCGTCGGCGCCGTGCTCGTCCATCAGCGGGATGGGCCGCAGCACGTTGCCGAGGTGCTTGCTCATCTTCCGGCCGTCCTCGGCGAGGATGAGGCCGAGGCACACGACGTTCTCGTAGGACGACCGGTCGAACACCAGCGTCCCGACGGCCATGAGGGAGTAGAACCAGCCGCGTGTCTGGTCCTGGGCCTCGCAGATGTACTGGGCCGGGTAGGAGTTCTCGAAGACCTCGTTGTTGCGGTGGGGGGCGCCCCACTGCGCGAACGGCATCGACCCGGAGTCGTACCAGGCGTCGATGACGTCGGGCACGCGGCGCGCCTCCGTCCCGCACCGCGGGCAGGGGAAGGCCACGTCGTCCACGTACGGCCGGTGGGGGTCGAGCGCGGACAGGTCCCGCCCGGCCAGCTCGCCCAGTTCCCGGAGCGACCCGACGCAGGTGATGTGGTCCTCGTCGTCGCCGCAGACCCACAGCGGCAGGGGCGTGCCCCAGTAGCGGCTGCGGGACAGCGACCAGTCGACGTTGTTGCGCAGCCACTCCCCGTACCGGCCGTGCTTGACCGTCTCGGGGAACCAGTTGGTCTTCTCGTTCTCCTCCAGCAGCCGGTCCTTGATCTGCGTGGTGCGGATGTACCAGGCGGGGAGCGCGTAGTAGAGCAGCGGCGTGTGGCAGCGCCAGCAGTGCGGGTAGCTGTGGTCGAAGTGCCCGCCGCGGAACAGCAGCCCCCGCGCCCGCAGGTCGTCGGTCAGCGGCTCGTCGGCGTCCTTGAAGAACGTGTTGCCGACGAGCGGGACCTCGCGCAGGAAGCGGCCGTCCGGGCCGATCGGGTTGACGATCGGCATCCCGTACCGCTTGCAGACGGTCATGTCGTCGCCGCCGAACGCGGGCGCCTGGTGGACGAGCCCGGTGCCGTCCTCGACCGTGACGTAGTCGCCGAGCACGACGTAGTGCGCGTCCGGGATGTCGACCAGGTCGAACGGCCGCTGATACGTGGTCCGCTCCAGCTCGGTGCCTTGGTAGGCGGCGAGCCGCTCGGCGCCCTCGCCGAGGACGTGGTCGACCAGGGGCTCGGCCACGACGAGCACCTCGTCCGACCCCTGCGGCCGGGCCGCGACGTAGGTGACGTCGGGGTGGACGGCCACGGCGGTGTTGGACACCAGCGTCCAGGGGGTCGTCGTCCAGATGAGCAGCGCGGCGCCCATCTCGGCGAGCGGGCCGGACGTGACGGGCATCCGCACGTACACCGACGGGCTGGACACCGTCTCGTACCCGCCCGGCTGGCCCAGCTCGTGGTCGGACAGGCCCGTCCCGCAGCGCGGGCAGTACGGGGTGATGCGGAAGTCGCGGAACAGCAGGCCCTTGTCGAACACCTGCTTCAGCGACCACCAGACGGCCTCGACGTAGTCGGGGTCCATCGTCCGGTAGGCCTGGTCGGTGTTGACCCAGTAGCCCATGCGCTCGGTCATCTCTTCGAACGCGTCCACGTGGCGCAGGACCGATTCGCGGCAGCGGGCGTTGAACTCCGCGACGCCGTACTCCTCGATGTCCTTCTTGCCGGTGAGACCGAGCTCCTTCTCGACGGCGACCTCGACGGGCAGGCCGTGGCAGTCCCAGCCGGCCTTGCGCGGGACGTGGTGGCCCTTCATGGTCTTGAAGCGCGGGAAGACGTCCTTGAACACGCGGGCCTCGACGTGGTGGACGCCCGGCATGCCGTTGGCGGTGGGCGGCCCCTCGTAGAACACCCACGGCTCGCCCGACGCGGTGCGCTCCAGCGACCGCTCGAAGACCTTGTCCTTCTGCCAGCGGCGCAGCATGTCCCGCTCCAGGGCGGGCAGATCGACCTGCGCGGGAAGCGGCCGAAAACCTCGGCTCACGATGGCGGACCTCCGGATCGACGTGACCACGTTGACCGGAGGGACGAGGCGCGCGGCCCCGCGGTACCACCCTCCTTGACCGCGCCCGCCGGCACGGCCCGCTTCGTTCGAGTCTCGGCTGCCGGGTCTACTGCGCCCGCGGACCGGGTCCGGGGGCGGTTCTTCCGGCGGCTCCGGGGTGATCAGACCGCCGGGCTCGCCCCCGGGCTCGCACCGTCCCCGGGTCGCTCTTGGCCGCGTTCGGCGGCAGGTGTCCCCATCAGGGCCTGCCAAGAAAGTTGCTCTCCTGAACCTTAACGCACGCGCGGGCCGCGCTCTTCCCCTTTACCCGCCGCCCGTTCACCCGCCCGCCTCGTGCACGGGCTCGGCCCCCCGCGGCCCGGCCCGGCGGGCGGGGTGCCGTTCCTTTGCGATCTCGTGCGCCGAACGGGGGTTTCCGGGCGATCGGCGGGCGGGCATAAGCGGTCGGTACCACGGCGAAGGTTGTTTACCGCGCCCGAGAGAGGGGACCAATGCTGCCCGCACTGCCCGTCGAGGCGACCACCGCGAGGGAGGCCGACATGGCCGGCGCGACGAAGGGCACGACGCCCGCTGCGGAGCCCGCCGCAGGCAAGACCCGGGGGAAGGCGCCCGCGGCCAAGAGTCCCGCCGGGAAACCGGGTCGGCCGGCGGCGAAGCCGCGGGGCGGGCGCGCCCCGGCGAAGGCGGCCAAGCCGGCCAAGCCGGCCGAGCAGGGGAAGCCGGGGAAGGCGGGGAAGGCGGCCAAGGCCGCCGAGCTGCCGGTGCGCGAGGGCGAGCACCGGTGGACGCCCGCCGAGCTCGCCGAGGTGCGGGCCGGGCTGCAAGAGCAGATCGAGGGCCTGCGGGCCGAGATCGCGGCGTCCGCCAGCCAGATCGCCGAGGGCGACGGCAGCGACGGGGCCGGCGACGACCAGGCCGACGCGGGCGCCAAGACCTACGAGCGCGAGCATGAGCTGGCCCTGGCCTACAATTCACAGGACCTGCTCGCCCAGATCGAGCGGGCCGTCCAGCGGATGGACGCCGGCACGTACGGAACCTGCGAGTCCTGCGCCAAGCCGATCGGCAAGGCGAGACTCCAGGTCTTCCCTCGTGCGACCCTGTGTGTGACATGCAAACAACGCGAGGAACGTCGCTGAGCGACTCAACGAACCCAGAGCGCGAGGCCGGGGAATCCACGGGATCTCCTCGGCCGCGCCGCGTCGGCGTGCTGGTCGCCGTGGCCCTGGCCGCGCTCGCCGCCGACATCGTGTCCAAGATCATCGTGGTGGCGACGCTGCAGGACCGGGAGCCGGTCCGGCTGCTCGGCGGGTTGCTGACGCTGCGCGAGACCCGTAACAGCGGCGCCGCCTTCTCGATCGGCACCGGTTACACGATCGTGTTCACCGTGATCGCCTGCGGCGTGGTGGTGGCCATCCTGCGCACCGCCCGCAACCTGCGCAGCGTGCCGTGGGCGGTCTGCCTCGGCCTGCTGCTCGGCGGCGCGATCGGGAACCTGATCGACCGGCTGCTGCGCGAGCCGGCGCCGCTGAAGGGCCACGTCGTCGACTGGATCCAGCTGCCGCACTGGCCGGTGTTCAACCTGGCCGACTCGGCGATCGTGTGCGGCGGCGTCCTCGCCGTGCTGCTCGCGGCGCGCGGCCTGCAGGTCGACGGGACGCGCATCAGCGGCGACGGCGACGAGGATCCGCCCGAGCCCCCGCGCGAGCCCGAAGCCGAGGCCGCGCCCGAGTCGAGGGCCGAGTCGAAGCCCGTGTCGCAGCCCGTGTCGAAGCCCGTGCCGAGGGCCGGGGCCGAGGAGCCGGAGACGGCCCCGGAGGAGAAGGCGTGATGGGCGAGGTGCGCAGCCTCCACGTGCCCGAGGGCCTGGAGGGCGAGCGGGTCGACGCCGCACTGGCGCGGCTGTTCGGCCTGTCGCGCAGCGGCGCCGCCGACATCATCGCCGCGGGCGACGTCCTGCTGGACGGCGCCGAGGTGGCCACCAAGTCCGAGCGGCTGCACGCCGGGGCGTGGCTGGAGGTCACGCTCCCGCCGCCGCCCGCACCCCCCGCGCCGGTCGCCGAGCCCGTCCCCGGGATGGGCATCCTGTTCGAGGACGACGACATCGTCGTGGTCGACAAGCCGATCGGCGTCGCCGCCCACCCCACCACCGGCTGGACGGGCCCGACCGTCCTCGGCGGGCTGCTCGGCGCCGGGCACACGATCGCGACCAGCGGCGCGTCCGAGCGGCAGGGCATCGTGCACCGGCTGGACGCCAACACCACCGGCGCGATGGTCGTGGCGAAGAGCGAGGTCGCGTACTCGCGGCTGAAGCGCGCGTTCAAGGAGCGCCGCATCGACAAGCGGTACCAGGCGCTGGTGCAGGGCCATCCCGACCCCTTCCGGGGGACGGTCGACGCGCCGATCGACCGGCATCCGTCCGGCGACGGGCGGTTCGCGGTCGTGGCGGGCGGCAAGCCGTCGGTCACGCACTACGACACGGTGGAGGCGTTCCGCGCGGCGACGCTGCTCGACATCGACCTGGAGACGGGGCGCACCCACCAGATCCGGGTGCACATGTCCGCGATCCGGCACCCGTGCGTGGGCGACATGGCCTACGGCGCCGACCCCACGCTGGCGGCGAGGCTCGGCCTGAAGCGGCAGTGGCTGCACGCCGTCCGGCTGGGGTTCGAGCACCCGGGCACGGGCGAGTGGGTGGAGTTCGAGAGCCCCTACCCCGACGACCTGGCCCACGCCCTGAAGATCGTCGAAGCGGAGTCCTGACCGCCGCGGGCCCCGCACCCGGCTCCGCTCCCGGCCCGGCTCCCGGCTCCGCTACAGGCCGAGCAGCCGCAGCCCGGCGGTGACCGCCGCGGCGACGGCCAGCACCGCGAGGAACGGGGCGCGCAGCAGCAGCGCGGCGACGGCCGCGCCGAGTCCCGCCAGGCGCGCGGGGTCGACGTCCAGCGACCTGCCGTCGGCGAGGGCCTGGACGGCGATCAGCGCGGTCAGCAGCGCCACCGGCACCAGCTCGGTGAACCGCCGCACGCGCGGGCCGTCCAGCACCCGCCGCGGGGTGACGAGCCCGGCGAGCTTCAGCGCGTAGCAGCCGAGCCCGGTGGCGATCACCGCGATCCACACGCTCACGGCGTCCCCCTCCGCCCGAGGAGGGCGGGCAGCGCGGCGGCGGCGGCCAGCATGACCGGCACGCCGGGCGGCAGCAGCGGCGTCGCCGCCACCGCGATCACGGCCGCCGCGACGGCGACCCGCGCCGCCCCTCCGCCGCCGGTCAGCCGCGGCCAGAGCAGCGCCAGGAAGGCGGCCGGGCCCAGGACGTCCAGGCCGACGGCGCCGGGATCGCCCAGGCGGGACGTGCCGGCGGCGCCGACGAGCGTGGTGGCGTTCCACGCCAGGTACAGGCTGATCGCGGTGGTGGAGAACCCGGCGCGAGCCGCCGCCGGGTCGCGCTGCGCGGTCGCGACGGCGGCGGTCTCGTCGATGACGACGTGCGCGGTGACGAGCCGCCGCCAGCCGCGCACCCTGAGCGTCCCGGCGAGCCGCATCCCGTACAGGGCGTTGCGACCGCCGAGCAGCACCGCGCCGAGCGTCCCGGCGACCAGCCCGCCGCCCCCGCCGATCACGCCGGCCAGCGCGAACTGGGACGCGCCGGTGAACGCCAGCAGGCTCAGCACGCACGCCTGCGCGATCGTGAGGCCGGCGGTGACCGCCGCCGCGCCGAACGCGGCCCCGGACACGCCCACGGCGATGCCCACGCTCAGCCCGTCCCGGACGGCCGCCGCCCGCGCGCGCTCGCCAGAGGGGTGCTCCTCCGGCGGGTGCTCGTCTGGTGCGGGCCCGTCCGGGGCCGTGTCCACCGCGCTCATCGGCGCGGTTCGGCGGCGGCCAGGCCGGCCTCGATGATCGCGTTCACGATGGGGGCGAGCCGGTCGGCGCCGATGGACGGGGCGCGCTCGGCCATGGCCGCCACGATCTCCCGCTCCCGGGCGGGGTCGCGGCCCGCGAAGCCGCCGACCGGCTTCAGCCGCTGCACGACGGCGGACAGGGCGGCGCGGTGCTCCAGCAGGACGGCGAGCGCGGCGTCGAGGCCGTCGATCGCGGTGCGCGCCTCGCCGAGGGTGGCGATGGCGGCGGCGTCCGGCAGCGCGACGCGCAGTTCCGCGGAGTCGATCACCTGATCGGGCATGTGGGGTTCCCTCTCGTGCTGCGGCGGGCCGCGCAGGGGAAGGGAGGGTGCCCGGGGCCGCGCCTGGTTCGGCTTGGTCAGCGCAAGAGGCGCGCCCGGGACGGGCCGCGCCTCCGGCCGGCTCCGGGGTCGTCGCTCAGGTCGCGGTGGCGACCGGCTCGCCCGGAGCCGGCCGCGTAAACCCGAAGGGACGATGCATGCGGCCAGGGTAGGCGCTGCGGCGTCCGCGTGCCAAACTCCGGACGGCCGTCCCGCCTGCTGAGACGTCCGGCCGCCGGGACATTCGAAGTGTCGGGCGCGTTGGGGCGCCTGGGACCTCCGGGGCGGGTTAGGCTCTCAGGACCGCGTCTTCCCGGCGTCCGCCCGGGTCGACGATCTTCCCCCGGGACCGATATCGCCACCACGTACCGGCCAGGCACGTGGGCGGTCGCATGCGACGAGCAGGAGGCGCAGCGCACATGGCCGACTCTTTCGTTCATCTGCACGTTCATACGGAGTACTCCATGCTGGACGGAGCCGCCCGGCTGAAGCAGATGTTCGAAGAGGTGGACCGGCAGAAGATGCCGGCGATCGCCATGACCGACCACGGCAACATGCACGGCGCCTACGACTTCCACAAGCAGGCGACGGCGGCCGGGGTCACGCCCATCATCGGCATCGAGGCGTACATGGCGCCGGAGTCGCGGTACCACAAGAAGAAGGTGCAGTGGGGCGAGCCGAGCCAGAAGCGCGACGACGTCTCCGGCGGCGGGCTGATCAACCACATGACGCTGTGGGCGCGGAACAGGACCGGCCTGCACAACATGTTCAAGCTGTCGAGCCGCGCGTACACCGAGGGCTTCGTGTTCAAGTACGCGCGCATGGACGAGGAGCTGCTCGCCGAGCACGCCGACGGCGTGATGGGCACGACCGGCTGCCCGTCCGGCAAGATCCAGACGCGGCTGCGGCTCGGCCAGTTCGACGAGGCGCTCAAGGCGGCGGCGACGTTCCAGGAGATCCTCGGCAAGGAGAACTACTTCCTGGAGCTGATGGACCACGGGCTCGACATCGAGCGCCGCGTCCGGGACGGCCTCATCGAGATCAGCAAGAAGCTGAACATCCCGCCGGTCGTCACGAACGACTCGCACTACACGCACGAGTCGGAGGCCACCGCGCACGACGCGCTCCTCTGCGTCCAGGTGGGCAAGCAGCTCGCCGACCCCGACCGGTTCCGGTTCGACGGGTCCGGCTACTACCTGAAGACCGCGGACGAGATGCGTGGCATAGACGCGTCCGACATCTGGCTCGAGGGCTGCAAGAACACCCTGCTCATCGCGGAGAAGGTCGACCCGGCGGGCATGTTCGAGTACCGCGACCTCAGCCCCCGCTTCCCCGTCCCCGAGGGCGAGACGGAGGAGAGCTGGTTCCGCAAGGAGGTCTGGAAGGGCCTCGAGCGCCGCTTCCCCGGCGGCCTCCCGGACGGGTACAAGGAGCAGGCCGAGTACGAGATGGGCGTCATCCTCGGCAAGGGGTACCCGTCCTACTTCCTCGTCGTCGCCGACTTCATCATGTGGGCGAAGGAGAACGGCATCCTCGTCGGGCCGGGCCGCGGGTCCGCCGCGGGGTCACTGATCGCGTACGCGATGGGCATCACCGACCTCGACCCGATCCCGCACGGGCTGATCTTCGAGCGGTTCCTGAACCCCGAGCGCGCGTCCATGCCCGACATCGACATCGACTTCCCTGAAGACCGGCGGGCCGAGGTCATCAAGTACACGACCGAGAAGTGGGGCGCGGACAAGGTCTCCTTCATCGCCACGTTCGGCACCATCAAGGCGAAGGCCGCGATCAAGGACGCGGGCCGCGTCCTCGGCTTCCCGTACGCGCTCGGCGACCGGATCTCCAAGGCGTTCCCGCCCGCCGTCATGGGCAAGGACATCCCGCTGTCGGGCATCTTCGACGACAAGCACCCGCGCCACGGCGAGGCGGGCGAGCTGCGCAAGCTGTACGAGGAAGAGACCGACGTCAAGCAGATCATGGACCTGGCGCAGGGCCTGGAGGGGCTGATCCGGCAGACCGGCGTGCACGCCGCCGGGATCATCATGTCCGGTGAGACGATCACCGACCACGTCCCGATCATGCGCCGGGACGCCGACGGCGCGATCATCACGCAGTTCGACTACCCGACCTGCGAGACGCTCGGCCTGCTGAAGATGGACTTCCTCGGCCTGCGGAACCTGACGATCATCGACGACGCGCTCAAGGGGATCAAGAAGAACAAGGGCGTCGACGTCGACCTGCTCGGCCTCCCGCTGGACGACCAGCCGACCTACGACCTGCTCGCGCGGGGCGACACCCTCGGCGTGTTCCAGTTCGACGGCGGACCGATGCGGTCGCTGCTGCGGCTCATGAAGCCCGACAACTTCGAGGACATCTCCGCCGTCGGCGCCCTGTACCGGCCCGGCCCGATGGGCGCGAACTCCCACACCAACTACGCGCTCCGCAAGAACGGCCAGCAGGAGATCACCCCGATCCACCCGGAGCTGGAGGAGCCGCTCAAGGAGATCCTCGACACCACCTACGGCCTGATCGTCTACCAGGAGCAGGTCATGGCGATCGCGCAGAAGGTGGCGGGCTACACGCTCGGCAAGGCGGACCTGCTCCGCCGCGTTATGGGCAAGAAGAAGAAGGCCGAGCTGGACGCCCAGTTCGTCGGCTTCGAGCAGGGGATGATCGACAACGGCTTCTCCAAGGAGGCCGTGAAGACGCTGTGGGACATCCTCGTCCCGTTCTCCGACTACGCGTTCAACAAGGCGCACTCCGCCGCGTACGGCCTGGTCTCCTACTGGACGGCCTACCTGAAGGCGAACTACCCGGCCGAGTACATGGCGGGGCTGCTCACGTCCGTCGGCGACGACAAGGACAAGAGCGCGCTCTACCTGTCGGAGTGCCGCCGGATGGGGCTGAAGGTCCTGCCGCCGGACGTCAACACGTCCGAGGCCGACTTCACCCCGCTGGGCGACACCGAGATCCGCTTCGGGCTGTCGGCCGTCCGCAACGTCGGCCACAACGTGGTGGACGGGATCGTCGCCGCCCGCAGGGAGAAGGGCGCCTACACCGATTTCAACGACTTCCTGAGCAAGGTCCCGCCGCAGGTGTGCAACAAGCGGGTGGTGGAGTCGCTCATCAAGGCCGGAGCGTTCGACGAGCTGGGCCACCAGCGCAAGGCCCTGCTGATGGTGCACGAGCAGGCCATCGACTCGGTCATCGACATCAAGCGCAAGGAGGCCATCGGCCAGGACTCCCTGTTCGGCGCCCTGGAGGACGACGGCGGCGAGGACGCGTTCACCGTCGCGATCCCCGAGGGCGAGGAGTGGGACAAGACCACCCTCCTCGCGTTCGAGCGGGAGATGCTCGGCCTGTACGTCTCCGACCACCCGCTGCTCGGCGTCGAGCACATCCTGGAGCGCGAGGCCGACTGCACCATCGCGTCCCTCAACGAGGGCGAGCGCCCCGACGGCCAGGTCGTGATCGTGGCGGGGCTGCTCTCCGGCCTGCAGCGCAAGGTCACCAAGCAGGGCAACTCGTGGGCGATGTTCCAGCTGGAGGACCTCGCGGGCTCCATCGAGGTGATGTGCTTCCCGTCGTCCTACCAGCTGTGCTCGACGCTCCTCGCCGAGGACGCGATCCTCGTCGTGAAGGGGCGCGTCGACCGCCGGGAGGACGTCGCGAAGATCATCGCGATGGAGGTCACGCAGCCCGACCTCACCATCACCGACGCGCACGGCCCGTTCTCGGTCACGATGCCGCTCGGCCGCTGCACGCCGCCGACGGTGTCGCGGCTGAAGGAGGTGCTGATCACCCATCCCGGCACGGCCGAGGTCCACCTGCACCTGCAGAACGGCCCGCGCACCACGGTCGTCCGGCTGGACGACAAGCTCCGCGTGGCCCCGTCCCCGGCCCTGATGGGCGACCTGAAGCAGCTCCTCGGCCCGTCCTGCCTGGGCTGAGGCGGTGGCCGCCCGCTGCTGCGAGGCGCCCGCACCGGGGCGGTGGGGTGCGGGGCGGTGGGGTGCGGGGCGTCAGGTCGCGAGGGCGGCCGGGGTCAGGTCGGCCTTCCAGTTGACGAAGCGGCCCAGGCCGTCGAAGGTGGCGCGGGCGCTGCCGCCGCCGGGCGGCATGACCTCGGTCAGCAGGTCGGTCTGCCGGTAGGGGACGCGGTGGTGGGAGAGGAGGCCGGCGAGCGTCAGCCGGGGCTCGTGCGGGAACAGGCTCGCGGCGTTGGCGAGGAGCCGGGGGAGCGGGACCGGGTCCCAGTGCGCGTGCGGGACCTGCGGGTCGTCGACGTGCAGGTAGGCCGAGCCGCCGTCGTAGCCGGCCCCGATGTAGCCGGCGCCGCCGAGGACGCCCCCGGCGGCCATGGCGATCAGCTCGCCGCCGTGCCCGGCCGGGCCTTCGTACCACGACAGGTCGACCTCGGGCGTGGTGAACTCGGCGATGCCGAGCCGCTCCCCGATCGCGCGGATGACCAGCGTCGGGGTGACCGCGGGATGCGCGTCGCCGAACTGGGGGTTCGCCCACCCCCACAGCCAGGTGCGCTCGCGCGCCGCGTAGCTGCCGAGCAGCGAGACGCGGACCGTGACGCCGCCGCTGGCGTAGGTGCGGGCGGTCAGGTCGGCGCTCCAGTCCTCGCGCGGGAGGAACTCGGCGAGCGTCTCCTGCTGCTGCAGGACGACGGCCGCACGCGCGGCGCCGAGGCGTTCGAACGCAGGACTGAATCCGGACATGTCGGGCACATTATCCCAGTAATCGGGGCTGTCGTGGGCGGGAATCGGACACCCTTCGAGAGTCGATCGGCCGAACCGGGCAGGCTAGGCTTTCGCTGTCAGAGCACTCACATCTAGGAGCGTACGAGGTGCGGCGACCCACCGGGAGGCTCTTCGTGACGAGGCTCTGGGTGACGGGCGCCGCGGTCGCCGCCGCCGGCGCGCTGCTCGGGCCGCTCGCGGGCCTGCTGTGGGCCTGGACCTCCCCCGCGGTGACCTATGTGATCGTGCAGGGTGAGCCGCTTCTGGCCGAGCCGGAAGGGCAGGGCCCGATCGGCATCGACGCGCGGTTCGCCCTGATCGCCCTCGCCGCCGGGATCCTGTGCGGCGCCGCCGCCTACCTCGCGGGCGGGCGCGGCAACGACGTCGCGCTGCTGCTCGGCCTGGCCGCCGGGGGATGCGCCGCCGCCGTCCTCGCCTGGCGGACCGGCCACATGATCGGGCTGGCCGACTTCCAGGACGCGGTCCGGCACGCGCGCGACGGCACCACCGTCACCGGCGTCGCCGACCTGCGGGCCAGGGGCGTCCTCATGTTCTGGCCGGTGTCGGCCGTGGCCGCCTACGGTCTGCTGGAGCTGGCCGTCCGGCGGCTACCCGCGGGCGATCGCGGCGACGCGGGCGCCGGTGAGCCGGACGAGGTCGGCGGGGACGAGCTCGATCTGGAGTCCGCGCCGGCCGGCGGAGACGTAGACGGTCGCGAGCCCTGACACCGACGCGTCGATCACGGCGGGCAGCCGCCGGCGCTGCCCGAGCGGGCTGATCCCGCCGACGACGTACCCGGTGGCGCGCTCGGCGTCCCTCGGGTCGGCCATCCGGGCCTTCTTCCCGCCCGCCGCCGCGGCGAGCGCCTTGAGGTCCAGGCTGGACGACACCGGGACGATCCCGACCGTGAGCCGGCCGTCCACCTCCGCCAGGAGGGTCTTGAAGAGCCGCCCGTACGGGACGCCGAGGGCGTCGGCGGCGGCCTCCCCGTAGGACTCGGCGTCCGGATCCGCCTCGTACTCGTGCAGCGTGTACTCGATCTCCGCCCGGGCGGCGGCGACGGTCGCCGGGGTCCCCTTGCCGCCCCTGCCCGCCCTGCCCGCCTTGGCGCCCTTGGTGCTCATGGGGGCAGTCTGCCGTGCCGGCGCGGGCGGTGCGCGGTCCGGACGGTGCTCGGTTGGGCGTGCTCGGTTGGGCGTGCTCGGTTGGGGCGCTGCTCGGTTGGGGCGGTGCTCGGTCCGGGCGGTGCTCAGTTCGGCGCGAACGAGCCGTCCAGGAACTGCCCGGCGGGGATCATCGGCAGCATGGTCAGGATGCGGTTCTCCCGGGCCAGCAGGTCCCGCTCGGCGGCCAGCCGCAGCGCCGCGTCCTCGCACTCCAGCAGCCGCTGCTTGTCGTGCCCGTCCAGGACGAGCGACGCCGCGATCAGGTAGGACAGCGCGACCGGGTCGTCCGGTGCCGCGACGTCCTCGAACGCGCCCGCGCCGGCGGCGCCGAGCCGGTGCCGGTACACCCGGAACAGCCGCCGGACCCGCGCCGCCATCGGGCCCGGGTCGGCCCCGGCCTCCTCCGGCAGGAACTCGACCTCGCCCTGCAGGTAGGGCCGGGACCTGTCCAGCTCCTTGACCCGGAACCGCCGGGCCCCGACCGTCACGACGTCGAACCGGCCGTCCGGGTGCGGGGACACCTCGCGCAGCTCGGCGACGCAGCCGACCTCGGCCAGCCGGTGCGCGGCACCCTCGCCGACCTCGTGGCCGAGCTGGATGCCGACGACGCCGAACCCGCGCGGCTCGGGCCGTTCGAGCAGGTCGCCGATCAGCCGGCGGTAGCGGTCCTCGAACAGGTGCAGGGGGAGGACCAGCCCCGGGAACAGCACGGTGCCCAGGGGGAACAGGGCGAGCCGCTCGGTCACACTCTCACTCCCGCGCTCCTGGGCGCCGCCGGGAAGACGCCCTCGCCGCCAGGGTACGTCGATATCGATGATCTTGGTAAGGGTGGATTTTTCACACTGTGAAGCCGGAGTCATCGCGGCCGGGGCGGCGGGCCACTTTCCGGTGATTGGCCCTGAGCCGGGCCGGTGGGCGGCCGGTAGCGTCGGCGCCATGAGGATGCTCGTCGTCAACGCCTTCGCCGACCGCCCGTTCACCGGCAACCCGGCCGGCGTCTGCCTGCTCCAGGACGCCGCCGACCCGGATTGGATGCAGCGCGTCGCCGCTGAGATGAAGCATTCGGAGACGGCGTTCGTGCGTCCCGTCGACGAGCCGGGCGCGGACTACGAGCTGCGCTGGTTCACCCCCGTGACGGAGGTCGCCCTCTGCGGGCACGCCACCCTCGGCTCCGCCCACGCCCTCTACGAGACCGGGACGGTCGCGCCGGACCGCCCGATCCGGTTCCGGACGCTGAAGAGCGGCGTCCTCACCGTCACCCGCGAGGACGGCGGGTCGCTGTCCATGGACTTCCCGGCCTGCCCGGCCGAGCCGGCCGAGGTCCCCGGCGGGCTCGCCGCCGCGCTCGGCACGGAGGTGCTCCGCGCCGGCCGCAACGTCCAGAACGACCTGCTCGCGGAGGTCGCGGACGAGGCGGCCGTCCGCGCGGCCGCCCCCGACATCGCGGCGCTCGGCCGGATCGACGCGCGCGGCGTGATCGTCACGGCGGCGGCCGGCCCCGGCCGCGACTACGACTTCGTGTCCCGGTTCTTCGCCCCGCGCGTCCTGCCCGGCGACGCCGAGGACCCGGTGACCGGCTCCGCGCACACCGCCCTCGCCCCCTACTGGGCCGGGCGCCTCGGCCGCGACACGCTGACCGGCTACCAGGCGTCGGCGCGCGGCGGACGCGTCGGCACCGCCCTGCGCGGCGACCGCGTGGCCCTGTCCGGCACGGCCCGCACCGTGCTGGACGGCGCCTTCACCACCTGACGCGCGAGCGTCTCGGGAGGTGAGACGATGCGCGAGGGGCCGGGGGCACTCCGTAGACTGGACGCGTGATCTCCCGTATCGACCTGCGCGGTTCGCTCCCCGGCGACCTGCGCTCCGTGCTGCCCCGCGCCGAACTCGACGTCGAGGCCGCCCTGGACAAGGTGCGGCCCATCTGCGAGGACGTGCGCCATCGCGGCTCGGACGCGGTACGGGAGCACACGAAGGCGTTCGACGGCGTCGACCTGGAGAGCACGCGGGTGCCGGTGCAGGCCGTCCACCAGGCCCTCGCCGACCTCGACCCCGCCGTCCGGGACGCGCTGGAGGAGAGCATCCGCCGCGCCCGCGCCGTGCACCGCGCGCAGCGCCGCACCGACGTGACGACGCAGGTCGTGCCGGGCGGCACCGTGACCGAGAAGTGGATCCCGGTCGGGCGCGTCGGCCTGTACGTGCCGGGCGGGCGCGCCGTGTACCCGTCCAGCGTGGTCATGAACGTCGTCCCGGCGCAGGAGGCGGGGGTCGGCTCGCTCGCCGTGACCTCGCCCGCGCAGCGCGACTTCGGCGGCCTGCCGCACCCGACGATCCTGGCCGCGTGCGCGCTCCTCGGCGTGGACGAGGTGCACGCCGCCGGCGGCGCGCAGGCGATCGCGATGTTCGCCTACGGCACCGCCGAATGCCCCCGCGCCGACCTGGTCACCGGGCCCGGCAACGTGTACGTCGCCGCGGCGAAGCGGCTGCTCAAGGGCGTGATCGGCATCGACGCCGAGGCCGGCCCGACCGAGATCGCGATCCTCGCCGACGCCACCGCGAGCCCGGTCGACGTCGCCGCCGACCTGATCAGCCAGGCCGAGCACGACACGCTCGCCGCCGCCGTCCTCGTCACCGACTCGGCCCGGCTCGCCGACGAGGTCGAGGCCGAGCTGAAGGCGCAGGTCGCCCGCACCAGGCACGCCGAGCGGATCACCGAGGCGCTCGCCGGGCGGCAGTCCGGCATCGTCCTCGTGGACGGCGTGGAGGACGGCCTGCGGGTCGTCGACGCCTACGCCGCCGAGCACCTGGAGATCCAGACCGCCGACGCGGCGGCGGTCGCCGCGCGCGTCCGCAACGCCGGGGCGATCTTCGTGGGCCCGCACGCGCCGGTGTCGCTCGGCGACTACCTCGCCGGGTCCAACCACGTCCTGCCGACCGGCGGGTGCGCCTGCCACTCGTCCGGGCTGTCGGTGCAGTCGTTCCTGCGCGGCGTCCACGTCGTCGAGTACGACCGGGACGCCCTCGCCGCGGCCACCGGGCGCGTGGTCGCGCTCGCCGAGGCCGAGGACCTGCCCGCGCACGGCGCCGCCCTCAAGGCCCGCTTCGACTGGGGGATCCCCTCGTGACCTCGCTGAACGACCTGCCGCTGCGGGACGACCTGCGCGGCCGGGAGCCCTACGGCGCGCCGCAGCTCGACGTCCCGTACGCGCTGAACACCAACGAGAACCCGTACCCGCCGTCCGAGCGGCTCGTGAAGGCCATCGGCGAGGCCGCCATGGGCGTCGCCGGGACGCTGAACCGCTACCCCGACCGCGACGCCGTCGCGCTCCGCGCCGACCTCGCCGCGTTCCTGAACACCGACACGCCCGCCGCGGGCCTCACCGTCGAGCGGGTGTGGGCGGCGAACGGCTCCAACGAGATCATCCAGCAGATCCTGCAGGCGTTCGGCGGGCCGGGCCGCACCGCGCTCGGCTTCGAGCCGTCCTACTCGATGCACCCGATCATCACCGCCGTGTCCGGGACGCGCTGGGTGAACGCCTTCCGCGACGAGGACTTCGGCCTCGAACCCGAGCGCGCCGTCGCGGCGGTCGAGGAGCACCGCCCCGACGTCGTGTTCCTCACCTCGCCGAACAACCCGACCGGCACCGCGCTGCCCCTCGACGCGATCAAGGCGGTGCTGGCGGCGGCGCCGGGCGTGGTCGTCGTCGACGAGGCGTACGCGGAGTTCCGCCGCGCCGGGACGCCGTCCGCGCTGACGCTGCTGGACGGCCACCCGCGGCTGATCGTCACCCGGACGATGTCCAAGGCGTTCGCCATGGCCGGCGCCCGGCTCGGCTACCTGGCCGCCGACCCGGCCGTGATCGAGGCGCTGCTGCTCGTCCGGCTGCCGTACCACCTGTCGGCCGTCACCCAGGCCGTCGCCCGCACCGCCCTCGCCCACGGCGAGGAGCTGCTCGGCGGCGTCGAGGCCCTGCGCCGCGAGCGCGACGCGGTCGTCGGATGGCTGCGCGCCGAGGGGTTCCGGGTGGCCGACTCCGACGCCAACTTCGTCCTGTTCGGGACGTTCCCGGACCGCCGGAAGGTCTGGGAGGGCCTGCTCGGACGGGGCGTGCTGATCCGGGAGGTGGGACCGCCCGAGTGGCTGCGGGTCAGCGTCGGCACCCCCGGGGAGATGGCCGCCTTCCGCACCGCACTCCAGCAAGTCCGAGGGGGGACGACCCCCCGCACGCCCCCGGCCGGCTTCGCCGGGAACAGTGAGGAGAGTCTGTGACGCGCAAGGGACGAGTCGAGCGCGGGACCAGGGAGACCCAGGTCCTCGTCGAGATCGACCTCGACGGGACCGGGCAGGTCGATGTCGCGACCGGCGTGGGGTTCTTCGACCACATGCTGGCCCAGCTCGGCAAGCACGGGTCGTTCGACCTGACCGTCAAGACCTCCGGCGACCTGCACATCGACAGCCACCACACGATCGAGGACACCTCCATCGCGCTCGGCCGGGCGTTCCGCGAGGCGCTCGGCGACAAGGCCGGCATCCGCCGCTTCGCCGACGCGTCGATTCCGCTCGACGAGGCGCTCGCGCAGGTCACGGTCGACGTCTCCGGCCGCCCCTACCTGGTGCACGTCGAGCCGGACGGCATGGCGCCCATGATCGGCCCCGAGTACGACACCACGATGACCCGGCACATCTTCGAGTCGTTCGTGTCGAACGCGCAGGTCGCGCTGCACGTCCACGTCCCGTACGGGCGGAACGCGCACCACATCGTCGAGGCGCAGTTCAAGGCGCTCGCCCGCGCGCTGCGCGACGCGGTGGCGTTCGACCCGAAGGTGCACGGCATCCCGTCCACCAAGGGGGCCCTGTAGCCGTGGACATCGGTGACCTGCACTTCACCTACGGCAACGTCGCGGTCTTCGCGGTCGCGGTGTTCCTGCTGGCCGGCGTCTACAGCTTCGTCAAGCAGGGCATCAAGATCGGTGCGCTGATCCTGCTCGTCCTCGCCGGGCTCGCCTTCGCCGGGGGAGTGATGTGGCTGTGACGCGGATCGTCGTCCTCGACTACGGCTCGGGCAACCTGCGCTCGGCCGAGCGCGCCGTGGCCCGCGCCGGCGCCGACGTGACCGTCACCGCCGACTGGGACGCCGCGCTGAACGCCGACGGCCTGGTCGTTCCCGGCGTCGGCGCGTTCGCCGCCTGCATGGCGGGCCTGCGCGCGGTCCGCGGCGACCAGATCATCGGCCGCCGCCTCGCGGGCGGCCGCCCCGTCCTCGGCATCTGCGTCGGCATGCAGATCCTGTTCGCCAAGGGCATCGAGCACGGCGTGACCACCGAGGGCTGCGGCGAGTGGCCGGGCACGGTCGACCGGCTGAACGCGCCGGTCGTCCCGCACATGGGCTGGAACACGGTCGACGTCCCCGAGGGCTCGGCCCTCTTCGCCGGCCTGGCGGACGCGCGGTTCTACTTCGTCCACTCCTACGCCGCGCGCAGCTGGGACCTGGAGCCCGACCCGACCGGCACCATCCAGCCGCCGCTGGTCACCTGGGCCGAGCACGGCGACCGCTTCGTCGCCGCCGTCGAGAACGGCCCGCTGTGCGCCACCCAGTTCCACCCGGAGAAGTCCGGCGACGCCGGCGCCCATCTCCTGCGCAACTGGCTCGGCACGCTGGCCTGAGAGACACGCTCGCCTGAGAGATTCGCCTGATCACCCGTCCCATCTGCCTCGATAGGGTTTCCGCATGACTTTGACGCTCCTTCCCGCGGTCGACGTCGCCGACGGCCGGGCGGTCCGCCTGGTGCAGGGCGAGGCCGGCACCGAGACCTCCTACGGCGCCCCCCTCGACGCGGCGCTCGCCTGGCAGCGGGCGGGGGCGGAGTGGATCCATCTCGTCGACCTCGACGCGGCGTTCGGGCGCGGCTCCAACCGGGAGCTGCTCGCCGAGGTGACCGGGCGGTTGGACGTGAAGGTGGAGCTGTCCGGCGGCATCCGCGACGACGCCTCGCTGGAGGCGGCGCTGTCCACCGGGTGCGCCCGCGTCAACATCGGCACCGCCGCCCTGGAGGACCCCGCCTGGTGCCGCAAGATCATCGCCTCGCACGGCGACAGGATCGCGGTGGGGCTGGACGTGCGGGGCACGACCCTGGCCGCGCGCGGCTGGACGCGGGAGGGCGGCGACCTGTGGGAGGTCCTCGCCCGGCTGGAGGACGACGGCTGCCCCCGCTACGTCGTCACCGACGTCACCAAGGACGGGACGCTGCGCGGCCCCAACACCGGGCTGCTCCGCGAGGTCTGCGCGAAGACCGACAAGCCCGTCGTCGCGTCCGGCGGCGTGTCCTCGCTCGACGACCTGCGGGCGCTGGCGGGCCTCGTGCCGGACGGCGTCGAGGGCGCGATCGTCGGCAAGGCCCTGTACGCGCAGGCGTTCACGCTGGAAGAGGCGCTGGAGGCCGTGAAGTGACCGTGGCCGTGCGGGTCATCCCGTGCCTGGACGTCGACGCCGGGCGCGTGGTCAAGGGCGTCAAGTTCCAGAACCTGCGGGACGCCGGCGACCCGGTGGAGCTGGCACGCCGCTACGACGCCGAGGGCGCCGACGAGCTGACGTTCCTCGACATCACCGCGTCCAGCGGCGACCGCTCCACCACCTACGACGTGGTGCGCCGCACCGCCGAGCAGGTGTTCATCCCGCTGACCGTCGGCGGCGGGATCCGCACCGTCGAGGACGTCGACCGGCTGCTGCGCGCGGGCGCCGACAAGGTCTCGATCAACACGGCCGCGATCGCGCGGCCGGAGTTCCTGCGGGAGGCCGCGCACCGGTTCGGCTCGCAGTGCGTCGTCCTGTCGGTGGACGCCCGGCGGGTCGTGGAGCCCGGCGGGCCGGGCACCGGGTCCGGCTTCGAGGTCACCACGCACGGCGGCCGCAAGGGGACCGGCATCGACGCGATCGAGTGGGCGCGCCGCGGCGAGGAGCTCGGCGTCGGGGAGATCCTGCTGAACTCGATGGACGCCGACGGCACCAAGGCGGGCTTCGACCTGGAGATGCTCCGCCGCGTCCGGGAGACCGTGACGGTGCCGGTGATCGCCAGCGGCGGCGCCGGGGCCGTGGAGCACTTCGCGCCCGCGGTGGACGCGGGCGCGGACGCCGTCCTCGCCGCCAGCGTCTTCCACTTCGGGGAGCTGAAGATCTCCGAGGTCAAGGCCGCGCTGCGCGAGGCCGGCAACCCCGTCCGCTGAAGAGGGAACCCCCCACATGACCCCCCACATGACCCCTGACGTGACCCCGGCATGACCGTCGCGTTCGCGACGTGCTCGCTGCTGCCCGAGGGGAGCGACGACGTCCAGGCCCTGATCGCCGCCTGCGCCGCGCTGGGCGTCGGCGCCGAGCCCGTGGTCTGGGACGGCGACGCCGACTGGCCGGCCTACGACCTGGTCGTCGTCCGCTCCACCTGGGACTACACGTCCCGGCGCGAGGCGTTCACGGCGTGGGCGCAGAGCCTGCCGCGCGTCCTGAACCCCGCCGGGATCATCCGGTGGAACACCGACAAGCGCTACCTCCGCGACCTCGCCGCCGCCGGCCTGCCCGTCGTCCCGACCCTCTGGGACCCCGACGACATCCCGGCCGGGTGGCCGGAGTACGTGATCAAGCCGGCCGTGTCCATCGGCTCCGGCGACACGGCCCGCTGGGGCCCCGGCGAGGAGGACGCGGCCCGCGCCCACCTGCGCTCCCTGCGCGAGGCGGGCCGCACGGCGATGGTCCAGCCGTACCTGTCCGCGGTCGACACCGCCGGCGAGACGGCCCTGGTCTTCTGCGACGGCGAGTTCAGCCACGCCGGGCGCAAGGCCCGCATCCTCACCGCCGGCGCGGGGATCGAGGGCCCCGTCCGCGGCGACTCGGCGCGTGGCCGGGTCACGGCCGCCACGGCGACCGGCGCGGAACTGGACGTCGCGGAACGCGCCCTGGCCGCCGTCCCGGGCGGCGGCGACCTCCTCTACGCCCGCGTCGACCTCGTCCCGGGCCCGGACGGCGCGCCGCTCATCATCGAACTCGAGCTCACCGAGCCGAACCTCTACCTGCAGCACGGCCCCGGCAGCGCCGGCCGCTTCGCCGAGGCGATCGCCGCCCGGCTCTAGGCCGGGTCCTCCTCGGGCGCCGGGACGGCGGTCTCCGGGGAGCGCCCGGCGATCGGAAGGATGATCGCGGACGGGTGGTCGGGGTCGTGGAAGACCTCCTGGCGGGCCTTGAGCATGCGGGTCGCGGCCGTGGCGAGGGGTTCGCCGGTGCCGGGGTTCGCGGCGACCTTGGGGTGGGCTCCGCTGGTGACGTGGACGCGGATCCGGTGGCCGCGCGCGAAGCGGTGGCCGGCGGGCCACAGGTCGACGGCGATGCGGCGGACGCCGTCCGTGCCGACGGGCTTCTCGGCGGTGGAGGGCAGGCGGAGGCCGCCCTCGCAGACGTTGCGGGACGTCCCGTCCGGGGCGACGTCGCAGAGCCGGACGACGAAGTCGGTGTGCTCGCGGTCGGAGCGGACGAACAGGTCGGCGCCGACCGGGCCGATGACCTCCAGGTCGGCGGCGAGGGCGGGGGAGGTGAACGCCAGGACGTCCGGGCGCCGCTCCAGCGGGCGGTTGTCGACGGGGCGGGAGCTGCCGAGGAGGGTGGGGCCGCCGAGCGCGGGCGTCGGGTCGGCCGGGTCGAAGGTGTAGGCGCTCGGTGGGTGGTCCTGCGGGCCGTCCTCACCGAGGCCGCGGCCGGCGTGCAGGTGCCAGCGCACCTGCCGGCCGCCGGGCGGCGGCCAGTCGCGGTAGTGCCGCCACTCGCGGGCGCCGGTGACGTAGAGGCGGACGGGGTCGGGGCGCAGCCCGGACGGGTCGCCCCGCAGGTGGGCGCGGAACCAGGCGAGCGACTCGCGGATGCCCGGCAGGCCGTGCCGGGCGTCGGTGTGCCACCAGGGCCCGATGGTCAGGTACGGGGCGTGCCCTGCGGAGCGCAGCGCCAGGTAGTCCCTGATCTGCCACGGCAGGAACACGTCGTACCAGCCGCCGAGGAGGCTGACGGGCGCGGCGACCCTGCCGACGGTGCCGCTGAAGTCGCGGCGGTCCCAGTAGCCGTGCGGGACGGCGTGGTTGGCGAGGAGGTCCTGGTAGAAGCGCATCGGCGCGCCGCCGGCCAGCACGTCCAGCTCGGCGAGGGGGCGGCCGGACCGGGCGGCGCGGACGGCGCGGCGCCGGGACGTCAGCGGCGCGGTCAGCATGCCGAGCGGGCGCCGCTGCCGGTGCGTGAGGTCGGTCCAGGTCAGCGCCGACTCCAGGGCGAACGACCCGCCCACGTAGGCGGCGTCGCGGAACGAGGACGCGGTGATCTGCAGCGACATCGCCTTCAGCTCGGGCCCGGCCTCGGCCGCGATCGCCCACGCCGAGTAGCCGAGGTAGCTGGGGCCGAACATGGCGAACGCGCCGTGGAACCAGGGCTGCCGCTTCAGCCATTCGACGGTGGCGAGCCCGTCGTCGCGCTCGCTGCCGAGCGGGTCGAACTCGCCGCCGGAGCCGGACGTCCCGCGCGCGCTCTGCACGACCAGCTGGAAGCCGAACGGGACGAACGGCAGCCCGTTGGCCAGGGCGGCGGGCCCGCGGCGGCCGTAGGGGGTCCGCACCAGGATGGTGGGCGGGCGCTCGACGCCGGTGGGGACGTACCGGTCGGCGAGCAGCGCGACCCCGTCCGGCATGACCACCGGCAGGTCGCGCTCGACGGTGTAGCGCGTCAGCCCTCGGTGGCGAGGGAGCCCAAGAGCCATGCCGCCTCCGCGTCAGGTCGTCCACTACCAAGCACGGTAACCGCGGACGGGCGCCGCAATCGTCAGGGGCCGGTGATGAACGCCCACGGGTCGGGTGCGGCGGCGACCGCGGCGCCCAGTTCATCCGCCCATGCCGTCTCGTTTCCGTATTCGTCCCGCCATGACCACAACCGCAGCGTGACCTGCCGCAGGACGTGCTCCTCGGTGACCCCGAGCGCGCCGTGCACCTGGTGCGCGATCGCCGCGACCGTGCCCGCCGCGCGCGAGGCGTTCGCCTTGGCGGCGGCCACCGCGGCCGGGTCGTCCGGGGCGCGGACGGCGGCGCGCGCCGCGACGTCCGCGACGGCGGCCTCCCCGGCGAGTTCGGCGAGCATCTGCTGGACGGCCTGGAATCGCCCGAGCGGACGCCCGAACTGCTCCCGCTCGCGCGCGTACCGGACGGACAGGTCCAGCGCCCGCCCCATCGCCCCGGTCAGCTGCACGGCCCGCGCCAGCGCCCCGCGCCGCCGCAGCTCGGCCGCGTCCACCGCGCACGGCGCCACGGCCTCCGCCTCGACCCCGGACAGCACGACGTCGTCGCGGGGCTCGCCCGCCACGTTCGCCCCCTCGGTGATCTGCGCGCGCGCCGGGTCGACGACCGCGACGGCCCCGTCCGCCACGACGACGATCCGGTGCGCGGAGCGGCCCCAGGGGACGCGCCGCAGCGTGCCGCGCACGGTCCGCCCGTCGATCCCGGCCTCGCCGGACGCGGCGGTGAGCACCCCGGACGGGACCGGCAGCCCGGCCTCGGCGAGGAGCCGCCCGGCGAGCCACCCCGTCTCGGCGAGCGGGACGGAGACGGCGCGGCGCCCGGCGGCGCGCAGGACGACGGCGGCGTCGGCGAGGCTCCCGCCGCTGCCGCCCGCCTCCTCCGGCACACCGACCAGCGCGAGCCCCGACTCGGCCAGCGCCGCCCACGGCTCGTCCCGCGCCAGGACGTCGTTCGCGGTCTCTTCCAGCAGTTCCATCAGCGCACTCCCAGGCCGCGCGCGACGATGCCGCGCAGGATCTCGTTGGTGCCGCCCCGCAGCGTGAACCCGGGCGCCTGGACGACGGACTCCGCCAGCGCGCGGGCCAGCGGGTCGGGGGAGGCGAGGTCGGGCTCCACGCCCGCGTGCTCCCGCACGACCTCGATGACCTCGCGCTCGAACCGCGTCCCGAGGTCCTTGACCAGCGCCGCGGGCACATCGGGGGCCTGCCCGGCGTCGAGCGCGCCGGCGACCGCCAGGGACGCCTGCCGCAGCGACCACAGCCGCCCGGTCAGCCGGCCGAGCGCGCGCCGCGCCGCCGGGCCGTCCGCCCGGCCGTGCAGCAGCCGGATCAGCATGAACGTGCTGAGCAGCCGCTCCGGGCCGCTGCGCTCGTAGGCCAGCTCGGCGGTGACCTGCCGCCAGCCGTCCCCGGGGCGGCCGAGCACCATCGCGTCCGGGACGAACGCGCCGTCGAACACCACCTCGTTGAAGTGGTGCTCGCCGGACAGGCCCCGGATCGGCCGGACCGCCACCCGCTCGTCCGGCAGCGGGACGATGAACTGGGTCAGCCCCGCGTGCCGGTCGTCCGACCTCGGCCCGGTGCGGGCCAGCACCAGGATCGCGTGGGCGATGTGGGCGCCGCTCGTCCACACCTTGGTGCCGTGCAGGCGCCAGCCGCCGTCGGCGCGGTCGGCGCGGGTGCGGACGGACGCCAGGTCCGACCCGGAGTCCGGCTCGCTCATCCCGATCGCGAAGAAGCACTCGCCGCGCGCGATCGCCGGCAGGAACCGCGTCTTCTGCTCCTCGGTGCCGTTGGCGAGGATGCCCGGCCCCGTCTGCCGGTCCGCGATCCAGTGCGCGCCCACCGGCGCCCCGGCGGCCAGCAGCTCCTCGATCACGACGAACCGCTCCAGCGGCGAGCGCCCGTGCCCGCCGTACCGCTCCGGCAGCGTCATGCCGAGCCAGCCGCGCTCGCCGAGCCGCCGGCTGAACGCGGGGTCCGCGCCGGTGAGCCAGCTGTCGCAGCGGGCCGTGAACGGCGTCTCCGCCAGGAACTCGCGGACCCGCGCCCGCAACTCGGCGGCCTGCGGCGGGAACGTTCCCGGCTCCAGCTCGGACGGTGTGACCACGTGCGCCTCCTCGGTCTCAGGGCGACGTTACCGACGTGCCCCCGGACGCCGGTCAGCGGGCCCTTACCCGGGCCCGTCCTTGGCGGGCGGCGGACTTCTCTGGAATCGTTGCCCTCTTACACCGCGACCTCAGGGAGAGAACACGACATGTGGCCCGGGTCGAACCCGCCGCTCGGACCGCCGCCCATGGAGCCGGGCAGGGTGGCGCCCTCCCCCGTCCCGGAGCGGCGCGTCCTGCCGGGCGCGGGCTGGTACGCGCTGCCCGTCGCCCTGGTGTTCGCGGCCGTGGTGGGCTTCTCGACCCTGTTCGCGCTGCTGTGGGACGACTCCCGGGTCGCGGACGGCGCGGCGGCGTCCGGCGACCCGGTCGCGGGGGTGCGGGTCCGGCTGTCGGAGGGGTACGGCTACTTCCTCTACGTCCGCGCCGGCGGCACCTCGCCCTACGCGTGCGGGGTCCAGGTGGGCGCGCGGTCCGGGCCCGTCCGGCTGACGCGGAAGAACTCCTGGAGCGCGTCCGAGCGCCCCGCCTACCGGTACACGGCCACGTTCCACGCGCCGGTGTCCGGGACGGCGCGGCTGACCTGCCGGGGCACCGACGGCCCCATCCTGGTGGCGCCGGACGACACCGTCGACGAGTACCTGGGCTTCGCCTTCCTCACCGCCGCCGGGCTCGGCGGGCTCGCGGTCCTCAGCTTCGCGGTCACCTTCCTGCGCCGCGGCGCCGCCAGGCGGCGCGCCGCAGCGGCCCCGTCCGGCCACTGAGAACCCCGACGCTGTACGGCACCCTGAGGATCGTCGACCGGACGACGTGGCGGCAGGCGCTCGGCGCGAACCAGGCACGGCGGCCCACCGCCGGGCCGGCCGAGCGGCCGGCCGGTCAGGACGTGAGTTCGCGCTCCAGCGGGGTGCGGAAGCGCGGGACGGCGCGCACGTCGCCGTACCAGTCCGCCATGCGGGCCGCCTCCCGCTCGATCGCGGCCTCGGCGTCGGCGCCGACGTCCTCCAGGACGCGGACGGCGATCTCCCCGTCCGGGCGCTGCGCCCAGCCGCCGACGATCCGCCCGTCCCACCAGACCGACGGGCCGATGTTGCCGTTCCGGTCGAACAGCGCCGGGCCGTGGCCGCCGAGGAACCAGCCGCGCTCCCGCCAGCCCATCGGCGTCGGGTCGAGCGCGGGCAGCAGCGCCGCCCACGGCTCGGCCGCGGGCGCGGGCTCCAGGTCGTCGGACAGGACGACGCCGGTGCCGCCGCCGAGGTCGACCTCGGTGACGTCCAGGAGCGCGAGCGCCTTCTTGACGTCGCCGGCGTTCCAGCCCGTCCACCATTTGATGTCGGTGACCGGGGCGGGGCCGAACGCGCGCAGCCACCGGCGGACCAGGTCGGCGCGCGCCTCGGCGGCCGGGATCTCCGCGATGCCGCCGGGCAGCCACGCCTCGACGGGCGACCACCGGTACTGGCTGCTGATCCACGACCCGTTCGGCCGCCCCCGCACGATGCGCCCCTCGCAGCCGAGCGTGACGAGGATCCAGGTGGTGACGTTCGTGGGACGGGAGTAGGACTTGCCGGGCGCCGGGTCGACCTGCGTCCGCAGCAGCGGGACGTCGGCGCCGAGCTGCGCGCCCGTCGCCTCCCCGCGCGCCAGCAGCGCCTTGTGCGCGGCCTCCTCGGCCTCGGCGAAGAACGACGCGGCGTCGGTGATGTCGCTGCCGCGCTCGATGATCCGGGCGTAGACGGCGCGCTGCTTGGCCGCCAGCGCGTTCGCCGTGGACGCCTGGAGCACCGGCACCAGCTCGGTGGGCGCGACGAACATCGTCCGGCGCATCGCGAGCATCCGCAGCAGTGTGCGGTCGTCGTACAGCGCCCGCTCCACCGCCGCGGGGACGGCGCCGGTGCTGCGGGCCGCGACCGACAGGAACACCGTGGCCGGATCGGTCGCGTGCAGCACCACCATGGACCGCGCGATGTCGAGGACGTCGCCGGTCCTGGCCTGGGGGGCGAGCCGATGGCGGAGCGCGAGCCGGGCCCGGCGCTCCGCCGCGGTAATCGAACGCATGTACGAAGTTTAGACCGGATCACCCGGCGTTGGAGATCTTCACCACCACATTGTCCTGGGTGACCGACTGGACCGAGATGTTGAACCCTTCGGCCTGCTCGCCGTCGCCCACCGGCACGGTCACCGTCTGGCCGGCGACCTTGAGCGTCACCATCTCGCCCTGGACCTTCACCAGTTCGGCCTTCACGCCGAGGACGGACGCGCTCGCGTCCACGCCGCGGTCGAAGGTCACCGTGCAGGAGTTGACGTCGCAGGAGGTCTTGCTGTTCTCGCCGCCGCACGCGGCCAGGGCGCCCAGCGGCAGCAGGGCGAACGGGACTACGGCCAGCTTCCGCCGGAGGGGAAAGGAGGTCATGCCGGGGAGTCTATGGGCCCCGCCGGGCCGCCGGTGCCCTCCCTCGGGCGGATCCGCCCGCGACGAATGTGGTACCGCACGGTGACGCGGCTGGATCTCCCCGGTGACGCCGTGCTTCGCTGGGCGGGTGAGTACGGACAGCGCCCCGGTGCGCGGCGAGGGGGCCGCCGAGTCGCCGGTGTTCGGCCCCGTCGTGTGCGCCGCGCTGCGGATCGAGGCCCGCGCGGTCAGGCGCGGGCTCAGCCGGACGCCGGTCGTGGTCGTCGGCTACCGCGCCCGGGACGCGGCCCGGCTCCCGGGCGCCTGCGCCGCCCTCGTCACCGTCGGCTTCGGCGGCGCGCTCGACGGGCGGCTGCGGCCGGGCGACGTCCTCGTCGCCGACGAGATCCGCGGTCCCGGCGGGACGGCGGTGCCGTGCGCCGCGCCGCGCCTGCTCGCCGGGGAGCTGATCCGGGACGGCCTGAGCGCGCAGGTCGGCCCCCTCGTCACCACCGACCACGTCGTCCGCGGCGCGGAGCGCGCCGTGCTGGCCGCGCAGGGCGCGCGGGTCGCCGACATGGAGTCGGCCATCGTCGCCGCGCGGGCGCGCGGGCTGCCGGTCGCGGGCGTCCGGGTCGTCGTCGACGGCCCCGGGCATCCGCTGTGGCATCCCGGCATCGTCGGCCGCGGGCTGGCCGCGCGGCGCGTCCTCGCCCGCGTCGGCCCGGCCCTGGAGCGCTGGAGCGTCCTGCTGGTGCGCGCCGCCGAGGACGCGGGCGGGGACGCCGGCGGGGGCGCCGCCGGCTGACCGCGGCTCAGCCGTGCCCGCCGCCGTGCTGGCCTCCGCCGCCGTGGTGGTCGCCCTGGACGATCTCGCCGCCGAGCTCCTTGCGCAGCGACTCCAGCACCGGCTTCTCGCTGACCGCGATCCAGCGGGCCCCGACCAGGTACCACCCGCCCCACGGCTTGGCCTCGTGCAGCCAGGAGTCCATGCCGCCGTCCGTGGTGAAGCTGAGCAGGACGTAGCGTCCGAGCGAGGTCTTGCAGTTCCCCTGCTCCAGGTCCTTGACCTTGCGCGTGCCGGTCACCTTGCAGTCGGTCTGCTGGGCCAGTTCCTGGAGGCTGGCCGGCTTCGCGGCCTTCCCGTCGGAGGCGTCGGACTTCGCGGAGCAGCCCGCCGCGAGCGGCAGCGCGAGCGCCGCCGCGCACAGCAGCGCCGTCCGTGGTCGCGGCAGCGTGATCGGGCCGAGGGGGTGTCGGGAACCCATCGCCATTCCTCTCCGGGGTGAGATGCGCGATTCGAGGGGTGAATACGCGCCCCGCCCCGGCGGGGTTCACCGGCCCGGCCCGCCGGGTCAGGTCATCAGCCGGGCGCCCGCCGCGGCTCGGACGCCGGGCTCCTCGGCGCCGTCCTGCTGCAGCCGCCGCAGCCGCAACCCGGTCTCGCGGGTCAGCGGCGCGGACCTCGCCGCCTCGGCGCGGACGCCCTCCTCGCAGTCCCACAGCCCTTCGACGGCGTAGGACTCGGCCGTGTGCGGCGCCGTTCTCGTCAACGCGGTCAGTATGCGGGGTCTCAGATAGGCGTAGGGCGACTCGCTCCAAGCGGTCTTCAGCAGCGGGACGGCCTCGCCGGCGCGCAGGCGTCCCAGTCCCTCGATCGGGCCGGCGGCGCCGCCCCATTCGCGCCGGGCCACGGCCCCGCGCAGCTCGTCCATGAGCAGCGGTATGTCCTGGCGGGTGCCGTACCTGGCGAGGATGCGCAGCCCCATGTCGGCGCAGCCGCCCCGCTGCGCCGCCCACGCCCGCGCCCGCGGCAGCGTCTCCGGCCCGTACTCCCGCAGCGCCCGGCACACCGCGCCGCCGAACCTGCTCGGCCGCTGCGGCAGCAGTTCCTCGGCCAGGTCGAGCAGCGCCGGCGTCCGCCGCCGCCCCAGCTCGAAGATCGCCGCGATCGCGCCCTCGCCGCGCCGCCGCGCCAGCTCCAGCAGCTCCGCCTCGCTCTGCGCGTCCCGCCCGGGGGCCGCCACCATCGCGCGGCGCGCCGCCCGGCCCGCCTCCCGCTGCCGCTCCAGCGCCCGCGCCACCCGCGGCTGCCGCGCCGCCCACGCCTCGACCACCGGGTTGCGCCCGCCGGGGATCAGCAGCGCCAGGTCGGCGTCGTCGCACCGCGCCGCCACCAGCTCGTCCAAACCGGTCGTCAGTGACGGGTCCTCAAGGTCGATGAGCTCCGCCACCGCGTCGAACCACTGCGCGCCCTCCTCGGCGTACCGCCGCAGCGGTGCCGCCGCCTCGCGCCGGCTCAGCCGCACCAGGTCCGCGAGCACGCCCAAAGCCAGGTCCACCCGCCAGTCGTCGGGATCGGTGTGGTCGGACGGGTCGAACAGGTGCTCGGCCACCGGCCCGGCCGGCAACTCCAGATCCACCATCAACCGGGCGTAGTACAGCCGCCGTGACTCGCACTGGCGGTCCCACCGCGGATCGCGCCGGACGCAGGCGTACACGTACTCGCCCGCCCCCGGCCTGTCCGCCGCGCGCCGCGCGGCCCTTCCGAGTCCCCGCTGCAGCTGACCGTGCAGCGTGCCCGCCGATTCCAAGACGACCTCGTTGCTCACCCCGCCAGAATGCGCACTAGACCAGATAACGGGCAAGTGCTTTACCCCAGGTGGTCATGTCCGTCTACAGGCTCCGCTGGGCCGCCCAGGAGGCGTGCAGGTCGGCGTAGACGCCCGGTTCGGCGACCAGATCGGCGTGCGGGCCGCGCTGGACGATGCGGCCCGCCTCGAGGACGATCACCTCGTCGGCCGCCTCGGCGGTGGAGAGCCGGTGCGCGATGGCGATCGCCGTGCGGCCCCGGGTCACCCCGTCCAGGGCCCGCTGGATGCGGACCTCGGTGGCCGGGTCGACGGCCGACGTCGCCTCGTCCAGGACGAGGAGGTCCGGGTCGGCGACGTAGGCGCGGGCGAGGGCGACGAGCTGGCGCTCGCCCGCCGACAGGGACTCGCCGCGCTGCCCGACCGGGGTGCCGAGGCCCTGCGGCAGCCCCTCCAGCCAGTCGGCGAGGCCCAGCTCGGTGAGCGCGAGGACGAGCTCCTCGTCGGACGCGCCGGGCCTGCCGTAGCGGATGTTGTCGCCCAGGGACGCGTCGAACAGGAAGCCGTCCTGCGGCACCATCACGATCCGCTCGCGCAGGGACGAGAACCGGACGTCGGTCAGCGGCACTCCGTCTACGAGGACCCGGCCGGAGACGGGGTCCATGAGGCGGGTCAGGAGCTTGGCGAACGTCGTCTTGCCCGACCCGGTCTGCCCGACGATCGCCACCCGGCTGCGGGGCGCGATCTCCGCGTTCACGTCGTGCAGGACGCGCGGGCCGCCCGGGTAGGCGAACCCGACCGACTCGAACCGCACCTCGATCGGCCCGCGCGGCAGCGCCGTGCCCGCGTCGCCCGGGTCGGCGACGTCCGGCACGGTGTCCAGCACGCCGAGCACCCGCCGCCAGCCCGCGATCGCGTTCTGCGCCTCGTTCAGCACCTCGGTGGCCGTCTGCATCGGGCTGACGAACAGGGTGACGAGGAACAGGAACGCGATCAGCCGGCCGGCCGACACCTCGCCGGCGATGCCGAGCAGGGTGCCGGCGATGACGACGGCGGCCGTCGCCAGGGCCGCGACCAGCTCGCTGACCGGGAACGTCAGCGCGACCATGACCTGCGCGCGGGTCTGCGCCGAGCGGTAGGCGTCCACGGTCTCGTCCACCCGGCGGCCGGTGCGCTCCTCGGACGCGTACGCGCGGATGACCGGCGCGCCCACGACCGACTCGCCGACCGCGGCGAGCAGGTCGCCCATGCGCTCCCGCACCCGGAAGTAGGCGCCCGACAGGACCCGCTGGAAGCGGCGCAGCGCGAACGCCAGCGGCAGGAACGCCGCCCACACCAGCAGCGCCAGCTGCCACGAGTAGACGAGCATCAGCACGCTCGCCACGAGCAGCTGCCCGATCGACACGATGAACATCAGCCCGCCGGACTGCATGAACTGGCTGATCTGGTCGACGTCGCTCGTCACGCGCGACACCAGCGCGCCGCGCCGCTCCCCGCTCTGGGTGAGCATCGACAGGTCGTGGACGTGCCGGAACGCCTTCACCCGCAGCGCCGCGAGGCCGCCCTCGGACGTCCTGTACAGCCGCACGTTCATCAGGTACGCGCACACGGCCGTCACCAGCACGGCCGCCGCGCACAGCAGCACCGCCGTCCGGATGAAGGCGATGTCGGGGCCGCCGTTCCGGCCGAGGCCCTTGTCGATCGTCTGCTGGACGGCGATGGGCACCACCACGCGTCCCGCCGTGGACACGAGGGCCAGGGCGAGCGTCCCGGCGAGGCCCGCCCGGAACTCCGGGCTGAGGCGCAGCCCCCGCCTGAGCGTGCTGAGCGCGCCCTCGGTCGTCGACGTGCTGTCCAGGACCGTCATGCCAGGGCCTCCTCGCCGCCTTCGACCGCCTCTTGCTCGGCCGCCTCCTGCTCCGCCTCGGCCCGCTCGTAGGCGTTGACGAGGTTGCGGTAGCCCTCCGAGCCCTCCAGCAGGTCGGCGTGGGCGCCGCGCGCGACGACGCGGCCGTGCTCCATGTAGACCACCTCGTCGGCCAGCGCGATGGTCGCCTTGCGGTAGGCGACGACCACGACGGTGGCGCCGCCCGCCGCGTCCGCCTGCGCCTCCCGCAGGCTCCGCAGGATGCGGGCCTCCACCTGCGGGTCGACGCTGGACGTCGCGTCGTCCAGGACGAGGAGGCGGGGCCGCCGCACCAGGGCGCGGGCCAGCGCGAGCCGCTGCCGCTGCCCGCCCGACAGCGTCGCGCCGCGCTCGCCCACCTTCGTGTCGAGGCCGTCGGCGAGCGCCGCGACGAAACCCTCCGCCTGCGCGAGGCGGAGGGCCTCCCAGACCCGCTCGTCCGGCACGTCCAGGCCGAGCGTGACGTTGCCGCGCACGGTGTCGTCGAACAGGAACGTCTGCTGCGGGACGAGCGCCGCCGTCGCCGCGATCCCGCCGCGCCGGACGTCCCGCAGGTCGACGCCGTCCAGCAGGACGGAGCCGTCCGCCGGGTCGACGAGCCGGACCAGGAGCGACGTCAGCGTCGACTTGCCGGAGCCCGTCGGGCCCACCACCGCGATCGTCCGGCCGGGGGTCGCCGCGAACGACACGTCGTGCAGGATGTGCCGGTCGGACTCGGTCTCATAGGCGAAGCGGATCTCGCGGACCTCCAGCTCGGTCGCCGCGCCGGAGCCGTCCAGAGCGCCGTCCCCGTACGGGAGGGAGCCGCTGGCGTCCAGCACGCCGCGGACCCGCTGCCATCCGACGACGCTGCGCGGCACCTCGCCGAGCACCCAGCCGAGCGCCCGGATCGGCCACGACAGCAGCGTGAACAGGTAGGCGACGTTCACCAGGTCGCCCGGCGACATCGCGCCGGACTCCAGCCGCAGCGACCCGATCAGCAGGACGGCGAGGACGCCGAGGTTCGGCAGCGCCTCCAGGACCGGGTCGAACAGCCCGCGGATCCGGCCGACGGCGATGTTGGCGTCCCGCAGCGCCTCCGCGCGCTCCCGGAACCGCCCGGTCTCGGCCGCCTCCCGGCCGAGGGTCTTGACCACCAGGCCGCCCTCGAAGCTCTCGTGCGCCACCTCGCTCACCTCGGCGCGCAGCTGCTGCGCGCGGGTCGCGACCGGCGACAGCCGGCGCTGGTACACGACGTTGATCAGTGCGACGGCGGGGAAGACCAGGAAGCCGACCGCGGCCACGACCACGTCCGTCACCAGGATCGACGCGGCCGAGATCAGCAGCATGAACACCACGCCCACCGCCATCGGCAGCGGCGCGATCGGCGCCCACACCGCCTCGACGTCGGCGTTGGCGTTCGACAGCAGCTGCCCGGTCGGGTGCCGGTGGTGCCACGCCAGCGGCAGCCGCAGGTACTGGCGGGTCACCGCGCGGCGGTAGGACGCCTGCAACCGGTACTGCATGAGGCCCGCGTAGAACCGGCGCCCGGCGACGCCGAGCGCCTTCAGCAGCGCCACCCCCATGACGAGCGCGGCGGCGCCGGCCAGCTTCCCGGCCGTCGTGCTC
Organism: Actinomadura monticuli; assembly: GCF_041463655.1. NCBI lineage: Bacteria > Bacillati > Actinomycetota > Actinomycetes > Streptosporangiales > Thermomonosporaceae > Actinomadura > Actinomadura monticuli. The sequence goes on from NZ_JAXCEI010000011.1 coordinate 266,671, forward strand.
CCCGACGCGAACGCCGGCAGCACGACCTCCTCCGTCGCCCAGCCGAGCACCCCCGCGGTCGCCACGGTCATCGCGGCGTACAGGGCGCTGGCGAGCACCGACACGGTGAACACCCGCGGCTCCGCCCTGACCGCGACCCACAGCACGCCCATGCCCTCCCTGAGCACATGCGGGCTGACGCGTCTGGACCCAGGTGGCACGGCTACTCCTCGTTCTCACGGCGATGCCCGCAACCCCCCGCGACCGCGGCGCGGGGATCTGCGGGCCTGCACATTGCCTACCATGCGGCCACGGCGGTTATTCCCGGCGATCCCGGCACGGCTTACGATCGGGCGATGACCACACCCGAGGCCGGTCCGGCCGATCCCGGCCCCGTCCGGCGCGAGCGGCTGCTGCTCGCCGCCGCGCTGGCGGAGGCGGGGCCGGACGCGGCCACGAAATGCGCGGGCTGGACCGCCCGCGACCTGGCCGCCCATCTGGTCGTCCGGGAGAACCGCCCCGACGCCGCCCCGGGAATACTGCTGTCCCCCCTCTCCTTCTACACCGAGCGCGTCCGGCGCCGGACGGCGAGCGCCGTGCCGTTCGACCGCCTCGTCGAACGGTTTCGGGACGGTCCGGCGAAGTTCTCCCCGTACGCGCTTCCGGGAGTTGACAAAAACGCGAACGGCGTCGAGTTCTTTGTTCACCATGAGGACGTCCGGCGCGCGCGTCCCGACTGGGAGCCGCGGGAGATCTCGCCGGAACTCGGTGAAGTGCTGTGGCGACGGATAAAAATTGCCCGCTTTGTCCTAAGAAAAGTTCAGGTCGAGGTAACGCTCGTGCAACCGGACGGGCGTGCCCTCCGGGTGCCGGCCCGCGGCCGGGACGCCCGCCGGAACGCCCGCGGAGCCGTCCGCGTGCACGGCCCGGTCGGCGAACTCGTCCTGTGGGCACTGGGCCGCCGGGACGTCGCCGACGTCCGCCTCACCGGGGCGACGGACGCTGTCAAGAGCCTGACCGAGACCGGTTGGAGTCTTTAACGGGCAGGTAACGGCACGGTTCGCCGGGAGGAGAATCACGTGCCTTGCGGCTCCTCCGCTTTACGCGGAAGCGGTGATACTGTGGGCCCGTCGGTTGCAGTCGTGGTTCTCGATCGTGCAGACGCCCGCGGACTGATGGCAGCGGGCGTTTTGGCTTTTCCGGGACCGTACCGGGAGGCGAGAGCGTTCCGCAGCGACCGCACGGGCCCGCGAGGTGTGGGCCCAGGTTTTGCCGCAAGGAGAAAGACATGCCCCAGCAGGGCACCGTGAAGTGGTTCAACGCCGAGAAGGGCTTCGGATTCATCGCCGTCGACGGCGGCGGTCCGGACGTCTTCGTGCACTACTCGGCCATCCAGTCCTCCGGATACCGCACTCTGGACGAGAACCAGCGCGTCCAGTTCGAGGTGACGCAGGGTAACCGGGGTCCGCAGGCCGACCAGGTCGTCCCCCTGTAACACCCGTAGTCGTACGTCTGGGCCCGCTCCCTCCGCCAGGGCGCGGGCCCATTCGTTCATGGCGGGCCCGGGGCGCAATAAACTTCGGGCATGCCCGTACCAGCGTCCAATCTGGATCCGAAGATCGCGGCGCGGCTGAAGCGCGACCCGAACGGCCTCGTCCCCGCCATCGCCCAGCAGTACGACACCGGCGAGGTGCTCATGCTCGGCTGGATGGACGACGAGGCCCTGCACCGCACCCTCACCACCGGCCGCTGCACCTACTGGTCGCGCAGCCGGCGCGAGTACTGGGTGAAGGGCGAGAGCTCCGGCCACCAGCAGTGGGTCAAGTCGGTCGCGCTCGACTGCGACGCCGACGCCGTCCTGGTGAAGGTCGACCAGGTCGGCGGCGCCTGCCACACCGGCGACCGCACCTGCTGGGACGCCGACGTCCTCGACGCCGCCGTCGGGGAACGCCCCGAGCAGGGCGCATGACGCCCGGGCGCGAACGCGCCCTGGCGGCGCTGCTGTGCGCCGCCGGCGCGGGCCTCGCCCTGCTCGCCGCCGGGCGCACCTGGGCCGCCGTCAAGGCCGAGGACGCCATCACGCCGTTCACCCAGACGCTCACCGGCGGCGACCTCGGCGGCGCCGCGGGCGCCCTCGGCTGGGCCGGCCTCGCCGGCCTCGCCGCCCTGTTCGCCACCCGCGGCCGCGTCCGCGCCGCCGTCGGCGTCCTCATCGCCCTGTTCGGCGCCGGGATCGCCTACGCGTCGGCGTCCGCCGTCCGGCGCTCGAACGTGCTGGACGCCGCCGCCGACAAGAGCGCCCTGATCAGGCTCGGCGCCGACCCGGCCCTCCAGGCGAACCTGTGGTGGCTGGTCTCCGTCGCCGGCGGCGTCCTCCTGGTGGCCGCCGGCGTCCTCACCGCGGTCCGCGGCGGGCGCTGGCCCGCCATGTCGTCCCGCTACGAGCGGGAAGGCCCCGCCGCTCAGCAGCGGGCGGACGACCCGTCCGCGATGTGGCGGTCCCTCGACCGCGGCGAGGACCCGACCGCCCGGCGGAGCGGGCGCGCATGACCGCCGACGGTGGCGGACTCGTGCTCGTCGTCGAGCACGACCCCGCCGTCGCCGAACTGCAGCGCCGCTACCTGGCCCGCGAGGGCTACGACGTCGAGATCGAACCCGACCCGGCCCGCGCGCCCGCCGCCGCCGAGCGCGCCCGCCCCGACGTCGTCGTCCTCGACCTGTCCACCGCCGCGCTGCCCGCCGACCTGCACCGCCGCGTCGCCGACGCCGCCCGCCCCGCCCCCGTCGTCGCCGTCACCGGCCCTCTCGACTCCGCCGCCGCCCGCCCGCTCGGCGACCACCGCGTCGAGCGCCCCTTCGGCCCCCGTGTCCTCGTCGCCGCCGTCGCCGAGGCCCTCCGCCGCGGCGCCCCCGCCGCCGTCCCGCCCGCCCCCCTCCGCGCCGGCTCGATCGCCCTCGACCCCCACGACCGCACCGCCGCCACCGGCGACCGCCGCGTCACCCTCACCGTCACCGAGTTCGACCTCCTCGAATTCCTCATGGCCAACCCCGGACGCGTCTTCACCCGCGAACAACTCCTCGACGCCGCCTGGGGCCCCGGCGCCGGCGCTGGCAGCCGCACCGTCGACGTCCACGTGGCCCAACTGCGCGCGAAACTAGGCGAAGCCAGCCCCATCAGAACAGTCAGAGGCATCGGCTACGTACTGGACTGTTAAGCCCTTGAGCTGCGGCGTGTTGTTGCTTCCGGCGCGCTCATACCAACAACACGCCGCAGATCAACGCACCCGGCGAACCTTGGTGGCGGCGCCAGGGGTGCCCTCGCGGCCTATCGTGGACGTGTGACTCGGGTAGGCGTTCCTTCGCAGGAGCATTCGTGCGCGCCCAAAAGGGGTGTGCGGGGGCTGCTACCCCAGGCGGCGGTGCTCGGCGGGGTGGTCGCGGGGGCCCTTGTCGTGGCGTTCCGGGGCGATCCGAATGAGGCGGGGCACTATCCCGGCTGCCCGTTCCTGGCGCTGACCGGGTACTACTGCCCGGGCTGCGGCATGACGCGGCTCGTCTACGCCCTGACGCACGGCGACGTGGGCGTCGCCTTCGGCCTCAATCCGCTGCTGTTCGTACTCCTGCCGGTCTTCGGCTACCTCTACGTCCTCTGGACCGTCAGGACGGCCAGGGGCCTGCCGATGCGGACCGTCCTTTTCAAACAGCCGGTGGTCTACTCGTTCCTGGGCCTGGTGATCGTCTACTGGATAGTCCGCAACCTCCCCGCGGCCCAAGCCCTGGCACCATGACCCCGGCCCCCCCGGTGGTCTGAACCCCAGCCGACGGCACGGGCAGGCACGCGGAGGGCGCTCCAGCGCCCGGAGCGGGCATGCCCGCCGACGCACGCGACCGCAGCGACGCCGCACAAACAGCAACACGCACAAAAACCGAAACGCGTCGTGAGGATCGCGTGCGTCGCTGACGGGGGGTTCGGGGGGTCGCCCCCCCGATAGATATAGTGCACGGAACGACCTGAAATAGGGGGCCTGCGACCTTGAGCGTTTTGGACGAGATCATCGAAGGCGTCCGGGCCGATCTCGCCGACAGGCAGCGCGAGGTCCCGCTGGACGCCCTCAAGGAGAAGGCGGCGGCGGCCCCGGCCGCGCGGGACGCGCTGGCGGCGCTGCGGGGTCCGGGTGTGTCGGTCATCGCCGAGGTCAAGCGCAGCAGCCCGTCCAAGGGGGCGCTCGCCGCGATCGCGGATCCCGCGGCGCTCGCCCGCGACTACGAGGCCGGCGGCGCGAAGGTGATCAGCGTGCTGACGGAGCGGCGCCGGTTCGGCGGCAGCCTGGCGGACCTGGCGGAGGTCCGCGCCAACGTCGGCGTCTGCGTCCTGCGCAAGGACTTCGTCGTGACCTCGTACCAGCTGTGGGAGGCGCGGGCGGCGGGCGCCGACATGGTGCTGCTGATCGTCGCGGCGCTGCCGCAGGACGCCCTGGTGTCGCTGGTGGAGCGGGCCGAGTCGATCGGGCTGGTGCCGCTGGTGGAGGCGCACACCGAGGAGGAGGCGGCGCGGGCCGTGGAGGCGGGCGCGAAGGTCGTCGGCGTGAACGCCCGTGATCTGCGGACGCTGAAGGTGGACCGCGGGGTGTTCGCCCGGGTCGCGCCCACGATCCCGAAGGACGTCGTGAAGATCGCGGAGTCGGGGGTGCGGGGCCCGCACGACCTGCTGGCGTACGCCTCCAGCGGGGCGGACGCCGTGCTCGTGGGGGAGAGCCTGGTCATCGGCCGGGACCCGCGGGCCGCGGTCGCGGACCTGGTCGCGGCGGGCGCCCATCCGGCGCTGCGCCAGAGCGGCTGACCGCTCGATAGGGTGGCGGCTATGCAGGTCGAACCGCTCCGGGAGCGATGGCGGGGCTAGTCCAGGACCCCACTGACCCCGTTCCCTTCTCCCATGACAGGACGCGTTTTCCCATGACCATGGACACCGCCGCGCGCGGTGCTGGAGCCGTACCCGACGCCACAGGCCATTTCGGACGTTTCGGTGGCCGGTTCGCGCCCGAGGCGCTGATGGCGGCGCTGGACGAGCTGACCCGCGAGTTCGAGGCCGCGAAGCGCGACCCCGGGTTCACCGCCGAACTGGACGACCTCCTCGCGAACTACGCGGGACGTCCGAGCCTGCTGACGGAGGCGAGGCGCTTCGCCGAGCACGCGGGCGGCGCCCGGGTGCTGCTGAAGCGCGAGGACCTCAACCACACCGGCTCGCACAAGATCAACAACGTGCTGGGCCAGGCGCTGCTCACCAAGCGGATGGGCAAGTCCCGCATCCTCGCCGAGACCGGCGCCGGGCAGCACGGCGTCGCCACCGCGACCGCCGCCGCGCTCCTCGGCCTGACCTGCACCGTCTACATGGGCGAGGTCGACACCGAGCGGCAGGCCCTCAACGTCGCCCGGATGCGGATGCTCGGCGCCGAGGTGATCCCGGTGCGGACCGGCAGCCGCACCCTCAAGGACGCCTGCAACGAGGCGTTCCGCGACTGGGTCGCCACCGTCGACGACACCCACTACTGCATCGGCTCGGTCATGGGCCCGCACCCGTTCCCGATGATGGTCCGCGACTTCCAGCGCGTCATCGGGGTCGAGGCGCGGCGGCAGTGCCTGGACATGACGGGCGCCCTGCCGGACGCGGTCGTCGCCTGCGTCGGCGGCGGATCCAACGCGATCGGCACCTTCCACGCCTTCGTCCCGGACGAGTCCGTCCGGCTGTACGGGTTCGAGGCGGGCGGCGACGGCGTCGCCTCGGGCAAGCACGCCGCGACGCTCGTCGGCGGCTCGCTCGGCGTCATCCACGGCATGCGGACCTACCTGCTCCAGGACGACGACGGCCAGACCCTCGAGACCCATTCGATCTCGGCCGGGCTCGACTATCCGGGCGTCGGCCCCGAGCACTCGTGGCTGCACGAGACGGGGCGCGCCGAGTACCGCGAGATCACCGACGCGGAGGCGATGGACGCGTTCGCGCTGCTGTGCCGGACGGAGGGCATCATCCCGGCCATCGAGTCCGCGCACGCGCTCGCCGGCGCGCTCAAGGTCGGCAGGGAGCTGGGCCCGGACGCCACGATCGTCGTGTGCCTGTCCGGGCGCGGCGACAAGGACATGCACACGGCCGCCGCCTTCTTCGGCCTGATGCCGGAAGGAGAGGGCGAGTGAGCGCCCGCACCGCGTACGACAAGGCCAAGGCCGAGGGGCGGGCCGCGCTCGTCGGCTACCTGCCCGTCGGGTTCCCGACCGTCGACGGCGCCGCCGAGGTCGCCAGGACCATGGTGGACGCGGGCTGCGACGTCATCGAGCTCGGCCTGCCCTACAGCGACCCGATGATCGACGGCCCCGTCATCCAGGACGCCGTCCACCAGGCGCTCGTCGGCGGCGCCCGCGTCGCCGACGTGTTCCGGACGGTCGAGGCCGTCGCCGCCACCGGCGCCCCGGTCCTCGTCATGACGTACTGGAACCCCGTCGACCACTACGGCGCCGACCGGTTCGCGCGGGACCTCGCGTCCGCCGGCGGGGCCGGGCTGATCACGCCGGACCTCACGCCCGAGGAGGGCGGCGAGTGGCTGGAGGCGTCCGAGGCGCACGACCTCGACCGGGTGTTCCTCGTCGCGCTCAGCTCCACCGACGAGCGCATCGAGAAGGTCACCGGGGTGTGCCGGGGCTTCGTGTACGCGGCGTCGCTGATGGGCGTCACCGGTGCCCGCTCGGCGATCGACACCGGCGCCCCGCGCCTGGTGGAGCGGACCCGGGCGATCATCGACAAGGCCGGCACGGGGCTGCCCGTCGGCCTCGGGCTCGGCGTCGGCACCGGCGCGCAGGCCGCCGAGGTCGCGGGCTTCGCCGACGGCGTGATCGTCGGGTCGGCGTTCGTCCGCCGCGTCCTGGAGGCCCCCGACCTCGCGTCCGGGGTGGCCGCCGTCCGGTCGTTCACCGAGGAGCTCGCGGCGGGCGTCCGCGCCGGCCGCTGAGCGTTCCGGACGTGTCCGCCGGGCCCGCGCGGATCGCGGCGGAGCCGTTTCCGCGCGGGCTTTGCCGTACGCCGGGAACTCCGGCCGGGCCCCGCCGAGTTCATGCTTGTGGTACCGCCGCTCTCCAATAGGGTGTGTTCGCCGGCCGAGCCGGCGCAGGCGGTCCCGGAAGGATCACGATGACGCAAGAGATGACGGCCGATGACCGGGTCGACGCGGCGTCGCCGCCGCTGCCGCCCGCGTGGTTCCAGATCCCGGCCTGGCTGCTGACGATCGCCGGGCTCGGGATCTCGGTCTACCTGACGATCAGCCACTACGACGAGGGCGCGCTGGTGTGCTCGGCGACCTCGACGATCGACTGCCACGCGGTCACGACGAGCGAGTACTCCGCCCTGCTCGGCATCCCGATGCCGCTGCTGGGGCTGGCGTTCTTCGTCGGGTTCGGCGCGCTGCTGACGCCGTGGGCGCTGCGCGCCACGTGGCCGCCGCTGCGCTGGGGCCGGGTGGCGGCCGTCTCGGTGGGCGTGCTCATGGTCGTCTACCTGGTCACCGTCGAGCTGGCGGTCCTGCACAAGATCTGCCTGTGGTGCACCGGGGTCCACGTCGTCACCGTCCTGCTGTTCCTCCTCGTCCTGGCCGACGAATTCCGACGTATCGGTCAGGTCGACTAACCTCCCGTTACCGCGCCGCGCGACGGCGGCGCCGGGTCCGCACGCACTAGGAGAACCAATGAGCAAGGCCGCACGAGAGCGGTCCGCGAGGGAGCGCCTGGCCGCCGAGCGCAAGCGGCAGGCGGCGCGGGAGAAGCAGCGGCGGCTGCTCGCCATCGTCATCGGGTCCGTGGTGGCCGTGGCGGTGATCGTGGTCGGCGCCGTCCTCGTCATCGACCAGAAGGACAAGAACGGCCGGGCCGAGGTCCACCAGGGCGCGCTGGCCCCCCTCAGCCGCCAGGACGACGGCTCCATCGTGATGGCCAAGGCCGGGGTGACCAAGCCGGAGCTGGAGATCTTCGAGGACTTCCAGTGCCCGATCTGCAAGCAGTTCGAGGAGGCCACCGGCGAGACGGTCGAGAAGCTCGCGCTGGAGGGCAAGGTCAAGGTCGTCTACCGGCCGTTCCACCTGTTCGGGCAGCAGAAGGACCCGATCAAGATCAACTCGCTGCGCTCGGCGGAGGCGGCGCTCTGCGTCCCGGCCGACAAGTGGATCTCCTACCATGACGCGCTCTTCAAGTTCCAGCCCGCCGAGGGCTCGGAGGGCTTCTCGCCCGACGACCTCGTGAAGTGGGGCAAGGACATCGGGATCACCGACGCGAACTTCGAGAAGTGCGTCCGGGACGAGCAGAAGAAGCCCCAGGTCGACCAGATGACGAACTACGCCCTGCAGCAGCGCGGCGTGGACGGCACCCCGACGGTCTTCCTGAACGGCCAGAAGCTCGACCAGACCCAGTTCATGAACCCGGCGGCCCTGCGGGCCACCATCGACGCCGCCGCGGCGGCGGGCAAGTGACGCCTGCCCGCACAGGCGGCGAGTGAGACCGGCCCCCGGCGCTTCTTGAGGACCTCCCCGGCCGTCACCGCTACGCTCGTGATAGCTCAGAGCACGCACGGTGGCGATCGGGGGATCGATGAGCGAGCAGGGGAGGGGTCCGTCCGCGCGGCGGCGCCTCGCGGACGAACGGGCACGGGCGGCGGCCCGGGGACGCCGGCAGCGCGCGCTGCTGGTCGTCCTCGGCGCCGTCGCGCTGGCGGCGGTCGCGGTCGTCGCTGTCGTGGTGCTGATGTCCCGGGACGGGACCGAACCCGCGATCGACGGCTACAAGGGGGCGCTCGCCCCCGCCACCCGGCAGCAGGACGGCTCGGTCGCGATGGCGCAGCCGGGGGTGAGCGCGCCCGTCCTCGACGTCTGGGAGGACTTCCAGTGCCCCGCCTGCAAGACGATGGAGGCGCGGCTCGGCGGGACGATGAAGCAGCTCGCGGCCGAGGGCAGGCTCAAGGTCGTCTACCGGCCGTTCCAGCTGTTCCAGCAGGAGCCGCTCATGTCCAACTCGCGGCGGGCCGCGAACGCCGCCGCCTGCATGCCGGCCGACCACTGGGTCGAGTATCACGACCGGCTCTACGCCGAGCAGCCCGTGGAGGGCGACGACGGGTTCCTCCCGAAGGACCTCATCGCGTGGGCGGCCGACCTCGGCGTGACCGACCCGTCCTTCGCCGCCTGCGTCAACGGCGAGCAGAAGATGAAGGCCGTCGACCAGGCGAGCATCCAGGCGGGCAAGGCCGGCGTCGACTCCACCCCGTTCCTCGCGCTGGACGGCGAGAAGGTCGGGAACGACGTCCTGGGCTCGCCCGACGACCTCAGGAAGGCCGTCGCCGAAGCGGGCGGGAGCACGCCCGCGCCCACCGGCACGCGGTCGAGCGGCACCGCCGCCGACCGGTCCGGCGGCGCACCGGGGACGGCGGTTCCATCTCGGTCGTAGAGAGGGCGCGCACCGCGCCCGGGAGGCGGTAACGTCAACGGTCATGCACCAGCTCGCCTCCATCCCGAGTCCCTCGCAGGGCGTCTGGCACCTCGGGCCCGTCCCGGTGCGCGCCTACGCCATCATGATCATTCTTGGCATCGTCGCCGCGGTCTGGCTGGGCGAGCGGCGCTGGGCGGCCAAGGGCGGCACGCCTGGCGTGATCGTCGACGTTGCCGTGTGGGCGGTGCCGTTCGGCCTGGTCGGCGGTCGGCTCTACCACGTGATCACCGACTACCAGCGGTACTTCGGCGAGGACGGCGACCCCGTCCGGGCGCTGGAGATCTGGAAGGGCGGCCTCGGCATCTGGGGCGCCGTCGCGCTGGGCGCGGTCGGCGCGGTCATCGGCTGCCGGCGGCGCGGCATCTCGGTGCTGGCGCTCGGCGACGCGGTCGCGCCCGGCATCGCGCTGGCGCAGGCGATCGGCCGCTGGGGCAACTACTGGAACCAGGAGCTGTACGGCCGCCCGCTGGACGCCTTCTGGGCGCTGAAGATCGACGAGAACCACCGGCCGATGCTGGACGGCGGGCCCGCGCTCGACCCGAAGTACGCCGACATCGCGACGTACCATCCGACGTTCCTGTACGAGTCGCTGTGGTGCGTCGGCGTCGCGGTCCTCGTCATCTGGGCCGACCGCCGCTACAAGCTCACGCACGGCCGCGCGTTCGCCCTCTACGTCGCCGCCTACACCGTCGGGCGCGGCTGGATCGAGGCGCTGCGCATCGACGACGCCCACCACATCCTCGGCCTCCGGCTGAACGACTGGACGTCGATCGTCCTGTTCCTCGGCGCGGTCGCGTACCTGTACCTGGCCCGGAACAGCACCGGCCCGGAGAACGTCGGCATCCCCGCGGAGGCGGCCTCCGGCGGCGCGGGCTCCGTCCCCGGCACGGCCGGGACCGAGGCCGAGACGAAGGGCGGGGCGGAGGGCGAGCCGGGAGCCTCCGACACCGCCGCGGACGCAGCCGGACCCGCGGACGACGAGCCCGTCTCCGCCGCCGAGGACGCGCAGGACGCGGACGAACTGGAGGCAGGCCCCGAAGCGGCCGCCCGGGCGGAGGATGCCCCGGCGGACGTCCCCGAGGACGCCGCGGGGCCCGAGGCCGAGACGGAACCCGAGAGCAAGGCCGACTCCGAGACCGAGGCTGAGCCCGAGGCCGCACCCGAGACGAAGGCCGACGACCAGACCAAGGCCGACGACCAGACCAAGGCCGGCGGCGGGACCAAGGCCGAGAGGGCGGCCGAGGAGGACGGCACCGCCGAGCTCACCCGGCCGGCCAAGGGGGAGCCCATCCCCGATGGGAAATGAGGCAGGCGGCGGCGGGGGAACGCGGGGGCGAGATGACCAGTGAGAAGACGAGCGGGACGTCCGAGCAGCACCATCGGCACCGCGATGTGACGGGCGGCTGGCTGCGGCCCGCGGTGTTCGGCGCGATGGACGGGCTGGTGTCCAACTTCGCGCTGATCGCGGGTGTCGCGGGCGGCCAGGCGGAGCAGCAGGTGGTGTTGCTGGCGGGTCTCGCGGGCCTGGCGGCGGGCGCGTTCTCCATGGCGGCGGGGGAGTACATCTCGGTGGCCTCCCAGTCGGAACTGGCGGAGGCGGAGATCGAGGTCGAGCGGCTGGAACTCGCCCGGCACCCGGTCGCCGAGGAGCGCGAGCTGGCCGAGGTCTTCGAGGCGCGCGGCGTGGACCCGGACACGGCCGCCGAGGTCGCGCGGCAGCTGTCGCGCGACCCCGACGAGGCCCTGGAGGTGCACACCAGGGAGGAGCTCGGGGTGACGCCGGGCGACCTGCCGTCGCCGGTGCTGGCCGCGGGCTCGTCGTTCCTGTCGTTCGCGGTCGGCGCGATCCTGCCGGTGCTGCCGTACCTGCTGGGCGCCACGTCGCTGTGGCCTGCGGCGATCGTCGCGGGCCTCGGCCTGTTCCTCGCCGGGGCGCTGGTGTCGCGGATCACGACCCGCCCCTGGTGGTTCGGCGGGGCGCGGCAGCTGCTGTTCGGCGCCGCCGCCGCCGGGATCACCTACGGCGTCGGCGCGCTGATCGGGACCAACGGCCTGTAGCTCGAAGGAATCTGGACGAAAAGCCCTTTTGGGCGCGCGAGGGCGACCCGGCCCGCTAAGCTCCGGGGCGTGATCGAGGCTCGTGACCCAGGTTCCGCCCAGGCCGCGCAGAAGGGCGGCGGGCAGGACTTCTGGCCGGAGGAGAAGTCCGGCCGCAAGCGCCCCAGTCCGAAGCTGCTGCTCGGCGGCGCCGCCGCGCTGGTCGTGGTGATCGTCGCGGCCGTGGCCGCGGTGCTGCTGACCGGCGGCGGGAGCGAGGAGTCCGCGGCGAAGACGGCGGCGCCGACCGCCTACACGCCCGACTACCTCGGCGAGGGCTTCGCCCAGATCGCGGCCCGCACCGCCGACGGCCGCGCGATCACCGAGGGCGAGGCGTTCGGCGCCAAGAGCCTCAAGACCGGCAAGTACGCGTTCACGCTGGCCGCGTCCGAGCTGTCGAACGACTGCAAGACCGGCACGTGGGGCGCGCGCCTGCACGGCGACCTCGCCAAGTACCAGTGCAGCCAGCTGGTCCGGGCCGCCTACGTGAGCGGCGACAAGAAGCACGTCGGCCAGTTCATCGTGCTGAACATGGCGACCGAGGACGGCGTCAAGCAGGTCCTCCGCGACCTCGACCCGGCGACCGGCGCCGGCTGGGTGACGCCGCTGAAGGCGCCGGACGTCCCCGCGTTCGGGCAGGGGTTCAGCGCCGCCTACGCCAAGACCTACGGCCACTACGCCGTGATCACGTGGGTGGAGCGGGCCGGCGGCGCGCAGCCCGCCTCGCTCAACGAGATGATCGACGTGAGCCTCGTCATCGAGAACGCCGCCGACTTCCTCTACGGGCGGCTCGACCTGGCTTCCGGCGGAAGGACCGGTCAGTGAGCGGCCCGCGCGCGGGCGCGTCACCGGCCGGCGGGCGGTAGTCTGCGCGCCCGTGGACCCCGATGACCCGCGCCGCGGCCGCGGCGGAGCGCCGGTGAGCCGGCAGGGCCGCGGCAGGCCCGCCCCCCGCAGGACGCCGCCGGCCCGCGCGGGCGGCCC